>DIRJ01000040.1:0-32771 GCA_002427505.1 Mageeibacillus sp. UBA5439
GGTCCGTCGGCCCCGCCAATAATACCTGTTGAGGCCGCTTCCTGAGGAGTAAAGCCCATAGCCAGAGCTCCGATAAAGGTTATAAAGATTCCCAGCTGTGCCGCTGCGCCCAGAAGCAGACTTTTTGGATTGGCAATCAGCGGACCGAAGTCTGTTGAGGCGCCTATACACAGGAAGATTAAGGGCGGATAAATTCCCAGTTTTGTTCCCTGATAGAGATAGTAAAGCAGGCCTCCGGCTTCTGTACCCAGCGGACCGGACATCAGACCGCCCAGCGGTAAATTAACCAGGAGCATACCGAAAGCTATCGGCAGCAACAGATATGGTTCAAAGCCCTTCTTGATCGCCATATAAATCAGGAGGCAAGCTATGGTGACCATAATCAGCTTGCCCGGCAGCATAACTCCGAAAAGCGGTGTGTCCAGAGAAAAGAGTTCCGCAAAGCCGGTGCTCTTTAAAAAATCAACAATCATATCCAGCATAGTGGTCTCCTACTGCAAACTTATAAGCAGATCGCCTGATTTAACAGCATCACCTTTTTTAACATGAATATCACCGACGACGGCATCGTGTGGAGCAACTATTTCATTTTCCATTTTCATGGCTTCAATAACAACAAGAGTATCTCCTGCTTTGACACTATCCCCGCTAGTGACCGCAACATCCCAAATCTTTCCTTGCAAAGGAGCAAGTACTGCTTCTCCACCGGCTGCGGCAGCTTTGGCTGCCGGAGCAGAAGGAGCAGAAGGAGCCACCTGCGGAGCAGGTGCACTTGAGACAACAGGAGCCGGTGCGCTGCGTGGTGCTGTTGCTGTCGCTGCGGATGTTCCGCTGCTAAGTTCTTCTACATCGACATGATATTCCACGCCGTCAATTACTATACGAAATGTTTTGGTCATTTTCTTCATCTTCCCTTCTCTAACGAACGTCTTTGTGTATCTGAAATACTCGCCGCCTCCCATGCGGACAGGGGCGCCTGATGACGGTTTATCTTTCTAATAACGAAGCGGCTGTCTTTTCCCAAAAAGGCAGCTACTGCTGCCGCAATAATGGCCGTTGTTCTGCCATCCGCCTGATCCGCAGCCTGAGGTGTTTCAGCGCGTGAAAGCGGGCTGTTGTTAGCCGGTTTGTTATCATCCGGCTTGACATCATTTTTTTCATCTTTCTTGCGATAAAGGATTATTTTTACCAGATCAATCATGTAAGAGATAATTAACAGCACCAGAAAGGCCACCACCATCGAAAATATTGATAGCCAGACGGCGTCCATCATAGTCAAATTTTTAAAATCCATATCATCTGTCTCCCTTACAATGGAATGTTGCCATGCTTTTTGGCAGGTACTGAACTGCGTTTGCCCCGGAGTGTGTCAAAAGATGAAATCAGTCGCTGTCTGGTTTCTTCCGGCAGGATGACATCGTCAAGATAACCCCTGGCGGCTGCTACATATGGATTCATCATTGATTTTGAATACTCGTCAATTTTCTCCTGGCGTCTGGCTTCCGGATCATCAGCTGCCTTAATTTCTTTGGCGAAAATAATATTGGCAGCACCTTCAGCACCCATGACAGCTATCTCAGCGTTGGGCCAACCCAGAACAATATCAGCTCCGAGATGCTTGGAACACATACCAATATAGGCTCCGCCATAGGCTTTACGGGTGATCACAGTCACTTTCGGCACAGTGGCCTCACTGTAGGCATAGAGTATTTTCGCCCCGTGCCTGATGATGCCGCCATACTCCTGCTCGGTTCCCGGCAGGAAGCCCGGAACATCTACCAGAGTCAGAAGCGGAATATTAAAGGCGTCGCACATGCGGATAAAACGGGCAGCTTTGTCGGAAGCATTAATGTCGAGGCAACCGGCCAGAACACGCGGTTGGTTGGCGATGATGCCAATGCTCTCACCGTTCAGTCTCAGAAAGCCGATAAGCATATTTTGGGCAAAGTAAGGCTGCAGCTCAAAAAATCCACCATTATCAGCCAGACTGTAAATCAGGTCCTTCATGTCATAAGGAGTGCGGGGATCATCCGGAATCAGACTGTTCAAGGAGTCCTGCAGGGCATTCGGATCTGACTTGCTGTCGCAGCACTCTGCTTTTTCCATATTATTCTGGGGCAGATAGCTGAGCAGCTGGCGGATCTGTGTAAAGCACTCGTCTTCATTGGCCGCTCTGAATTGGGCGACACCGCTGATGCTGTTGTGTGTCATCGAGCCGCCGAGTTCCTGGGCTGACACTTCTTCGCCGGTCACAGTTTTGATGACTTCAGGGCCGGTGATAAACATTTCGCTGGTGTTATCTACCATAAAAACGAAGTCGGTCAGGGCCGGTGAGTAAACAGCGCCTCCGGCACAGGGACCCATGATAACTGAGATCTGCGGAATCACACCAGACGCCTTGGTATTGTTATAAAATATACGACCGTAACCGGCCAGTGCATCAACACCTTCCTGGATACGGGCACCTCCGGAGTCGTTAATAGAAATAATCGGGCAGCCAATTTTCAGGGCCAACTCCTGTGTCTTAACAATTTTGTCGGCATGCATTTCTCCCAGTGATCCACCGATGATAGTGAAGTCCTGCGCAGTCACGCAGACCTGCCGCCCATCGATAGTACCGTAGCCGGTAACTACGCCATCTCCTGGAGAATTCTTCTGATCCATGCCAAACTGGGTGGAACGGTGCTTAACAAATATTCCGGTCTCGACAAAACTTTTGTCATCGAGCAACGCATCTATGCGTTCACGTGCTGTCATTTTGCCACGATCGTGCTGGCGTTCGATCGCCCTTTCGCCTCCACCTTGTCTAAGTTTTTCTTTTACCTCGACCAGCTCTTTTTGTTTTTTCGTCAACAAAGCTCGTCCTCCTCTATCTTACATTTGATTTTTTATTTTTTAAAAGCTTCAGGTATCTCATACAGGCCGCCTGACCATTCAACAAGGTCATCTAGTGATTTAGCTGCCAGTCTGTCCTGTGTTGCCGTTGCCGGGTCAATCTGGAGGTCATCCGGCAAAGCTACCTTTCCGTCTTTACGCATTTTTTCAATTTCAGCTTTGCTGGCATATTCGCCCAGGGGTGTGTCTTGCGCAACTGCAGCTAAGAGGGACCTGCGCTCTGCTTCGCTTTCAGCCATGTAGAGGTAGGCTATGCCCTGCTCTGTAACGACATGCGTAACATCTTCGCCGTAGATCATGACCGGTGGAGCATCGAAACCGCTTTCTCTACCGATCTTGACTGCATCAAGTTCGGGTTTGAAGTTGTAACCGAAGCGTCCCTGACTGGCAAGCATCTGTACTACAAGTTTTTTGCCTCTTTGCAGGGAATTTCCGGGCTGGGGCATCATGTCCAGCCAGGCCGGTGATGTATGTCTGCGGCCCAGGGTGTTATGACCCATGTTGGGAGCACCGCCAAAGCCGGTGAGACGTCCGCTGGTTACAGTCGACGAGTTGCCCAGATAATCCATCTGCAAAGTTGCGCCCAGGAAAAGGTCAATGCCGTAAAGTCCTGCTATCTGAGCAAAGGCGCGGTTTGAACGCATACTTCCGTCAGAACCGATCGGGAAAATATCTGAACGCGCTTCGGTGTAACGCTCCATGCCGATTTCACCACCAAAGGTGAACATGCTTTCCACCCAACCGTTTTCCATAGCAGGAATCATCGTGGGATGCGGATTCAGGATCCAGTTCCTGCAGACTTTACCTTTCAGACCCAGTTCTTCTCCGTATGTAGGAAGCAGGAGCTCGATAGCCGCGGAGTTGTAACCGATGCCGTGGTTGAGAGATGTCACTCCATGTTTTGCATAAATACCCTTGATCGTCATCATGCCCATGAGAATATGCTGGTCGCGGATCTTTTTCGGATCTCTGGTGAACAAAGCTTCCAGCTGATAGGGCTCGTCTGCCAAAACAACCAGATCGACCCAGTCTCCGGGAATATCTACGCGCGGCAAGGCTCCGCGTTCAACTATCTCGTTGGCCTGGACGACTACAATCGCCTGATGAAAGGCAGCGGATTCTACCAGTGTCGGAGTATCTTCTGTACTGTAACCTGTGAAAAGATTACCGTCAGGATCAGCCTGATCGGCTGCAACCAGACAGATGTCCGGGATAAGGTCCACAAAGAGCCGGGAATATAGTTCAAGATAGGTATGAATTGCCCCGATTTTCAACTTGTTTTCTGCGAGCATATCTGCCAGACGCACACTTTGCATACCGGCATAAGCGAAGTTGATCTCACTGGCGATACCTTTATCGAATACGTCCAGATGTTCAGCCCTGGAAATAGAAGGAACAATCATCATCACATCATGGATTTTATCGGGATTAAGCTTTGTCAGTGCTTTGGCCAAAAAAGTCGCCTGTTTCTGGTTGTCTCCTTCGATGACTACCCGGTCTCCGGGGCGCATCAAGGCCTGCAGTGCCTCGGCGATCGATTCGCTTTCGATCAGCTTGTGATTAATGTAAGGGGATGCACTTTCAAGACGTGCTTGCTTCATATCACGCTTGCTATGCCAGTTCATTTCAAGACCTCCTGTTATTTATCTTCATTCTTTAAATTGTTCAGTTTAAAGAGTCTCGTCGGCTTCTGACAATCTGCTGCTAATGTGCATAAATCTTCACTTCAACTTATCACGGAGCATTAGATTCAGTCAAATACTAAAGTGTCGCAAACATATACCATATTTATTATACATCGGGAGGAAAATTCAAAGAGTTTGCGTAAAGAAGATTTACATTGTTATTTAAAACAGGGTGTGCCCCGACTTTCAGGCACACCCTGTTTTATCATACTGATTTTTATACCACAGCTTTAGCTATTTAACTGCCGGTACTTCTGCAACACAAGCGTCACTTTTTACACCTTTTTCTACCAGGTGCTTACCCAGATATTTCTCAAGTTTTCCTTGCAGTAAAGTAAGAACAGTGCTGAATATAAGGTAAATAAAAGCTGCTTCAACATAAAGCAATAATGGTTGGAATTTAACTGCTATTATACCTTTTGCTGTCATCAGAATCTCTGCCACAGTTATAGCTGAGACCAGTGAGGTATCTTTAAGTAAGCTGATAAATGAGTTTCCCAGGGGAGGGACTGCGACCAGTGCCGCTTGAGGGATAATAACCTGAAACATTGTTTGCCCTCTATTCATTCCAAGTGCTTTGCTTGCTTCAAACTGTCCCCTTGGGATTGAAGATAATGATGAGCGGATAACTTCTGAATTATATGCGCCCTGGCTAACAGTAAGAGCCAAGATTGCAGAGGGTATCGGTTTAAGTACTATCCCTACTGAAGGTAATCCGAAATAGATAACAAAAATCTGAACCAGCAGAGGTGTTCCGCGTATCACCCACACTATAAACCAGGCTATGGCCTTAAACGGTATGATCTTCGACATACGCATCAGCGCAATGACAAAGGCCAATACCAGGCCCAATGCAAATGAAATCAGCATCAGCGGAACTGAAATTGTTAATCCGGCTTTAAACATAGGCCAGAATGAATTTATTAGTAGCTGCAATGTATCCAAGGTTTCCGTCTCCTCATACAGTTAGAAGGTGGTGCAGATGTAAAATCTGCGCCACCTCAATCGCTAACTATTATTGTTATTTGTACAGGCTGACACTATCTGCAACAGTTTCACCGAAGTATTTCGCTGTCAGGTCGTATAATGTTCCGTCTTTGATCATTTCGCCGATGATTTCAGAGATCTTGTCGGAAAGCTCCTGATCTTCTTTACGAAGCATAGCAGCTGACTCAACCATGTATTCTTCACCTTCAGCAGGTTCATAGATGGCGACAATTTTCACATTCACATCAGGACGGCTCTTCATGTACTCATCAGCAGCGGCTACGTTGTTGATGTGGGCATCGGCACGCCCGGTATGAAGCTGATCCATTGCACCTGTAAGGTCGCCGTCTGCAACATTTGCTCCATAGCTCTGAGCAATTTTACCGGCAGCAGATGATGGGGAGTTTATGAGCAACTTGCCTTCGATGTCTTCAAAGGAAGTAATCTCAGTATTGTCACCGTTCACTACCAGGCAGTAGGGGTTTTCAGCATAAGAGGCTGTAACGGCATAGATTTCCTGACGTTCGGGGTTAGGGTTGGTGCCGCAAATGACGGTATCATAACGTCCGGCATCCAGGCCTGCCAAAACAGGATCCCAGCTATCAGAAATCTGGTGTACAGCTTCTACGCCTAATCTTGATGCTATCTCTCTTGCGACTTCAACTTCGAAGCCGGTCAGGTCGCCGGTTCCGTCTTCGTTGTAGACGTATGGAATCCAGTTACCTTCAGCACCGATTGTGAGTTTGCCTGCATCCAACACTCTCTGCAGTGAGCCGTCACCCTGGGGTTCGGTTACTACAGGCGCATCGGTTACTACAGGTGCTTCAGTTTCAGGAACTGTTGTCTCTGGTTTTTTTCCGTTGTCGCATGCTACAAAGGAGATCGTCATTGCAAGTGCGAGAATGACGACAAGAAGTTTTTTCATTTTCATTTTTTCACCTTTTCTTTTTTGTTATTTTTTCAGCTTCTTCCGCTGAAAAATATTTTATAAAAATCACTCGGTTGTTGTTCGTAATAGCAAACATTTTCCTTGTGATTATTAACTTGATCTGATGGGCCAATCTTCAATAAAACGCTCCAGAACGCGGAAATTCAATTTGTCAGCTGCGAAAGGATCCGTAAAATAATGCTCGTCAGCCACTTCCTGTACCAGATATCCATCAAAGTTGTATTTATTCATTGTTGAAATTTGCTCAGCGAGTGATGTATTGCCATCGCCCCAAATATTATGAAGCCAGGGATCGCCATCCAGAAAATGCATGTGAATCAAATTTTTACCAAAGGCTTGAAACCAATCATCCAGTGACTCACCGGCTGCTCCGGTAGCGATATTATCTACCATAACCTTCAAATTCGGATGGTTGATCTCCTTGAACATGCGCCCGGTACTTTCGAGATTATTGACCAGGTTACTTTCATCATCACGTAAAGATTCCATGGCAAGGAAAACTCCTTCTCCTTCTGCTACTTTGCACAGACGGTGAAGATGGTCTCTCGAGCGATTCCACATCTTTTCCTCATCTTCATCAACATATCCCCAGCCGGAATTCACTACAACCCGGTCTGCTCCCAGTTCGACAGCCAGGTGTATCGCATTTGAAAAATAACGGAAGGAATATTCCAAATGATCCGGCTCCTGGGATGCATACTGATACTGATAAGCTATACTGGGTGCTGTAACAGTTACGACTTTCACGCCGTAGTTCCTCAACTTGGCACGGAGACCGGTCACGTCGCCGTATCCTTCATGATCCAGCATAAAATGAGAAGCTCCGCACCAGAGTTCAATCTGCTCAACACCTAATTTCTGTTGACAGGCTAAAAAGTAATCCAGCGAGAAGCGACGGTAATGCTGATTCATATTAACCAACTGTTTGCGTTTTATTGTCGCCATGTCAGTTTCGCCTCACTTATAGCCGCCAGAGTGAGCTCATTGGGATAAGATGGTTGTTGAAGATAGAATTCATCCGGAAGTAAGAGAGAAATGTCGCCATTATAATCGAAGAGTTCCAGTTCTTCGATATAGCGTTTCATAGGAAGTACCCCCTTGCCCCATGCTCGCCATCCGTGATAGTTGCCATCACAAAGCCGTACCAGTTTTATCTTATCTTTCAGCTGTTTGAACCAGTCGGAGAGTGTTTCGCCACAAGAGCTCATGACGTTTGTGTCCAAACAAACTTGCAGGTTTAAATTGTCAACTTCATCCAGTAGTTCCAGAAATTCTGAAGACCTGTTCAGTACCGGGGACTCAGCAATGAGTGGTGTCTCCGGTCCCATGACCGGAAGCAATAATAAGGAGACCCCATAACCATCAGCAAAGTCACAAAGCTGTTGAAGAATTCCTTTAGCGTTATCTATCAGTACCCTTTTTTCAATATCCCAACAGGCGCCATATGCCCCTAATACCAGCTTGTTGCATTCCAGTTCAGACGCCAATCTAATACAGTTTTTGTAGTAAGACAGCGTTGCTTCACGTTGTTCACCCTCAGCTGCTGTAATCGAATAACGGTAGCCGGGAGCTGACAAAACCTCAATCACAAGATCAGATTCCTTTAATTTCGCCCTAAGTGAAGCAGGATCTTCGTAGCCCCCGCGCCCGCAGAAGAAATGCGGTGTTTGCGGAACAAAATCCAGTTTATGAATGCCAAGTCGTACCATATCAGAGATAAAACTCTCCAATGTGAAACGCTTATATTGACTGTTTGAACCTAAAAGGTACGACATTTTGCTCATAAAAAATCTATCTCTCCAAAATGTATGTTCACACAAGGCATAAACTGATCACCATTTGGGGTTAGGGGTTATTATTGTTCCTTAATCCGCACTATGGGCATAAGCAGGCGGGAAAAACAGCTTTTGTACTCCTTATTTGATCTCTCCGGGATAACCGTCAACACACATTTCAAACCAAATGTAGTCACACGTTTTATTCTCTTCTACTATGCTGCCATGCCAGAATCCGGTTGGGGTGAAGGAAAGATCTCCACCGGTCATTTTCACTTCTTCACCGGCGGCGGTATAAATAAATTCAGATCCGGGTAAGGGGAAATACCACTGGGCCAGCTCATTATGTATGTGTTGGCCGATTTCAAAAGGACCGACTCCCTTAACACAACCCATAGAGAGACGACCTAAATTTCTATGTTCCAGTAACATCATCGAAGTAGTTACAGAGTTATCCTTAAAGTCTTCTTCATAGGTCCACCCTTCATTAATGGTACGGAAACGTGGCAGCGTCATCCTGGACTCGACTAAACAAGTCTTATCATAATCATTAAGTTCGGTGACAATATGCAAGAACTCAAGTGGCTCTCTGCTGTCTGTTGAACAGGTAATTGTGAAAGTTTCTTTATCAAATTCAGGAACAAAAACCCCGGGTTCAATTATATTCCAGGCACGACGCGGTGTGGTTATGTAACCTTTTCCTTTGGTAAAAACGAAAAGTTGATTATGCTCAGTAACGGAAAACAGCTCGGGCGAGATTGAATGACCCGGCTGGAGTGCGCAATGTGCAAATCTGGCCTGATCATAAACATCCACCAGCACCGGTACGGTGGCGTAGCCTTCCTTGAAATCATATTTTACTGTGTTGTACTTTGCTAGCTGAATCTGTGACATCTCACTTCCTCCTGATGATTTATCTTAAAAATGTGCGCTTGCCTGTCTTATTATTTAAAGCATTTTACTTAGAAAATCCTGCAAACGCCGATTTTTCGGGTGATTGAAAAATTCCAGAGGGGGGCTGTCTTCAACAATAACCCCGCCATCAATAAAAATAACTCTGTCAGCTGCCTCACGGGCAAATCCCATCTCATGGGTGACAACTTGCATGGTCATTCCGGCAAAAGCCAGTTTTTTCATAACATCCAGCACTTCACCGATCATTTCAGGATCCAGTGCAGATGTAGGCTCATCAAAAAGCATAACTTCAGGTTCAAGTGCCAGTGCACGGGCAATGGCTATGCGTTGCTGCTGGCCGCCGGAGAGCTGGTTAGGATAAGAATCATGCTTTTCTTCCAAGCCGACAGTTTTTAACAAATCAAAGGCTTTCTCTTCCGCCTCTTCTTTGCTTTTACCCTGTACTTTTATTGGTGCCAATGTAATGTTGTCAAGTATTGTTTTATGTGGAAAAAGATTGAACTGCTGAAAAACCATCCCTACTCCCTGCAAAAGTTTTGATGACTCTTTAGCCGGAGCAGATACTATATCAACATCGTGATAAATAATCTGTCCGCTCGTAGGTTGTTCCAGCAGATTAAGACACCGAAGGAATGTTGACTTTCCACAGCCGGAAGGGCCAACAATAGCCACAACTTCGCCGGGTTCAATGTCTATGTTAATGCCCTTCAACACTTCATTATCGCCAAAATTTTTGCGAAGTCCTCTGACGCTAATCATGCTCATTAGTATTTGCCCCCATCAGCTTTTTGCATTATGTAGAATTTTTACGATTTTTTGAGATATATTTATGATATATCTCATAGGAGAAAGATAACACAGTTCCATATCTACGTCAAACAATTTCCCCTATTTTCGAAGAAATTGACATTTGACTATTGCAAGGTAAGACATGGATCATTAGATTCTTTGCTCCAAGTTCAGTTTGTCCAGATGTTTCTTAAGGTTAATATTCAACAGTTCATGGTAACGGTCTTTGTTTGCATCCATTTCTCTGTACATACCATCGTGGATAGCATGGTTTCTAAGCAGTGCTCCGTAGCTGATATGGAAAAACTGTCTGTAATTCGGGTGTTGGAGCAAGGCAGGGTATTCTTCTTCTGAAAACTCACTGACATCAGCTATGTCCTCTGCCTCTGTATAGATGCTGTAGAGCTTCTTTGCATCGGTGAATGACTGTTCAGCAAGATGGTACATGTCGCGGAAGAGCTCTGGCTTGGTTTCCGCTATCAGTTCGACCGCCACAAGCCAGTGAGTTCCGGCAGTCTTCAGGTGGTAGGGGCGTTTAAGTTCCTCAGCAATAATCGGGAAAATTGAATATTTGTCTGATCCCGAATGAATTGAGAGACGATGGCCATAGTGGTCAGCTATCGCTTCATGAAATCGCAAGGATACTCTGAAGGCATCCGGGTCCCCAATATAATCAATTCCCTTCTCAAAGGCTCCGGTAAATCTGGGCGCTACGCTGAAAATCTCTATTTGATCTGCTCTCAGAACCCCTCCCAATAGCCAATGGGCAAAGGGGGGAGTCTCAAAAGCAGTTTCATCAATCGAAATTTCGAAGTCAATCTTAGCCGGCTCAGGCAGGATAGTTTCTTCATAGATCCTCTTTATAAAAAGGAATACAGGTTCAAAATAAGCAAGAGTGTCATGAAATTCAGCTTCTTCCAGGGGCTCGCACGACGGGTCATGTTCATTAGAAAAAACAAGATATTCTTCATATAGTGCTTGGTAGAGGGCTTGTTTTTCTGAGCTTAAGCTGCCCCAATAATCAATGCCCTTCTGTTCAGTTTTCGGGAACTCGTCTGAACAATCCAGTGTGATCATCCTGCAGCCTGCTTCAAGGGCCGTGCGGATATCCTTTGCTGTTTTAAGATGATCGCCGTCTGCTCCGAAGCCACGTTCCCAAGCAAGTTCCACACTCTGCTCGCAGGCTGCTTTAACAACGTCTGCGTAAGTGCGCTTTGTCAGAGATAGCTCCCTTGTTGACTGTTGGGCAAGAACCGGGAAGACATTATAAGCCTGAAGAAGCTTCAGATGGGCTGCACCAGCATTTCCAAGCCGGTCACCCAAGCCGAAAGAAATCATCTCTGAAGGACAAGTGCTTGCCCGGTAATTTGAATCCATATATATCATCTTTCTTACTAGTCAGTATATTTTTCCTTGGTTGACCAGAGACCCAAAGCAGGATTGCTTATATAGTAAATCTCCTCACCGTCAACAATGTTGAATCCATCCTGCAATTTGGCGGGGTCGTATTTTTTGATTGCTTCATCATAGGGAAGATAGTTGAAGTTAACACTCTCCACTTCTTCTTTTGTCAGTTTGCGTGTGCAATAGGTAATTTTGAAGCGATCATCAGAACTGCCGTGAATCAAGTGGGCTGCTGCAGATAAATTAGACTGCAAAGCTGTTTCTGTGCGGCTTAACTCAATCACACGCTCGCGGCCACAGTAACCGTATTTCCTAATCAAATAATCGACTTCTTCGTCCTCTCCAAATTTGTCAACTCCGGGAGCCAACACAATCAAGTCGCCGCCATCAGCAATTACCATGCGGGTGCGATAGATTGCCTTGTTAGCCAGCCAGGTACTTTTGAACTCTTCCGGATCAAGATAAACAACAACCTTGCTTAAGGGATCATCAAGTGAAATTATGTTCTTCTCCTGAGATAAGGTGACAGCTTTCTCAAAAACCGAGCGTTCACTTCCGATAAAAAGACCATGTGTGCTGACATCAACCTTGACTGCCGTTGTTACCGTTAAAATGTATGAGATATTTAAATCTTTAAGATAGTGCTCAGCAGCGTAGTCAAAGACCTTGCGAACAGGTGAATGATCTCTTCCCATCATCCGCTCCATTCCGTAGAAAGCACCAAGTATATGAGAAGAGTTAATCATATTACTCCCTCCACAGCCAACCAGGATATTCTTTGAATGGTTGGCCATTCCTACTACTTCATGGGGGACTACCTGGCCAATTGAGATAATCAGGTCATAGTTACCATGAACAATATGCTCATTGACCTCCACCTCGATTGCTGTATCCATAACCCCTTCCGACACTTCTTTCACAAAGTCAGCCGGTACCTGTCCTAAGTTCACAACACCTGTGCGCCAATTATGTTCAATGAATTTATCGTATGGAATATCTCCGTACATTTTGGCACATTCAGACCGGGTCATAGGCACATGAGTACCAAGGGCCGGCAGCAAGTCTACCTGACAAGTATCAGATAATTCATGATAGATTATGTTTGCTATAAGACCGGCATTAGAATGGAATCTGGTAAAATCGGGAATTGCCAGCAGGATTTTTTTGCCACTGCCCTTATATTCCGACAGTGCAAATATCAGAGCTTCACTAATCTCTGTCAGACTGATACCTGCATCATCCCGGCCGTATAAAACTAGGTCTTTCATCTCTCAAATCTCCATTTATGCATCATAAGCAGAGGAAGCGGTCGTCCCGCCCTTACCGGTCCAGTTTGTGTGGAAGAATTCTCCCCGGTTCCGGTCAGTTCTTTCATAGGTATGAGCACCGAAGTAATCCCTTTGTGCCTGCAACAAATTGGCCGGCAGTCTCTCCCTGCGATAAGCATCATAATAGCTGAGTGCTGCGCTCATAGCCGGTGCGGGGATTCCGTTAAGAGCTGCTGCTGCAATTACTCTGCGCCAGCCGTCTTGTGCCTGATCCAATTTGTCACGGAAATAATCATCAAGCATTAAGTTGGCCAGAGCAGGATCTTTGTCGAAAGCTACTTTTATATCACCCAGGAAGGCACTGCGAATTATGCAGCCGCCGCGCCACATCAAGGCTATCTCACCATAGTTGAGTTTCCAGTCATAAGTGTCAGCAGCAGATCTCATCAGGGCAAAACCCTGAGCGTAAGAAATAATTTTAGAAGCTAAAAGGGCATCTTGAATGTCCTTGATCATCTCTTTCTTGTCAGGTGAACTTAGATGATCAGGCCCATTTAACAGCTTAGCCGCAGCCAGCCTTTCTTCTTTCAGGGAAGAAAGGAAACGACTGAAGACGGCTTCGGTAATCAAAGTTAAGGGGACACCTTCATCCAATGCAGTTATTGCAGTCCATTTGCCCGTGCCTTTCTGACCGGCCGTGTCCAGGATTACGTCGACGACAGCCGTTCCGTCCTCATCTTTGAAGGCCAAAATGTCTCTTGTAATTTCAATGAGATAAGAATCAAGGTCTCCTTCATTCCACAGGGCAAAAGCTTCATGCATCTCTTCATTGCTCATGCCCAACATGGTTTTCATCAAATCGTAAGCTTCGCAAATCAGCTGCATATCACCATATTCTATGCCGTTATGAACCATTTTCACAAAGTGGCCGGCACCATCTGCTCCAACCCACTGGCAACAGGGGGAACCGTCGTCTACTTTTGCAGATATTGACTGGAAGATATCTTTGACATGTGCCCATGCATCAGGTGAGCCCCCCGGCATGATGGATGGTCCGATCAGAGCTCCTTCTTCACCTCCGGAGACACCTGTAGCTATATATAGCAAACCCTTGCTTTCCACATATTTTGTTCGCCGGATGGAATCGCTGAACTCCGAGTTACCGCCGTCCATGATTATGTCACCCTGCTCCAACAAAGGAATCAATAATTCAATAAATTCGTCAACAGGCTGTCCGGCTTTCACCATTAGCATAACCTTGCGGGGCTTCTTTAACTGGGAAACCAGTTCTTCCAGGCTATATGCGCCCATTATATTTTTTCCCAGCGCACGTCCATTAACAAAATTTTCGACCTTGTCCGCTGTGCGATTATATACACTGACGGTGAAACCTTTGCTCTCCATATTCATGACGAGGTTTTCACCCATTACTGCCAGTCCGATTAGTCCTATATCAGCTTTGTTCATTATTCTCTCCCGTGTTTTTCAAAAAATATGTTTGATAGTCTATCTTTTCACTCTGGCATTGCCGGTGTAAATATCCCAAATCTGGTTTTCATCCGAAGGTGATGCATAGTCAGTCAAAAGAGTACTGGTGAGGGCTCCGGTAGACCAGGCAAACTGCAGGCATTTTTCAGGCTCCCATTCATTCAGGACACCGTAAAGGAGACCTCCAACGAAGCTATCGCCGCCACCGATACGGTCCAGAACCTGTATATCGCGCGGTTCTTCTACATACCACTCATCTCCGGCGTGCAGGATTCCGCCCCACATATGCTCGTTAGCATTCAGGACCTCACGCAGAGTATTAGCAAAAAGACTTGCATTAGGATATTTGTCCTTCACTCTACTGATCATCTCTTTGAAGTCGTCTATATTAGCATCTACATCTTTGCCTCCTGCTTCAGGACCCTTTATCCCTAAGGCAAGTTGGTAATCCTCTTCATTGCCGATCAAAATATCGGTGATCGAGGCTAAACGATGGAAGCTGTCTGAAAGTTCTTCTTCGCGACCTTCCCAGAAGCTGGCGCGGTGATTCAGATCAAAGGAAATCAAGGTACCCTGCGACTTTGCATATTCCGCAATATCAAGGCAGCACTGTGTTGTCTCGGGAGAAAGTGCAGCTATCAAACCGGACAAATGAAGTATTTGGCAGCCCTCATCTCTGAAGATAGCTTCCAGATCGAAATCAGAACTCTTTATGGTACGACCTACTTCGCCTGCTCTATCATTAAGCACATAGGGGCGCCTTCCGCCATAACCGCTGTCGGCAATATTTATCTGATGACGGTAACCCCAGGGATTCCCCTGCGCTACTTCTACTCCTTCATACTCTATATTGCGTCGGCGCAGTTCGCTCTTAATAAATCTGGCAATGGAGCTGTCCCGGACAAAGCGTGTTAACACTTTAGTTTTCAAACCCAAAGAAGCAGATATGTTCAAGACATTGGATTCTGCGCTGGTTGCCTGCATCTCATAAAAATGACTCATATCGACAGGTTGTCTGTTAGCCGGTGTTATACGAATTCCCATGCTTGTGACAGCCATTAATGAATACTTGCTGTTCTTCCTTAATTTCATCATAGATCTGATTTCCCCTTATGCTCTTTCTAAATTTTCCAACAAGGCTCTGACCTGACCGACTCCTTCATTCATAAAAATGAAGTAACTGATTATCTTTTCATCCAGACCCGTCCCGGTTAAATTCAGGCCGAATATTTTTTCATTTTCCAGCATCGGTCTGATAGTCTCTTCACTATTTGAATTATCGCCGAATGCAATTTTAGCTAAGGCTGCCTGTAAATCGGCAAGCATAGGATCCGGAGACAGCTCCATTTTCTTGCCTCTGTCGTCCACAGCCAACAGATAGCGCAGCCAGCCTGCCAAGACTGCAGGAATAAAGTTTAAATCCCCAAGTAATTCCGGCTTATCAACAGCATAGGCTTTAAGTGTATTGCCGAAACGAACCGGTATCTTTTGTGAGGTATCAGTGGCAATGCGCTGGGTCGTATCAGGCAAAAAGGGATTGGGAAAGCGTTCTTCAATTACCGTATCCAGAAATTCCTGCGGATCGAGGATGCCCGGATTTACAACTACAGGCAAGCCTTCCTTGTAGCCGACCCCTTTAATCAGATTCAGTAAATCCTTATCCTTAACAGCCTGGTTGATTTTATTAACGCCCAGTAAACTGCCGAAAATTGCCAGGGCTGTATGCAGGGGGTTGAGGCAGGTGGTAACTTTCATTGTTTCAGCCAAATCAACAGTTATGCGGTCTGTAAAAATAATTCCGCCGTGACCCCAGTCGGGTTTTCCATTGACAAAGCTGTCTTCAATGACCAGATATTCGGTTTCTTCACCGTTTACAAAGGATGGAGCCAGTTGTCTCCCCTTAAGCAAAGTGCCTTCTACGTCTTCATACCCTCTGCTCTTCAGCATCCGGGCAACAGAAGAGTCGGCTCCGGGAGTAATTTTATCAATCATAGTCCAGGGAAAGCGTATTTTGCTTTCATCTCTAAGATAGTCGCAAAACTCCGATTCCAGATAGCCCTGACCTGTCCAGGCTTCAGCGTATGCTAAAACTGCATCCCTGAATAAGGAACCGTTATGAGAAACATTATCGAAGCTTAATAGGGTCAGGGGATATCGTCCGGCTAAAAACCTCTGATACAGCAAGAGGCAAATAATCCCCATGGCATTGGAAGTGTGCATTTCAGGATCCTGCATTTCAGATTGCACGCTTGCGGTGAAATCTCCCTTATGATCCAGAAGGTTATAGCCTTTTTCCGTGATAGTACACGAAATATACTCTAAAGATTCCTGAGAGAAAATCTCTGCCAGTCTCTGCCAGTCTTCATGTTTTCTTATTGCTTTTAAAGTCTCCGCTATACAGCCTACCACGCGTAAATCCAGATCACCGTCTGATTTCAGAGTTACAGCCGTACTTAAGTTGTCATAGGGACGAAAAATATAATCGAGTGAGTCAGCGTTGAAAGTTTCTGCAACTATAACTCCGGTATCGGTCAGGCCAAGGTCCAGGAGTTCATCCTGAACCCGCGCAATAAACATACGGAACAGGTTACCGGGTCCGAAGTGCAACCAGCGAGGTTTGGCTTTGGTTTCTGCTCTCAGTAGCTTAATATCGTATTTCGGTAAATTAAAACCCTTGTCTTCCCATCTTTCTCGGTTCTTAATAGAGTCTAAATTTAGCTTCATTTATATCTCCAACATATATCTGTCAGCAATCATATGGCTGTTTTTTACTACTAAAAATCAAAATACCTCATGCAGTTATCACGCGAGATATTTCTGACCATTTCTCCTAAAGCTTCTCTATCGTCAGGATATTCGCCATTCTCAACCCAGGTCCCGAGGATGTCACAGAGGATTCTACGGAAATAGTCATGCCTCACATAGGATAGGATACTTCTGGAATCCGTTGTCATACCGATGAAATTACCCAGGACCCCATAATTTGCCAGAGAGGTCATCTGGTCACGCATGCCCCGGATATGATCGTTAAACCACCAGGCTGATCCTTGTTGCATCTTTCCTTTAGTCCCGCCCCCCTGAAAACATCCGAGTATAGTACAAATCACCGGATTATCATTGGGGTTCAGAGAGTAAACTACTGTTTTAGCCAGTTCATCTGTCAGGTAAAGGTCATTAAGGAACCTTGATAAATCGACGAAATCTATGGTCTGACCGATACAGTCAAAACCGGTGTCCGGTCCCAGCGAATCAAACATCTTTGTATTGAGGTCCCTTCCGGCTCCGAGATGTAATTGCATAACCCAATTCTTTTTACTGTATTGTCTACCCAGATGTAGAAGTAAATTTGTCCGGTACTGCAAAGTTTCTTCCTTGCTAAGAGTTTGTCCCGACCTGCGTCTGGTGAAGATTTCCGCCACTTGTTCCGGAGAAGCAGGCAGGTAATCTACTTGATGGATGCCGTGGTCAGATAGCTTGCATCCTCTTTGGTGAAAATAATTCATTCGTTGTTCAATTGCACTAAGCAGACTGCCGAAATCGACGATATCTACGCCGCTGACCTTGCCAAGCTTATCAATATATTCATTAAATTCCGGAGACTCGATGTTCAGCAGCTTGTCCGGCCGCCATGCAGGGAGTACACGGGCAGGTAATGTTGAATCTTTGGCCATCATTTCATGGTATTTCAGGTCGTCCAGAGGATCATCGGTCGTACAGATAAGCTCAACGTTGGATGCAGCAATTATGCTTCTTGCATCCAGTTTTTTCTCACGGATAAGAGTATTACAATGGTCCCAGACATATGGAGCGGTTTTCCCGTTAAGCACACCCTTGTAATTGAAATAACGATTCAGCTCCATGTGGCTCCAGTGATACAAAGGATTCCCGGGCGAATTTGCCAGGCTTTCAGCGTATTTCTGAAATTTCTCTTCGTCGCCGGCGTCTCCGGTAATATAGTATTCATCTACACCATTGGCGCGCATGATTCGCCATTTGTAATGATCTCCCTTAAGCCACATTTGAGCTATATTCTCATATTGCATGTTTTCAGCAATTTCTCGGGGATCAATGTGGCAGTGATAATCAACAATAGCCAGATTCTTTGCAAAGCCTTCATACAGTTCTACCGAAGTTTTTGTCTTTAGCAAAAAATCAACGCCCATAAATTCTTTCACTGTTTTTCCTCCATGGTGATGATAAGCCTAATAAGCTGCATGCATATAGGCTGTTTATGTAACTATACCTTGTTTTAGGCTAAGTCAGCTTAGCGCTGTACTCTTCCGCTTGAATCGCCGCCTAGAAGATTTTTGACCTCTGCAAGAGTTACCCGGTTGAAGTCCCCTTCGATACTATGCTTCAGGCAAGAAGCCGCTGTTGCGAAATCCAGGGCATCTCCTGAGCTCATTCCTTTTAGAAGGCCGTAGATGAGACCTCCACCAAAGCTATCACCGCCGCCGACTCGATCTACTATTTGAATCGGATAAGTTTTAGAAAAATGAAAGTCATTGCTGTCATACAGCAAGGCTGACCATTCATTATAATTCGCGCTGATGCTGGTTCTAAGCGTAATCGCTACATAAGAAAAGTTAAATCTCTCTTTTAATTGAAGTGCAACATCCTTATAGCCTTCGTAATTCAATTTGCCCTGTACAACATCTGTATCCGATCCTTTGATGCCGAAGACCTTCTCCGCATCCTCTTCGTTAGCTATGCAGAGATCGACATGCTCCATCAACTTGCTCATGGTTTCGCAGGCTTCATCTGTGGTCCAAAGGTTCTTTCTGTAGTTCAAATCGCAACTGACCTTGATCGATTTTTCTTTTGCTTTCCGGCAAGCTTCCAGACAAATATCCGCTACATTTTTGCCCAGTGCAGGGGTAATACCGGTAAAATGAAACCAGTCTGCACCATCAAATATTTCGTCCCAGTCAAAGTCATCCTTTTCTGCCATGGCTATGGCTGAGTAAGCCCTGTCATAAATCACTTTTGAAGGTCTTTGTGAAGCACCCTTTTCCAGATAATATATGCCGACTCTTGAGCCGCCACGTTTGATTAAGCCTGTGTCCACACCGAAATATTTCAATTGATTGACTGCTGCCCGACCTATGTCATTCTCCGGAAGTTTTGTTACAAATGCAGCATCAAGACCATAGTTTGCCAGTGAAACAGCAACATTTGCTTCACCACCTCCGAAGCTGGCTTGCATCCTGTCATTTTGAAAAAACCTTAAAGAAGCCTCCGGTGTCAATCTAAGCATTATCTCACCAAAAGTAACAACTCGTTTCATATTATCAGCTCCTAGCATTCTTAATAACGTCAACAGACTCAACACATAATCTGCTAACTTCCGACCAATTCCTACTCTTCAAGAGTTTGTCTGAAACCATATAGGAGCCGCCGCAAGCTAAGATACGCTTGTCTGCAGCATATTCTCCCAGATTTTCTAAGGAAATGCCCCCTGTTGGAATGAACTTCATATCAGGAAAAGGTCCTGACAAAGCTTTGATCGTGGCCAGGCCACCGTATTGTGAAGCGGGAAAAAACTTGGCCACGTAAAGGCCATGTTTAATAATTCTTTGAATCTCAGTCGGTGTTATCGCCCCTGCAAAGACCGGCATCTGCTGCTCTATGCAGTAGCTTACTATCTCTTCATCATAGCCCGGGCTTACAATGAAAGCCGCCATGGCCTCGATCGCCAGCTTCACCTGATCCAGGGTTAAAACGGTTCCGGCTCCGACCAGCATCTCGGGGAAACTATCTCTCATTGCCCGAATAATCTGATCTGCTTTCTCGGTACGAAAGGTTACTTCTGCAGCAGACACTCCCCCCGCAATCAAGGCCTGAGCCAGATGAGGAGCATCTGCGGGATCATCAAGCTTAATTACAGGTATGATACCTATTTCAGCTATCTTGGATTCCATCTTTTTTTGCCAGTCAAACATAAATCTCTCCATTTTTTCCGGGCCGGATCTGTTTAAACAGTTTGAACCTTTGATTTTTTAATTGCCTCCCAGAGTCCGTTCATATATGCGACTCCTAATGCACGATCATAAAGGCCATAACCAGCACGTCCCTGCTCATCCCATATCATTCTGCCGTGGTCCGGCCTGACATAACCTTCGAAGCCTATCTCATCATAGGCCTTCATAATCTCGTAGATATCAAGTGATCCGTCTTCTGATAAATGAGAAGATTCATCAAATATCCCTTGTTCGTGTACTCGTATGTTCCGGATGTGGGCAAAATGGATTTTTCCATCTTTTCCGAAATGCCTGATCAGATCCGGGATTTTATTATCTTGATCTGCTCCCAGAGAACCGGAGCATAGTGTGAGTCCGTTATGTTTACTGTCAACGAGAGACAGTATGCGGTCCAAATTTTCCTTAGAATTGGCGATTCTCGGGATACCGAAAATACTCCAGGGCGGATCATCCGGATGAATCGCCATTTTCACATCATAAGCTTCGCATGTAGGGATAATGGACTCTAAAAAATACTTTAGATTGTTAAAAAGATCATCTTCCGTAAAGCCTTCATAACGACTGAATTGAGTCCTTAATTCCTTAATACGCTCAGGCTCCCAACCGGGCATTTTGAAACTGCCCGGATTGTCTTCGATCTTTTTTGCCAGATCTTTCACATCCTTCATCCGGTCGATAATCCGCGCATCATAGGAAAGTACATTTGACCCGTCGGAGAGTTCTTTTGCCAAATCGGATCTGGTCCAGTCGAAAATAGGCATGAAATTGTAGCAAATAACCTTGATGCCGAGCTTGCCCAGATTCTTAATCGTCTCAATGTAATTTTCGATATAACGATCACGGCTTGGGATGCCCAGCTTAATGTCCTCATGGACATTAACACTTTCAATTACTTCAAATTCCAGCCCCGCATCATTAACCTCTTGTTTGAGTGACGCTATTTCCTCAGTTGGCCATGTTTCACCAACAGGGATATCCATAAGCGAACCGGCAATTCCACGTATTTTGGGAATCTGCCTTATGTGTCTGAGAGGGATTGGATCCAAGCTGCTTCCAAACCAGCGGAAAATCATTTTCATAGGCTTATTTTATTTCACCCGGGTAGCCGTCGGTGCAAAGTTCAAACCAAATATAGGCAAACTTCTCACCTTCGGCACATTCGCTGCCGTGAGAAAATCCACTCCTGGTATAAGTGACATCACCGGCTTGCAAATGAACTGTTTCATCACCTGCTGTATAAGTAAAGCTTGCTCCCGGAAGTACGATATACCACTGCTGTAATTCATTGTGGATATGTTGACCGATGTAGTTAGGCCCTGAACCGAAATTTGCACCCATGCTCAATCTGCCAAGGTTGCGATGCTCCAACATCATCTTTTGTACAATGTCTGAACCGGTGAAGTCTTCAGTATACTGCCAGGCTTCGGAGACGCCTCTGAACCTTGGTAAGGCCATTCTGGATTCAACCAAAGTCGTCTTATCATAATCATTGACTTCAGTCACGATATGAAGTATTTCAAGAGTCTCTTTGGAATCCAGAGCACATTTAATGCTAAACTGCTCAACATCAAATTCCGGAACAAAAACAGAAACTTCATTGATAATATAAGCTTGCCTGGGAGTTCTGATATAGCCTTTGCCACTTGTGAACAGAAACACCTGATTGTTTTCAGTTAACTTATAAATTTCGGGCGTCCATTCAGCACCGGCCTGAAGTGAAACTCGCTCGAAAGCGGCATCTTCGTATTCGCCAACTAAAATCGGTATTCTGGAAATCCCATTCTCATAAACATGTTCGGTCTCTGAACCTCTTGAAATCTTTATTAAACCCATTGTCATATCCTCCTGCTTGATATTTTTTAGATAGCTGTTCACGCAAAGTCTTATTCTTTTGTTGATATGCCGGAATCTAAGAAGAAATCGATATCCCATATTCTTTTCACAGTATCTAGCTACTGCTATACTGTTTATTAATAGGGTTAGGATATCCTGTTAAAGACTTGGCAATGATTTTGATTTTTTCAAATTGCGTGATATATTGAAAGTATATGATTGATATACCTTCAGTATATCAATCAATTTAGCATAAATATCTGCCTATGTCAATGAAGATTCTTGTTTGAGGTCAACATAATGAAGGAAGTACTTTTTCAAAAAAAAGAGGGTTTAAGCGCCTTAGCGTATAAAGAAATTAAGTCTATGGTTTTGGCAAACGTTTTAAAGCCTGCTGATATTTTTAGCGAAGCTCAATTGCAGGAGATGCTGAAAATCGGGAGGACACCTGTAAGAGAAGCTGTTTTGCAGTTATCTCAGGAAGGTTTTCTAATTGTTCATCCCAGGCGTGGCATTGAAGTTGCAAGGATATCCCCCAAGCGAATTAAGGATATTTTTGAGATTCGCTCTTTGATGGAACCGGAAATATTGCGAATCGGTTTTTCGAAAATTGACAGAGAAAGACTGTACGAGATTAGAGATGAGTTTTTGAGTTATAAGGGCAGCGATTTCAATTTGACAAAGAGCGACACCCTGCATCTATCTGACTTAGATAATGAACTTCATATGACAATAGTTAACTCTATCAGCAATGACTATGCCACAGAGCTGATGATTAGCTTTAATGATTATTTGACTCTGTTCCGTGCATCCACAACTATTGAGAACATCCGCTTTGAGCCCAGCAATCTTGAGCATATAGCTATCATCGAAAGCATCCTGAAGGATGATGTTGAAGAAGCTGCACTTAGATTGACTGATCACCTCGATGAATCCTACAAAGAATCAATAAAAATTGTAATGAATATCGCAACTTGATTTTGTTTTAAAGAGTGAGATTGTACTATTCAATAAGAAAAGGCCTGTTTCTGAGCAGGCCTTTTCTTGAGGAGATAAACATATAAAGGACTTCCCTGCTCCTTTATATTTAAAAGTTGAATTCTGTCGTCCTTACGTTCTTGACAATGATCTCGCCATCCTTAATGACATAGGGACGGTTTGGAGCCTGAGCCATTGCTTCACGGATATTCTGAGCATCGATCACCACAAGATTTGCCGCGCAGCCTTCATCAAGGCCGTAATCATCAAGCTTCATAATCTTGGCAGCATCATAGGTAATCATATCGAAAACCTTCTCCAGTTCAGGTGGAAGGCTCATCTGCGCTGCATGGATTGTTACGTTTGCGACCTGCAACATGTCTGCGCTTCCCAAAGGATAGAAAGTATCATTAACACAGTCCTGACCAAAGCTTACATTTACACCGGCTTCGAGCAATTCTTTCACACGTGTGATACCACGCCTGATGGGCTGCTTGTCATTTCTTCCCTGCAGCATCAGGTTAGTCACAGGGTTAGTGATCATGTGGATATCGGCGCGTGCCACTTTTTCAATTACATAGGCAGCATAGTGGTCATCATAAGCTGCCAGGGCGCAGGTGTGACCGCAAGTAACCCGGCCTTCCCAACCGCGCTTAATGGTTTCGTCAGCCACCATTTCCAATGTGCGGTAGAAAGGATCGTCTGTCTCGTCCACATGCATGTCGATGTCGGCGTCATATTTTTCTGCCAAATCGAAACAGAACTTGACATGGGCCAGGCTGTCGTCAGGTGTGTTCTCATTGGCGGGCATTCCACCAACAATGTCACAGCCCATCTGCATGGCTTCGTCCATAAGTTTGTCGCAGCCGGGATCCTTAATAATACCTTCCTGCGGGAAAGCGACCAGTTGCATGGTCATAACATCTTTGTACTTTTCGCGGAGAGCAAGGACACCCTTCAAGGGTTTTAAACCTCCGACCGTGTCGATATCAACGTGTGTTCTTATGGCCAAGGTGCCATTTTTAATAGCTGCTTCTACCACAAGGCCTGCGCGCTCGATAACATCTTCGTCGGTATACCGGCGTTTGCGATCCCAAATAATTTCGATTGCTTCGGTCAGAGTGCCGCTCACATTCTTTCTGACACTGTCCAGAATATTCACTTTATCCAGGTGAATATGGGGATCAATCAGCGCAGGGACCAAAAGACCACCTTCAACGTCAATGCTTGTATCTGCTGTAAGGTCGAGGTCTTGCCCTATCTTGCTGATAGTCTTGTCTTCACAGTAAACATCCCACAGGCCTTCTTTGTTTCTCAATTTACAATTTTTAATTAATAGCGACATTTGTCCTCCTTCTTTGCTCAGTTCATTCTCAGTAACTGCAGCTACAATAATTTCTGTTCCTTCCCCATTAGTTGAATCGCCGGAATTGCTTCCGGCGACTCTTATTTACAGACAAGGAGTTATTTGCTGTTCAGTTTTTCTGCTGCGTTCTCAATAGCGTTGACAATGGGAATATATCCCGTACACCGGCAAATATTGCCTGCAACGGCTTCACGGATTTCTTCTCTGCTTGCGCCCGGGTTCTTCTGAAGCAGGGCATAGGCGCTGAGAACAAAGCCCGGAGTACAAAATCCACACTGTATAGCATCTTCTTCAATGAAGCTGTCCTGCAAGTTCTTGCCAAGATCCAGACCGCGCATACCCTCGATTGTCAGGATTGTAGCTCCGTCCATCTGAGGCGCAAGGACCAGGCAGCTGGAAACCGCTTCGCCATTCAGGATTACGGTGCAGGCTCCACATTCGCCGACGCTGCAGCCTTCTTTCGTTCCAGTAAGATGAAGATCGTTTCGAATGACATCAATCATGCGCGATCCTGCATCTGTCAGAATTTCATAATCTTTTCCGTTTACATTAAAATTCAGTTTTATCTTATGCATCTTGTTCACCTTCGATCAGTTCTTTCAAAATACGCTCGCTGAGTCGGCGGCACACAGGCTGTTTATAACGTGTAGAAGCACGAACACCGGCAATTTCAGGTATTTTGTCTGAAAGAGAGCGGGCAACTTTAATAATATCTTCTTCTGTAGGCTTCTTCCCCACCAACATGTCTGAAATATCAGAGAATAACATAGGTTTGGGGAAAGTTGCTCCTACTGTCATCTCAAACTTTGTGACTACACCTTCCGCATCAAGTTCCAGCAAGGTAGCGATAGTCATACGTGAAATGGACAATGCCTTCCTGCGTCCGAGTTTGGTGTAATTGTAGCGAACACTCTCAGCCTGCTTGGGCACAAAAACCTTCAAGATCAGATCACGGTCACCCAGATTTGTCTTGTAAGGTGACGCAATCACATCAAGCAGAGGCATTCTTTGCTCTGTGCCGTCTTTTAGCACCAGAACTTCGGCTTCCAGAACTGCCAGAGGGGCAAGAGTATCTGCTGCCGGCGATGCGTTGGCGATATTGCCGCCAATTGTCGCGTGGTTGCGAATCTGCAGGGAACCGACAGACAAAGCCGCTTCTGCCAGAATAGGGGCGTAACGCTTTACCAGGGGTGATTGAGCGATTTCTTCCTGTGTTGCACAGGAGCCGATCTCTAAATACCCATCGGTTTCTTTGATCTGGCGAAGAGCTTCCACCTTTAATACATCAATGACCGTATGGTCTTTGAAGCGGTGGTCTCTGGCCTGAACGAGAATGTCACTGCCGCCTGCCAGAATAAGAACGGGACCTTCAACAGAAGCGACAGCTTGCTCAAACTCTTCTAAACTATTTACTTTTAAATAATCACTAAATTTCATCGTCTTCCCCCCATAGTTCTTGTGCGGCCTCAAATACACTGTCGAGGTCAAACGGTAATTGTTTAATCATTCCCGGCTTTCCGAGGGCCATATTTACTGCGCATGTGACTGCTCCGATTCCGGGCTCTAATGAAGGCTCACCCATCGATCTGCCGCCAAAAGCACTTCTGGGATCAGGGTTTTCTTCAAGCAGGGGCTGGTTGATATCGGGAACGTCAAGCACTGTCGGCAGCAGGTAACCGGAGAAGTTCAGGTTCTTTAAGGCACCTGTCTTCGGGTTATGACCTAAGTCTTCAAGCAGGGCCATTCCCTGTGCCATTGCCAATCCACCGTAAATCTGGCCTTTTAGCAAGGTCGGATTAATAGCACGACCCGGGTCATGGCTTCCGACCATCTTGATAACTTCTACTGTTCCGAGATCAAGATCGACTTCTACTTCCGCTGCGTGGCAGGAATAGGTATAAGTGAAGAAGGGTGCGCCATAACCTTTTTCCTCATCCCAATTGACGATCGGTACTGTATAGGTACCAACGGTCGTTGGGGTAAGGTTCCAGTGGTAAGTCCGTTTGACAACTTCATCAAATGACAATTCTTTATCGTCAAACAATACTTTGTCATTTTCAAAGGTGACCGGTCCGATGTCTTCACCATAGTCTTTCTTCAGACCCTGAACCAATATATCTTTTAGCTGGTTAGTGGCTTCGCGGATGGCACCGCCGCCTAACATGGTACCGCGGGAGGCAATACAAGCTCCCGTAACCGGTGCTCTGGAGGTGTCGGTTTCAGCCATGGTAACCCGCTCAAAGGTAACGCCCAAGCCTTCAGCAACCATCTGCTGCTGTGCAGTGCGCATGCCCTGACCGAGTTCTACGAGTCCGAGATTTACGTGTACACTGGCATCCTGCATAACCTCTATCAGGATACGAGCCACGTCGAAACCATTGCCGTCAGCACCGATACTGGCGCCTCTCATAGAAACGGCCAGACCGACTCCGCGACGAATGCGGCGTTTCGGATCTTTGTTTTCCTCTTTGTATTGTGCGAATTTGCGGTCAAAATCAAGCTCCTCAACTGCATTTTCCATGACCTTGAGAATGCTTACTTCGTGGAAATCGAGCACATGGCCGGTTCCGCTGGTATCGCCGTTACGCAATAAATTCTTGCGCCGGAGCTCAGTCGGTGTCATGCCGAGTTTATCAGCCAGTACGTCCATTGTGTTTTCAAGTGCAAAAATAGCCTGAGGCGTACCGAATCCACGGAATGAACCTGTATGGTTATTGTTGGTCAGGACTCCCGTTGCTGTATAATGCACGTCGTTCCAACGGTAAGGACCGGGTCCCAATGTTGCTGTTTTGTATGTAACAGGAGGAGACATGTTCGTATAGGCACCCGAGTCCATAAGCGCATCACAATATAGGGCCTTAAGCGTTCCATCGCTCTGGGCTCCCACCTTAATATCAAACTCGATCGGATGACGTTTGTAACTTTCTCTGATTGACTCTTCGCGGGTCAGGACATATTTCGCCGGACGACCGGTTTTCAGTGCGACCAAACCGGCACGAATTGCCATTGCCTCTGCAGTTTCAATCTTGCCGCCAAAAGATCCGCCGATGGTGCTTGGTCTCATTATAACCTGGGCCATGGGCAGGTTCAGTGTTCTGGCTATTGATATACGAGCATTATAAGGGGCATGTGTTGAACCCTGGATTATCAATTCCGGTCTCATTTTGCTCGGAATTGCGACCACTGCTTCAGGTTCAATGTAGGCGTGCTCAACAAAATCTGTTTTGTAATTCGCTTCGATCACTACTTCAGATTCCTGTATAGCTTTTTTTGCATCGCCCTTATAGGTGTGAGTCTCACCACAAATGTTATTGGGACATTCGGGGTTGATCAGCAACTCACTCTCAAGTCCTTCTTTTGGAGATGTTATCAAAGGCAGGGCTTCATAATCAGCTGTGACTAAAGCAGCAGCATCATTGGCCTGTTCCTGTGTTTCTGCAGCAACAACTGCAATAACATCGCCGAGATAACGTACTCTATCATAAGCAAGGGGGTATTGATCAATGAAAAGCTCACCAATCATGCGCTCACCGGGTATATCCGCCCCGGTAACGACGCAAACAACGCCCGGCATTTGCTTGGCTTCCTCCGTATGCACTGCAAGCAATTTTGCTGATGCATACTCACTATAGACGCCCTTAAGGTACACGAGATCCGGCAGACGTATATCTGAACCGAACTCCGCTCTGCCGCTTACTTTGGCTTCGGCGTCAATCCTTCCTTTAGATTTTCCGATGGTATGTGTTTTCATGCGCTTGTTTCCTCCATAATACTCTTCGGAGATTTCTTAATTTTCCAAATGTAACTACTTTCATTGGGTTTATTCTAACTAATTTCCTTATGTATGTCCACAAGCAAATCGTCGATTTGTATAATATTTAAAACATCCTGACAGGTGTCGAATTAAATCCGAGCAGATATCAGGTATCGGTATGAGAGATTCAGATTCAATTGACGTCTATTGACACCATTTAAGATCAAGCAGCTGATGAGGACAACGTGCTACGCAGAGGCCGCAACCATCGCAATACTCTTCTTTGATTTCAATAATTTTATCTTCATTAAGGAGAATCGCATCCGGAAGGCAACTGTCGCTGCAAAGCAGGCAGTTTTCACGTGAACATCTTTCATTTATCGTGGCACACAGTTTAACCGGAACTATATCTTCATAAACCTTTATAGAAGGAAGTGCGGCTCCCCTGATATCATTAATTGAAATAATATTTCTTTCATTCAACCAGCTTTGAAGAGACGACAGAATATTTGTAATTGCAACATAACCATTACACTGAATAACGGACGCAAGCTGCACTGCACTGGCTCCGAGCATTATGAACTCGAGAACGTTTTCATGGCTCATGACACCACCCGAGCTTACAACCTGGAGCGAGGTGTATTGCTGTAATGCCGCGGTAGTCGCCAGAGATATGGGGCGAATGTTCTCTCCGGTATAACCACCGTAAGTCGGCATTAATGTCACAAAGTTTTCAATATCAACACCCGAGAGCCCCTTCAGAGAGTCAATAGCGCTTACTGCTTTGACCCCGGCCCGCTCCAGATCCCGGAGAAAAACAGTGGACGATGCTGCTTCATAGGAAAGTTTCAACATAACGGGTATATCCACTGCGTCAACTGCTGCTTTAGAATATGTAAAAATATCCGAAGTGCTTTCTGTCAGAAAACGATGCCTGCTCCCTATCGGGGCTGAAATACTCAACTCAATCGCATCCGCACCCATCTGCTCCACTTTTCTTGCTATATAGGCAATTTCAGAAGCCGTCGATCCCCAGATGCTGAAGATCAATTTTGCATCCTTCCGGTCAATCTCTTTAATTTCATCCTCCCATTCCTCCAAATGCATGTAGGAGTAGATCATAGTATTAAATAGTTTTCCGTCTTCAGTATGCAATCTGGGGCTGATGCGCGGTCTCGCTTCCAGAGAGATAGTTTCTGTTATAACTGCAGCTGCTCCGGCATCAATACAACGTTGAATGCCGGCTGCGTTTCCTGCCCAAGGGCCTGCAGCTGTCAGTATCGGATTCTTAAGTTTAAGACCCATCAGGTCAATAGCATTAATCATAGACACCTCTAATCAAATAATTCGAATATGTCACTCGTATTGCCACACGATTCACGGATTTTTAATTTAGGCTGCAAGATTAACTCCTGAGAATAATCTGAATTGTCATCTTCATTCTCAATGCTGTCAAACAGCAGACGAGCCGCGGTCATACCCAATTTTGCAGCCGGCATCTCCACACTGGTAAGTGCGGGAGAGACGACACTGCATACAGGAGAATCATTGAAGCTGGCAAGGGCCAGGTCTTGGGGGATTCTTAACTTATTATCTCTTGCCGCTTTCAGTATTCCAATAGCCTGCAAGTCTCCACCCGTTATAAGAACATCCGGCAGTGAATTCTGTTTTATTATTCTCTGCAGAGCCAGATAACCGCCCTCAGTGCTGTCATTAGCTACATAGCTATTGAAACAAACTTTCCCGGCTGTTTCCGGAGCCAAAGCTTTAAGTGCATTTTCAACTGATTCTGCAATCTCTTTATCTTGCTTTTTGTCGTATACGAGGCCGATCGACCGATGTCCAAGTTCCATCAGATGCCCCAAGAGACGGTGGGCGGCTTCATCAGTGTCAAAGTGACAATGTATTCTGCAGTCGCAACCATCACTTTTTCCGATGTGAACAAGCGGCATATCCAGGGAGAGCGATCCGGCATTTAATTCACGGATAAACAAAGTACCTACGTGAATAATGCCGTCGACCTTTCTTTCTTTCATTAATTTTAAGAAATTATATTCTGCTTCCCGATCACCGCGTGTTTGCCCAAAGATAACTGCATAGCCTTTGTTGCCGGCAACAGTCTCAACTCCGGAAATAATATTTTGATACAAATCGGAAACAATGGCCGGAATAATTAAGGCAATAGTCTTGGTCGTTCCGATCGTCAGACCGCGTGCAAACCAATTTGGCGTAAAATTATGTTCTTCTGTCACTGCCAATACCCGTTCGCGGGTTTCAGGCAAAACCTTGTCCGGATGATTAAACACACGAGAAACAGTAGCTACCGAAACGCCAGCGAGCTCAGCTATTTTCTGTATGTTCATCAGATATACCTCCTTATAGGGTACATATAAGAATTATAACATTTATATATTTGAAGCAAAAACTGATTGATAAAGCTTGCTGTAGTCTGCTTCCCCGTTCCTGATAATTATACATATAGCACACATGAAATTGCATTTGGCGATTGACATATCGTCGATATTAACCTAAAGTATTTCATATATCTAAATGTAAATAGTTTCATAACGCTTAAGAGGAGGTTGTTATGGCAAAGAATCAAGAGGTACAAACGGAGGCCGTCGTTGATGTCGACTTTTCGTTCGTAAGAGTGCCGAAAAAAACTCGTACCAGAGGTTTTTGGTCGATGTTCGTCATTATGCTGGGCTTTACGTTCTTCTCAGCCAGCATGAGTGTTGGTGCAAGAATGGCCAATGGACTGGATTTTACCGGCTTCTTACTCGCAGTAATACTGGGTGGTGCCATTCTGGCAGTCTACACAGGAGCTTTAGGTTTTATCGGATCAGAAACCGGAATGAGCCTTGACTTACTTTGTCAACGTTCATTTGGCACAAAGGGATCTTATCTCCCTTCAGCACTGATCAGCTTTACACAGATAGGCTGGTTCGGTGTAGGTGCAGCCATGTTCTCAATTCCGGTATCGGAAATGCTGGGAATTAATTCCTGGTGGCTGATAATTGTTATCGGTATTGCAATGACGGCATCAGCATATGTCGGAATTAAAGGTATTGAGATTATCAGTATGATATCTGTTCCCTTAATCACAATTCTGGGAACATATTCAATGTTCCTGGCACTTAAAGAAGGTGGTGGCTTTACAGCTGTTTTCGGTCAATCAACCGAAGGTCTGTCATTGTTCGCAGCCATTGCAATGGTTGTCGGCTCGTTTGTTTCAGGTGGAACAGCGACACCGAACTTCTCACGCTTTGCGAAAGACAATAAAATCGCAGTAATTACAACGGTAATCGCCTTCTACATAGGTAACACTCTTATGTTCTTCTTCGGTGGTGTCGCCGGAGCCTTTACCGGTCAGGAAGATATCTTCTATGTAATGATCGCTCAGGGTCTGACCATACCTGCAATAATAGTACTCGGTGCTAATATCTGGACAACAAACGATAACGCCCTTTACACAGGTGGTCTCGGTCTTGCAAATATCACAAAGTACAAGAAGCGTCCCATGACAATTGTTGCTGGTATTGTTGGTACAGTTGCTGCTCTCTGGCTCTATGACAACTTTGTTGGCTGGCTGAGCGTTTTGAATGCAACTCTGCCGCCGGTCGGTGCAATAATCGTAGCGGATTTCTTCATGAGAAAATCCGCATACAAGGAAGAAGCAGACAAAGACCTGAAGAAGGTCAACTGGTTTGCTCTTGCCGGAGTTGTCGCTGGTGCTCTAGTTGGTAACTTTGTAACCTGGGGAATCGCAGCAATCAACGCCATGGTCGTTGCTGTTGTGATCTACGCAATCGGACACTTTGTTCAAAAGAATAATCGCGCAGCAGCCTAAGCTAAATTAAACAGATAAAACAAAACCTCCGGAATCGAGAGAAACCGGAGGTTTTTTTATGTCTAATAATTTTACTATTTTTCCAGTCTTGCCAGCAGCTCACAAACCGGAACCCCATAGCGGGGATCGACATAGTTTGGTGCAATCTCACACACGGGTCCCAGCACAAAATCACGCTTCTGCATTTCAGGGTGAGGCAGAGTAAGATCTTCGCTATGAATGATCAAATCAGAGTAATAGATGAGGTCCAGGTCCAGAGTGCGCGGTCCCCAGTGACGGGTGCGGACACGTCCGGAATCATTCTCCACTTCCTGCATATATTTCAGCAAGCTGTGAGGAGAAAGAACTGTCTCAATGTAGACGGCTCCGTTCAGAAAATCCTCCTGGTCCGTGACTCCGTAGGGGGAGCTTTCAATCAGTTCAGAGCTGGTAAGAAGGCGGATTGACTTGTTCCGGTCCAGGGCCCTGAGTGCAGTTTCAATGTGGCCTCTACGGTCACCCATATTGCTGCCCAGGGCAACAACAGCAGGCTGCCAGCTGCGGCTTAGTTCTATTGCGACCTCATTCAGGGGCAAGCCGACAGGTGCCCAGGGCTTGGCCAGTCTGATCTGAACTTTCCTCAAAAGAGAATATGTCAGAAGCAAGTATTCAGCCAGACGCCCGGCAGCAGTCTCGATCAAGTTATAGCTTTCGGCCTGCAGAAATCTGGTTATCTCCATGGCTGCCTCGCCATAGTGGACTGAACTGTCTACGTCATCTTTAATGACATCTGCCTCCGTATCAAGATAAAGCCTGGCCGAAACAACAAATTTCTGTCCCAGCTCCTTTTCCTGCTTGAAAACGCCATGGTGGGC
>DIRJ01000040.1:32955-36274 GCA_002427505.1 Mageeibacillus sp. UBA5439
TCTTTTATTTCAACGTAGTCCATATTCCGCCTCCGCAACCGCTTGTGCAATAGTGAGCGCTTCTCTCGTTTTTCTTACATCATGAACCCGGAAAATACGGCAGCCTTTTTCGTAGCCGATCACACTGCTGGCAGCAGTTGCCACATCTCTTTCCTTAGGCGGAACACCATCCAGAAGCAGTCCCAGAAATCCTTTGCGGCTGGTCCCCAGAAGTACCGGCAGTTCAAAATCCTGCAGTTCTTCCAGATGCCTCAGAACATACAGATTTTCTTCTATCCTCTTGGCGAAGCCGATGCCGGGATCAATACAGATCTGCGAGCGGTCAATTCCTGCCCTGTCCGCTATTGCCAGCATAGAGGACAAATCATCTTTCAGATCTCTGATCAGATCCTTATAATTCATATCACGGCGATTATGCATAATGCAGACGGCAGCACCATATTCCGCTACTACATCGGCCATCTCCTCATCATAGGTCAGCCCCCAGATATCATTGATCATATCGGCGCCCGCTTCCAGAGCAAGGCGTGCCGTTTCCGCACGGTAACAATCGATGGAAATTGCTATCTTCGGATATGCAGCCCGAATCGTGTTCAGTATAGGTAAAAGCCGGGCGATTTCTTCTTCGGTGGAGATCTGCTCATGACCCGGTCGGGTTGACTCAGCTCCGATATCGATAATATCGGCGCCTTCCGCCAGCAGGAATTCGCAGTGTTCCAGGGCGGGAGCAATAGAATCATAGCTGCCCCCGTCCGAAAAGGAATCGGGCGTGATATTCAGTACTCCCATGACATAAAAGTCAGCATCGTTTTTTACAGTTAACTGGCCTATTTGCATCTTAGCTCCTCTTAGTAACGGAAAGATTTATTCTTCCGGCTCTCCGGCCACTTGCACTCAGTCCGGGCCGGGCAGTTAAAGCATGGCCGCGAAAGCTTATCTGCTTTGCGGATAAGCTCCGTCAGCAGAGATTCTCCTTCCCTTTCCCGGCGATGCCCGCTTACTGCTTGCAGAATGTCTGCCCGCCTTTCCTCCGGATAAGCAATTGCCTGCAGAAATGATGCAGCAACCGCCACGCCGCCTTGATCATGAGGCGTGCCGTCTTTGTATTGTTGCAGGCGGCCCAGATCGTGCAGCAGAGCTGCCAGATAAATATCGTCGGCAGCCAATCCCATTGCTTCCTCACAGTTGATAATGCGTCCTATACGCGCCACATCCATCAAGTGATTCAGGTCATGGCCGCAAAAGATTCGTTCCTGCTCGGCCTGTTCGATTTCGGCCAGCAGTTCAAGGTAGTCAGGATTGCTTAGCAAACGATCCGTATAGATCATAGTTTCAATAATGACAGAATGTGTTGCTGCTGGGCAGGATCTTCAAACACGCCGCAGGAAGCTACCGTTATCGTAGTAGTGCCGGGCTTTTTCACACCCCGCATACTCATGCAAAAGTGCTCTGCTTCTGAAACGACCAGGACTCCCTTGGGATCTAGCTGATCATATATAGCGCGACAAATCTGTTTGGTCATACGTTCCTGTAATTGCAGGCGCCTGGCAAAAACTTCAACTGTGCGTGCCAATTTGCTCAAGCCGGTTACTTCTTCACGGGGCAAATAAGCTATGTGCACTTTGCCTACAAAGGGAAGCATATGGTGTTCGCACAGAGAGTAAAAAGGAATATTACGTTCAATTACCAGTCCAGGATCTTCCAGAGGGAAAACCTGAGACAGGTGGTCTGCAGCATTCTGGTCACGGCCACTGAGCAGTTCCTCAAACATACGTGCTACCCGGGCCGGCGTATCAACAATACTGGGATTGTTTACATCCTCTCCCAGAGCGGTCAGCAAATCACTTACAGCTTTTTCTGCCTTTAGGCGGTCAATCATTTTATTTATACCTCATCTATTTCTATTAACGCTTTACGCGCTGCTTCCAAGTGTGAAAGTGAACCGAAAACAACAATCATATCTTCAGCCGCTGCTTCTGTTTTAGCTGCTGCCGTGGCAGCTTCCAAGGACGGCATTACAACACATTCTGTATCCGGCAAATAAGCCTGACACAGTTTCTGCAGCTGCTCTGCGGGCAGACTGCGTGGCTTATCCATCTGAGGAAGCCAGATTTTATCAAAAATGTCAGCCACTGCCTGCAGAACTCCTGCCACATCTTTGTCTTTAAAGATATGTAAAATGCCCAAGCACTTGCCTTCACCGCGATACTGCCTCAGATTTTCACTCAAAGCAACTGCAGCAGCCGGATTATGTGCACCATCCAGAATGATGTCCGGTTTACGCGCAATTAACTCAAAACTTCCCTTCCAGTCGGTCAGTTCAAGACCTGCGCGAATAGTTGCCGGAGATAAGCGGTATGGTTCAGGCAGATTGCGTAGCACCATGACAGCCAGAGCCGCATTCTGTATCTGATGTTTACCTGCCAAATGTATACCATAGCTGTGACCATCATAGAGGAAACACTGTGATTCCGGCGAATCCTTCAGGATTTCAATATCTGCCTCAGACAATATTCTGAACGGAGCCTGCTGCACTCGGGCGCGATCGCGCAGGACTTTCTCCGCTTCAGCCGTCTGCACAGTGCTGAACACCGGAACTCCGGGCTTGATGATGCCCGCTTTCTCCTGAGCGACGGCTGTGATAGTGTCACCCAGTTCCGCCTTGTGATCCAGACTGATACTGCTGAATACTGTGGCCAAAGGCCGCTCAACAGCATTTGTAGCATCCAGTCTGCCGCCCAAGCCGGTCTCCATGATGAAAAGGCGGGCTCCCAGGTTTTTCGCCAAGATAAAGGAAATAGCCACTTCCATTTCAAAGACTGTGGCATGACGACTATGTTTGTCTGCTATCCGATCAGCCGCCTGCAATACAATCGCTTCCGCCTGATCAAAATCCTTCTGCTCTACAGCCTGCCCATTAAAGGAAAAGCGGTCCAGATACCGTCTCAGCTGCGGTGAAGTAAAAGTCATCAGCTTGATCTTCTGCTGCAGGAAAGAGTGAGCCAGATAGCTGACCGTAGAGCCTTTACCATTCGTCCCTGCCACATGGATTATGTCCAAATCTCTTTCAGGATGATCCAGCTCGGCTAAAAGTGCCTGCACGATATCCAGCTCATAATGGCTGCCTAAGTCGAGATACGAATTTATCGATAGCATCTGTTTCTCACAGTCTTTATTATTACTTCTCAAAATAAAAATACCTCCGTCAGAGGAAGGTATTAGTTGGGACTAATTGCAACACCGTAGTTAAACTTTCGTCTAACGGACTCCCTCGTCCCGTTAGCACTTATCGGTCAGACCGAAACGCGCTGCAATCTTC
>DIRJ01000040.1:36418-36578 GCA_002427505.1 Mageeibacillus sp. UBA5439
CGGTCAGACCGAAACGCGCTGCAACCTTCTATTCAATTAGCCCACCTAGTATAGCCTGCTCTGAGTTCTTTAGCAAATCGCAGGGACTCCTGTATCCGGCGGTCCTGTCTATCACTTTTTCCCAATAAAAAACCCCAAGCAGCGAGCTCGGGGTCTTTAT
>DIRJ01000030.1:0-1646 GCA_002427505.1 Mageeibacillus sp. UBA5439
CCCTTTGATGAGCTCAGGGTCAGACCGGTGTCTGTGAAAACAAGCAGAAGTTCGCCGGCCTGCATGTCGAATAGCCGGTCGCCGCAGGTGATTTTGCAGGCTTCGATTGTGTAATAGGCGTTGAGGCCCGGGCAGGCGCGAAGCTGTCCCCGCTCAACTGTCATGTCGCCTGCGGTGTCCTTTAGCATCAGATTAAAATCAGTGGCGCGGCCGACCGAGTGGGTGGGCAGGTCGCCGCTGAACCTATAGGGCCGGTCGAGAGGAGACATGACCCTGCCGTGTCCGTCGCCGTGAGTCAGCGTGAAGCCGCCCTCCAGCGGTGTAATAAAGCGGGTGACTCCCTCAAGGGGTGTGAAGTCGCTCTCGGGCAGCTCGATCACAGCCGAGCTGATTCTGACGCGAAAGCGCCTGCTCGGATAGTCGCCGTTGGGGGGATAGAGATAAAGGCAGGTTGTCGTGCCGCCGCTCCAGCGGGAGCTCTGATAATCGTCGTGTGTCAGATGGAATATTTCCATGGCCGCCTCCTGGTGCGGAATAAAATTCCAGGCAGTGTCAGGGCACAGATTGCCGGGCCGGCTACTGGAGGAATGAGATTACAGTATGCTGCAAAAAGGGGGTGCCTCATGTTGAGACCCCCCTGCTCAGTTTTTAGCTGACTTTCGCGTTTTGGGGCTAGCTGTTTATGGCGCTTTGGCAGAATTCACAGCGGCCCTGGGCGTCCGGAGTTGTGGTTGCGCCACAGAAGGGGCAGGTCACTGCCTGTTTGGGGGCGTTGGCGGCTGCTACATTGTCGCGCACCGTTTGGCGCACCTGGGTCAGTACATCTTTGATTTCCTGTGCCAGATTCTCGTGTTCGCGGTAAGCAACGCTTCTGCGGCCGACGTCAGCCCCGCCCTGGATCATCATACGTCCTGTGGGAGCTTCGACCGTGATGGATGAGCTGTTGAGCCGGTAACGGATCTGGTCGAAATAAGGATGATTGACATGAATCGTTATATAAAAGTCGTAATCATGTTCATAACGCGGGGGAGTATAGCTTTTTTCCTTTCCCTCACTGTCTGTCTGCATTATTTCATTGCGTGTTTCATCGATGTCGACCAGGCAGCCGGTGACCTGGGAGAAGTTCAGGACGTCGGGGTTGCCATCCTGCCAACGCTTGGCCGAGCTGACGATGAACTTTTCCGCATCTTCATCCAGCAGCACCTTGGTACCCGTTCCCAGTGTGCGGGTAACGTTGAAGGCGGCAACATCTGCCTTATTTGCCTCTCGATATGCCAGTTGTTCTTTGATGTCCGCGACAGTACTGCGTTTGCGGTCGCTGAAATAAGGCGAAAGCTGTTTGGCGCAATCTTTGCAGAGATTGCCGTCTTCCAGCTTGCGATTTCCCAGCATGCCGATTTTTCCGCCACAGACGTCACAATTTTTCTTTGAAAATAGTGCCATGGTTCACGCTCCTCTGTAGTTTTGACTTTTTATTCGATTATATTTGAACAGATATGATTAATTATACTAAAGAAGCTGCTTCTTGGCACTGGCGATTGGAAGATTTCTGCTATTGGCGCTGGCGGGCGTCGCTAATTTTGGCAAGGCCCATCTCAGACTAAATTCCATCTGGCCAATAACTTAACAACTTAGGTGCCTGGCAC
>DIRJ01000030.1:1889-10623 GCA_002427505.1 Mageeibacillus sp. UBA5439
GGTGCTGTAATGAGAATAGCTAATACAGCCACAGACAGGACAATCTGTCCGCAAGGTAAGCCCAGCCCTAAGGGCACAGCTCCGATAGCTGCCTGCACTGTCGCTTTGGGCAAATAGGCGATCACAGAGAACAGGCGCTCTTTCCAGGTCAAATCCGTGCCTATCAGACATAGCGCAACTCCAAAGGAGCGGAAAATCAAAGCCAGAAAGATCATGAGGATAGCAGGCAGGCCGGCTTTCATCGTATAGTTTATATCTACTGCGGTTCCAACCATAACAAAAAGGATTACTTCTGCCGCTAACCAGAGTTTTCCGAATTTTTCCGACAACCTTTCTGAAACAAAAGGAATGCTTTTAGCTTTTAACACAGCTGCCATGCTGATAATGGCGAGCAAGCCGGAAATCGCCAGCCTGCTTTTGGCCCAATCCTCAATCGCCATTAGTAGGAAGGCAACCCCTAGTATAATTACGACCTTCATACTATTTCTAACATAATTTTCCTTTGCATAAGCTGTTTCAAAAAAGAAATAGAGACAAAAACCGGCTATGACTCCTAAAAGAATGCCGGAGCCAATAGATATGGGGATATTTAGCAAATCTAAAATGCTGGCACTATTTCCTTGAGCAATTCCTATAAAAGTGGAAAACAAGACAATGACAAAAATATCATCGGCGGATGCTCCTGCCAGTATAAGCTGGGGGATCTTTTTATTTGTGCCATAGCCGTCTTCCATCAGCTGAAGCATTTTAGGTACAACAACTGCCGGTGAAACTGCAGCGAGAACAGATCCTAAAATCGCTCCTTCCAATCTGTTAACGCCTAACAAGGCGGGAGCAATAAGGACGTAAGCGAAAATTTCAAAGCTGGCAGGGACAAAAGCCATCATGACCGCAGGGCGTCCTACAGCTTTCAGGTCAGTCAAATCAAGAGAAAGTCCCGCCTTCAGCAAAATAATAATGAGAGCTATTTGTCTTAATTCCGGGGATATGGAAAGCAGCGACGGATCAAGCCAGTCAAGTACGTAAGGACCAAGAATTATCCCCGTTAACAGCAGGCCGATAATACGTGGTAATTTTATTTTTCGAAAAATCTCAGCTAAAGACAAGCCAAGCAAAAATACTAGAGCCAGCGATGTGATCATAAAGTTACCTCCCTCATGACGCAAAAAGCTAAATCTTTCTGCGTATACAATTGCGCAGAAGTCATCAGCTTAATAGCGGTTTTAACCTATTCAAGGTTAAGGGAGAACTTCATTCCCGAAAAGAAATCTATCATCATCACAGAAAATATGCAATGAAAATACCAGACAAAGAAAATCTGTTCTTTCTGTGGTTGTTTATTAATTTCTTTCATATTGCTTAAAAAATGTATCTATATCAGTGGTATTAGCGGTGCCGGCTACCGCTAAGGTGGCTCCATTAACGATCATAACGGTCAGTTTGAGCAGGTGGCCTGAGTTTTGATGCTTGACATTCCGGTCTATCGGGAATAGACTGGATTTAGTCTATAGTCAATAGACCGGATTGGAGTTTAGCTATGGCAATGATCAGGCTGGGTGAGGTTGAGTCCCGTTTCGCGGATATTATCTGGAATAATGAGCCCCTGCATTCGCGGGAACTGGTTAAGCTTTGCGAGGAGGCGCTGGACTGGAAGCGGTCTACGACCTACACCGTTTTGCGTAAACTGATTGACCGGGGATTGTTCAAGAATGAGGACAGCATAGTTTCCTCAGTTATTTCCCGCCAGGAATATGATGCTATGCAGAGTACCTTGTTTGTCGAAGAGAGCTTTGACGGTTCACTGCCGGCTTTTATCGCCGCCTTCACCAGGCGCAAGGCTTTGTCGCCGGAGGAGATCAGCCAGATTCAGAAAATGATTGAAGAGGCAGCGGAGGAGGCCTGATTGATGGATAGCTTATTCCTGAAAATTCTCAACATGAGCATCACGGCCGGCTGGCTGATTCTGGCAATTTTAGTCCTGCGCCTGCTTTTGAAAAAGGCGCCGCGGCGGCTGACTTTCCTGCTCTGGGCTGTGCTGGCTCTGCGCCTGATCTTTCCCTTTTCGATCGAGAGCAAGCTTAGTCTTGTTCCCAGTGTGGAAACCGTGTCGCCTGAGATTCTCTTTGCGGAAAAGCCGGAAATCCATAGCGGCATTCCGGCTGTGAACAGCTTTGTTAATCCGCGGATTCAGGAATCGCTGTCGCCCACGCCCGCTGCCGGAGTTAATCCCCTGCAAATCCGGACCCGTCTGGCGGCCTGTATCTGGCTGGCCGGCATGACCCTGCTCCTGCTTTACGCTTTCCTGTCTTATTGGCGGCTGAAGAGAAAGCTCAGAACTTCGATCCGGCTGGAAGATAATATATGGATCTCTGATGAGATCGACACGCCCTTCATTCTGGGCCTGTTCAAAGCCCGTATTTACCTGCCTTCGGGTATGGATCCGGAGCAGAAGGCTCCGGTTCTGGCCCATGAGCGGGCCCACCTGGCCCGCGGTGACCATTTCTGGAAACCCTTGGCTTTCCTGCTGCTTGCAATCTATTGGTTCAATCCGCTTTTCTGGCTGGCCTATGTTTTGCTGTGCCGGGACATCGAGGTCGCCTGTGACGAGAAGATTATCCGCTCCATGGAAAAGGAAGAGCGTCTGGCCTATTCGCAGGCGCTTTTGGCCGGCAGCGTCAGCCACCGCTCTGTCATGAGCTGCCCGCTTGCCTTTGGTGAGCTGGCTGTTAAGGAGAGGATCCGGTCTGTGCTGAATTACAGGAAGCCCGCCTTCTGGATTATCCTGCTGGCGCTGATCGCCTCAGTCGCTCTGGGCATAGCTTTCCTGACAAATCCCAAGGAAGCCGTGCCGACCGAACCCGGCGATCCCACGGCCGGCGAGAGTGACCCGGAGGGCAGCAATCCGCCGGTGGCGGCGGCCGAGGCTGTGGAGTGGCTCAATTTTCAGGCTGTGGATTACTGGCCCGAGAGCATGGAGACCAGCCTAGCGGAATTCCCGGGAGTTGTCTTTCGCTGGACAGCTGACAGAGTGGAAGCTGTCAGTGGAGACAAGGTTGAAGTGCTTTACAACGGCATGCCCGTCTGGGATGTCTTCTTTTGTGATCTGACAGGGGACGGCAGGCCGGAGCTTTGTTCCACCGTCAGCTTCGGTTCAGGCATAATAGATGATCATATTGTCGTCTACGATTATGCGGAGAAGGTCTCATACGCTTTGTCAGGTCGCTTGGTTTATGATTACAGACTCTTTCTGGACGAGGGTCATCTCTGTGTGAGCAAAAGCCCCTATAGGGGGCAGGAGCTTCCGGAGAGCGGATTGCTGCTTCTGGAAGACGGCAATTTGCTCATGCAGGGCGATTCGGATCCGCTGCCTAAAGATCCTGATTTTAATGAGGAAATGCACTTCCGGACTTATGCCTCACCGGTCGGCTATTCGGAGGCGGGATATGATGCCATGGTAGATCTGGCTGTAAATCGCGACATTGAAAGGCCGTCTGGAACATGGAAACGCCTGGTCCCCCTTCTTAAGCTTGACAGCCGGGATGATTTAGACAGCTTCTGCCGGGAAATGTCGGCCTTCTTCGATTTAGATGCGGCAGATGAAGCTTCGCCGGCTTTCTTAGAAGAGGCAAAAGCATATACGGAGGAATTCTTTTCAAAGAATACTGTATTCGTCAGCTACGTGATCACAGGCAGCAGTGCCGACTACTTTGAGATTGTAGGTACTTATACTGATGAAAAAGATACGATGATTCTTGCTCTCCGTTCGCTTGAAAATGGTACCGGTGATGCCGTAATGGGCGGATACTTCCTGATTGCTGAAACCGATAAGTCCTATGTATCGGATTTCTCCGCTTATGATGCCTTACTCGTGAACAGCGACTGGCCCGAAACACGCTTAGAGGCAGGCATGGGTCAGCTGCTTCACCGCTACGTCTGGCAGGGTCAGGATGATATGGACTATGCCGTCCTGCAGCTTTTTGACAGCGGTGACTTCTTATTGTCCCTGTCACCGCTCAGCAGTTATCTGGGTTATGGCAGCTATGTCTATGAAGGCGAACAGCTGATTTTGAAGACCGATGACGGCAAGTACAGCTATGTCTTTGATCGGCAGGGAGAGGCCTGGAACTTCAATACAGACCTGTCGTCGCCTTTATTCTGGTATTCTTCGGGTATAACTGACGGCAGCGCTTTTTTGAGTGATTATATTTATGGACGTTAGTGGTGCCTGGCACCGCTATAGCCCGGCACCGCTAATCTATACCATTTTAATGAATAACTTAACAACTTAGGTGCCTGGCACCGCTATAGTCTAACGGCCGGCACCGCTATAGTATTTCATAAGCAAGTCATCGCCGAGCTTCTCTGAGGATAGCTGACTGGAATCCAGATAGGAGCCCTTAAGCAGCTCTTTTTCCATTGCAGTTTTAATTATCCCAATGTACTGACAGCTGTCACCGAGTATGTTTACTCCGACTAGCCTGTCATCCTGCCACACTAAATTAACGTAGGAATCTTCTGTTTGCTTAATTTCATTTCTGTTGCCAAGATGAACATTGCCTAGTCCGGTGAAGACAACATCCATAAAATGTGTAATGTTGTGAGGAATATTACCTGCATAAGTATCCTCTGTGCCGGCCATATTTCTTCCGGCAGTTCTGCCCTGATATCTGGCGTTAGCTAAGAGACCGATAATTTCTTTTTTACCCGTCAGCAGGTTCATTCCCTGTGACACATCTCCTGCAGCATAAACATCCTGATTACTTGTCTGCATATGGTCATTAATTAAGATGCCTCTGTCAATATCGATCTGCTCTCTGTTAACAAAGCCCAGGTTAGGTCTCACACCAATACAAACTACGATTATATCCGCCTCTAGTGTGCCGGCGGTTCCAAAATCGGCCCTGATCCCACTATCAGTTTTTTCTATTCCCGCCAGCCCGGCTTCAAACAGCAGGTCTGCTCCTTTTCGGGTAACCAGCCCCTCAATTACACAGGAACATCCCTCTGAAGCGCTGAGAGGAAACATACAGCTGGCCTGATCAGCTAAAGTAACATGAAGACCGGCATCGTTCAGTAGCTCAACCAGCTTAATGCCGACCATTGAAGCACCGACAACTATGGCAGATTGCGGCGATTTTTTCAGAGCTTCTTTTAGCTTAACGGCGTCTTCTAAAGTGCGCATAGTGTAGACATTGTCCAGATCAGCCCCTGCAATCTTTGGAATAAAAGGACTGGCTCCTGTCGCTATCAGGCACTTGTCATATTCAATTGTTTTACCTGCTTCGGTTCTAATTAAATGCTTATCAGCGTCAAGTTCTACTACCGGAGATCCTAAATGCAGCTTTACCTGATGTTGTTCATAAAAATCCAGGTTATTGCCTTTGAAGAAGAGGTCATCATAATCAATGCGTCCTGCTACATAGTAGCTGGTCAGCATCGGATTATATGCCGGCCCTTCTTTATCTGAAATCAGATTTATTTCGCCCTGATAATTTTCATTTCTTAAGGCTTGAATAGCTTCCAATGCTGCCGTTCCGTTGCCTATAATGCTTACTGAGTTCCTCAAGATTTCCACCGCCTTTAATGAACAGGAGGCCTTATTTCTAAGGCCTCGTATTCAAGCTTAATTGTCCGGATTTAATCAAAATAATGTCGCGTAAGGTTTATCCGTAGCTAAAATAAATTTAGCTGCTGCCTTTTTTTGCATATCCTGACTTTGAACATTAGTATCGCCATAGCTTAGTGCCTTTGACGGGCAGGCTGCGACACAAGCCGGCAGCGCATTTTCATCTTCGCTTAATTTTTTTAAGCAAAGATCACATTTTTGCATTAAATCATTGAAGTCGTATTGCGGGATTCCAAAGGGGCAAACTTGCAGACACATTCTACAGCCTATGCATTTGCTTTGATCAACCAAAACCCTGCCATCCTCAGAATTCTTAAAGAGTGCTCCTGTAGGACAAGCCATAACACAGGGGGCGTCAGCGCAATGCATGCAGGCCAGCGACACATAGTTGATTTGTTCTTCACCATATTCGCCCTGTTCAATTTCAATGACTTTTCTCCAGGTAGGACAGTTCCCTGCCAGAGCATCTTCAATATTGTGAGGTGCCAGGTCGTTTTCCTGTTTGCATGCAAGCTGGCATGAGTTACAACCCATGCATCTGTTTATATCGAATAAAATTGATTTTTTACTCATCAGTTTGCCTCCTCTAAAACTTTGTCTATTTTCTTCATGTTCACCAGACAAGTCATATAGTTGGCTTGACTAGAAATTGGACATGTATCCTCATCTATACCCAGTACGTTAAAATTGGCATTTTCCCAGCCGCCGGGACAATAGATCATTCCTTTGCCTACTTTATTGGTCACTTCAGCCTTGATGGTAATTTTTCCTCTGAGAGACTCTAATTGCAGCCAGTCTCCGCTTTTGATGTCTTGCTCCCTTGCATCCAGTGTATTTACCATGGCATAGGGTTCGCTTGCAATTTCTCTCAGCCAGGGAAGGGTTCTGCCCTGATCCTGAACATAGATAGCATTGGGTCTTCCGGTGAAGGCAGTATAGGGATACTCTTTGGCAATTTCAGGAGTGGAACGCGTATTCTCCGAGCCTTCATAGTAACGGGGCAAGGGTTCATAGCCCATCTGCTCAAAAACTACTGAATAGATATTGGCTACACCTCCCGGGCAGCCAAAGCCTTCTTTCTTATACTTTTGATATTCTATATCGCTATGGAAAACCCACTGATTGCTTGCTATATCTTCATAGGTGATTCCGGACGGTTCCAGGAGTAAATTAGTCCAGTATTCAACATCTTCTGTCGGGAAGTATTCACCCAGTCCGAGCGCATGTGCCAGCCTGATGCAAATTAGCCAGTCCGGCAGCGCTTCGTAATATGATGTGCATTGTCTTCTAAGTCTCATATAGGGCATCCAGCGTTCATACTGGAAGAAAGTCGGTTCTGTTCTTTCCAGATAGATGGCGGCCGGCAGTACGATATCGGCGACATCTCTTGCTGTTTTTGATATATAAGGATCCACCACGACGATAAATTCAAGCTTGTTGATCGTTTCCATGGCAGCCGGGGCATTGCCGAGCATCACAGCCGGGTTCGATGACTGGATGATTCCTGCCTTGGTCTTCCCTTCGTCAATCATTCTCATTGCATCAGGAGTTGGTATACATCCCTGCATGGCAAAGTTTAGCGGCCAGGTAGATTCAGGCGGATTATAAGCGGGAACGTTCATAAGCCGGATAAATTCCGGTGATTTCTCCTCCGGATTGACGAGATTATTTAAGGTAAATTTAGCATTTAGCTTTGGAGACATGTCTGTCATGACATCTCCGCCGGGAGCATCAATATTAGCAGTAATGACCCTTAATATCGCTATTGCTCTTGCGGTTTGTGTAACGTTGATGCGTCCTTCCAGACCGTGTCCGGTTACGATGCACACTCCCCTGGTTTTCGCTAAATCTCTGGCTAAGTCGCGGATTGTCTTGGCCGGGATCCCTGTAATGCCGGAAGCCCACTCCGGTGTATAGGCAATACCATCACTATTTCCGCCGTTGACGTGTTCCCTCAGTTTTTCCAGACCCGGATCATTAGAATATTGATTGACTATTTCTTTGTCCCATAGGTCATCTTCAATGATGACGTAGATCATAGCTAAGGCTAAGGCCAGGTCGGTTCCCGGCTCAATTCTGATATACTCATCTGCCTTAGCGGACATAAAGTTTCTCAGCGGGTCAATCGATACTAATTTCGCTCCTCTTTCCTGAGCGTCAAAGATGAAGTGTGTACAGGTCGGGCTTGAGTTCGTTGGCTGCCGGCCCCATAGTACGATCATATTGGCGTTTTCATAGTCCGGATAAAGCGGCATGCCGCCATAAGTCATAGCCTGACCTATAAGTCTGGGCACAAAACACTCCGATGTTCCCCACGCCGTATCTGTTCCGAAGGAGTGAGCCAGTCTTTGATACATTTGATAATTGAAATCCCAGCCGGAAGCCTGGCCGTTGTAAAAACCGACCGCTCTTGGACCGTGCTCTTCTTTTATCTTATTGAAACGTTGGGCAATTTCAGTATAAGCTTCGTCCCAGCTGATTCTTTCCCATTTGTTTTCACCTCTTGCACCTGCTCTTCGGACAGGATACTTGAGGCGTTTCGGGTCTGTCGTTAATTGCTTTCCTGAAATCGATTTAGCGCATATACCACCCTTGGTTCTGGGGTCATTAGCCACACCTTCGATTTTTTGAATTTTGCCGTCTTTCACCGTGACTTTTATGGAACAGCCGTTCATGCACTGTCCACACACAGTCTGGATCACTTTTGTCGTGTCTGTCATTAATTAAACCTCCTTTGTATCTTCTTTCCAATCCGGGAGGTAGCTTAATTTCTTCCACTGCCCTGTAGGTGCATAGACCTAGGCCTTAATGGCATAGTTTCCCTTAGTCAAAAAGGCTCGAAGATTTAATTATTTGTCAACCAACACTTTCTATAGTGCATTTCACCATGCTCTTATAGAATTTCCTATAATCTCCTATAATCTTCAGTACATTATATAGTACAAAGTGAAAAAAGTGGTGTCAGGTATCTAACTTGTCAAGTTTTTGATCAGGATGTCGTCGCGAGATGGGCCTGCAAGTTGGGCAGCTGAGTTTTTTATAAAAAAAAGGTCCGTTCCGGGAGGAGCGAACCTTTTTAATTTCTGGAGGTACCACCCGGATTTGAAC
>DIRJ01000030.1:10833-11576 GCA_002427505.1 Mageeibacillus sp. UBA5439
TCTGCCTTACCGCTTGGCTATGGTACCGTTTTATGTAAAATGGCCGGCGGCCCATTAGCCCCCGGCCAAGCTGTGGAGCGGAACACGAGATTCGAACTCGCGACTTTCACCTTGGCAAGGTGACACTCTACCACTGAGTTAGTTCCGCACAATTGGGTGTTCGAGTTTTCGAACGCTTCGATATATTATCAGACAAGACGCTTCTGTGTCAACTACCTCTGCCCGTTTCATTAACCGGGCACCCTGAGTATAACAGAGTAGAGTCAAAAGTTGAAATATCATTGCAATTTCCAGCGGCAGAATGAGATTTTCCTCCTTTAAACTTTTCTTTTTTACAGGTATTATAGGAGCTAGCAATTTGAGAGTGCTGCTTTCGCGAAGATTGATCTGCGGGCATAATTTTTCTGCAGATATTTTGTGAAATTAATTTGACAATCGCAGTTGATGTTGATATCATCATTAAGCGTTTGCAATAAAGCACCCAGATATGGCGGCATAGCTCAGTTGGCCAGAGCATTCGGTTCATACCCGGAGTGTCGTAGGTTCAAGTCCTACTGCCGCTACCATAAGGCCCGTTGGTCAAGCGGTCAAGACACCGCCCTTTCACGGCGGAATCACGAGTTCGATCCTCGTACGGGTCACCACAACCGGGTGCTTAGCTCAGCGGGAGAGCACTTGCTTCACACGCAAGGGGTCACTGGTTCAAGTCCAGTAGTACCCACCAGGTAAGCCTGTAATGTAAC
>DIRJ01000030.1:11597-12302 GCA_002427505.1 Mageeibacillus sp. UBA5439
TGGTCAAGCGGTTAAGACACCGCCCTTTCACGGCGGAATCACGAGTTCGATTCTCGTACGGGTCACCAAAATCGGGTGCTTAGCTCAGCGGGAGAGCACTTGCTTCACACGCAAGGGGTCACTGGTTCAAGTCCAGTAGTACCCACCAAAAGAAAAAGCCTGTGGTCACTGCATCACAGGCTTTTTGCATTTTGGGCAGATCAGCGATTGGGGCTAAAGCTGACTTATCTGTAACAAGACCGGCTTTTTTGTGGCGCCCGCTGGCTATATTTTTGACTTATTGATCACCTGATCCGGCTATTTTCTAAGAGCAATTAGCAGTAGCCGGTCGTGTTTTTAACATTAATCACCGAAATGCAGGAATACTCGTGGCATAATGCCTATTGAAACATGCACAAGACTATAAAGCATCTTTGGAAGGAGAGTTAACTCTCAGATGGATATTAAAGGCATTTTGGCCATTACAGATCATACTTTATTGCGACCGACCAGCAGCTGGGATGAAATCAAAGAAATTTTGGATGATGCCATGAATTTCGGCTGCGCGTCCGCCTGCATCCCCGCTTCTTACGTTGAGGAGGCGGTTTATTACGTGGATAATGAACTGCCTATCTGTACTGTGATTGGTTTTCCCAATGGTTATGACACAGCTGAAACTAAAGTTTTTGCGGCTGAAAATGCCCTGGAAAACGGCGCCTCGGAAAT
>DIRJ01000030.1:12557-14232 GCA_002427505.1 Mageeibacillus sp. UBA5439
GGATAGAGTCCTGAAAGTAATTATTGAGAGCAGCGAACTGACGGAGAAAGAAATTATTCGTCTTTGCGAAGTGGTCACGGACAGCGGTGCGGACTTTATTAAAACCTCGACCGGTTTTGCTTCCGGCGGTGCCAGCTTTGACGTTGTTGCGCTGATGAAAAAGCATGTGGGCGAGGGTGTCGGCATCAAGGCTGCCGGTGGTATTTCCAGCTTTGCTGATGCTGTAAAATTTGTTGAACTGGGCGCCACGCGTCTGGGGACCAGCCGCCTGGTTAAGCGTGCCATAGCCGGTGATTTTTCCTAAGTCAGCGGCAGCTTGATGAAGAAAGTTTGAAGCGAGGGCAGCTGCTCTCTGCTGCTTATGACAGGCAGCTACAGATCCGGATTTGTAGAAAGGACTGGAGATATTATGGATATTAAGGCAAAGATCGATGACATAGTGAAAAAGGTAAAGGACGACGAGAAATTCGGTGCCAAGTTCAAGGAAAACCCTGTGAAGGCTATTGAGGGCGTGCTGGGGGTGGACCTGCCGGATGAGCAGATCGAGTCTGTTGTTGCCGGCGTGAAAGCTAAGCTGAAGCTGGATGGCGGCGACGGCAAGGATGGCGGCCTGCTGGACAAGGCCAAGGGGATCTTCGGCAAGTAGAGATTCAGCTGCAGTTGCTGATTTATTTTGTTTGGGATAGAAGCCGGAGAGCGGATGCTCTCCGGTCTTTATTTTAATCTGACAGTCTGCCGGCGTTTTCTGTGGCAGCTGGCTGGCGGCCGCTTGAATAACTTAACAACTTAGGTGCCTGGCACCGCCAGACGGCCGCTGATCCGGGTCAGCTCGCGCAGTTTTTGTGCCAGTTCCGGCCTTAAAACACCACTTTTCATGCGCCACTCCCAGTTCCCGTCGAGGGTTGCAGGCTCGTTCATGCGGGCTCTATTGTCCAGCTCCAGCAGGTCCTGCATCTGAAAGATGACGGTATTGGCAACTGTTGTCGCCGCGCCGCGCAGCATACCCCAGACAAAACCTTCTTCATCATTCAGACCCAGATATTGTTTAGCGAAGGCAAGTTCCTCTTCTGAGGCCGCTTCTTCCTTCCAGCCCAGAATGGTGTCGTTATCGTGAGTGCCTGTGTAAAGCACCGCGTTTTCCACCATATTGTGCGGCAGATAGTTGCTGAGATCATTGGGGTTGAAAGCAAACTGCAGTACTTTCATGCTGGGGAAGCCGGTGCGGTCGCGGAAGTCGCTCACCTCTTTGGTCATGTAGCCCAGGTCCTCAGCAAACAAGGGCAAATCGCCCAGTTCAGCTTTTATCGCGTCGAAAAGCTTGTCAGCGGGTCCTTTGACCCACTGGCCACGGCGGGCCGTAGAATCGCCGTAGGGCACCGCCCAGTAGGATTCGAAACCGCGGAAGTGGTCCAGACGCAGCATGTCATAAAAACGCATTTGAAAACGTATGCGGTCGATCCACCATTTATAGCCGTCAGCCTCGTGGGTCTCCCATTTGAAGAGCGGGCTGCCCCAGAGCTGGCCGCCATCGGTGAAATCATCGGGCGGTGTGCCGGAGACAAAAGTCGGGTTGAGGTCTGCATCCATCTGGAAAAGCTCCGGTTCGGTCCAGACCTCCACTGAATCTCCGGCTACATAAATCGGCAGGTCACCCATTATTTCAATGCCGGAGTTG
>DIRJ01000033.1:0-16460 GCA_002427505.1 Mageeibacillus sp. UBA5439
TTCATAACAGTTATTAAGTTATTCAGCGGGCAGTGTGACCACACTGCCCGCTGGTAAGTCTTACTCTTGGCTGATCTTTTCCAGTATCATTTCCTCGACCAGCAGTGGATAGGCGCGGCCGGAGGTTTCTTTCATCACACGTCCAATAATGGCTTTGATCGCAGTTTCCTTGCCCTTGCGGTAATCTTCAACTGCTTTCTGATTAGCTGTAATGGCATTTTCCACTATCCGCAGCAGTGCCTGGCGATCAGTAATCTGCAGCAGATCCTCTGCTTTGACGTAGGCCTCAGGATCAAAATCATCTTCCAGAAGCAGACGCAGGACTTTCTTCCCGGTGTTGCTGTTGATTTTTTCATCACCCAACAGGTCGGCAAGTTTTGCCAGACGCCCGGGCGCAAGCGGCAGCTCGGCGTCGCCCTCATCATCAAATAGCGGCGACAGCTCGGTCATGATCAGACTGGCCAGAACTTTGGGATAGCGGCTCTCATTAGCTGCAGTTTCGAAGAAATCAGCTACCACCTTGTCTTCTGTCAGCCGCTCGGCTTCATAATCGCTGAGAGAGAATCTTTCGATGTATTCCTTTTTACGCTCCTCAGCCATCCTGGGAATGGAGGCACGGATCTCTGCAATTTCCTCTTCGCTTATTTCCACACGACAGAGGTCAGGGTCGGGGAAGTAGCGATAATCTGCCGCATCTTCCTTACTGCGCATGACACTTGTCTGATCGCTCTTTTCATCATAACGGCGGGTTTCCTGAGTGATTTTGCCGCCCTCTTCCAGCAGGGCAGCCTGACGCGCAAACTCACTTTCAATGGCCCGGGCTACGTGATTGAAGGAGTTGATGTTTTTCATCTCGACGCGGGTGCCCAGTTGTTCCGCGCCCCTCTCCCGGATGGAAAGGTTGACGTCACAGCGCAGAGAACCCTCGTTCATGCGGCCATCGGAAATGCCGGTGTAGCGAACCAGCGACCGCAGCTTGCGCAGATAAGCAACGGCTTCATCAGCCGAGTGAATATCCGGCTCAGAAACGATCTCGATCAAAGGGACACCGCCGCGGTTCATGTCAACCAGCGAGCTGCCCCGGCCAGTGTGAATCAGTTTGCCGGCATCTTCTTCAATGTGTATGCGGTTAATGCGGATTCTGGATTTACCCTCTTCAGTGCTGACATCGACATAACCGTTCAGGCACAAGGGTTCATCAGCCTGTGACAACTGATAAGCTTTGGCTAAGTCAGGATAGAAGTAGTTTTTGCGGTCGATGCGGGAGGAATGCGAAATTTCACAATGAGTCACCAGCCCGGCGCGTACAGCGAACTCAACCACTTCATGATTTAAAACAGGAAGAGTTCCGGGCATGGCCAGACAGACAGGGCAGACATGAGTGTTGGGCGGTTCGCCGAAGGTGACTTCACAGTCACAGAAAATCTTGTGCCTGGTCTTGAGCTCAACGTGTACTTCCAGACCAATAACAGCTTCATATTTTTTATGATCTTTCATGCTCATGCTTTTACCTCCGCCAGTTCAAAAGCCGGACTATGCTGATCTTCGTAAGCAGCCCCGACACGATAGAGTAAGTCTTCACTGAATTGCCGGCCGACCAGCTGCATACCGATGGGCAGACCCTGAGCATCCTTGCCGCAGGGCAGTGACAACGCGGGCAGTCCCGCCAGAGAAACCGGCGTGGTGAAGATATCCGCCCGGTACAAAGCCACCGGATCTTCCGGAGCTGCGCCGATTTTTCCGGCCGTTGACATGCTTACCGGCATGAAAAGCAGATCACAATCTTCCAGAAGCTCAGCAAACTCGCGGATCACAAGCGTACGGACCCGTTGAGCTTTGACAAAATAATCTTCGTAATATTCTTCGGAAAGCGCAAAGTTCCCCAGCAGGATGCGGCGCTTAACCTCATAGCCGAAAGCCTCGGAGCGGGAGTTAATATAAACGTCTTCCAGCTTTTCAACATGCGGACTGCGGTAACCGTAATGGATACCGTCGAAACGCCCCATATTTGACGCTCCTTCAGCGCTCATCAGTATGTAATAGGCGGACAGAGCGGCATTCAGTGAGCTGATCTGCAGCTTCCTGATGCTAGCGCCTAATGATTCAAAAACTTGCAAAGCGGCTGACAGGCCCTGCCTTACGTCTTCATCCAGATCGACATCAAAACACTGGTCCGGCCAGCCTATGCTGATACCGGTCAGGGGTTTTGCCCCTGAAGTGCCCTGTTTTAAAAGCTCTTCATCAAGCTTAAAAATCTGTCTGGCGGAAGAACAGTCTCTGGCATCCCAGGCTGAGATCGCTGCAAGGACAATCATGTTATCGCGCACAGTTCTGGTCAGGGGACCGACTGTATCCATAGAGGAGGCCAGGGCGCATACTCCGCGGCGGGAGACGAGTCCATAGCTGGGACGCAGACCGACCACACCACAATGTGCAGCAGGTTGCCGGATTGAACCGCCCGTATCCGTACCCAGAGCGTAGATGGCTTCACCGCTGGCCACAGCTGCAGCGGAACCACCCGAACTGCCGCCGGGAATACGACTCAGGTCGTGGGGGTTTCTTGTTGTTTTAAAGTAGGAGCTTTCTGTGGAAAAACCCATACCGAATTCATCCATATTGCTTTTGCCGGCCAGAACCGCATTGGCTTGCAGGAGTTCCTCCCAGACAAAGGCATTGTATGGCGGACGGAAAGTCTCCAGCATTTTTGAAGCTGCCGTACAGGGAATGCCCCTGACGGCGATATTGTCCTTGACAGCCAGCGGAATGCCCGCCAGCAGCGGCAGCTCAGCCCCCGCGGCCAGCAGCTTGTCCACCTGTTCAGCCTGCCGCAGCGCCTCCTCTGCAGTCAGAGTGATGTAAGCCCCGACCTGCTCTTCCTGCCGGTCGCACTTATCCAAAACAGATTGGGTCAGTTCGCGGGAAGAAAAGTCTTTGCGGCGCAAAGCTGCGGCTATTTCATAGATTGTCATTTTTTCTCTTATCATTTACAGCTCCTGTTCCACTGCGGCCGGAACGACAAAGGCTCCGTCTTCAGACTCGGCAGCATTTGCCAGAGCATCTGTCTGGCTGAGAGAGGGTTCACGCTCTTCACCCTGAAAGATATGCTCCTCCCGGATCATAGAACGGGTCGCTTCTGCTCCTGTGGTGTCCAGGTCTGCCATTTGATCCGCAAAATCGATCAGGGTCTCAATCTCAGCCTGCATGCTGGCCCGCTCAGACTCAGTCAGCATAAGGCTGGAGAGCTGTTCTAAATGCCGCAGGTCGAAAGTCTTGGCTGCAGGTGCATCTTTCTTATCGCTCAAAACCCCGCCGCCGGCAGCCACATCAGCAGCTAAAGCAATATGCAGCTCATCGAGCTGCAACTGATCCACTGTGCTCGGTGCGTCGGTGAGAGGATCAGAGGCGTTGCTCAACTTGGGAAAGGCGATTACTTCGCGCAGGGAAGGCGCGCCTGCCAGCAACATGACCAGACGGTCCAGACCGAGGGCGAAACCACCGTGCGGCGGCGTTCCGAAACGGAAGGCATCAAGCAAAAAGCCGAAGCGATCCCGGATAGCTTCCTCGGAAAGCCCGAGCTGGCGGAAAATGCGGGCCTGAATATCTCTGTCGTGAATCCTGATGCTGCCTGAACCCAGTTCGGTGCCGTTCAGAACCAGGTCATAGGCCTGAGAACCGACGCGCTCAGGCTCTGTTTCGAGATACTGCAGGTCTTCCGTTTTCGGCATGGTGAAAGGATGGTGCTGGGCCACATAACGCCCTTCTTCTTCACTGTATTCAAACATGGGAAAGTCCACCACAAAAGAAAAGTCTAGTTCGCCCGGAGTACGCAGATCCAGCATGTCTGCCAAGTGCAGGCGGATGGCACCGCTTACCTGGCGCACGACCTTAAGCTGATCAGCAGAGAAAAGGATAAAATCGCCCGGTTTAGCGCCGACAGCTTCCAGCAATTCCCGCATCAGCTCTTCTGTGAAATATTTATCAAGGATGGAGTAGATCTCACCATCCTCACGCCAGGCAATCCAGGCCATGCCTTTGGCGCCTTCACTAATGGCGAAATCGGTCAGCTCGTCGATACTGGAGCGCGGGAAATCAGCTTTTCCGGGGACACAGATGGCCCGCACCACGCCGCCGTTCCTGAGAGCCTGACGGAAGATGGAAAAATCAGACTTTTCAGCGATGTCGCTGATATCAATAATGGGTAAGCCGAAGCGCAAGTCCGGTTTGTCGGAACCGTACTTATCCATAGCTTCTTTCCAGGACATGCGGGGGAAGGCAGCTTTGATTTCCACACCCTTGAGTTCACGGGCCAGATGTTTCATCAGCGCTTCCAGAATTTCCAGAATGTCATCCATTTCCACAAAAGACATTTCCAGGTCCAGCTGGGTGAATTCCAGCTGGCGGTCAGCCCGTTGGTCTTCGTCGCGGAAACAGCGGGCTATCTGGTAATAGCGGTCAAAGCCGCTGACCATCAACAATTGCTTGTAGATCTGAGGCGATTGCGGCAAAGCAAAAAAGTTGCCGGGGTGTACCCGGCTGGGCACGAGAAAGTCGCGTGCTCCTTCCGGAGTGCTTTTACCCAGAATCGGTGTCTCAACTTCGATGAAGCCATGATCAGCCATAAAGGAATGAATCAGAACGCCGGCACGGTGACGCAAACGCAGATTGTCCTTGAGCTCACGGCGGCGCAGATCCAGATAGCGATAGCGCAATCTAAGATCATCTCTGACATTGCCGGCCTCTTCAGGTACAAAGGGCAAAGTTTCTGCAGCCGATAAGACTTTAGCTGCTCCTACCCTGAGCTCGACTGTGCCCGTTGCAATTTTAGGGTTGACTGTTTCCGGATCGCGCAGATGCAGATTACCGACTACTTCCATCACGGATTGATTTTTGACACGCTCGGCCAGAGTAAAAGTCTCAGCATCAGTATTTTCGGGATTGAAAACAATCTGCAAAACGCCTTCCCGATCGACTAAATCGATAAAAATGACGCCTCCCATATCGCGCTTGCTCTGTACCCAGCCACAGGCACAAGCCTCTTTTCCTACATCTCCCTCAGAGAAATGACCACAGTACTTTGTTCTTTTCATCTATTTATCCACTCTTTCGTCCGTCAGGGACTCTATGATCGTTACTTCTTGAACTTATGTATTTTATCATACACTAAGAGTCTTTTTGTAGCGCTAAAGACCAGCTTAAAGGTAAATATTAGTGACTCAAAGAGCAAATTTCATCCGAACATGTTAATTTGTTAGATAAGTGTTTAATGCATGTTAATAATCAGAAAGGTGTGTTTATGACAAAAAATAATCCGCGTATGATTTTCTTTGATTACGGACAGACTTTGCTGCACGAGGAGACTTTTGACGCCCGCCTTGCCTATGAGGCTTTTATACCCTATCTGTATCCGAAGAAAAACGTCGACATCGAAAAAATACTTAAGCTGTCTAGCGACCTGCATCAGGACGTATGGCGACTGGCTTTTGCCAACTCAGTTGAAGTTTCTTTTGCAGCCCAATTCAGCTATTTATTGGATATGTGCGATCTTAGCTGCGACCTGCCCCTGCTTGAATGTGAAAAGCTCTACTGGTTTTCAGCCTGCCCCGCGGAAGTTTTGCCGGGTCTGCAGGAGACGCTGACAGAGCTTGACCGGCGCGGTATCCGCACAGCTGTTATTTCCAACATTTCTTACAGCAGTGCAGCCATGCAGGCGCGCATTGATAACCATCTGGATCATAAACTGGAATTTATTGTTACTTCCAGCGAAACCGTCCTGCGCAAACCGGAAAAATGGATTTTCCTCCGGGCCCTGCAAAAGAGCGGCCTCAGACCAGAGGAGTGCTGGCACGTCGGCGATGACATCTATTGCGATGTCGGTGGAGCCTTAGCCGCCGGCATCCATCCCGTCTGGTATGACAGTGGACATTCCTGTTTTTATGAGCGTGAAGCTGCCGAGATTACAGATGAAATGCGGCCACAAATGGATATCATTCATCATTTCAGTGAATTGCTGGATTTACTGGATTAGTTTAATAAAAATTTGATCCGCTTCATGGAGGTCACAATGTACAGCAAGTGCGGAGATTTTATGTCAATGTTCAGTGCAGCAAATGAGCTGATTCTGGGGCTGGCTCCCATGGCCGGAACCAGTACACCGCCCTTTCGGGGTCTGGTCAGCGAACTGTCGGCCACATTCACCATAAGTGAGCTGGTGAGTGCGCGCGGAATTGTATATAATCCACATATGGAGAAAGTATCGCGCTATCTTCTCCCGGACCCCAGAGAAGGGCTTTATGCCATTCAGTTATTCGGTTACGACCCCGCAGATTTTTCTGCTGCCATAGAAATTTTACTGCGCCACCCGGTCTACGGCCGGGCTGATTGGATCGACATAAATATGGGATGCCCGGTTAAGAAGGTCTGCGGGACCGGAGCAGGTGCCGCCCTGATGCTTAAACCCGACCTCGCTTGCGCCATAGCTGCGGCTGCAGTAGCAGCAGCAGCTGAGTTTAATAAAATGGTTACTGTGAAGATGCGCAGTGGCTGGGATGTACAGAATATAAACGCCCCCGCTCTGGCCAGGCGCCTGGAGGGGGAAGGTGTTGCCGGTATTACTGTTCATGCCCGCAGCCGGGAACAGTTTTACGGCGGCCAGGCTGATTGGCAGGTTTTCGCTTCTGTGCGCGAACAGTGCAATTTACCTCTCTGTGGCAATGGCGATATTACAAGCGCAGAGGATATTCGCCGGCTGCAGGAAATAGTGAAGCTTGACGGCTACCAGATTGGACGCGCGGCCATGGGCAATCCTTTCGTTTTTGAGCAAATACGGGAGGGTATGAAGGGTAATACTGTACCGTCAAGGATTAGCAGTGAACGCTGGCTCAGGGCAGTTCTGCATCATCTTGATGGCATGATTGAACTGATCGGAGAGGAGGCGGGCTGCCGTGAAATGCGATCACAATTTGCCTATTATGTACGATCTGTCCGCGATGCAGCGGGTTTCCGCGACCGTCTGATGCAGATTGAGGACCGCCAAAGCGCTGTAGAGATTTTACTTGAAGTTGCGGAAAGAAGAGGATAAAAAAATGAAAAGTGAAGTAAGGCACATTCTTTCTAATGACCAGAAGACCCAGCTCAATCTCGTGACCTGGCTGCCTGAGGGAAAACCCCGGGCTATCCTGCAGATCTCGCACGGGATGGTGGAATATATTGAACGCTATGACCGCTTCGGTCAGTTCATGGCGGAAGCAGGGATTCTCGTGGTGGGCCATGACCACTTAGGTCACGGTGACTCAGTGGAAAGCCCCGACGACTGGGGTTTTTTCGCTGATAAAAACGGCAATGAGCTGGTCTTGCAGGACCTGTACAAAGTTTATACAGACACACGCGGGCTGTATCCGGATCTGCCTTACTTTATTCTCGGCCATTCCATGGGTTCCTTTTATCTGAGACAGTTTATTTACCGTTTCCCCGAGCAAGACTTAGCCGGAGTCATTATTATGGGCACAGGCATGCAAGCGAAATCTGCTGTGCGTGCCGGTCATTTTCTGGCATCTCTGGTGGGAAAAATCCGTGGTCCCCGTTATCGCAGCCCCTTAATTACAAAAGCCGTATTGGGAACCAACAATAAGGCTTTCAAAGCTGAAGACAAGACCGGCGCTGAATGGCTGAGCCGTGATGCAGCAATCAGTGAACAATATGTCAAAGAACCCCGTACCAGCTTTATGTTTACGGCACGGGCCTATAGAGATATGTTTGACGGCATACTGACTCTTTACGATGAGAAAAATCTTAAGCAGATGCGACGTGATCTGCCGATACTGATTGTCAGTGGCACTGACGATCCCGTAGGTGAAATGGGCAAGGCTGTCAAAGCTTTATCCGCCCAGTATAAGAAGCTGGGAATGACCAGACTGGCGGTGAAGGAGTATCCCGGAGCCAGGCATGAATTGCTGAATGAGATTAACCATGAGGAAGTTGACCGGGATATCCTGGCCTTTATCAAAGAAAATATTCCAAAAGAAAGCAAATAAAAACAAAACAAATAAAAGAAAAGAGGGGAACATATGGCAAAGTACATTCCGGAACCTTACCGGATCAAAATGGTTGAACCAATCAGGCAGACAAGCTATGAGGAACGGGTGGAGGCAATCAGGGCGGCAGATTACAACATGTTCAGTCTGGCCAGCTCGGATGTCTATATCGACATGCTGACGGACAGCGGCACCAATGCCATGAGTGATCAGCAGTGGGCGGCAGCCATGCGGGGCGATGAGAGTTATGCCGGTTCACGCAGTTACGAAGAGCTGATGGAAGTGGCGCATGATATATTCCATTATAAGTATATCCAGCCGGTACATCAGGGGCGGGCTGCGGAGAACATGCTTTTCCCCCTTTTGCTGAAAGAGGGCATGGTTTCTATTTCAAATTACCATTTCGACACCACATCGGGTCATGTGCTCTTAAGCGGGGCGAAGGTTGTTAACTGCGTATCTCCGGAAGCAGCGGATACACAGAACTATGCTCCTTTCAAGGGCAATATGGATACTGAGAAGCTCCGCCGGCTGATAGCGGAATATGGTGAGGAGAAAGTCGGCTGCATCGTCATGACGATTACCTGTAACTCAGCCGGGGGACAAGCTGTATCTCTGGCCAATATACAGGAAACGGGAGCTATTGCCCGTGAGCATAAGATTCCGCTGGTCATAGATGCTGCCCGCTATGCAGAGAATGCCTTTTTCATCAAAGAACGCGAAGAAGGCCAGGGAGACCGCACAATTAAAGATATCGTAGGCGACATCTTCGCCGAAGGGGATGCCTTCACTTTTTCCGCAAAAAAAGACGGCATCGTCAATATGGGTGGTCTCGTAGGCGTGCGTGAAGATGCAGACCTGATAAAAGGCATCAAGTCGCGTGTTGTGCCTTATGAAGGTTTCCTGACATACGGCGGACTTAACGGCAGAGATATGGCCGCCATGGCTGTGGGTCTGATTGAAGGACTGGACGAGAACTTCCTGCGTTCTTATGTCGGCCAGGCGAAATACCTGGGGGACCGCTGCCGGGAACTGGGTGTACCGATTCAGTATCCGACCGGAGGGCATGCTGTTTTTGTTGATGCGAAAAAAGTAATGCCGCATATTCCCTACTATCGCTTCCCGGCCCACACCCTTTGCGTGGCACTTTACCTTGAGGGCGGTATCCGTGGCTGCGATATCGGCTCTTTTATTCTGGACCCTGACCCGCAAACAGGTGAGCAGCTGGAAGCAGACATGGAACTGGCCCGCTTCTGCATACCCCGCCGGACCTATACACAGTCACATCTTGACTATGTAGCTGAGAAACTGGCTGACCTTATGAAAAAGAGTGAAGAATTCCAAGGCTTTGAAGTGGTCGAACAGGCAAAAGTGCTGCGGCATTTTACAGCCAGACTAAAACCTTATACAGCTTAAGCTGCAAGCCCTGAGCCTTCTTGTCAGTCAGCTGCTGTCACTGTATAATAGCTGAGAAACAATAAATTCAAGGGAGATTTTTAATGAAATTCACAAGAGAGCATATACGTAATATTACCGTCATGGGTCATGGCGGCGCCGGCAAAACCGCTTTTGTCGAAGCCGCATTATTTAACGCCGGAGTCATCAACCGCCTGGGAAAGAGTAACGAAGGCAACACGGTGAGTGACTTTGATGCTGAAGAGATCCGCCGCGGTATTTCCATTAACACCAGTCTGGCTGCTTTTGAATGGAAGAAGAACAAAATAAATCTGATCGACACACCCGGTGATTTTGATTTCCTCGGAGAGCAAATGCTGGGTATGGACGTAGGCGATGCAGTACTGATTGTTATGTCCGCTAAAGACGGCGTAGCTGTCGGCGTGGAAAAAGCAGTGCGTCTGGCCCGCGATGAGAAAATGCCGGTCTCTTTTTTCATCAACCGCATGGATGAACCCAATGCGGATTTTGCGGCTACTCTTGAAGCCTTGCGAGAAGAGTACGGTCATCTTGTGATTCCCATGACGCTGCCCATTATGGACGGTGAAACAATGACCGGATTAGTCGATGTTGTTTCCATGAAAGCTTATAGCTTCAGCGGCAGCAAAGGTGAAATGAAAGCGGCCGAAATGTCTGCAGACCTGCAGGAGCTGGCAGCAAGCTATCATGAACAGCTGGTCGAACAGATCGCTGAAAGCGACGAAGAGCTGATGGAGAAGTATTTTGAAGGAGAGGCTTTCACTCCGGCAGAAGAAGAGCGCGGCTTGCGCCAAGCGATTTCGCAAGCATCCCTCTATCCTGTTTTCGCCGGATCTGCCAATGCCAACTGGGGTGTTTCCCACATCCTGGACCTGATGATCCGCTTCTTCCCCACTCCTGATGATGGACATGCTATGACAGCAGCTGACAGCGCAGGCGAGAGCTTCGAGATCAAGACTGATGAGGATGGTCCGCTGGCAGCCTTAGTTTTCAAAACAATAGTTGACCCCTTTGTCGGTAAAATCTCCCTTTTCCGTGTGTATTCCGGTGTGTTCAAAGATACCGGTTCCGTCTATAACGTCAATAAAGAAGCTGATGAGCGCATCACCGGTCTTTACAGCATGTGCGGTAAAAAGCAGACTGCAGTTGATACTGTAATCGCCGGTGACATCGGAGCTACAACAAAATTGAATGATACCAGCACTTTGGAGACTCTGACTGACCGCGAGAATCCCCTGAAGATCGAAGCACCTGAAATGCCTGCTCCCAGCCTGACATTAGCTATATCAGCCGTTAACCAGGGTGAGGATGACAAAATCATGCAGGGTCTGGTCAGACTGAAAGACGAAGATATCGTTTTTGAAATAGAAAACAATCCGGAGACACACCAGTTTCTGCTTTCCGGATTAGGCGAAGTTCAGCTCGACGTATTGATTGCTAAGCTCAAAGGAAAGTTTGGTGTTGAGGCCCGCCTGACAGAACCTCGCGTGGCTTATCGCGAGACCATCACCCAGAAGGTCAAAGTTCAGGGTCGCCATAAGAAGCAAACCGGCGGACACGGACAGTTCGGTGATGTGTGGATTGAGTTTGAACCCGGTGATGATCTGGATCTGGACTTCCAGGAAAAGATCTTCGGCGGTTCAGTTCCCAAGAACTATTTCCCTGCTGTTGAAAAGGGCCTGCGTGAGGCGATTGACGAAGGACCTCTGGCGGGTTACCCGGTGGTGAATCTGAGAGCAACTCTGGTTGATGGTTCCTACCATGACGTCGACTCTAACGAGATGTCCTTTAAACTGGCAGCCCGTCTGGCTTACCGTAACGGCTTGCCGCAGGCGAAACCGATCCTGCTGGAGCCGATCTACTTTCTGTCAGTCCATATTCCGGATGATTTCCTGGGTGATATTATGGGCGACCTGAGCAAACGCCGCGGCAGCATTCTAGGTATTAATCCTGATACTGTTGCCGGTTTCCAGGTAGTTGAAGCAGAAGTTCCGGCGGCAGAAATTGCTAAGTATGCTACAGACCTCAAATCTATGACCCAGGGCCGCGGTTATTTCACCAGAGAAATGGCCCGTTACGAACCGGTCCCGCAGAATATCTCTGACAAGATTGTTGCTGCGGCCAACGAAGAAGAATAAGACAGAGTAGTTAAGCCTATTTATTTTGCTATACTGATGAGGAGCGCATGCCGGCCAGGCCGGTCCGCGCTCCTTAAATATTTTATCAGGCCTTAAACAAAAGTTGTATTGAGCTCTGAGCTCTATATACATCCAGGAGAAAACGATAATGGACCCTCACTCTGCGAGCGCGGTATTGAGCAGCTTCAATAGCTTAGGTGCATCACTTCTGACCATATTACTATTGCTCCTCAGCGCCATAGCAAAGGCTTTCGATATGGCATTACTCGAGTTTAGCCGCAGCTCTGCTTTCAGACAGTCTTCAGATCAGGAAACAGACTTGCCGAAATCTCTGAAAAAGATTTGTAAAAGTGAATCATGGGAGCTTTTACTGCGAGAACTGCACCTTCTGCGGTTGCTGCTCGTCTTTCTTTATTTCGTGTGGACAATGGGTTTTTTTGTACCATTTTTCCTGATGCCTGCAGGTCTGAGCAGTGGGCTAAATACTCTGATTTATATCGGCTGCAGTCTGGGTGTTGTTTTCATCTATGCCCTTCTGGGTGAAAATTTGCCGGCCAGCCTGGTACGCCGCAGCGATAATGACTCCAGGGCCAGAAGCGGCTTTCTGCAATTCAGTTTATTTTTTTACAAACCCTTCTTGCTGGTCCTGCGTCCACTGGAGCGTCTGATCAATTTGCTGGTAGAGTTTTTAACAAAACTCTTTACCGGGAAAGCGGAAGATGATAAAGAAGTAATGCAGGTGGAAGAGTATTTCATGATGCTCGACTCAGACGAAAACACCCGGGATGAAGAGGGCAAGGACCATGAGCTGATCCGTAATATTTTTCGCTTTGATGATATCTGTGCAGCCGACGTTATGACACACCGCACAGACATTGTGGCCCTGCCGCTGGACGCCTCTTTTGAGGAGACTCTGCAGGTGATTAAGGAAGAAAAATATACCCGTGTTCCGATTTACGAGGACACTATCGACAAGATTGTCGGCGTCTTGCATGTAAAAGACCTGCTGCCTTTATTGGGCGAAGAAAAGCTCAAGCGGGAGTTCTCCCTGGCAGCAGAAATGCGGCAACCGATTTTCACACCGGAAACACGTGTAGTCCGGGACCTGTTTTTTGAAATGCAGGGACAACATGTTCAGCTGGCGATAGTAATTGATGAGTATGGCGGCACTGCAGGCATTGTCACCATGGAAGACCTGATCGAAGAGATTCTGGGTGATATTGAAGATGAGTACGACGAAGAAGAGCAACTGCTCTCGGAACAAAGCCGGAACAGCTGGCTCATCTCCGGTACATGCCCCCTGGAGACCCTGGCGGAAGAAATCGGTCAGGAATTGCCTGAAGATGATTATGATACTGTTTCAGGTTTTGTCATCGACCTTCTGGACCGCATTCCGGAAGAGGGTGAGCAAGTCGATGCAGTGTACAAAAATTTGCGGTTTACGGTACTGTCCGTAGCTGACAATCGTATCGAACAGCTGCGTTTAAGCATAGAAACTGATGGAGATATTGATGACGGAAAACAACAAACTGAAGAGAATTGAAGTTGAAGCTGTGCTCTTTGATATGGATGGCACTTTAGTTGATTCAATCAGCCTGATAGTCGCAGGACACGAGCATACCTGGAAAGAATATACCGGAAGTGTTCCCCCAAGGGAGATGATACTCTCTCAAATCGGCAAACCCTTGCAGCAAGCTTATCCGGGCATGGAAGATCCGCTGAAAATGGTAGATACCTATCGCAGCTGGTGCGAAGGCAAAACTGATACACATACCGGTCTGTATGTGGGTGTAGTTGCCATGCTGGAAGAGCTCAGACGCATGAACTTCCGACTGGGCCTGGTAACCTCGCGTTTCCGCGAGAGCTTGAATGACTGTATGCGGGTGCACGGTATAGCTGATTATTTTGAAATTCTTCTGTCACAGGAAGATTCCACAGGTCACAAACCGGGGCCGGAACCGCTGCAGGCAGCAGCGGAACACCTGTCAATACAAGATATGTCCCGGATTATATATGTCGGTGACAGTGTACACGATGTGAAAAGCGCTCAGGCAGCAGGCTGCCGCAGTGCAGTCGTCGGCTGGACCAGTATGGACAAAGCAGAGCTGAGGGCTTTGGAGCCTGATCTCTGGATTGATGAGGCCATGGACCTGCCCCGTTCATTGTCACTAGTTTGATCCTCTTTTGATCGACTTTTTTCACATTTGTGGTACACTCTTGTTTGTAGCTTAAAAAACAGATCACTTGGACCCTTGTCTGAGTGCTTTTAAATAGGAAGGTAGATTTATGGCCAAGAAAACAAATGAGCAAAGCGAATGGAAGGCTGAAACTGAGCGCGCCGAGCGTAAGCAGCGTTTGGCAAATCTCAAGGACAGCGGGGGCGGGAAAAAGAAGATTACCGCCAGAAGTATCGGCAGCCGCATTGCTGCTGTCGTCATTGTTGTGGCTCTGGTCCTTGTTGTGGCTGTATGGGCGGTGGCCCGCTTTGGTGTTCTACAAAAAACCTTGACAGCAATTACGATTAGAAACTCTGAAGTGCCCGGAGCCAGCCTGACGATGAGTCCGGCTGATGTGAATGTCGAGTTTGGCAACATAAGTGTACAGGCGCAGCTGGGCTATGCCTTTACTGATGAGATTCAGGATAAGCTGGAACGTGCTTCATCCGGTGACCGCACCCTAAGAGACGACCTGGTTGATTTAACACTGGACCAGCTTGCCCCTACCTATGCTATGGTTTTGGCCATGAATAATGATGACAGCTTTGTCTTATCTGATGAAAAACTGGCTGAAATTGATAAAACAGTCAGAGATTTTGAAGTAAGTATGGCAGAGAATGCCCAGAGTCAGGGCATTGGAGTCGGCAAGCTGCTGGAGACATATTTCGGCCCTGGTGTCACTTCTCAGTATTATATGAAATTTGTCCGCCAGTCCCTGATGTTGCAGGAATATAATCAGCATCTGGCAGATACCACCGAAGTTAGCGCAGACGAGCTTAAAGAATATAAGGAAGAGAATGCGGCCGACCTCAAATTCTATGGCTATTCCTCCTACACCCTTTCCCTGCCGGCAACTGATGACGATGAGGAACTGACTGAAGACGAGCTGAAAACTGCTGTGCAGGAGCTGGCTGCAGACGCCTCTGCCGCACTCGAGCTCTATGAAAAAGGCGAGATGACTTTCGCGGAGGCTATGGCCGAAGCTGAAACTGACAAGGATAAACTTATCAGCCTGAAGAAGAATCCTGAAGATCTGGACTACTTAACAGCCGGAAGCCGCCTCAGCAGCAGTTCTAAGAGCTGGCTGACCGATGCAGAGCGCAAAGCCGGTGACACCACGGTAATTGAGGACACGAAATCTGTTACCGCCCTGGTTTTTCACAGCGCCGAATTTGAAGATGTATATGTCTACAACGTGCGCCACATCCTGATTGACTCCTCGGCCGTTAGCGGGGAAGATGGCGATCCTGTTTCGGACGATCAGATCAAGGCCCGGGCTGAAGAAATACTGGCAGAATTTGAGGCCGGTGAAAAAACGGAAGAAGCTTTTGCCAAACTGGCCGAGACATACAGCAGCGATACCGGCAGTGTGGATAATGGCGGTTTATATGAAAATGTGCCTTATGGCACGATGGTTGAGCCTTTTCAGGACTGGAGCCTGGATGAGTCCCGTCAGGCAGGAGATACCGGAATTGTCAAAACGGATTATGGCTATCACATCATATATTTTGTCGGTCTGGGTGACGTTAAGAGCATCGATTATCGTGTAGAAACTTTGGCTAAAACAGAAAAGATCAATGACTGGTCGCAGAGCCTGATTGCTGGCTCGGAAATTGAACGCCATAGCCTGGGTATGGGCTTTGTCGGCAGAAAGACCTTCTTCAAGTCACTGTTTGCCGGGGAGCCTGCACCTGTTGCCAGTGCTACAAGCGAGGATTAAGCAAAGCTCTCCGTCAGGATTTATTGATTGCTTTTAAAAGGCCGGAATCAGAGCGATTCCGGCCTTTTGCAAGAGCAGAAACAAATTATTTACGAAATCTTTTCTGATCAAAATGGCGGCTGAGATCCGCACGGCGCAGGTCAGCAGCAGCCAGCAGATCTGCTTCGAAAGGAAGTTCTCCGCGGTAGCCGAAAAGACTGAACAACCACTTTGTGAATTCCGGGTTGAGAATCAGAAATGGACCGTTCAGGCTGCTGGCAAAGAAATTCTTGTCTGCGATACCTTCAGTTTCCACCGCCGGATTCATACCGCTGCCGTTACTTACCTCAATAAAGGGATGGGCGGAGCTGTCGCCCGTATGAGTGGTGAATTGTGACCGATAGCCCATAAGTTCAAAGTCATGGAACTTACCCCGGACAATTTCATTTCTGCGGTCAAAACGCTTGCACAGGGTATCAAAGGGATACAGACCCAGAGCCTGAATCGTATCAGCTTCTTCATAAACAATATTTCTTCCCAGCAGGTCCAAAGCGTTGCCGGCAAAAAATCCGGTCAGTCCACCGTCAATCTGCTGTCTGAAATCTTTTGCATGAGGTCTCCAGAGATTCAAAATCAGAGCCTGGCTTGTTTCGGTCATTGCTCCCATATAAATAAAGTCAACCTTACTGGTGAAAAACTGAGGCAGGTCGGGGAAAGACGTAAAGACGATTTCCTCATCGGCAAATGTCTTTTCCAGCAGCTGTTGCGTGCCGTGCTCGCCCAGCAGATTGGCAATTTCCGGATAGATGATTTCAATACGCATATCTTATTTTCCATCCCATCTGCGCTGCAGATTCTTTACGATCTTGCGCGAGATGCTCTCTGAGTACAGTTCATAGAGAATGGCTATGGTTGCTTCTTTTTCCGGAAGCCGGAGCAGATC
>DIRJ01000033.1:16782-16939 GCA_002427505.1 Mageeibacillus sp. UBA5439
GAGGTCAGCATCAAAGATCCAGGCGACATTGTCTTCCGGGCTCATCTCCTTAACGCTGGTGTCTACCAGCAGAACAATATACTTATCCCCCGGACGCTTCAGCATGGCATCCAGAACGCGTGTCACAGCGATTGGATTTTTGCCCTTGGCCAGCATG
>DIRJ01000037.1:0-6862 GCA_002427505.1 Mageeibacillus sp. UBA5439
TCAGCCAGCTCGACCATCTCTCCATATCAAGTCGCGCGGCTTGATTAGTGTAACTGAGAATCGGTTCAGTTGTCAATTGATTTTCTAAAATTAAGAGAATAATTCGGAAAAATTTAAAACACCCCGGTGGTAAATCCGGGGTGTTGAGACATTTTTTTATCTTTGTTTGCTGAATCAATCTCTTTTGCAGGTTATTTCTACAGGAAGATATAACGCAGAATGAAGAGAAGAGCCAGAATAGCCATCAGCGGGCTGACCTTCTTACGGTTTTCTTTTCCGGTCAAGAGGTTAATGATGACGTAGAAGATGATACCGAAGGAGATGCCTTCAGCAATGCTGTAGAAGAAGGGCATTGCAATTACAGCGATATAAGCAGGAACGGCCTCAGTCAGATTGTCAAAGTCAACCTTCAGGAGAGAGGTCAACATCAGGAAACCAACGTAGATCAGTGCTGCACCGGTTGCATAAGCCGGGATTGAAATGAAAATCGGTGAGAAAATAATGGCGATCAGGAAGAGCACGCCTGTGGACAATGCAGTAAGACCTGTACGTCCGCCTTCAGCCACACCGGCTGAACTCTCAACAAAGGTTGTCACTGTTGATGTACCCAGCAGAGCGCCGACTGTTGTACCGATAGAGTCAGCCAGCAGAGCACCTTTGATACCGGGCAGTTTACCTTCCTCATCCAACATATCCGCCTTGGTGGCAACACCGATCAGTGTGCCCAGCGTGTCGAAGATATCAACAAAGAGGAAAGCGAACATGATCGCGATGAAGTCACCAATGCCCTTCAGGTCAATGGCATTGAAATTGAGTGATTGTCCTACCAGATCTCCAAATTCCTGGAAGTGCGTTCCAAGAGCGAAGCTTGGATAGAGTGAGAAGAAACCGGCTTCAAAGTCGGGAACATACAGACCAACCGCCTGAGCAAGCATGCCCAGTATCCATGCACCCAAGATACCAATCAGAATAGCGCCTTTGACTCTCTTGTGACTCAGGATTGCGATGATGATGACGCCGACCAGACACAAAATAGCGCAAATTCCGGCTGTGTGTATAGAATCCTTGAAGCGGGCAAACTCTACGAGAGTAGCGCCGCCTCTGACTAAATTAGCATTCTGCAGACCAATAAAGGCGATAAACAGACCAATACCGGCACTGACGGCATGCTTTAGAGTCAAGGGGATGGCATTAAATATTGCTTCACGTACAGGGGTCAGTGACAGGGCCATAAAAATCACACCTTCCACCAGTACAGCGAATAATGCTGTCTGCCAGGAATACCCCATTTGTAATACAACAGTGTAGGCGAAGTAGGCATTTAAGCCCATCCCGGGTGCCAGTGCGAACGGCAGGTTGGCCATGAATGCCATGCAGAAACACGCGATTGCGGATGATAGTGCAGTAGCAATCAGAACGCCGCCAGCAGGCATACCTGTTGCGCTCAGAATTTGAGGGTTAACTGCCAGGATGTAAGCCATCGTCATGAAGGTAGTAAGTCCGGCCGTCAGTTCAGTTTTGACGTCGGTATTATGCTCCTTCAGTTTGAATGCTTTTTCAAACATATATTACCTCCTCAGGTTTAATTTCTCTCTCAGGGAGAGAACGTCTCACCAGTTAGAATATCACTAAAAAACCTACTTATCAATATAAATCTTAGTCCGGATGCATATAATATACAGATATTGTTTTATAAAACACTGATAAAGAGTGCAGCCTGCAGTACTGAAAATTCTGAATGATCAGCGGAAAAACAGATGCAAATTCAATCTTCCGGCAGGAGTAGCTCGCGTTGACACTTTCCGGCTATGCTCGTATAATTCTAAAGATGTTAAAAGCTTAAATGTTATATATATAAGTGATTTGAGGAAAACAGGGAAGCAGAATGTATAAAAAAGTAGATAGCAGTTTGAATTTTGTCCCACGAGAATTGGAAGTGCTGGAATTTTGGAAAGAGCACGATATAGTTGACAAGTCTTTGTCTCAGCGCAAAGGTAATGAGATTTATTCATTTTACGAAGGACCGCCTACCGCGAACGGAAAACCGCACGCAGGACATGTGCTCACGCGCGTAATTAAGGATTTGATTCCCCGCTACCGCACCATGAAAGGCTACTATGTGCCGCGGAAAGCAGGCTGGGACACACACGGACTTCCGGTTGAGCTTGAAGTTGAAAAAAAACTCGGGCTGAATGGTAAAGAACACATAGAAGAATATGGTGTGGCGGAATTCATTGAAGAATGTAAAAAGAGCGTTTGGAAATATCTGTCTGAATGGGAGGATATGACCGAGCGTGTCGGTTTTTGGGTAGATATGGATCATGCCTATATTACTTATGAAAACGATTATATTGAGTCTGTCTGGTGGGCTCTTAAGGAGATCTGGAAAAAAGGTTTGATTTACAGGGGACACCGGGTGGTACCTTATTGCCCGCGCTGCGGTACAGCCCTCTCCAGCCATGAAGTAGCTCAGGGCTATCAGGATATTACGGAAACATCAGTTTATGTGCGCGTGCCTGTAGCAGATGAAGCTGATACCTATTTCGCCGTTTGGACCACAACGCCCTGGACTCTGCCGTCAAACGTAGCTCTCTGTGTTAATGCAGCTGAAGAATATGCTCTGGTTGAAGTAGCAGGCTGCCCTGAACATGATACTGCCGCCAGCCGCTATTATCTGGCCACTGCTCTGATTAAAGAAGTCTTCGGTGAAAACGCCAGAATTATCCGCACCATGCCCGGAAGTGACTTGCTGAATAAACGCTATACTCCGCTTTTTGATTATGCCGATAAGCTGATCAGTGATCAGCAGAAGGCCTTTTATGTTATCGCTGATCCCTATGTAAACCTCGAAGACGGGACCGGCATTGTACATATCGCGCCGGCTTTCGGTGAAGATGATGCCCGTCTCGGGCGCAAATATAATCTGCCCCATATTCAACTAGTGGATCTGGAAGGAAAGCTCAGTGCGGAAACAGGAGAATTTGCCGGTATTTTTGTCAAAGATGCTGACCCGAAGCTAGTTCAGGATCTGGACCAGCGCGGCTTGCTGCTTTTTGCCAAGGACTTCGAACATAGTTATCCCTTCTGCTGGCGTTGTGACACAGCCCTGCTTTACTATGCCCGTTCCGGCTGGTTTATCGAAATGACCAAGGTGCGGGATGAGCTCATCAAAAACAATCAGCAAATTACCTGGATACCAAAGAACATCGGCACGGGACGTTTTGGTAACTTCCTCGAAAACGTAGTGGACTGGAATCTTTCACGTGAACGCTATTGGGGCACACCGCTGCCTGTTTGGGTGTGTGAATCGTGTGGCGCAGAACACTGTGTCGGCTCCATCGCGGAGCTGCGCCAGCTTGCACCTGATCTGCCGGAAAAAATTGAACTCCATAAACCGGCTATGGACCAGGTTCATTTTGTTTGCCAAAAATGTGGCGGCCGGATGACACGTGTGCCGGAAGTGATCGACTGCTGGTTTGACTCCGGTGCCATGCCTTTCGCTCAATACCATTATCCCTTTGAAAACAAGGAATTATTCGAATCCACTGCTCCGGCTGACTTTATCTCAGAAGCTATTGATCAGACACGGGGTTGGTTTTACACTCTGCATGCCATCAGTACCCTCTTATTCGAGCGTCCGGCTTATAAGACCTGCCTGGTGCTTGGCCACGTGCTGGACGGTGAGGGAATCAAGATGTCCAAGCATCTCGGCAACGTTATTCATCCTAGTGATATTTTTGCCAGTGAGGGTGCAGATGCAACCCGCTGGGCCTTTTTTACCACCAGTCAGCCCTGGCTGCCGACAAGGTTTTCAGAAGAAACAGTCAACGAGAGCAAACGTCGATTCATGGGCACCTTGTGGAATACCTATGCCTTTTTTGTACTTTACGCCAATATTGATAAATTTGAAGCACAAAACTATGACAGAGCGGAATACGCATCTAAGCGCACAATTATCGACCGCTGGATCTTGAGCCGCCTGAATAGCTTAATAAAAAACGTAGATGCACGTCTGGATCAAAACGACATCACGGCTGCTTCGCGTTATTTACAGGACTTTCTGGATGAACTCTCTAACTGGTATGTGCGCCGTTCCCGTGAACGTTACTGGGGACCGGAAATGGATGATGACAAAATAGTAGCCTATCTGACCTTGTATGAGGTTCTGGAAAAATTCGTCCGTCTGATAGCGCCCTTTACTCCTTTCATAGCTGAAATGATTTATCAGAATATTGTTGCCGGCCATCTTGATTCAGCCAGAGAAAGTGTCCATTTCGAAGATTATCCGGAAGCGGATGAGTCTTTAATCGATGTACAGCTGGAGAAAGATATGGATCTCCTGCTGGATCTGGTCAGTTTAGGCCGGGCCGCACGCAACACTGCCCAGCTTAAAATCAGGCAGCCTCTGGCTAAGGCCATAGTTGTCGGTGGCAGAGAGCTGCCGCAAGAACTGATGGATCTGCTTAAGGATGAACTGAATATTAAGGATATCGAGTTTGGTGCTGAGGCTTCCGCGCTGATTGACTATGAGTTCAAACCACAGCTACGCACCCTGGGCAAACGTATGGGCAAAGATCTGAACAGAGCACGTGAGCTGATTCCGGAATTGCCCGGGCGCGCAACCATGGAGGCTCTCAGGCGAGGTGAGACCATAGCTTTGGACGTTAATGGCACTGTTTATGAATTAGCTGAAGAAGACCTGCTGGTTTCAGAAGTACCTGCTGCCGGTTATGTGACAGAAAGCGAAGGCACTTTGACTGTGGCTTTACAGACAGAGCTGACAGAAGATTTGATCGAAGAAGGTTTTGTACGTGAAATAGTCAGCAAAGTGCAGTCCATGCGACGCGAGATTGATTTTGAAGTAACCGACAGAGTTGATCTCTTTGTTGCTGCTAATGTAAAAATGACGGATCTGGTTAAGCGTTGGCAAGAAGCAATCAGTGACGAAGTTCTCGCGGCAACTCTGACTTTCTTTTCCACTGAAGATGAACTGCCGCAGGATGCTCACAGCAAGCAGTGGGATATCAACGGTGAAGAGATGTACCTGGCCTTACGTTGCTCAGAACAAAAGAAATAGCTTATGACCAAGGAAAACCCGGGGATGCAGCGAGACCGGCTCCTTACAATGGTGCAGGGAGCCATTATCGCGTCTATTTATCTGGTGGCGACCTTTTTAACTTCCGCCATCAGCTTTGGTATGATACAGTTCCGCATCTCAGAAGCACTGGCAGCTTTAGCCTTGCTTTTTCCCGGTGCGCCCCTCGGTCTTTTTGTAGGCTGCCTTCTGGCGAATCTGCTTAACCCGGCCAGCTTGGGAATTGTGGATATCCTGGGCGGCAGTATTGCCACCGGTGTTGCTGCCGGGCTGACATATCGTCAGGGACGCAGCTACCGAAAAAAACTGCGCTGCTATCACCAAAGCAGGGACAGGGCAGATCGTCCCCGCATGATCTCCCGCCTGCTGCCCCTGGCCCTGCCGGTAATAATTAATGCCCTGATTGTAGGTATTTATTTACCTTTTTTAATTCAGGGAACAGAAGCGACGCCGGCGGTAGTGGCTATGTCAGTGCTTTCTATTTTCATCTCACAGGCACTAGCCGTTTATGCCCTCGGCCTGCCTCTGCTGCTTGCTCTGGAGCGCAGCCCGGTTGCCCTTGACGCAGTAAAGCATGAGGAATAAAGTGCCACATTATTTTGACCCAAAAGAAAATGCTCCGCATGCATATCAAAAGATTGAAGCGGAATTTGAGGGAAAGAATTTTATCTTTCTCACGGATTCGCATGTCTTTTCGCGTGAAGCTGTTGATTTTGGCAGTTCATTGCTGATTTCAACTATGCTGGCACAGGAAGAGAACCGAAAACTGCGTCTGCTGGACCTGGGAACGGGGGTTGGAGTAGTCGGTATAGTGCTTGCTGCTTTGCGCCCTGCTTTCGAGCTGGTGATGACTGATGTCAACAGTCGTGCTCTGGCACTGGCAAAAAAGAATGCAGGCGTACTGAAGCACAAAAAACCGGAAATAATTCTCTCAGATGGCCTGGAAAATGTCAGCGGTGATTTTGATCTGATAGCTCTCAATCCGCCGATCCGTGCGGGAAAGGATACCGTTTACCGCCTTTACCGGGAAGCTGCTGCGCAGATGACTGCGACCGGTGTTCTCTATGTTGTAATTCGGGTCAAACAGGGGGCCAAGTCTACCCAAAGCGAGCTGGAAAATTTGTTTATGCAGGTTGAGCTGCTGGAAAGATCTAAAGGCTACCTGATACTTCGTGCCAGCCTGCCGAAATGATAAGATAAGATAAGTTGATCTCTTATCATGAAGGAGAATGGAATCATGTCCGTCATATCAATTACAGCTTTGGGCCAGGATAGCCACCGCTTTGTTCCGGAAACTGAGGCAGCCACAGGCAAGCCCTTGTTGCTTGGAGGAATCGAAATCTGCGGAGCCCCCGGGCTGGCAGGCAACAGTGACGCAGATGTGGTCTTGCATGCACTCTGCAATGCTATCTCCGGCCTTTCTGCTCAGCCGATTCTTGGTAAAAGAGCGGACGAACTCTGCAGGTCCGGCATAGCTGACAGCAAAGTTTATGTGCGTGAAGCTTTGGATACTTTGTCCGATATCAGGCTGCTGCATCTTTCTTTTTCTATCGAGGCAGGCAGGCCTTATCTCTCTGACAGCATAGCTGACATGAGAGAAGCTATTGCCGCGCTGGTGGGTTTGCCCCCGGCATCGGTAGCAATCACAGCGACCAGCGGAGAAAACCTGACGCCTTTTGGCCGCGGCGAAGGTATTCAATGCTTTTGCCTGGCTTCTGCAGAAAAGACCCTGACAGACTAATAAATTCCCGTTCAATAGTTACAAAT
>DIRJ01000037.1:7160-76831 GCA_002427505.1 Mageeibacillus sp. UBA5439
GCCAGCGTAGAGGAGCTGTATCATCCTGAGCTGGCGCGCGGTCCCATGGCTGTTTGTGGTGACCCGGACCAGCGTCATGGTATCATTCTGGCAAAAAATGAGCAGGCTAAAGGTCTTGGTGTTAAAACCGGGGAAGCTATCTGGCAGGCCCGGCAGAAATGTCCTGATCTGACTTTGCAGCCGGCTCATGGCTATCTTTATGTACGCTGTTCGGATCTGGTCCGTTCGATTTATGAGGAATACACAGATCTGGTTGAGCCTTATGGTCTGGATGAGTGCTGGCTGGATGTAAGTGCTAACCTGCAGCCACCTGTCCGCATCGCTGAGGAGATACGCCGGCGGGTGCGGGAAGAGCTGGGTCTGACTGTTTCCGTCGGCGTCAGCTACAACAAAGTTATGGCCAAACTGGGCAGCGATTATAAGAAGCCGGACGCGGTCACCATCATCAAGCCACAGGATCTCGGAACTATGATCTGGCCCTTGCCTTTGTCCGCTCTCTTCTATTGTGGACCACGCACTGCGCGTAAGCTGGCGCGCATCAATATACGGACGATCGGAGAACTGGCCCAATGTGAAGCCGGTTATATTCAAAAAATTTTAGGTAAAAACGGTCTGAGTTTGTGGAATTTTGCCAATGGTGTCGATTCTTCGGAAGTACGGCCTGCCGGAGAACAGGAAGATATCAAATCAGTGGGTAACAGCACAACCTTGCCCTCTGACTTACACAACAGGGAAGAAGTAAAGCGAACCTTTCTGCGCCTGGCTGACAAGGTAGCATCACGTTTGCGTAAAGCAAAGATGGTATGCCGGGGAGTGCAGATTTATGTGCGCGATACGGAGCTGCTGTCAATAGAGCGGCAGAGCAAACTATATATGTCGACCTGCGTGACCAGGACTTTGTACGAACAGGCCATGCAATTGTTTGATCAACATTATTTCTGGCAGCGGCCGATCCGCTCTCTGGGTTTGAGGGCCATAGACCTGATAGAGGAGAATCAGGATCGTCAGCTCTCCTTTTTGACGGATTTTAAGGAGGAAGAGCGTTGGCGCGAAGCTGAGACTGCTATAGATAAAGTCCGTGAACGTCACGGGAATGAAGCTGTCACACGCGATTTTCGCTATTGCCGCGGTTCAGACAATCATGCAGTGGCTTCCGAACTCTATCGTTCCAAAGACAAGACAGGCAGGCTGGCGGACCAACATGTTCTGCCCCTGGGCTTTCAAGCTCTCAATGAATGAAGGAGGCTGAATTGTGCTAAGGCGGGTTTATATTGATGTTCTGGCTCAATTCCATGCCGGGCGCGTGCGCCCTGTCAGCCTGACTTTGGCGGATGGGCGCCGCTATGTCATCGATCGTATAACTGATGTCAGAAGAGCGCCAGCCAAATCAGGCGGTGCCGGTTTGCGTTATACCTGTGTAATCCTGGAACGCCAGGTAGCGCTCTATTTTGACGAATGGGAAAATGTCTGGTGGTATGATGGCCGGAAATGAGTGAATCCGGTCTAGCTGGTCAGACTAATGCGGAACAGCGCATCCCAGGAAATGATTTGTTCTTCCATAGTGGCCAGTTCTTGCTGCAGGAAGGCCAGCTCTTCTGCATCGGGCAGAGTACTCCTGGTTCCGTCAGTCCAGACAGGCAGGGGAAGGGAACGATAAACGTGCAAAAGAGCATAAGCGGCTCTGTGAAATCTGCGTGGATCCAGCTCGCGTATGCCGGCAAAAAATTCCTCTGTCTTACCAAAGATGACGGCACGGGGCAAAGCGCTGATTACGGTCTCCACATCGGTTAAACCCGGTTCATTGTTTGCAATCAAATCCTGAGTGGAAGAGAGGCTTCTCAGATAAACCCGCATCTCCCGGTAAAGAGCATAACCTCGCGTGGTAAAGGTAAGCTGTTTTTTGCCGCTGATAATCAGTAAAAGCCCTGGCAGGATCAGGATGAGCGGCCAGGCTGATCTGGCATAAGTACTCAGGAACAAGGCTAAAATAATATCGATCAGTCCGAAAAACTGGAAGCTCAGACGCTTGAATACAGTCAGAATCCTATTTACCCAGCCCAGTTGACGAAAGTCATTTAAGACCAGCTCCTGAAAAGCTTTATAGCGTTCCTGAAAATCACGGTGCTTCTGTATACCGCGTGTCTCACGTCGCAGTCGCTGGGCAGCCAGAACCGGATTGGGATCTTCAGTAGGATCAAACAGCCACTGTAAAAGATAGGCTTCCCAGGCGGTAAAGCTGGAAAAGTCATCTCTGCCGGGATATTTCCAGACAATAATCTCATCCTCCCAGACCAGTTCCCGTTTGTTCATTAAACTGAGCAGACTGCTCAGAAGATCGCGCCCATCATTTTTTCTGCCCATTAATATCTTCAGATATACTTCCGGGGTCAGTGAGATTTCCAGAGAGTGGTCGCGTTTACTGTGGAGCCAGGGTAAACGTCGTAAAAAGGCAATCAGCAACCAGAGCAAAAAACTGAAAATGCTGAAGGTAATTATAATCAGCGGCAGGAAATGACGCATGCGAGCGCGGTTGTGCAGGACGGTGATTTGTTCCTGAGCTGCCTCCAGACGCTCAGAAATAGGTTTTTGGCTTGTCGTGTCAGTCAGCGTGGAAAAAGCGCTGCGGGGAGCTGTAATCAGAAGTGCCGTTTTACTCTCCACAGTAAAACGGCCCTGAGAGCGATACATGATGGAGTTTTCAGTTTTGTTCAATTCAACAAAGGGGGTTGAAGAAACTGTTACAGCCTGCGTGTCTCCAAGGGACAAATTAGCAGGCAGCTGCACCGACCATTCCGCAGAAGAGACTTCAAGACCTAACGGAAGAGATGACATCGGTCCCTCCATTATAGCCAGGCTGTCCCGCTTGGTGACTCCCCGGTTCCATTCATAGGAAATATGGATGTTGTGCTCACCCGGGCCGAGGGGAAGATTCAGGGTCAACCTGGTTTCTCTCAAAGTGGAGCTGCTGCGATAGGAGAAATTCTGAGCAATAGTCTCGTCATAGGATGGAATCAACACAAAATTCTCACTTGTACCGGAGCCGAAATACTCCAGGGTTTGTAGCTGGGAATGCCCTTCTGTAGGGTTGCGCAAGATGATCGGCACCTGTTCGATATTATTCAAGACGGTGAAGCTGATCGTTTCATCCACAAGGACACGACCATCCTGCAACAAACGAACGTTTACAGAGTCGCGGTTAAAAAGCAGATCCTGTGAATTGCCTGAGCTCGCTTGCGAAATTAAGCTCTGACAAAGAAAAACAGACAGAAAAATCAGAGACAGGATTAATAAATGAAATAGCCTGTTCCTGAATATTCTTTTATCAGCTTCATACTTCAGTCTCACATGGTCTCCTTGCTAGCTATATATACGACTGTTTCCGGTTGAAATTTGTTTATATACCATGATATAACAGTTTCGGCTTTTTTTTCTATTGCTGCTCTGACTGACAGCAGGTAAAATCAACTCGCATAATTTAAGCAAATTGCAGCTGGCAAAGCCCCGGTCCGGATTGTGCGCATACATTTGCAATCAAGACCTTAGCTCTTGACGGATTAATCAGTTGACCTTGAAAAAATCATAACGTATACTGTGATTTGTTGTAGATCAAAAGGTTTGCACGGATTACACTGTGAGGGGAGTTGATTTAATTTGGCTGAAATTCGTGTCAAGGACAACGAAACCCTGGACAGTGCATTGAGGCGTTTTAAGCGTTCGTGTGCTCGTTCAGGTGTTCTAGCTGAAGTACGCAAACGCGAATATTACGAAAAACCAAGCGTAAAGCGGAAGAGAAAGTCTGAAGCTGCACGCAAGCGTAAGCGCTAAAGAGTTCTTAGTTTGTGGAGGACAGGTTCGCCGAATAGCCGGCGAACCTTTTTTTTTAAATGAGTGATAAAAATACTTTTTCAGAAAAAACCAGAAAGGAAATCCTGCGTTGGCTCAATCCTTTGGCCTGGCAGGTAAAAGCTGAGCGTGAACCTCAACTGTGGGACACTCTGCTTCAGGCCAGGGGACTGAAGCAGGGGAGCCAGCGCGATAAATTTTTCAGTCCTGAAGAGATTCCCTTTCATGATCCCTTCCTTTTTCGCGACATGCATCAGGCCTGTGACTTGCTTCGGAAGCATATCCGGGCTGGTAAAAAGGATTTTCTGATTTTTGGTGATTATGATGCTGACGGTTTTTGTGCCGCGTCAATTTTGTATCGCTATTTCTGCGCTATAGGTATTAAACCGCGCGTGCTTATTCCGGAGCGTCTGACGGAAGGCTATGATCTCAACCTGGAACAAGTGGCGACTATACTGGAAGATCCTCCCCATCTGTTGATCACAGTTGACTGCGGAACCAATGCAGAAGAGTCTGTACAGGCGCTTTTAGCAGCAGGTGTGTCCGTGATTATAAGTGATCACCATCAGGCTCTTAGCTTGCCGGACCGTACACTGTGTCCATATATTAATCCCATTATTGCAGATGAAACTTATCCTTTCCCCTTTCTTAGCGGTGCCGGAGTAGCCTTGAAACTTGCCTTGGCTTTTTCGAAAGATTATCCGGTTTCTCAGGGAACTCTGGATACACTCTACACACTGGCAGCTGTGGCAACTGTTGCGGATATAATGCCACTACAGGACGAAAACCGTCATCTGGTCTGGTCCGGCATTCAATTTTTCCCGCAGGCTGCTCCACCAGGCTTGCTGCAGCTGGCTCATAAACGTGATATCAGCAGCCAGCTTTTTTCCTTTTATATCGGACCGCGCCTTAATGCTGCCGGCCGTATGGGGCAGGCAGACGTAGCCCTGGACCTTTTGCTCAGTGATGATGCTGAGGAGTCGCAAAGTTTGGCTGAGCAGCTGGAAAACTTGAATCAGCAGCGCAAAAGTATAGAGGAAGACATTTTTGTGAAGGCGGTCAGCCAACTTGAGGATGAATATCCGGAGAAAAAACCTCCCTTGGTGCTAGTACATGGAAAAGACTGGCACCTTGGAGTTTTGGGGATCGTGGCCAGCAGGCTGACGGAACATTACCGCTGTCCGGCGCTGGTGCTCTCCGAAACGGGCAATATTCTCAAAGGATCCGGACGCTCCTATGCAAACTTTAATCTTTTAGCTTCTCTGGATTTCGCAGCAGATCATCTGCTTCAGTACGGGGGACACGAACAAGCATGTGGTATACAGCTGCTGCCGGACCAACTCGATGATCTGAAGCAATCATTGCAAGAATATATCAGCGAACATCCTCAGAGTCTGACTGCTCAGCCCCTAATAGCAGACTGCCTGCTGGATATAAATGAGATAAGTGTCGGCCTCATCGAAGAACTGGAGAAATTTGAGCCTTTTGGGCAGGCCAATCCTGCGCCTGTCTTCATTATTCCGAATCTTTTGCTTGAGCAGATTTATACTGTGGGCCAGGGCAGACACCTCCGTTTGAGTGTGAACGATGGCTCCTCCGGCAGAATTAACATGATTGCATTTAACCTCGGCCATGAGATTATCCACTATCAGGCAGGTGACCGCATCGACGTGCTGGGTATAGCTGAAATTAATGACTATATGGGAACACGCAGACCTCAGGTGAGAATAGAGGCAATCAGACCTGCAGACGAAGATGCCCTGAGCTATAAAGCTATAGCTGACTGGCTAGCATTTCTGGAATTACGGGAAAAGGGCTGCAAACCCCGGCCAATGAACGAATCTGATTCACTTTCAGCGGATATTTTTCCTTTTATCTGGCAGCTGTTAAATGCTATCGGCGGCAGAGGACAGGAAGCCTTCATTTTCAAACCTTCACGTATGGCGCGCTTGCTGCGGGAAGGGTATAATATATTCTCTTCAGAATTGTCTTTGCTGCTGGCTTTGTCCGTTCTGGAGGAGGCCGGTCTTATTTGCCTGATGCTGGAAGAAGATGCGGGTGCACTTCTAATTTCTATAGACATACCTGAAGAAACAAAACCCAGACTGCGAGAGACGAGTACATGGTTGCTGCTGGAACAGTGTGGAGGAATAAAGGAATGACAGAAGTTAAAGATAAGGGAAAAATAACGGCTGCGATTCCGCCGTTGGAGGCAGAGGCCTACATCGCCCATGCTGACAAGGAAGTGCAGCATATCGTTGAGGTCTGGAAAGAATACACGGGCAGGCAGGATGCATCGCTGATTCTGCGTGCCTATGAATATGCCAAAAAAGCCCATTCGCATCAGAAGCGAGCTACAGGCGAACCCTATATAACTCACCCGGTTGCCGCCAGCAAAGTATTGCTCGATTTACAACTGGACGACAATACGCTGGCAGCTGCCCTCCTGCATGACACAGTTGAGGACACCGACACTACTCTGGAGGATATCAGGAGAGAATTTGGTCAGGAAGTCATGCAACTGGTTGACGGAGTCACCAAACTATCCCGAATATCATATTCTTCACAAGAAGAAGAACAGGCGCAAAATTTCCGCAAAATGTTCCTTGCTATGGCTAAAGATATTCGCGTAGTTTTAATCAAACTGGCCGACCGTCTGCACAATATGCGCACGATGAAGTACAAAGATCCCGACAAGCAGATTTCCACAGCCAGGGAAACTCTGGATATATATGCTCCTTTAGCTCATCGTTTGGGTATTTATAAGATCAAGTGGGAACTGGAGGATCTCAGTTTAAGATATCTGGATCCTGATGCTTACTATGAGTTGGTCGGTAACATCGCCCAGCGTCGCGGAGACCGGGAGAAATACCTGATGGAAATCGTAGCCGAGCTGCGTGACCGTATTTCCGAGATGGGTATTGAAGCGGACATCGAAGGCCGCCCCAAGCATTTTTACAGTATCTACCGCAAGATGAAGGCGCAGAAGAAAGACATCGATGAGATCTATGATATTTTTGCAACGCGGGTAATAGTCCCGACAGTGGGCGATTGCTATGCAGTTCTGGGTCTGGTGCATGAACTCTACAAACCCATGCCCGGACGTTTTAAAGATTATATCGCTATGCCCAAAACGAACGGCTATCAATCTTTGCACACTACTGTCGTCGGCAGCCGGGGCATTCCCTTTGAAGTACAGATACGCACAGCTGAGATGCATTACACTGCTGAATATGGAATCGCAGCACACTGGCGTTATAAAGAAGGCAGGCAGGACCAGAAGGTTACTTCAGCTGAAATGCGCCTCAATTGGCTCAGACAGCTGACTGAATGGCAGAGTGATACCCGGGATGCCTCAGAATTTATGGCGACTCTGAAAGAGGGGCTGATAACGGATGAAGTTTTTGTCTTTACGCCTCAGGGCGATGTAATTGACTTGCCCGCCGGAGCTGTTCCTGTTGATTTTGCTTACCACATCCACAGCGATATCGGAAATTCAATGTACGGAGCTAAAGTCAACGGACGTATGGTTCCTCTGACCTATGAGCTGCAAAACGGTGATATTGTTGAAGTCCTTACTTCAGATAAAGTTCGTGGTCCTTCGCGCGACTGGCTTTCCATCATCAAAAGCGGCACAGCGCGCAACAAGATATCAACCTGGTTCAAGCGCGAGCGCCGCGAAGAAAATATAGTGCGGGGCAGAGAAATACTGGAGCGCGAAATAAAGAACACAGGATTTTTACCTGCGGATTTACTGCAGAAAGATATCATCGCTCCTGCACTTAAACGCTATTCCTACAGCACAATTGATGATATTTATGCTGCTATAGGTTATGGCGGTCTTCAGGCGAAACGTGTCGTACCGCGCCTGCGTGATTCCTATCTGCGCACTTTGCCGGCGGAGGAATTGGCGGAAAGAGGCTACATGCTTACCAGCCGGGGGCAGATTGTCTACAGTCCTGAACAGATTCTGACTGAAGAAAAACTGCTAAAAGGCGGCGAAGCGACTGTAATCAGTAAAGCGAAGAAGAAGCCTGACAGCGAAAAGGAAATCCCCGTAAAAGTACAAGGTTTGGATAACGCTTTAGTTAAGCTGTCAAAATGCTGCAACCCGGTACCGGGTGATGCGATTATCGGATACATCACCAGAGGGCAGGGCGTAGCAGTCCATAGGATGAACTGCACTAATATCCGTCATATTCTGGAGAAATTTGACCGTTCTCAGGCAGATGCGGAGCGTGCGGCACGTCTGATAGATGTATCCTGGATCGACAGTAGTTCGCACAGCACTTATCCGGTAGATCTTCAGATAATTGCACGCGACCGTGCCAGATTACTGGCGGAAATTTCAGCTGCAATCGCTGAAGAACATGCATCTGTGCAATCAGCATCCATGTCTTCAGCGAAGGATATCAGCGCCAACATTATGATGACGGTGAATGTCGAAAACCAGGAACAATTTGACCGCCTGATTGGCCGGATTAAGGCAATTGACAGTGTGGTTAGAGTTACACGCGGACACAACTCATAGCAGGTTAATCGATACAATCACAACCGGGCGGCGGCGGGTGTAGTCAAAGAGTGCTTTTTGTATCTCATTCTTAATATTTTTTTCAGTTAAGGCATAAAACAGCGGTTTGCCGCGTTTTCTCTGCTTCTTGCTCATATCGTCAAGCCGTTCACGGCAAATGTCTACGATGTGATGCATCTCGCTTGAATAGATAAAGCCCCGGGTCTGGATATCGACTTCTCCTAAAATTTCATCTTTATCCTTATCCAGTGTCAGAGCAATAGTGACAACACCGTCATCAGCCAGAAGACGCCGGTCATGCAAGACATATTCGTCGATGTCTCCCATTCCGGACCCGTCGATGGGGATACCTTCACCTTCAGTAAAACCGGCAAAAGACATGCGATCGGGATAAAGCTCCAAAATATCACCATTTTTCAAAATAGCGATATTATCTGAAGCTGTTCCCATATCATTGATCAGCTTGGCATGCGTATAAAGCATGCGGTACTCACCATGGGCGGGGATAAAGAATTTAGGTCTGACCAGGCGATTCATCAGCAGCAGCTCATCACGGAAAGCGTGGCCCGAGGCGTGCACGTCAGCTAATGTGTGATAGATAACATCGGCACCTTTTCGGAACAGGGCATCGATAACCTTATAGATGGCTGTCTCATTTCCGGGAATCATCGAAGACGAAAGCACCACAGTATCACCAGGCATTATCTCAACGCTGCGATGTTCAGAAAAAGCTAATCTGGTCAGGGCTGCCATAGGTTCACCCTGACTGCCCGTGGTTAGCAGCACCAGCTGTTCCGGTGCATAGTTATCCAGCTCGTTCAGATTAATGACAGTTTTCGGATTATAATCCAGATAATTCAGCTCAGTAGCTGCATTAAAAGTGTTGAGCATGCTGCGGCCAAGGATCAGCACCTTGCGGTCATACTTTTCCGCTGCGGTGATAACCTGCTGGAGACGCCAGACATTGGACGCAAAGGTGGTAATAATTATGCGTCCGGCGGCATTGGCGAAAATCTCTGAAAAAGCTTCTCCGACTTTGGACTCGGACATGGAGTGGCCCTCACGTTCGATATTTGTACTATCTGAGATCAGCGCCAGCACTCCCTGGTTGCCCAGTTCAGCAAAGGTGCCCAGGTCGATCGGATCACCTTTGATCGGAGTATAATCTACCTTAAAGTCACCCGTCACAATAACAGTGCCTACAGGGCAGCTCAGGGCAATAGAAACTGCATCAGGAACGGAGTGATTAACATGAATGAAGCGAACAGAAAATTTCCCCGCATCTACAGTGTCTCCTGCTTTGACCTGACGCAGATCGGCTTTAAGCAAAAGATTCTTATTGCGGCTTTCCAACTTGTTTTCAATCAGCTTAATAGTCAGGGGTGTGGCATAAAGCGGAACATCGAACTCATCAATGAACCAGGGGATGGCGCCAATGTGATCTTCGTGTCCGTGCGTAATAAATAAGCCCCTGATTTTGTGGCGGTTTTCACGCAGATAGGTAAAGTCAGGAATGATTACATCCACCCCCGGCATATCGCTGTCCGGAAAGCCCATGCCACAGTCAACGATGACAATTTCATCCTCATATTCTAAAACAGTCATATTCTTTCCTACTTCATGCATGCCGCCAAGCGGAATAACACGAAGTGGCTGATCATTTGATTCTCCGGGCAGATCCGAGCCATTTCGGTAGGGACGTGTCAGGTTGCGATCTTTCTTTTTTTTGCGGGAAGATTTTCCCGATGAATTAGTCATAAATTCTCCATATTTCTATTGTTAAACGCAAGCCGGCAATAAAAGCAGGCTCCGTCTGTTCGTTATAGATACCATACTATGGTATATTTTAAACGCCTTTGTCACAAGTGTATCGGGAAAAGTTCCGGGATAAGAATAGACTTAACACGTTAATCAGAAAAAAACAAACAGGACTTGAAACAACTGTACCTGTCATGCTAAAATGCAGTTTGTTCGTAAAGAAACAGGAGGAATTGCTGTGCCCAATATAAAATCATCAGAAAAACGCGTTCGTTCTAATGAGCGTAAGGCGGAACATAATAAGAGATTAAGGTCTGAACTTAAAACAGTGGTAAAGAAAGCTATTAACGCTCAGGAACAGGATCTCGTCAATAAGGACGATGTCGTTAAAGAAGCGCAAAAAAAGCTTGACCATGCAGTAAGCAAAGGCATTATTCATAAGAATACAGCTGCCCGCCGCAAGGCTCGTATTGTACGGACCCAGCCTCTGGCAGACTAGCTATTTTGCTTTTTTAGTCATCCAAAAATATCTTTGGATGACATGACTTGAAGCGCAATAGACCCTGATGAGGGTCTTTTTTGCGTTATTTCCTAAAATTAACATGCTATAATTACTTCATGTATTAAGATTGGATGGTAGAAACGAATGAAAATAAGCAAGGGATACATTGTCAGCGGAACACTGCTTGGCTTAGCCCTGTCATTAGTTGTCTTTGTCATGGGATACTCACTTGTAATATTAAACAACGTTCAATATAAAAATCCGGGAGTGACAATACCGATCGAAACCAACCTGGAAACAGTGGAAGCTCCGGATAACATGAAGGAGGGTATGGAAGTACCTGTATTTGATGAAGAAAAAATATGGAATGTTCTTCTGATCGGATCCGACGCCAGGCCGGGTGACCCCGGTTATGGTCGTTCGGACGCAATGATTCTGATGACGGTGAATGAGAAAACCGGCAAGATACATCTGACATCGCTGATGCGGGCCATTTACGTCAGCATTCCGAATGAACCGGATCCCCGTTATATAAATAACTACAGTCCCAACTATATGCTGAATGCTGCTCACACCTGGGGCGGTCCTGAATTATTGCTCAAAACCGTGCAGAGGAATTTTCGTGTTGACGTTCCGCATTATATAGAAGTTGATTTTGAAGGATTTACAGAGGTAATCGATGCTGTTGGCGGGGTTACCATTAACCTGACGGAAGCGGAAGCTTACCATCTCGGCCTGGCGCCGGGACCTCAGTGGATGAATGGTGCCACTGCCCTTGATTATTCCCGTATCCGTAAAATCGACAGTGATTTTAACCGCATGGGCAGGCAGAGGACGGTCATAGCTGCCCTCATCAATCAAATGCGGGACGTAGATGTTGTCACCTTGGCTAAAACGGCCGAAGCAATTACTCCTTCTCTTACAACTAATTACAGCAAAAGTGAATTGCTTAGCATTATAAGCAAGGCACCCACCTATCAAAAATATGATATGGACGAGTTAATGCTGCCTCTGGAGGAGTATAATGCCATGGTTTATATCAACGGCATGGAAATGTATGATATTGATTGGCCGCGTAATATTGATGCCTTACACACAAACATGAGGAAATAGTGGCTTATGTTGATTCTTGGGATCGATCCCGGATATGCCATTACAGGTTTTGCTCTGCTGTCATATGCCGATAATCGCTTTAGAACTATAGATTATGGTGTGGTGCGTACGGAGGCAGGTACTCCCTTCCCGGAACGTCTGCTGGCGATAGATCAGGCTATCCAGGCTTTGATTAAGAAATATAAACCGACCTGCATGGCGATAGAAGAGCTCTTCTTCAGCCGCAACACTACGACAGCCATGGGCACCGCCCATGCGCGGGGAGTGGCTGTAGTTTCCGGCGCCAGGGCAGGAATTCCTGTCTTTGAATATACACCGATTCAGGTCAAAAAGGCCGTGACGGGATATGGCCGTGCGGATAAAGAGCAGGTCCAGTATATGGTGAGTCAACTTTTGAATTTGCGTCAGATACCTCAGCCTGATGACGCGGCAGACGCTTTGGCTGTAGCCATCTGTCATGCGCACTCCGGCGATCGTCCGGACGCTTTAGCTGTAGGGAATCATTTGTTTGACTAGAAAGTTAAGGATATGATAGCTCGAGTTACTGGCAGATTATTGCAGAGAAAAAATGATTCAGTGGTAATTAACCTGAATGGTCTCGGCCTGCGCATCGAATCTGCACCGCGGATTATTGCACAGTTGCCTGCTGTGGGTGAAGAAGTAACGCTTTATACGCATTTACATGTGAGAGAAAATGAACTGACTTTATTTGGCTTCAATTTAGAAGAAGAGATGCACCTCTTTTCGCTTCTGATCACGGTTAGCGGAATCGGTCCTAAAATTGCCTTGCAGATCTTGGAAGTGCAGGATCCCGGAACTTTTGCTCTGGCGGTTTTACAGGGTGATGTTAAAAGCCTAACTCAGGCAAAAGGTATCGGTAAGAAAGGTGCGGAACGCATTATTCTCGAATTGAAAGACAAGGTGGCCAAAAGTGACTTCGCAGCTGAGGCTGAATTTCCGGCCCAGCCGGATCAGTTTGCCGCCGGCAGCGCTGTTAATGATGCTGCTAACGCTCTGGTGGTTCTGGGCTATTCGGCTAAAGAAGCTGAAACTGCCATCAGGAGCCTTGCCATTACCGGGGATGATGATGTTGAAAGCATCTTGCGCAAAGCACTGCGAAAATTGTCCAAGTGGTAGATTGAGGAATTGATATGTACGAAATTTTCAGTCAGATGGATCAAAACGACGATTCTTTTGTCGATGAGCGCCTGCTTTCGCGAAAAACGATCAGCTCCGACGGGAGAGAAGATGGTCTGCGACCAACACATTTCGACGAATATTTCGGTCAGGAAAAAATCAAGAATAATATAAATGTATCTATTGAAGCGGCCCGGGCCAGAGAAGAAGCTCTGGATCACGTGCTTCTCTACGGTCCGCCCGGACTGGGGAAAACCACTCTGGCCGGTATCATTGCCCAGGAAATGAATGTCGAAATGCGTATAACATCCGGGCCGGCCATTGAGAGACAGGGTGATCTGGCGGCACTTTTAACTAATCTTCAGGATAAAGATGTCTTGTTTATAGATGAGATTCATCGACTTAACCGCAGTGTGGAGGAGATTCTTTACCCTGCCATGGAGGATTATGCGCTGGATCTGATTATCGGCAAAGGTCCTTCCGCACGGTCGGTCCGTTTAGACCTGCCGCATTTCACTTTGGTGGGGGCAACGACTAAGGCAGGATTGCTTTCTTCACCTTTACGTGACCGCTTTGGCATGGTCTACCGTCTGGACCTGTACAACGAGGACGAGATCGCTCAGATTCTTTTGCGTAATGCCGCCCGGCTGGATGTAGGTATCGATGAGGACGGACTCAAACTGCTGTCCAGCAGGTGCCGTGGCACGCCGCGTGTCGCTATCCGTTTGCTGCGCCGCATGCGCGACTTTGCACAGGTGCGGGGAGATAACGTAATTAATCGGGAAATTTGTGATCTGGGCCTGAAAGCTCTGGAAGTGGACGAGAGAGGACTCGATTCTACCGACCGCATGCTGATGCTCACCATGGCTACGATGTACAATGGGGGTCCGGTGGGTCTTGACACGATGGCTGCGGTAACTGGTGAGGACTCCACAACGATAGAAGATATTTACGAGCCTTATCTGATGCAATTGGGCTTTTTAATCAAAACCCCGCGGGGACGTGTTTTGACGCAACAGGGTTTTGCCCATCTGAACCTGGAGTATCCGAAGAATGGCGTCATGCAGGCCAATGGCAAGCAAGTCAGTTTGCAGGATCTGATGAAGTGGGAATCCACTGAAGAAAAGGAAGAAGAAGATGTCAGAGACGACGCGTAATAAACTATTGCTTCATATTTGCTGCGGACCCTGTTCGATGGCTCCGCTGGAACTATTGCTGGCGGCAGAGCGTGACTGCGAGCTTTTTTTCTTCAATCCGAATATTCATCCAGCTGTAGAATGGCAGCGCCGCCTTGAAAATGCGGTTACAGCTGCAGAGCATTATGATGTCTTGCTGCACATTTATCCCGGAAGTGACGAGGCAGCCTGGCGCAAACGGGCCGGAGACGGAAAAGAACGCTGTGCATTCTGTTACAGGACACGTCTCATGCAAACGGCGGAATTTGCAGCTAACCATGGTTTTGACAGCATCAGCAGCAGCCTTTTGGTCAGCCCATATCAGGACAGGGACAGCATTATTGAGGCCGGTGAAGCCGCCGCCGCTGCATATGGTCTTGAGTTTGAAGCTCATGACTGGCGGGAACAATACAGGCATGGACAGGAACTGGCGCGGCAGCTGGGTCTTTACCGCCAAAAATACTGCGGCTGTATAGTATCTCTGGAAGCTTCCAAATATTATGAGAAAATCTGTGCCGAACACGCGAGGCTGATCTGACCGGGAAAATTCTCTATTTTGCTTTTTCCAGAATAGCCGGGTCGAGCGGGTTGACAAGAATTGTTTGAAAATTGTCGTAGATCACCTGACCGGGTTTGGTTCCACCCGGTTTTCGGACGTGTCGCGCCTCACAGTAATCTACTGAGCTGCTGGCTCCTCCGGCACGATTAGTTCCTGCATACCAGGCAGCAAGACCGGCTGCTTCCAGAATTGTCTGTTCAGGAACTTTTTGACCCTCAGCCATGATGACAACATGGGCACCGGGGGCATTTTTTATGTGAAACCAGAGATCATCCTTACGAGCCTGACGCAAAGTGATGCGATCATTTTGTTTGTTATTCCTGCCAACAACTATCTTTAAATTATCGCTTGATAAAAAATGACGTGGCGGCAGCTCATGCTTGCTGCCTTTTTCTGTCTGCTTATTTACCTTCCGGGACTGTTTATATTGTCCGGACCGGCGGCGCTTGCTGGCCGGTCTGCCGGGCTCCTGCCGCAGCTCTCCGTCTGTCAGCTTCTGTTGTATCCGCTGAGGCTCTTCTGCAGACAGCTCATCTTCAATTGCCAGCAGGTCATCAAAATCAGAAGCGCAGTTGAGACTGATTTTGATCGATTCCAGATAGGCCAGCTGAGCCGCATCCTGGGCCAGCAGTTTCTCTGCCTGTCCCAGACGCCGCTTATTGCGGGCGTATTTTTTAAAATAGCGGTTGGCATTGTCCGCAGCTGAATAGCGCGGATCAAGTTCAATTTCAATTTCCCTGTTTTCATCATAATAGTTCTGTAGGATGACACTACTGCGTGCATCTTTGATCGCATGCAGGTTGCTCAGCAGCAGCTCGCCGTAAAGTTTATGCTGTTCGGCTTCACGGCCTCTGGCCCTGTCCTCCTCATGCAGCTCGCGTTTATGCACTGCCTTTCTTATTTTCTCATCCAGACTGCCGGCTAAACTATGTTTTTTTGTCTGGAAATTTCTGACAGTTCGGCTGTGAGTGAAATAATCGCTGACGGCTGCAAGCGTTGAAGCAGAAGTTTCAAAGTAGGGGAGATGAGTTAGGCGGATACTGTGGACATCAATTAAACGCCGCTCTGAATTGACAGAGGAATCGTCATAGTAGAGGGCCGGGAAGACTGCTTCCTCATTGATTTCCTGACAGATAGCGAGCAGAGCCCGGCGCAGACTGTCTTTCTCCTCCTGACGCAAATCTGCGTAAAGACGTTCACTCTCCAGACCGGCACGAAAGGCAGTTTCACGTCCAAGAACGGGCGAGAAGCCGGCAATATTTTTATAGACAGCCTGAGCCAGATCGTCATTGGCTTTTTGCCGGCAAAAGATTTCCTCTGCAGACAGCTCGTACAGTTCATCAGGCCGCAATTTATTCTGAGGCGGCGGCGCCACGTAGGGGTGGGCCGGCAAGATTTCGCGGTAGCGGTTCACCGAGTGATCAACATGCCGCAAAGCTGTATGGATAACACCGCTGCGATTTACGAGTATGATGTTACCGACGCGATTCATAAATTCAATGATCAGACTTTTCTCAGTCAGATCACCAAGATCATTAATTGTTTCAAAGCTGAAATTGAGGATGCGTTCATAAGCCGGTGCATCTACTTTAGTGAGTCTGGCACCCAACAAGTATTTACGCAGGGTTAGGACGAAAGCCGGCGGAGGGTTCAGACTTTTCAGCTTCAGATTTTCTCCAAAATGAAGTTCCGGCAGGGAGGGGTTCATGCCCAGAAGCAGCTGCGATTTTTGCCCGCGATTGTAGAAAGAGAGTACAACTGTATGACGGTCACTCATGATAATGCGCTCCAGCTTAGCTCCTGCCAGTTCGCGATTCAGCTCTTTGTGTATATTTTTCATTACAATCCCATCAACGGGCATATAAAAACCTTCCTCTCTGAAAAACGATGCATTTAAGTGTATCATGAATAAACTTAGGAGCGAGAACAATGGCGAGTAAATCCAAAACAAAAAAAACACAGACCAGGAACGAGGGTAAGGAACGTTTTAAATCATTCATGCGCACTCCGGCGGGGATCTGGATTGCCGGGATTCTATCAGTTGCCTTCCTTCTGACTCTCAACACTCTGATAGCCGGTAACAGTTTGGACACCTTTCTTGGTCTTACTGCATTTGCAATTATTGCTGCAACCGTTGTCATCTGGGTAATACTGCTGCGTCGCCGCAGCAAATAAAGAAGCATACGCAGACGCGTATGCTTCCCGGTCAATACTATTTAGCGTTTGGGTGTATCTGCTACGCTTCCTTCTGTTAACAGCCTGCCTTACTACGTTTATCCAGTAGTGTGCTGATCTTCGCAGTCGGATCGATCAGAGTGGAAATGGATGCGTTGTGATTCATGGCATCAATAAGCAGGGCCACGAATTTTGCCATATTAACGTCAATATACCAGGGAGCTGCCAGCAGCTCGGGCGAGCGGTAGATCAGGTTAGTGCAGAGTACATTATTGATAACACCGTCTTTGTGGGCCCGGTCAAATTCTTCCAGACCATCAGTGAACAGACCGAAGGTGGCAATGCAGAAAATCTTGTTGGCTCCGCGCTCCTTCAGCTTGCGCGCCAATTCGATCATAGATTCACCGGAGGAAATCATATCATCAATAACCAGAAGATCCTTGCCTTCTACAGAATCGCCCAGGAATTCGTGCGCGATAATAGGGTTGCGTCCATTCTTCATCACAGTATAATCGCGGCGTTTATAGAAAGTTCCCAGCGGCAGACCCAGTATAGATGCATAGTACATGGAGCGGTATATTGCGCCTTCATCGGGAGAAACAACCATGGTGTGTTCAGGAGTAATCGTGAAATCAGGCAATTTGTTGAACAGGGCTTTTAGTACCTGGTAGGTAATCGGCACATTTTCAAAGCCACTGGTAGGAGCTGCGTTGGCGACCCGATCATCATGGGCATCAAAGGTGATGAAATTGCTTACGCCCAGATTGGTCAACTCGATCAACATGTTGGCGCAGTCCAGTGATTCACGGGCATTACGGCGGTGCTGACGGCCCTCATAGAGATAAGGCATGATCACGTTTATGCGTCTGGCCTTGCCCGAGGCCGCAAGAATGACACGTTTCAGGTCCTGATAATGATCATCAGGGCTCATGTGGTTGCTGATGCCACGGAGATTATAGGTAACAGTGTAATTTGTTACATCACAGAGCAGATAGAGATCGTGCCCTCTGATGGTGCTATCAATAACAGCCTTGCCTTCACCTGAAGAAAAACGAAAAGTATTAACCGGAATATGATAATCGTCTCTCAGAAAGCCGATGTTCCCTTCTGCTTCAGGAGCCGCCTCCACATATTCAGCACGACGTTTAACCAGGTAACCATTAACCAGATTGGAAAAATCGCGCGCGCCTTTCAGACCGATGAGTCCGATCGGGCCAAGGGCCGGCATCGGGTTATTGCCGTACTGGTCGTATTTGTAGTAATTCTTATCATTGCGAGGCCCGAGTTTGTTTAGATTCATTTTATGCACCCTTCTCTATATAAAACTTTTATAGCTTCGTTTATATGTCGTAAAAAGATAATTGTCGCTCGTCTGCCACGGTCTCTGATCTTTGGCACATTTCTTTGTGATTTCTAATCAGGGACTTGATTTTGTCTGCCGGCGCCATGAGCTGCGACAGGGAGGCATCATGATTAAGCGCATTGATCAGTTGAGCCATATCATCAGCCATCGGTACCGGAGTGTACCAGGGGGCTGATACTACAGTGGGGGGGAGATAAGACAAGTCAGTCGAAAAAATCCGTTCAATGATTCCGCTGGCCCAGGCTTGATGCATGCGGGAGGTTCCATCGGTGAATTGGGCAAAAGAGGTAAAGCAGAAGACACGCTTTGCACCCTGAGCTTTAAGATATGAGGCACATTCGATCAAGCCGTCTCCATTATCCAACAAGTCACCGATCATCAGTATGTCCTTGCCTGCCACTGAATCTCCCAGGTAAGCCAGTGTCTGATGCTCATGTCTGATTCCGTCAACAATGTCAAAACTATGTTTTGTGTGGAAAATTCCCAGCTGCAGCTGCATAGTAGAAGCATAAAAGATGGAGCGGTTAATGTTTACTTCATTCGGGGCTACAATCATCATTTTAGACGGGTCCACAACCAGGTCTGAACATGTCTGCAAGATAGTCCGCAGACACTGAAAAGATGTGGGGAAAGATTCAAAATTGTCATAAGGAACTGCGTTGGCAACACGGCTGTCCGGGGCATCGAAGGTGATGAAATTATCTATTCCCAGGCTGAATAGTTGTTGCAGCATCTCACCGCAGTCCAGTGATTCCCGGCGGCCACGACGGAAGCGTCTGCCCTGGTACAGGTAGGGCATGATGACATTTATACGTGAGGCGGAATCCCTGGTTGCTACAATTAGTCTGGTCAAATCGTTATAGTGTTCATCCGGACTCATGGTTACCGGACTGCTGTAACGTTCATAAGTTTTGCCGTGATAAAGAACATCTGTCAGTATATAAAGATCATGTCCTCGCACTGTATCCCACACTACAGCCTTGCCTTCTCCCGACTTAAAACGCGAGAGGTTCACATCAACTCGATAGTCATCACGCAAATAGCCTGTAAATTCAGTGATGTCCGGAGCTAACTCTGCGTAAGCCTCGCGTCGGAGCCGCAACTGACGATTGATACGTTCAGCCAGGTGATCTTCTATCTGGGCGCTTATAATAGCAATAGGACCGAGCGGGTCAAGCATTGTATCATCTTTTAAGATGTTTCTGGGTGAGACACCTGCCGGAAACTGTAGTTCATTCATATAAGTCCCTCCATACGTGTATGATTATAGCAGAGTAATATTGATGAATAAAGGAGAAAAGTATGTCAGTAGAGTTCAATAAGGTTGAATTAACGGCTGTAGCTGCGCAAACAGAGCAGTTTCCACAGCGTCCACTGCCCGAAGTCATTATGGTAGGCCGCTCCAATGTAGGAAAATCCACCCTGTTGAATGCCCTTTGCCGCAATAAAAACCTGGCTCGCACCAGCCAGACTCCGGGTAAAACTCAACTGGTATTCTTTTTTACAGTTGATGACAGCTTTTACCTGGTTGATTTGCCCGGATATGGTTTTGCACAGACTTCCCGCAAGCAGGAAGAGCAGTTTGCTCGTGTCAGCGACCAATATTTCAGCCAGGAAAGACAACGCGCTGCAGTCTTGCTCTTACTGGATATCCGGCGGGGCTTTGGAGATCTTGATCTGCAAATGGTAGATTTCCTCGATTATTATCATATTCCCTGGCAGATTGTGCTGACCAAAGCGGATAAATTATCAAGATCAAAGCAAAACGACGCCCGCTTCAAGATTATAGGCGAACTGAAAAAAAGAAGTGAAGCACTGGGAGAAGCGAGTTTTCACTTCAGCAGCCCGATCATGGTGGCCGCCAACCAGGCCAATGATCCCGGAACGGAAGAGTTGCGGCGTTTTATTGGATCAATTGTGCGATAAAAAATAAAGTTTGACCGGCTATGTCTGTTAACTGCAGATTAATTTGCAGGAGCGGATGAAACTTTTCCTTATAATCTCTGCATGAGGAAAGTAAGAGAAAATATCACAGAGCGTCTGGGACTCTGCCTTTTCATTGTGATGGTCAGCCTCAGCCTGTTGGGCTCTGAGCTTTCATTAAAGAAAGCAAGCATTTTTACGGAGTCGGATCCACTTAAAGTCAGCGGCCGTGTGATAGAAGTTGCCCTGCCGGTTTCAGGCAGTAATGACTACCGTCGCATTAAATTGCGCTTAAACCGGCAGACGGTCATCAGTATAGGCCTGAACTTGAATCGCCTGCCGGCAGGCTCTTCAGCTGAGGATATTCAGCGGGGTGCAATTATGACTGTCAGCGGCATCTACAGCAGGGGGAAGACCACACAGAATCCCGGAGGATTCAGCGAAAAAAACTGGTTCAGGTCGGAGGGTATCAGCGCTAAGCTGACAAGTGCGCAACTTATTGCCTTAGAGCCTGCAGCCCGCTGTTATCGACCGCTGCAGGCACTGGATCGCTTCCGTCTCCGGTCACTGGAACTGCTGGAGAAAAGTTTTGCTCCGCAATCTGCTGTGGCCGTTCCTTCTGCCATCAGAGACCTCCAGCTCAGCACGGAAGGAATCATGCCGGCTTTACTAATGGGTCATACCGGAGGCATGACTGCCTATACGAGCAAGGCACTGAGTGAAGCCGGAGCTTATCACCTCGTTTGTGTCTCAGGTATGCATCTGATGTTTTTCCTGCTGCCCTTCAGAAAACTTTCAGCCTGGGTCTCTCTGAATTTCAGGTCAAAACGCAGGCTGCTCTCTGTCGTGGTTTTAATTCCTGCCTTGCTGAGCGGTTTCGGCCATGGTATCAACCGTGCAACTTTGCTTTTTTTATTGGCGTCGCTGGATAGCAGGATGCAACGCCGCACGGATAAAATAAACTCGCTTGCCCTTGCAGCTTCTTTCTTGCTGTTGCTGCAGCCCTTTGCAGTTCGTCAGCGTGGTTTCTGGATGAGCTTCATCGCAGCCGGCAGCCTGAAGTGTCTATCCCCCCAAGCTGAAAACAGGCTGGTCAACAACTTGATTAGTTCTCTGGGAGTTTTTCTTATTCTCCTGCCTTTGACAGCGAAACAGCAACAAGGTGCTAATCTGCTGGCGCCTTTTGCTAATATTATTCTTATTCCCATGGCTACTTACCTGACAGTGGTCGGTTTTCTCATTCTTTTTCTAAGCTTCATGTTCCCATTTCTGAGCACACAGATAAATCTGTTAGCCGCTTTGCTTACTGATGCAGTGCTCCGGCTCTGGCTTAAACTGATACAGCTGCTGGCCAACTGCCGCAGTACTTTTCTCTGCTACTCCCAGCTGGTGTTTGCAGCCCTATTGATTATCACTGCTGTATCAATCTATCTTCTTTATCGTTCGGCTCATTACAAGCTGGCGCTTGCAGCCCTGCTGCTTCTGCTGGCCTTATCCCTATTTCCCTGGTTCAGCCGGCAAAGTGAGGAACAACTGGACATAATCTTTCTTGATGTTGGACAGGGAGACGCAACTTTATTGTTTTTGCCGCAGGGACAGACGATTCTGATTGACGGAGGAGACGCCGGTATGGGCTACCAGCGTATATTGCCGGCTTTGCGCTCGCAGGGTCGTGATCATGTGGACCTGGCACTGATTACGCATGGTCATTCTGACCATGCCGTAGGTGTGATTGAACTGATGAGTCTCGGACGGATAAAATCTCTCTTGCTGCCACAGCTGGCGGAAAAAAGACCAGCTGATTGCAGCCAGGTTAGCGCAGTGGCACATAATCCTTTCGATCCGAATGAGTTTGACTGGATGTCTTATCTGCTGGAATTTGCTGCTGAAGAGAAAATTGCAGTGCGCCATACTGTGGCCGGTGAGCAGTTTTCACTTGATGGTGTGCAAATCAGTTTTATAGCACCGAACGCTGAAGACCTGTACCGCAATGACGATGCCAACAATAGTTCTCTGGTTTTTTATCTGGATTATTATCAGCATAGTATCCTCTTTACGGCTGATATGACAAAGGAAACGGAAGAGCGTCTTGTGCTGTCGGAAAAGCTGCGTCCTGTTGACTACCTGCATGTTGCTCATCATGGTTCCAGACTGACCAGCGGGACTGAATTTTTGGAGCAGATCCAGGCGGCCTGGGCGATAATTTCCGTAGGTGAAAACAACTTGTATAATCATCCGCATCCGGATACCCTGGACAGGCTGAGCGAGCAAAATGCCGGTATTGTCAGACTGGACGAAAGTGCAGCTTTCTTCTTGCGGCTTTCAGAGGCAGATAGTAGGATAGTTCTATGGCAGTAAAGAATAAATTGACATATGCGGCTCTGACCAGAGAGCTGGAAACTTCACCTTTGCGCAAAATGTATGTCCTTCTGGGGCAGGAGGATTACCTTATTTCTTATTTGCGGGGGAAAATTTATGCCCGGGCTTTGGCACCTGGCTGTGAAATGATGGATGCTGTTGTTTATGATCTGGACAAGAAAGTGTCTAATCTCAATTGGGAAAATTTGCAGGCAGACCTTGTCACTCCGGCCTTTATGTCACCCTACAAACTGGTGCATATTAAGCAATCCGGAGTGTTCAGCCGAACTTTGAACAGCGATGCGCTGGCAGAGTGGAGGGGGATTCTGGAAAGTGTGGGAGAGGGGACAGTTCTCCTTTTTGAAGAGCGGCAGGAAGCCGATGAAAGGGCTGTTCGTCCTGATCATAAACTCCTGCGCATAATTGAAGAGCTGGAGGGAGCAGTAATCCGTCTCGACCTGCAAACAGAGCGTGAACTCCTGACCTGGATCAGTGCTCAGGTTAAGTTTAATCAGCTCAACATCACGCACGAAGCGGCTTTGTCGCTGATATCACGCTATGATTCCTCCATGTCCATGATCCAACAAGCTCTTAATATTATATTTCTTTATGCACAGAATCAGGAACTTGAATCGATTGATCTGGACCTTGTTGATTTGCTTTGCCGACAGGATCTCAGCGGAACAGTTTTTGACCTGACGGATGCTCTCGCTGCAGGCAATACTGATCGCGCTCTGGCTTATCTGGATCGTTTATTAGATCGCGGGGAAGCCCCTCTGGCTATTCTGGCAATGATCTCAAACTTGTTTCGACGCCTGCTGATTGCCAAAGAATTAAATCATCCTGCAGCAGTAATTGACAGCGGTATAACCACCAGCAGCTTTTATGCTAACAAGCTTTTGCGGCAGGCTCGCTCATTTTCTCTGGAGCAGCTGGAGGCAATAGTAGAAGCCTGCTTTCAATGTGATCTGCTGATCAAGACAGGTGAAATGAAGGAGTATGACGCCTTGGTCGTTCTTTTTATTCAAATGAGCAAGACTATGGGTAAGTACAAATCATAAGCCTGCGACTGAACTAAACTCATTTTCCATCAATTAACCGGAAGCTTAAATAAGCATGTCTGACGCATGCATTATTGATGAAAGGATTGATGTGTATGAGTAAAAGTGTATTAACGATGAAAGAAATTCCACTAACGGAACGACCCTACGAAAAGGCTGAAAAACTCGGCATCTCAGCTTTGAGTGATGCTGAGCTGCTGGCGATTATTCTGCAATCGGGACAAAAAGGTGTCACAGTTGTGGAACTGGCACACAAGCTATTGTTGGAGGCCGGCAGTCTGGACGGACTTTTTGATATGAGTCTGGAGGAGTTGCGTTCAATATCCGGCATAGGCAGGGTGAAAGCTCTCAATGTCACAGCAGCCTTGGAGCTGGGGCAGCGGGCATCAGCCAAGCGGGCCGGTCGCAAGCGGCATCAGGTGCATGGCCCCCATGATCTTTTCGCCTATATTGAATCTCAGCTGCGTTTTCAGCCAAGAGAGCAATTTTTCATTATTATGCTGGATACGAGAAATCGAATTATCAGGCATGTGTTAATTTCCAGTGGCGGACTGTCATCTTCAGTGATCCAGCCGCGTGACATATTTCGGGAAGCAGTGAAGGCTAATGCTGCGGCTATCGTCTTAGTGCATAACCATCCGAGTGGCGATGCTATGCCTAGTGAAGCCGACCGCACATCTACACAGCGTTTGAGTGAGATGGGACAGATGATGGGGGTACAGGTGCTGGACCATATTGTAGTGGGATCTGAAGGCAGTTTGAGTATGCGGGCCCTCGGGCTAATGTAGATTTTGCTGTTAAAGAAGCATGATCGTTAAGCTGGCTGCATCCCTTTGACTGCTGATGTGCTAAACTAATTTGTGTATTTTTAGATAATAATTACCTAGATTAAGGACGTCGGGACGATGAAAAGAAAAGCTCCGCGTATTTTTATAATTGTTTTAGTCACAGTAGCTATTTTGGCGACCATGATTCTTACAGCGCTGCCCGGATCCACACGGACAATCATCGCTGATTATTTTGGTCGCGTGTTTGATCCGCTGGTGTCCTTTGCCCAGGCAGGTGCTAAATCTGCTGGGAACTTTTTTTCCGCAGTGAGTGAGAACAGGGAACTGAAGGACGAAATTGCTAAACTGGAAATAGAAAACTCCGATTTGCGTCAGGAAATCAGAGTTAATGAAGAAAAAGTTAAAGCCTATGACGAGCTGGAAGATGCCTTAAATCTGAAAAGCAGGTTTAAAGACTACGAGATAGTCGGCGGCAAAGTGATTAACCGTTCCATTGGACCTATGTTTGATCTGTTTCGCATAAATCTGGGCCGTGAAGACGGTATCTGGGTGACAAGTGACCGCTCGTACCCGGTTCTTGATAGTCAGCATAATTTGGTGGGCAGACTTTATTCCAGTGAGCTGGGCTCTTCTCGTGTACTGCCTTTGCTGCATGAAGGCTTTTCTATCAGCTCAAAAGTTTCAGCTTCAGCCGGCAATAATTTCCGGGTAAGGGGATCAGTTGAATATAAAAACCGGCGCTTGTGCCTGGCGGATCAAATCCCTGAAGGCACACCAGTACGCGTCGGTGATCTGATTGTAAGCTCAGGTGACGGGGGTCTGTATCCGGAGGGAATTGAAATTGGCAGAGTAGTCGAGATTATTAATGATAGCCGCTCAAATGCCATGCAGGCTTTAATTGAACCCAGTTCACAGCTGGAGGAGCTGAATTATATTTTTGTCCTGATTGATCATGCACTCCCGTCAGGTGCAGAAGGGAAGTAAGATGTCCGGAATTTCCAGACCCATAACTATCTGGCAACGTGTTTTGGTCTACGCTGCTTTACTCATTGTTCTGGCCAGTGCTCAGGTTTTTCCGGGACAGTGGACGCGGATGCCTGCCCCTGATTTTCTCCTCTTACTGCCACTGATAATCGGTTTGACCAGAGCTGGCAGAGAGGGCTTTACCATGGGTCTGATTTCCGGCTTTCTGCGTGATTATCTAAGTGGCAGACTTTATGGTCTAGGAATGCTTGAAGGTATGATTATCGGCCTGCTTGCAGGCCTGTTTTTCAGTGAAAACAACAAGATATTCTGGAGGCGATTACTATTACTCTGTCCTGGTGTGACTTTGGCCCATGTTTCTGTTATGGCTTTGCTTTCTTATCTCTTTCCCTTTGATCCCGGTCTTCCTTTATCCCTGATCATGATCTTGAGAGAAACGCTTGTAAGCCTTCCGCTTGTGCTTCTGGCCAATTTGTTTGCCGCTGTGATAATATTATTTTTCTTATGGCTAGGTTTTTATCAGAAAAAAAAGAAGCACAGGCAAACTGCGGGTAAGGGCTAGGAAGGGTATAACCGTGCACTCTAATGCAAGTGAAAATAAAGATAAGCGCTTTCACCGCCTGCAGCGTCCGCAGCGCTTGAAGAAAGACTTTCTGCGCCAGTTTCTGTCTAATCGCTATGCGGTGCTGATTGTCATCCTGTTCCTTGCTTTTGTACTGATCCTGCTGCGAACTGCGGACCTGCATCTTTTTGGCCAGTCAACTCACACAGCCCTGGAATCAAGTGGCAGCAGCAGTGAGTTGAGCTTGTCGGCACCACGCGGTGATATTGTTGATCGCAATGGCGTTCCTTTGGCTGTAACTGAAAGCATTAATACAATATCCATTGTCAATGTCGGGCTGGATAACTCAGCTTTAAATCGCATGCTGCTTGATCTGGCTAACTTGTTTGAAGAAAATAATGTTGATTCGGAAAGTGATTTCAGATCATACTTTGATATTTCCCAGGCGGATCGCAAGGCCCATGAAGAGGGATCTCTCAATCCGGTCAATTTTGTATTCAAACGTTCGTGGGAGGAACTTGAAGCCTTCCAGACTGATCCGGATACTTTTAACCTCTATACGTCCGAAGAGGCTTCCAACCTTGTCCAACGGCAAAAACTGGTCAAGCAGACTCCACGCGAGTTTTTCGACTATTTACTCTATGATTTCTTTTCTATAGAGCCGGTGGCTGATGAAGGCAACAGACTCTATTCGGATTATGAGGCTTTCCAAATCATGGAGATGCGCTACCTTATTTTGAAGAACAACTGGAATTTCTATATCAAGGAGCCGATTTTGCTGGCTGATAATGTGCCTGAATCGCTTAGCAGTTTGCTCAACGAGCAAAACTATCGTTTCCCGGGCATAACAGTTGGTCAGCGCTTCCTGCGCCGCTATACGAGTGAAAGCGACATTGTCTCCCATGCACTGGGTTATGTCGGACAGATTTCTTCTGACGAATATGATCAACTCAAAACTGAAGGCTATACCGTCAATGATGTCGTGGGAAAAACAGGTGTTGAACAGGCTGCCGAACGCTATTTGCGAGGGATTTCAGGTGCATATACGATAGAAACGTGGACGGATTCTGTTTCGGGGAACCCGGTGGCTTACCCCGGCTCAATGGGCAAAGCTCCACGGGCAGGTAATGAAGTCAGGCTGACCATTGACATAAATTTACAGCGTGTAGCCCGCGATAATCTGGAAAGGAAACTGAGAGAGTTGCGGGGATTTGAACGTGGAGACAGAGTGATGTCCGCACCTGCCGGCAGTGTAATTGCTATGGATACAAAAACCGGCGCTGTGCTGGTAAACGCAAATTATCCGGATTATCACGTCTCCGACTTTGTTGAACAATATACGGATCCCCTGGCAGCAGATCGTGTACAAGAGTATCTGTCGGATACAGACGGTTTGCCTCTGCTGAATCGCGGTATTTCACAGTCATATGCACCAGGTTCAACCTTCAAACCGGTTACGGCGATGGCTGCATTCGAAAATGGCACACTGACAGCTGCTGATACGATTTACAGGTGTAATGGCCATGAGGAGATCGGCGGACTGACCTGGAGCTGTCTTCAGGAGCCCACCAACGGACACGGTGAATTAAATCTGCAATATGGTCTGATGACTTCCTGTAACCTTTATTTCTACCTGTTGGGCGTCGATGTGGGTATTGATGCTATCAGTGAAACGGCGCAACGTTTAGGTCTGGGTGAAAGTACCAACCTTGATATTGGGGGCGAAAACATCGGAGTAAGACCCAGCCGGGCCTTGAAACAGGAAATCAATGCGAATCCGGCCGATCAAACCTGGTTTATTGCAGATACAGCTCAGACTGCAATCGGGCAGTTTTATAACTCCTATACGATGCTGCAGATGGCGCGGGCGATCGGCGGCATCGCGACCGACTATCTGCTAACTCCGCATTTTATAAAAGAGGTGGTAGCAGAAGATGGAACCGTGCTGGTCCCTGAGCAGATTGAACGTATTCCCCTAAAGCTGGATGAGGCAGGACGCAGTATCATAAATGAGGGCATGACAGGCCTGACAACATGGGATCAGGGCAGAACAGCGGACTTGTTCCGTGATTTTCCTGTATCAGTTGCAGCAAAGACGGGTACATCGGAGGTGGTCGGATCTGACGGAAAGATTTATACTAATGCGGTCTTCGTCTGCTACGCTCCGGCCAATGATCCGGAAATTGTCATAGCCAGTATCTTGGAAGATGCATCATATGGCGATCAAAGTGCGGATATTGCCTACCGTATACTTTGTGAATATTTCGGACACACGCCTACGCATGACTATATGGGTCTGTATGATGATGAATCAGCACGATTAACGGAAGGCTTTGGTAACAATTAGTTGAAAAAATGTCAATTATGTGAGATAAGTATATGATAAGTGCACAAACATCTGAAATGCTAATCTTGTTGAGAGCTTGCCCATCTTCGTTTATAATAATTCGGAGATTCGCGTAAAAACATGGGAAGGTGAAGCGGGTTTATTTATTAAGAACACCGCTTTGAAAAGGAAAAATGAAAATTGTATTAATGGCCGATATATCACGAACTGAATTACTAGTTAACTTTTGTATTGCTTATCAGCAAATTCTAAATCAGCATGAATTAATTTCACCACTGAATACAGCTCATTTAATCAAGGGCGCGACAACTCTGAATGTTATGGCGTACCCGACTGAAGAAACCAGTACGAAGAGTCAACTTGCCGCCAGTGCGCGTTACAATGAAATTGACGCTTTGATTTATTTGCGCGATCCTGAAGGTCCTATCACTGAACCACTAATCGATTTGTTCCGTGCCTGCGACACTAACAGCATTCCTTTTGCTACCAACTCAGCTACAGCTGAAGTACTAGTTCTGGCTATTAGCAGGGGAGATCTTGACTGGCGCGAGCTGGTTCACTGAGAGGCTGTTTATCTATGTCACGATACCAGATATTGCCTGAGCTAAGGCGGATTCCTGAAGCTTTTCGTTATGGTAACGCATATATTTTAAAGACTGAAACAGGCAGCATACTTTTTGATCCTGCTGTCCCGCCGGAAAAAGTTCCTGAAGCAGATGATGTCAAACTCCTTATAGCTACACATGGTCATTATGATCATGTTGCCTCGGTCAGACAATGGACGGAAAGAAATAATGCAGCTTTCTGGGTTTCAGACCGGGAGCGGGATCTCTTGTCAGATGCCAAAGCCAATGCATCCTTGATGTTTGGCCAAGCGACCAGCTATCAGGAGGCAGATCGTTATCTGCAAGATGGTGAGCTGATTGATCTGGATTCAGAATTAAAACTGAAAACTTTTAGCACTCCGGGCCACACAAAGGGCTCAATGTGTTTTTTGATCCTGCGTCAACGGGAAACTGAAGCAGAGGAGGCGCTGGCCCTGATTACCGGGGATACACTTTTTGATGATTCCTTTGGCCGTACAGATTTAGCTAGTGGCGATTCTGCTGAAATGTACCAATCACTGCAATTTCTGCGCGGACTCTTAATGGAGCTGCCGGCATCTTTGCCGGTGTGTGCCGGACATGGCGGAACAGCTAGCGCCGGTGAGCTTCTGAATTCGCCGGTCTGGATCTTTGCAGAAACTCTTGTCGGGGGATAAGAAGCAATCAGTCCTTCAGGCTGGACAATAGTGCCGGCACAGAACAGAGCCTGTTCGCTCGTACTTTATATTAAAACAGACAATTTGCCATTTATTGCAACCCTGCGTCTTCTTGTCGCAGGGTTATTTTTATTTCCGGGAGTGATAATTCTATGTAAAAGGGAGGTAAAGAGAAATGGCATTTACTTTGGAATCAGCTGTGGCTGCGTCAGCTGCCTTCTACATTCTTATTCATTCTCTGGGGCTTTCACTGCCCGTAGCAGATGATGTGCGCTTTAGTGCGGAAATAGTAGGGCGAAGCAATGCGGCAGCTCAGACAGAAGAAAAATTCTATGACTGTAGTTTTTATGAGCATGAGGGTGAATACTTGCCCTTGTTGAAGAGCTCACCACAACGAATGATCGAACTGGTGTCGCTGGCACATGACCTGTCGCTCTTCTTCCGTTCGGATGGGTGAGGCGAGTATGAAAAAGCAGCTTAAGTGCAGCAAAAAATATAAGTACAGGCAGCGGGGCAGTCTAACTCTGGCCTGCTGTCTGATGCTGCCGGCGATAATTTTGCTGATGACTTCTTTATTGGTCGGCAGCATCTGGACACGACAGGATCTGGACGCAGTACGGGCTGCCAGGCAAAGTGCCGCTTCTGCCCTGGCAGCTTTTGACCGTGGTCTGTATCGGGATTTCGGACTTTTTGCTCTGACCGATCAAGACGTGAAGCGGACCTCATCAGATTTCCTCTTGCCGGATACTTATTGCCAGAAGATCACAGTAGAGGATAGCCTCTATGAAAAAGAACAGCTCATGGGGGCAATTGCACGACACATGAGTGTGCGTGCAACTGCGGGTCTGATCGATGAAGCGATCGGCCGTATCCGGGAGATCAGAAATATTGCGCCCGATAATATGGCGGATTCTGTAAGATCTTTAGACGGCAGCGATCCGGATACTGCTAATCCCGATCTTGAAGAGGATGAAACGAATGAAGAGTGGTTTTCGGAATATTCCCAGTATATAGATCAGGAATATCGTGATGATTACCATGATTCTCTCCTGGGCCTATCTCCGGTGTATGTCCCTGATGCAGACGGAGGCGGTAGCGTAGAAGATTTTGATCCTTATCAGGTATCAAGTCTGGAAAAACTGGCGCAAGGCCTGGACACAATGATGTTTACTCTGCCGGAAGGATTTACGGATCAACTTCTGTTAACTGAATATAGCCTGTCCTACTTTGGCTCACAGGTAAACTCACTCAAACAAAATGGAGCGATAAAACAGTACCGTACTCCGGATGGACGATTGCACCGCCTGTTTGCGGAATCCAGACAATACGAGCAGGAAATGATTGCGACCGGCGCTGTGGGTGTACAAGCTGCCCGAAATGTCAAATACTTCCTGGTTGGCTTCCGCATATTGATTAATCTGCTTTCTACTATTCTATCAGCTGATGAACGTGCGAGTTTCGATGCAAAAGCGGCAGTTATCTCCGCCACTGTGTCTGTAATTTCTGCCGGCTTTATAACAATTCCGCCGGAAGCGATTTCAGTTGTGTTAATAATCTCCGATTCAATAGCAAGGGGAATCAAGGACAAGAACAAATTACTGGATGGAGAGGAAGTCAAATTCTGGCCTTCAGCAGGGGCAAATGCTTTCAAGGTCAATTATCGTGATCATGTGCGTCTTTTGATTCTGACTCAGCCCAGAGAACAGCTGCTGGAACGAATTTCAGCTGCGATTAAGAATAACTACGGGGATGAATATTTTACAGCTGTGTCCTGTGAAGTAACACGCCCTGCTTATGTTGTTGGTAAGTTTTCACGTCATGATTTTGCTATCACGATTGAGCGCAGATACTTTTCACGCGAAGAAGAAGAGACCGGATAAATACGGATGTATGAGGTGAAAATGAGCATAGAACGAGGAAGCAAAAAAAGGAAAAACAGGATCAAAGCATCAATGGCTTTGGAGATGTCAGTCATTCTGCCGATTATTCTATTTATTATTTTTGTATTTTACGGACATGTGCAGGAAATCGAACAATCGATATCAGCCCGCCATGCCTTGGACCAGCTGGCCAGTGAAATAGAACTTCTTTATCCGCTGTCTGATCTGATCTCAAGTGGTGAAGAGATCAGCGATACACAATTGCTTCGGATTATCGATGATCTGGGGATAAAAAATTATATTATGGATTTTGCAGTTGATATAGTAGCCAGCTTGCTGGCAGGACCGGCTCTGAACTATCGCTATACTCACTGGCTGGAAGAGATTTGTGCTGCCCGTCATCAGGATGTCCCCCAGGGTGAGCGCCGGTTTTTTGTTGATTATGTTCCGGAAAGAAACTTGATTTATCTGGGGATGTCATTCAGCAGGACTTCCTTAATGGCTACAGGTGAAGAACATGTGAGAAGCTCTGTGCCTCTCTGGTCCAGAGGAAAATACGATTTTAACAGCAGCTCTAATTCAGATGATCAAGAGGAAACAGATGATATCTGGGAAATGTCTAATTTTCAACGCGGGCTGGAGTTTCAACAGCTGTACGGTGCGAATCTTCCCACTACTTATCCTACTATTGCACGCTGGAGTTCTGGTACTGCTACATCGATCAAAAGCATGGACCTTACAGCTCCTTCCTGGCAGACAAAAGGAGCAGCCGAAGGACGGGTTTACTCATTTATTGACAACTTGTCAGCTTTTGAAGGCGGCCCGGAACCGGGGCCGGCTGTCGGCGAAATAAGCAAAAAAGAGTTGATCCTGATTGTTCCTCGCAATCATGCAGACTGGCTGGATGACGGAGTAATTAGTCAATGGAGCGGCTATGCCTCGGGATTCGGTGTAGAATTGAAAATAAGCCGTTATGGTGAAAGCAAGCGTTATCAGGGAACAGGGGATAACTGAGCTTTGATTTATGCTGACTATAAGATAAAATATTGTCTGCTGGATGCAAATTTGCTGCAATCATTGTTTGTATTTATACATATAAGGAGTATCGATGTCTTTATTTGAGAAATTGTTTGGCACTTATTCGGAGCGCGAACTTAAGAAGAATAAAAAAATAGTTGAAGAGGTTCTGAGACTTGAGCCCGAATATGGAGAGCTGAGTGAAAGCGAGCTGAAAGGGAAAACCGGTCAGTTCAAAGCCAGACTCGCTGCAGGCGAAACTCTGGACGGAATTTTGCCGGAGGCTTTTGCTACGGTGCGTGAGGCATCCAGCCGTGTTCTGGGTATGAAGCACTTCCCGGTACAGATTGAGGGTGGGATCATTCTGCATCAGGGCAGGATAGCTGAAATGAAAACCGGTGAGGGAAAAACTTTGGTAGCTACCTTGCCGGTGTATTTGAACGCCCTGAGCGGTAAAGGCGTGCACATAGTAACCGTTAACGACTATCTGGCCAAACGTGACAGTGAATGGATGGGAAAAATTTACCGCTATCTCGGGCTGAGTGTAGGCCTTGTTGTGCATGGCATTGATAAGGCAGAGCGCAAACGCTCCTATGATGCTGATGTTACCTACGGCACTAACAATGAGTTCGGCTTTGACTATCTGCGTGACAATATGGTAATGAGTCTGGATCGTTGTGTGCAGCGCGAGCTCAGCTTTGCCATAGTCGACGAAGTTGACAGCATTCTGATAGATGAGGCACGCACGCCGCTGATTATCTCCGGACATGGTTCAGAATCATCTGAGCTTTACAGCAGGGCCGACAATTTTGTGCGTGGCTTACGCAAAAAAGTTATTGTGCAGAAAGATACTCTGCGTACGGCTGAAGAAGTGGAAGCAATTGAAGCCGATGCTGATTATATTGTTGATGAAAAAGCGAAATCTGCTGTTTTGACCAAACGTGGTATTGAAAAGGCTGAAAGATTTTTTGCCATAGAAAACCTGTCTGATCAGGAAAACTATGAAATTAATCATCACTTGAATAATGCACTAAAAGCACACGGCAATATGCACCTTGATCAGGACTATGTCGTGAAAGACGGAGAGGTTATTATTGTTGATGATTTCACGGGACGTCTTATGTTTGGCCGCCGCTACAGCAACGGACTGCACCAGGCGATAGAGGCGAAAGAGAAGGTTGCAATAAATGCCGAAAACAAGACTCTGGCGACTATCACCTTTCAGAATTATTTCCGTATGTATCATAAACTTTCCGGAATGACGGGCACTGCTCTGACGGAAGAAGATGAGTTCCGCCAAATCTATAATCTTGACGTTATAACAATACCCACCAATATGCCGATGATCCGCGATGACAAAGCAGATGCTGTTTTCAAAACCGAGGACGGCAAGTATATGGCTTTGCTGGATAAAGTAGCCCAGGTGCACAGCACAGGGCAGCCTATCCTGATCGGCACAGTATCAGTTGAAAAATCTGAGCTGATCTCCAGAATTTTCAAGAAAGCCGGAATTCCCCACAATGTCCTGAATGCCAAAAACCATGAAAGGGAAGCAGAAATCGTGGCGCAAGCCGGCCGGCTGAATGCTGTTACTATCGCAACCAACATGGCCGGTCGCGGAACGGATATCATGCTGGGCGGCAACCCTGAATTCATGGCGCGTGAACAAATGCGCAAGCTGGGTTTTGATGAAGCAATGATAGAGCAGGCCACTGCCTATAATATTACTGAAGATGAAGAAATTCTGGCTGCCAGAAAAAAGTATGCTGAGCTGGAAAACAAATATGCACAAGAAATTAAAGAGGAAAAACGCGCTGTGGTAGCAGCGGGTGGACTCTATATATTAGGAACAGAAAGGCATGAATCACGTCGTATAGATAATCAGCTGCGAGGACGCGCCGGACGCCAGGGTGACCCCGGGGTCAGCAGCTTTTACTTGTCACTGAATGATGATCTGATGCGTCTCTTCGGTGGAGACAGACTGGATCGAATTTTTGATTCGCTGGGTGTAGAAGAAAATGTGGAAATCAGCCACCCTATGCTTTCCAACGTTATTGAATCAGCTCAGAGACGTGTTGAAGCCCGAAACTTCGGTATAAGGAAGAATGTACTTGAGTATGACGATGTCATGAACCAGCAACGCAACCTTATTTACAAACAGCGGCGTGAAGTGCTCGAAGGACGCGACTTGCACAACTACTATCAGCGTATTATCTGCAGTGTGATGGAGCAGACCCTAAGCGACTTTATAGCGACTAAAGAAGCAACAGGAGACTGGGACTACGTTGGAATCAAAAACCGCGTAAGCGACATCTTTGGTGACTTGCCCCTCCTGTACAAGCTGGAAGAAAAACTGCCACAGCTGGACAGCACTGATTTTGGAGAAATATTGGCTGATCAGGCACTGGATCGTTTGGAAGCCAGAGCGAATGAACTGGGTTCAGCTGACCTACTGCGCGAAGCGGAACGTGTGGTTCTTCTGCAAACAGTAGATAGCCATTGGATGGATCATATCGATGCTATGGATGATCTGCGCGACAGTATCGGCATGCGCAGTTATGCCCAGCATGATCCGGTAGTCGAATACAAGCGTGAGGGCTTTGACATGTTTGAAGACATGACAGAGGGTATTCAGGAAGATTCAGTTCGCCTGATCATGCGTGCACGCCTCATCGCGACGCCGGCTGAGCGCAAGGAACCGCAGATTACCAGAGAGGGCAGGGGATCAGCAGGCTTCTCAGCGCAGGCAGTCGCTGCCGGGACAGAACCGGCGCCAGCTGAATCACGAGGCATCAGACGCCAGCGGGGCAATAAGGAGCCTGTCGCCGGTGGCAGTTTGCAACAGAAACCTGTAACGCGTACAGTAAAACCGGGTCGCAATGATCCCTGCTGGTGTGGCAGCGGCAAAAAATATAAAAATTGCCATTTGCTGGAAGATGAGCAAAACGATATAGGAGGTTAGGAATGTTTAATGAACAAAAGATGCAGTCGAGAGCTATTGATGCTGTAAGAGCTTTATCAGTAGCGGGTGTGGAAAAGGCGAAATCAGGTCATCCGGGTTTGCCTTTGGGAGCTGCGCCAATGGCGGTCGAGCTCTGGCTAAACCATATGAAACATAATCCTGCAAATCCGGACTGGTTCAATCGTGATCGTTTCATTTTATCCGCCGGGCATGGATCGATGCTCATTTATTCCCTGCTTCACCTTTTCGGCTACGGATTGGAAAAAGATGATCTGCAAGAGTTTCGACAGTGGGGCAGTAAGACACCCGGCCATCCCGAGTTTGGACATACGGCAGGCGTAGAAGCTACGACTGGTCCACTGGGACAAGGTTTTGCTATGGCAGTGGGTATGGCTATGACCGAAAATCACCTGGCGGCGCATTTTAACACTCCGGACCATGAAATAATCAATCATCATACCTATGTCATCGCCGGCGATGGAGATCTTATGGAGGGCGTTTCCGCTGAGGTGGCTTCTCTGGCCGGCACATTAAAGCTAGGTAAATTGATCGTGCTGTACGACGATAACAATATAACAATAGAAGGCTCCACGGATTTAGCTTTTACTGAGGATGTCGGCAAACGCTTTGAGGCATATGGCTGGCATGTTCTGGAAGTGACCGATGGTAATGATTGCAGCGCTGTCAGCCGGGCCCTGGATGAGGCAAAAGCACGTGATGACCGTCCTTCATTGATTAAAGTTAAAACAATCATAGGTTACGGATCTCCTAAAGCTGACAGCTCAGGAGTACACGGATCTCCTCTGGGTGCGGATGGAGCGAGGGAAACTTATGAGTTTCTCAATTGGGATGCTGACGATCCTTTTACTGTAGCTGAAGATTTAACTGAATGGTTCCGGCAGAAAAAAATGGCCCTGGGCCAGTCAGAGGAAGAATGGCTGGAAGTTTTCAAAGCCTGGCAGCTGGCTAACCCGGATCTGGCACAGGAATTAGCTATGCGGGTCGAGCGCAGCTATCCGGAGATTGATGCTGATCAGCTCTCTGACGCAGTAAGTAAGGATATAGCTACCCGTTCAGCTTCCGGATTGATTCTCAACGCTTTATATCAGGAAGGCATCCCCTTCTTTGGCGGCAGTGCCGACCTGGCGCCTTCTAATATGACTCAGATTAATAATCAGGGATCGTATAGCTCAGCCACGCCTGAGGGCGCAAATATTCATTTTGGTGTGCGTGAGTTTGCTATGGCAGCTATCTGCAACGGCATGGCTTTGCATGGCGGCGTACTGCCTTACAGCGCTACTTTCCTGGTTTTCTCTGACTATATGAAAGGCGCAATTCGCCTCAGCAGCCTCATGGAAGTTCCACAGATCTATATTTTCACACATGACAGTATCGGTTTGGGTGAAGATGGCCCAACCCATCAGCCGGTTGAACATCTTGCAATGCTGCGGGCCATCCCCGGTCTTAACGTTTTACGCCCGGCAGGCCGCCTGGAGACAGCTGCCGCCTGGAAATATGCTGTTGAAAGCAATAAGCCCAGTGCACTTATCCTGACCCGCCAAACGGTATCCTCTGCAGAAACAAATGCTAAGCGTGCACTCCGCGGTGCCTATGTCGTACGTGATGTCAAAGACTATGAAGCGATTATCATGGCCTCAGGTTCAGAACTTGAATTGGCCCTGACAGCAGCTGATTTATTAGAAGCTGAAGGTCATCCGGTGAGAGTTGTGTCAATGATGTCCTTTGAGCTTTTTGAAGAGCAGGATGCCGCTTATAAGGAGCGAGTGCTGCCTGCTGCAATGCGTAAGCGCCTTGCAGTTGAAGCTGCAGCTGATATGTCCTGGTACAAATATGTTGGTCTGGACGGTGATATCGTCGGTCTGAATCACTTTGGTGCCTCAGCTCCGGCGAATATTCTTTTCGAAAAGTTTGGCTTCACAGCAGAAAATGTGGCACAGCGCTGTCTGGACCTGATTGAAAAGGATTAAGTCTAAAAGAATATCGGTAATGAAAAAACAGCACTCCGTTAAATAGACGGGGTGCTGTTTTTTGGAGCCGAAGGTGGGAGTCGAACCCACGACCTATTCATTACGAGTGAATTGCTCTACCACTGAGCCACTTCGGCAAGCTATATTATCTTAGCCGCGCTACTTTGCCTTGTCAAGACAAACGGAGCAGCTTGACTGGTGAACTTATATCAAGGCAAAGAATAACCCCGTCTATAGAGAACGGGGTTATTCTTACGAGATTGCTGCTGTCAATCCCGTGCTTTCGAGGAGACCTGTAAATTAGAAAAGTAATAGCGGGACTTCTTCGCCTGACCAGCTGCGTGTGCCTTTTTCTCTGTCAAAGGAGAGCAGAGCACCGATATGGCCTTTACAGCGGCTAACGCCCGTGACGTTATCATTTGCGTTAACTTCCTCTTCAACCTGTTCATTTATGTACCACTGGAGGAACAGGCGGGAGGCTTTGTCACCATCTTTCTCAGCTTGTTCAGCCATTTTGTCAATACTTGCACTGATAAATTCTTCATGTTTCAAGGCTGCCTTGAACAAATCCAATAAGGAGTCCCATTCTTTAGCTGCCAGTCCTAATTGCAGGAGTTCTACCGGCTCGCCTTTCATTTTGAGATAGCGGACAAAACCTTCAGCATGAGCCAGTTCCTCTTTATATTGGACTTCCATCCAATGGGAAGCTCCTGCCCAGTCATTTTGTTCCAGCCACTCGCTCATGGCGAGATAGAGAAAAGCTGAATCATATTCAAGCTTGATCTGTTCGTTAAATAATTTGTTAAGTTCTTTTGTCATTTTCATGCAACTAATCTCCTTCAGATAAGTAAATAGTATAATTACTAATAAATAATATACCTTAAGTTTTATTTACTTATAAGCTTTGTTACTTGAGTTACATGATAAGGCACTGACTTAGTGGCAAAAACGACTTCAAAGGCTTAGAAACTTCCTACATGTGTTAGAGTTATTATGATAGTGCTGAGAGGTGGATCAGACGCATGAGGATGATAGAAATTCGTTGCACGGACCCCATCCGGACGGGGGGTCCGGCGGGCAGCGGGGATAAGAAAATTCTGCTTAAACGTGGAACAACAGTCCTTTATTTTGCTGCACTAAATGTGGGTTTAGCCCCAGATATATTTATCCAGACTGCGCTGTGTGCGCGTAATACGGCACTGTCGGATTCCGACAAAAAAAAGTTTTTTCAGGCATTTTATGAGGATGAACTTTCTTCCATACCCGCTTCATTTGAAAAAAAGATTGCTGCCATTACAGCGGTACCCGGCTTATCTTTTCTGTTCGCTGACGAGATTACCCAGAAGCTGCTGCGAGGCGTAATCAGTGATGAAGATAAAGAAAAATTAATACTTCCCGGAGCGGTGGGTGCAGAATCCAATATTCTGGCACAACGTCTGGACTGGAATCTTTTATTAGATGACTCTATTGATGCAGTAACCCAACGTAATCACTTTTTGCAATTAAAAGAACGTCTTGAGCTGAGCAGGAGTAAACTTGCGGAAACTGCTCAGGGGAAACTCTACCTTACCCGCTCTGAGCTGATATCTGTACTGGGGGATCCTGCACTTAAAGCAAATATTTCACCGGACGCGATCTCTGTTAAGGAAGATCTAGGCAGTCTGGAGCACCGACTCCAAAATCTCAGGGAGAAAGATGAAGAGCTGCGTGATGAACAGCGTACCTTAATGCTTTTATCGGTTAAAAATGACTATGAGAGTCTTTTAAAGCTGCGGCGGGATCTGGAGGACCTGGAGAGCAATGCTTCACGCTATGCACGGAGCATCACAGGTCAGGGCCGGGATATTACGGTACATGAGCTAACCCTGCTTAGCGGTTTGTACCAGGATTATCAGGAAAGAGAAAAGAAGATAGAAGTCCAGCGCGAAGAAGTCAAACAAATACAGGCAGACCGTTATGAGTGGGAACAGAAGCGCATTCTATCAGAGTATAAAGTTAAACAGTTGCAGGAGAGAATAGCTGTATCCACTCTTGAACAAGAACAATTGATCTCAGAGGAGCGTGAGCGAAGCGAAAGTCAACAGAGCAGGAAAGCTACAGGCAGCACTGGCGAGAAAGGAATAGGTCTGAGACATATCCTTTTATTAGCGGGTCTGGCTCTGGCGCTCCTTGCCTTATTGCTGTTTAACAGCAGCCGGACAATAGCGATTGTCTGCTTTGTACTGGCCGGATTAGTCCTGGTCATATCTGCTTTTTTCTTTGTCCGCCCGTGCTTTAAGAGGAAGCTGCAGCTGAGCGAGAGCCTTACTGACAGCTTACGCAGTCAGCCGAGACCGGAGCCGGATCATCGGCTGGCAGAAGAACTGACAGAGCAAACAGCAGCTTGGCGAACAGCTGTGGCTGAAGCTGACCGTCTGGCCGCCCATCTTAATCGCAATCAGATTGCTCTGCGTTCTTTGGAAGAAAGCCAGATACGGGCAGGCAAGGAGTTTTTGGCACAATTATCTCTATATGCGGATATCGATAACTTGAATGATGCGGGATATGTCCTGGATGCTCTGCGCAATCAAAGACAGTCAGAAAGTTCTTATGATGAATCAGTCTCAGAGCTTTTACACCAGATAGCGGATGTACGCAAAGGGCGAACCGATGAGGACATGCTGCGCGAATATGAACATGCCTGTGAAGAACTATACGGAGCCATGCTGACAGGTGCCAGCACCGGCGACCAGGATATTAATCTGCGTTCTCAGGCTTTAAATTATGATAAAAACCGAGCCAGGAGAATTGAAATCGAGCGCGTCGAGCTGTCCCAGGACATTTCCCGGTACAAACAGCAGCTGCAAGAGAAGAAGGAACTCTTAAAAAGAGAAGAAGAGATGTTAGTTCAAACTCCCAAACTTAACCGCAGGCGGGATTTTCTGGAGCAGAATTTGTGGCAAGAGATTGAGGATGTCGAACTGCTGGATCTGGCGATAACAGTGCTGGACTTTCTTTATGTGCAATGGAGGGATGTTCCAGTGGATTATTTACGTTCCCTGACTTTAAGCTACTGCAGACGCCTGCAGGGCATGCAGGCAGTTGATCATGAAATAAATGATTACTTAATTGAGGAACAGCGGGGAATCAGAAAGGGAAGACTGGATAAGTTTAAAACTGTGGAAATGCGTGAACAGGAAATCGCTCTGATCAATAATTCTCCTTCAGATATTGTATATCTGGCTTTTCGGATGGCTTTGCTGGATTGGAAAGGAAAAGACCAGCTCACACCCTTGTTTATCTTTGATATGCCACTGTTTAACTCTTCCAGCCGCATCAGCGAACTGCTGAATCTGCTGGATGAACGCATGCTGGGTTTAGCAGCACAGTCGATCTTTTTCACGTCAAATAATCTTCTGGTCGAAATCGCCCGTGAACGCCAAATACCGGTACACATCTATTAGTCAGCCAACTTGCACGCGAAATACTTTGATATTAAAAATTAAGTTCAAAATATATAATAAAAGTCATATAATGTATTTGAAGAAGCAGCAATATGCTTGATATTGAGGAGGAACAGAATGAGTGAATCAATGTATGCCCTGGTTAAGCCGGGGTGCAAAGCGGGACTTGAGCTCCGCAGAGTTCCGATACCAGAATGCACGGCTATTGATGTAAAAATAGAGATCATAAAAACTGCTATCTGTGGTACGGATCTCCATATTTACAACTGGGATGAGTGGTCACAAACAAATGTCAAACCACCGCTGGTGACCGGCCATGAGTATGTGGGGAGAGTTGTTGAAGTAGGTTCCATGGTGTCAACAATCGAAGTTGGGGATCTTGTATCAGGAGAAGGACATATTGTCTGCGGCGTTTGCAGGAACTGCCGCGCCGGTCGCCGTGTCCTGTGCCCAAATACAAAGGGCGTTGGTGTGAACCGCAATGGTGCTTTTGCGGAGTACCTTGTTATTCCTGAACAAAACGTGGTGAAGATCCTGCCCGGTGTTCCGGAAGATATCGTGGCAATATTTGATCCCTTTGGCAACGCCGTTCATACAGCTCTTATGTTTCCCCTGGTTGGCGAGGATGTTTTGGTAACCGGAGCCGGACCGATCGGAATCATGGCAGCGGCAGTAGCTCGTTTTTGCGGAGCCAGGAATGTCGTGCTGACAGATATTATGCAGGAACGCCTCGAACTGGCACATACTGTCGTTCCTGACATTAGAACTGTCAATACGACAAAGGAAAACCTGCGGGATTTGATGCCTGAACTCAAGATGACAGAAGGCTTTGATATCGGTTTGGAAATGTCAGGTTCCGCCTCAGCGCTGAACGAGATGATAAATACCATGATCACGGGCGGAAAAATCTCTATGTTGGGCTTCCAAAAACCCGGCACAGTAATTGACTGGAATAAACTAGTTATGGGAAGTTTGACTTTACGCGGAGTTTACGGACGTGATATGTTCGAAACCTGGTATAAGATGCAGGCTTTGGTGCAGGCAGGCCTGGATCTGTCACCGCTGATTACACATCGTTTTGATTTCCGCGATTTTGAAAAAGGCTTTGCTGCTATGAACAGCGGCAAGTCCGGTAAGGTTTTGCTGGACTGGACCACGGCGAGAGATTAGGAAAGGATAAGATATGAAAAAGGGACTGAAAATCATCCAGGACAATTTAAACGAGCTGAAGAAATCCGGCCTGTATAGCGAGGAACGCGTTTTAACCGTGCCTCAGGGCAGCATGATTGATACTACTGAAAGCAAGGGCGTTATCAATATGTGTGCCAACAACTATCTGGGTTTAGCAAACAGCTCTGAGCTGATTGCTGCGGCCAAAGCCAGCTATGATCGCTGGGGCTATGGCCTGTCGTCAGTACGTTTCATCTGCGGCACACAAACACAACACAAGAAATTGGAGACAGAACTGGCTAAATTCTTCGGCTTTGAAGACGCTATTCTCTATTCTTCCTGCTTTGATGCAAACGGCGGTCTGTTTGAGACTCTACTGACTGAGGAAGACGCCATTATCTCCGATGAGCTTAATCATGCCAGTATAATTGATGGTGTCAGGTTGTCCAAAGCCAAGCGTTATCGCTATAAAAATAACGATATGGCCCATTTGGAGCAGTGCCTGAAAGATGCCGAAGCAGACGGAGCCCGTATCAAATTGATTGCCACGGATGGAGTCTTTTCCATGGATGGCATTATCGCTGATCTTAAATCGATTTGTGATCTGGCTGATAAATATGATGCATTGGTCATGGTTGATGATTCCCACGCTTCCGGTTTTGTCGGTAAAGGAGGTAAAGGTACACCCGAGCACTGCAATGTCATGGGACGGGTGGATATTATGACCAGCACTTTGGGCAAAGCTATGGGCGGTGCCTCAGGCGGTTTTACTCTGGCAAATAAGGATATCGTAGCCTGGCTCAGGCAAAAAAGCCGGCCTTATCTTTTTTCTAACACACTATCACCGGCTATTGTTGCTACATCGCTGCAGGTTCTGGATATGCTCCAGCGCAACAGCGATCTGATTGAACGCGTTAACGCCAATACCTTATACTTCCGCAAGGAAATTGAAAAACTTGGTCTGAAGATCATTCCGGGTACCCATCCGATTGTACCTGTTATGGTTTATGACGCCAAAAAAGCTCTGGATGTTGCGGACTTTATGCTGAAAAAGGGGATTTATGTGGTAGCTTTCAAGTACCCGGTCGTGCCTCAGGGTCTGGCGCGCATACGCTGCCAGATTTCAGCTGCGCACACCAAGGAAGAGCTTGATGCTGCTTTGGCAGCTTTTGCTGAAGCCAAGAAAGAATTTGACCTTTAAAGGCTTGATTATTCAGATCCGGAAAGAAAAAAAGCTCCTGGACAAATGCTGTCAGGAGCTTTTTTCAAGGGAAAAGATTGGCTTAATATTTGATGAATCTGTCGCCGGGAACGCCGCAGATTTTGCATTTGTCCGGTACGAACTTCTCAATATTTCCGCAGACCGGGCAGAGATAGTAGAAAATTTCTTCGGCTTCTGAATCTAAATTATCGAGGGCCTCCTGGTATAGGCCGGCATGTACTTCTTCAGCTTTCATAGCATAAGTGAATGTTCTCACAGCCTGGCTATTGCCTTCAGCTTGAGCCTGGTCGACAAAGGGCGGATACATACTTGTATATTCGTAGGTTTCACCTTCGACACCATCTTTTAGATTTTCAGCAGTACTGCCGACCTTGCCGGCAACTTTAAAGTGGCTGAGGGCGTGGATAGTCTCAGCATCAGCTGCTACTCTGAACAGTTTCGCTGCATTGCTGTAACCGTCTTTTTCAGCCTTCTCAGCGTAGGCTGTGTACTTTCTGTTTGCTTCTGATTCTCCTGTGAAGGCAGTCATCAGATTGTCATAAGTTGTTGCTTTTTCACTCATTAATTTTTCCTCCTGGTATTTTTCATATTTTCCTAAAAGCATTTCTACAGTTTTGCGAGGGAAGCCTTCGGGCTGATCCTGTGCTAACAGTGACAGCAGAAATTGCTTTGAGTTTTCTGTCTGGGGTAAAAGATATCCTGATTCACGCAGAAGCTCCTCTGCCATGATATGGTTTGATTTTTCAATAGCGACTGCAAGTTTGCCCGGCAAAACGGCAGCAATATTTTCCTGCTCCGCCTTGCTGCGCAAAAGCTTGCGCATGGCGTTGACTACCTTGTCCTGAACTTCCTGCTGGTCAGGATAAAACACCGGCACCATGGAGATAGCACCTGAAGGACAGGCAGCAGCACAATCGCCGCAACCAATGCAGGTATCTACATCAATGATGCTGTTTTCTGTATCCGCTGCTCCGCTGGGACAGACATAAAGACATAAGCAGTCCTTCGTGCAGAGTCTGATATTTCTTACTGCATATTTCCTTGCCATCGCTCTAGCTCGCCTCTACCATTTCAAATTTCCAATTGGGAACTTTACAAACCGGGCAGACTTCCGGCAAGTTGTCACCAATGTAGATAAAACCGCAAATAGTGCAGACATAGACATTTGTATCCTCGATCAGAGCCGGGCCTTCTTTTTCATAGCGTGAAATGGCAGACTTGACTATGCGACTAACCTTTTCGGTCCAGGTCAGCGCCCGCAGTGCCCCTCTGTCTCCAGCCTCTTCCGCTATGTTATGGGCGACAGGAAAGTCCTCGTTCAAATCAATTTCCAGCAGATCAAGCATTTGACTGTAAGCAGGATTCACTGCCGGAACAGTCACACTTTTAAAGTAGGCGGCCAGTTCTCTGAATGCCTCGGCTTCCTCTGGCCGGTACTGCTTTTCAAAGCCCCGGGCCAGATTGGAGCACAGAGCACTCATCTCTAAACTGGACAGATCTCCTGAATTGTCTGCGAGTTCAACCCTAACTTGACCTTGAGGGGCAGGCTGAGTTTCTGCTGGAGTTTCCCGGACAGCTTCAAACTCTGACTTGGGTGCGCCGCAGAGCGGGCATTCCCAACTTTCGGCTAAGTCTTCCCAGGCGCCGTCGGATCCATCGTAGATATATCCGCAAACTTTGCACACATATTTTGTCACTCAAATACCTCCTCTATTATTTATGAGATGTTTTGCGCCCGGCTTCGCAACAGTCCGGGCAAAGTCCTCTGAAATATACATCTCTTTCTTTTATCTCGAAATCTGCAAGATCTGTTGACTCAATCTCTTTCATATTCAGGCTGAAGTCGAAAATCTTCTTGCAGGAAGTGCATTGGAAGTGTCCATGGCTTTCAGTGAGTATTTCATAACGATTTTCACTGTCTTCGATGGACACAACATTGACCAGACCTGCTTCCTGCAGCATGTGTAATGTGTTATAAACTGTAGCTCTGGACAGGCTGGGCAGATCCTTTTGCAGTGCTGAATAGATTTCATCTGCGCTGGGATGAGTTTTATTTTGGGCGAGATACTCCAGCACCTTCAGTCTCTGATGTGACAGGCGAATATTTTTTGCTTGCAGTGTCTCTTTTAGATTTTTGATTTGATCAGTCATAAAATTTTAATCTATTTCAGTCTTGTAATAATTCTAAAGAAATAATAATTAAAAAGTACTATATACCAGAAAACAATTAGCTTCAAGGCTAGCAAAAGAATATTGAAAATTCCAATATAGGTATTTATAACGTTGAGAAAAGACTCAGGTGTGTGCTAAATCTCCTGTCGCAGCAGAGAGATTATGAAACTTCTTGTTTTCTCATGCTGATGTTTTCAACCAAATATTCAAGAACACAAATCAAGTTGATTTTGTAGAATAGATCTATGAAAAGTAATAAGAATAATAATGATGCGGAGCTGCGCGGAGATATCGATGCCCACAGTGACGAAGATGCACTGAAATGTGACGCCAGACGCTGGCGGTACTGGTCCAAGGAAGAAGATCTTCGATTGTGCAAAATGACAAGGGCGGAAAATTGACTCCAAAATTGACTACAATATTTTGAATTATGCAGTGGATTTATAAATAAAAAGCCCCTGAGACGCTGTTGTCTCAAGGGCTAACTCCTCTGGTACACCATCAGGGATTCGAACCCTGGACCTACTGATTAAGAGTCAGTTGCTCTACCACCTGAGCTAATGGTGCGTATGAGTACTAAGTGATTATAAGAGCAAAATAATGTATTTGTCAAACGGAATTTGCAAGATCTGCATTGTTCCCGGCAGCAGCGTCTGAAACCGGACCTTTAGTTGCGAGAAACATGTCGTTAATAATACTGATTCTTGCAGTGGCTCTGATGTTTTGATAATATAGGCACATCGTCGACTTATACGAGCGAGGAACAATGTTATCAGTGAAGGCACTGCTTGCCGCAAAGGCAGAAGTTTTCCCGCAATATTTTGGAGGTATATAGACTTGGACGAATCTGGCTGTATTGGCCCTCTTATGAGGGTGGTACTGTCAAATCAGGAGTTAGCGGTTCAATCGCAATCAGCTTCCTTAGCTTTTGATTTGATACTTATTTTTATTTTGATCCTGATTAACGGCTTTTTTGCCGGATCAGAGATGGCAATTGTTACACAAAACGACAATCGTATCAGAAAACTGGCCGATGAGGGTAATTCGGCTGCGCAGAAACTGATTAATATTGTCGATAACAAAAGTCAAATGCTGGCAACAATACAGGTGTCTATCACTTTGGCCGGTTTCCTATCCAGTGCTTTTGCGGCGGACAAGATAGCGTCGCGTCTTTATATAGCTGTTGATCCGACCTTGCAAAGACCTTGGCTGCAGACATTTTTCATAGTATTGATCACCATACTGGTGTCGTATTTTTCCCTTGTATTAGGTGAACTGGTCCCCAAGCGCCTGGCTATGCTAGACCCCGAAAAAACAGCGATGAAAGTTGTCCCGCTTTTACTTTTCTTTGATGTTATCTTCCGCCCCTTTACAAAACTTTTGACCTGGAGCACGAATCTGGTCGTGCGGCTCTTTGGTATTGATCCCAAAGAAACCCAGGATACTGTTACGGAGGATGAAATCCGTATACTGGCAGAAGCGGGGGTAGATACAGGTGATTTGCCGGCGGAGGACGCTATTCTAATCGATAACATCTTCGCCTTTGATGATAAGGATGTGGGAGAAATTATGACCCCGCGCCTATCGGTAAGTGCCATCCCGGTGAATTCTACTTATGACGAGGCGGTTAATTTTGCTGCGAATGCACACTTTTCGCGTTTCCCTGTCTACGACGAAGACTTAGACAATATCGTAGGTACACTCTTTCTTAAGGATTTAATGCGTGTGCCGGAGGATGACCGGGCTGACAGCTTTGATTTACACATGATTATGCGTAATCCGTATTTTGTACCCGAAGGAAAACAAATTGATGTTTTATTTCGCGAAATGAAGTCAAAGCATATATCTATGGCGATCGTAGTGGATGAGTACGGGGGCACTGAAGGGCTTGTCACGATGGAAGACCTGCTGGAAGAAATCGTGGGGGAGATTGAAGATGAATACGATCCGCCGAAGACAGATGTTATTGAAAATCCTGATGGCAGCTTTATCTTAAGCGGCCTGCTGACACCCCAGGAGGCAGGACGCTATGTTAAAGCTCTGGACGATCTGGAGGAAGATGACAACTATGATACTCTAGCGGGCTTTGTTCTTTCATTACTGGGAAGAATTCCGGGCGATGGTGAGCGGCCTGTGGTAACATTTGAGAATTTACGTTTTACAGTTTTAGAGATGGATGACCGTCGGATTGATCAGATCTTATTAGAGATAATTCCCGAAGAAGAAATCAGGGAAGATGAGGCAGATAAAAATGACAATCATAGCGGAGTTAGTGGCCAAGCGAATGAAGGGGGAAAAATAGGCATCAGATGAGCAAGCAAACAACTGAAATTGTGACCGGCGAGGCTATGCAGGAGTCAGCAATGACTTTGGCAGAATCCTCGGTAAGCAAGAAAGAAGATGTGATTATAAAACTGGAGACAGACTCTGCGGAGGGTCTGTCTGCTGCTGCCGCGGCAAAAGCTCTGGAGAAATATGGTCCCAACGAGCTGGCTGAAGAAAAGAAGGAATCCTTTTTTGTCAAGCTTCTGAACCAGTTTAAAGATTTTATGATCATTATTCTGATTATTGCTGCGATTATATCCGGTTCGCTGGGCGAGATTCTGGACGCCAGTGTTATTCTAGCTATCGTCATTATCAATGCACTTCTGGGCGTTTATCAGGAAGGCAAAGCAGAAAGAGCCGTTGAAGCCTTGCAAAAGATGGCTGCTCCAGAAGCCCATGTCATCCGCAACGGAGAATTGCAGGTGATAGCAGCAGCAGAGCTTGTGCCGGGAGATCTGGTGCAGCTGGAAGCTGGTAACGTTGTTCCCGCTGATATCAGACTCATTCAGAGTCAAAATCTGCAAGCTGATGAATCGGCACTGACCGGTGAATCAGTTCCTGTAGACAAGGATGCTGACTTCATTACAGACGAGCTTTTGGGCATAGGAGACCGTAAAAATGTTGTCTATAGCAGCACAGCCATTTCCTATGGCCGCGCTGTCGGCATAGTTGTTGCCACCGGACAGAAAACTGAAATGGGTCGAATTGCTTCCAGCCTGACGAACATTAAGCAGGAGCAGACACCTTTGCAGCAGAATCTTAATCGCCTGGGCAAGATCCTCGGTATTTTGTCTCTAATTGTTGTCGGTGTTATTTTTGGAGTTGGTTTATTGCAGGGCGGCGATCCGCTGCAGTTGTTCATGACTGCAGTGGCTTTGGCTGTGGCTGCCATTCCGGAAGGACTGCCGGCTGTTGTTACAATCGTATTGTCTTTGGGTATGAACCGGATGGCTAAGGAGAACGCCATTGTAAAACGTCTGCTTGCCGTTGAAACCTTAGGCAGTGTTGACACAATTTGCAGTGATAAAACCGGGACTCTGACACAAAATGAGATGACTGTCACCAGACTCTATGCCGACAAGCGGGTTTTTGAGGTAAGTGGTTCAGGCTATACACCCGAAGGTGATATAAACAGTACGGACGAAAAAGAAGTTGCTGTTTCTCAGGATGTGCTGGACCGACTTTTTGAAATCGGGATCTTGTGCAATGATGCCGTTTTGCGCAGCGAAGCAGGCGTAACCCAGATGATAGGTGACCCGACAGAGGGTGCTATGCTGACAGCAGCTGCCAAAGGCTGTTCCAGAGATATCAGCGCCGTACGCCAGGCACACCCGCGCGCCGGTGAAAAGCCTTTTGATTCAGCACGAAAAATGATGACTGTCGCCTACACGACTTTGCCTGATGCAGCCTATATATCTATGACCAAGGGTGCCCCTGACCGTATTCTCGATCGCTCCGCTAAGGAATTGACTTCTTCCGGGGTGGTTGATCTGACAGATGAGCGCCGGCAGGAAATAACCGAGATGAACAGCCATTTCGCACGTGGAGCGCTGCGTGTACTCGCTTTTGCTTACCGCCAGCATGATAATGCAGAGTTTGCAGGCATGGAAACGGATATGATTTTCGTCGGTCTGATGGGTATGATTGACCCGGCCCGTCCGGAAGTTAAAGAATCTATCCGGGTTTGCCATGAGGCCGGTATCCGTGTTGTCATGATCACAGGCGACCATAAAGAAACAGCTGTCGCAATCGCTAACGATCTCCATCTTCGCGGAGAAGATGATGATGTTCTTTCCGGCTCTGACTTGGATAAGATGACCAGAGAAGAACTGCAGATGGTGTCTGAAAATACTTCAGTATATGCTCGTGTCTCGCCTGAGAACAAAGTCCAGATAGTTGATGCCATCAAAGCGAATGGTCACATCTCCTCTATGACCGGTGACGGTGTCAACGATGCCCCGGCTTTGAAACGGGCTGATATCGGCGTAGCCATGGGTATTACCGGAACTGAAGTAGCCAAGAGTGCAGCTGACATGATTCTGACCGATGATAACTTTTCTACAATTGTACATGCAGTTAAAGAGGGGAGAGTGATTTTTAGCAATATCCGCAAGGTTGTCAGCTTTCTGCTTTCCTGTAATTTTGGTGAGATTCTCATTATTTTTCTGACGAATATGATTTTGGGACCTGAGTATACGCCTTTGCTGCCGATCCAGTTGCTCTGGCTTAACTTGGTGACGGATAGTTTTCCGGCTTTGGCACTGGGTCAGGAGAGAGCAGAAGATGGAATTATGAAGCTGCCGCCACGCAGTCCTGAAGACAAAATACTGGACAAGGAAATGTTGCTTTCCATTGTTGTACAGGCTCTGGCAATAATGGTGACAGTATTTGCAGCTTTTAATCTGGGCAGGATCTTTTATCCTGACCTTTATCTGGAAGGCGGAGCCTTAGTTTCAGGTTTTCACTTCATGCCTTTGGCGGGAACAGAACCTTCAATGGGAGCCCATACCTACGCTTTTATCAGTCTGGTTATGGCTGAATTAGTCAGGGCCTACTCAAGCAGGTCGGAGCGCCACTCCGTGTTCGGCCTCGGCTTTTTCTCTAACCCTACCTTGAACAAGGCTATACTGCTTTCCCTTATTTTAACTTTGGCTGTGGTGTACCTGCCTTTTATGGGAGACGCTTTCCATACAGTCCCTTTGCAGCTGCGTGACTGGGCCGTGATCTTGTCGCTGGTTCTGCTTCCTTTTGCAGCCGGTGAGATCTTTAAATTGACCTATCATCGCAATGACAAGAAAAGATAAGCAGGGTGATTTGGACCACTGTCTTGCAGTGAGCCTGAATCAGTAATAATTACCGTATTATTTGGGGCGGAGCGCTTGACGCAAGGGCTCTGCCCCTGTATACTTTGATCCGATAACAAGTAGAAGTTTCCGCTTCTCACCTCCAGCTTCGGTAAAGAGGTCTACAGTGACTGCATCCTGGGATGCTGGTGTGTGGGCGGAGAAAATCCGCTATTTTTATGCGAAAAACCAAAGGAGGTATTATTATCGCTCAACAAAGCCGCAGAGGTCATCTCATTAATCAGGAAATTACTTTTCCTGAAGTCAGACTTGTCGATGCAGATGGCGGAATGATAGGAATTGTGCCAATTGCAGAGGCTCTTGCCAGAGCTGACGCAGCAGCATTAGATTTAGTGCTGATATCACCGGACAATAATAATCCGGTAGCCAAATTAATGGATTACGGAAAATATACTTTTGATCAGGACAAGAAAAAACGTGAAGCCAAAAAGCACCAGAAGACCATTCAGGTTAAAGAAGTACAGATCAAGTTAACTACAGAAGAACATGACTTTAACGTTAAAGTCAGGAATGCCATCCGCTTTCTGGAAAATGGCGACAGGGTAAAAGTGGTTATTCGTTTCCGTGGTCGTGAGATGGCTTTTAAACATCAGGGCTACGATGTCATGCAAAAAGTATCTGAAGCGGTCAGTGAAGTCGGCGTAGTTGATAAAGCTCCGCAGGCAGAAGGCAGGAACATGATCATGTACCTGGCGCCTATTGCTGAATAACTGGCTGCTTAATAAAGCGGGCAGATTGCAGGCAGGCGAATTAACTAGATATTTCGCCCAGCTTATTCTAGGAAAAAACAAATTAAGCGAGGGGAATTTTAAATATAACTTAGCAGGAGGAGGTATTTTATGCCTAAACAGAAATCACACAGCTCGTCAAAGAAACGTTTCAGAGTAACGGGGACGGGGAAGTTCAGACGTAACCACGCATTTACAAAGCATATTCTGACTAAGAAGGCGCCGAAACGTAAGCGCCAGCTACGTAAGTCGGTAATAGTGTCTGATGTAGATCAAAAGCGTTTACGCAAATTGTTACCTTATAAATAATTCGTTACGAGATTAAGGAGAATATTATGGCTAGAGTAAAAAGAGGGCCAACAAACCGTCGTCGTCATAAAAAAGTTATTAAACAAGCTAAAGGCTATTTCGGCCGGAAGAGTAAATTATACAAAGTTGCTAATCAGTCTGTGCTCAAGTCCGGACAGTACGCTTACAACGATCGCAAGCGTAAAAAACGCGATTTTCGTCGTCTGTGGATAGCTCGTATTAACGCTGAAGCACGTCAAAATGGCATGTCTTACAGCCGTTTCATGAATGGTCTGTCTACTGCAGGCGTGGGCCTCGACCGCAAGGTTTTGGCAGATCTGGCCGTTAATGACAAAGAGGCCTTTGCCGGCCTGGTAGATGTTGCTCAGGAAGCTCTGAAACACTAAACAGCTAAAGATATTTTTAAAGCGGGGAGTGCAGTCACTCCCCCTTTTGATGTTCAGGAAGAAAAACTATGCGTTCGATTGATTCTGATAAAAACAATCTTTACCGCAAATTTATGCTTCAAGGCAGTGCACGCGAATTCAAAAAGACTAACTGGATCATGCTTGAAGGTCCGCGTCAGATTGAAGAGGCTCTGAAGGCCAGTGCGAGTTTAGAATATCTCGTCTTTTCAGATGATGAAAAGGGTCAGGCGATTTTGGCAGATTTGCAGGACTTGTTGCCTCAGCTGCCAGACGGACTTGACGGCGACCGGCTGATCCGCATGCGCAGTGATCTTTTTCGGCGACTGTCCGGCACCAGAACACCCCAGGGGGTACTGGCGCTGCTGCAGCCCCGGCGAAGCAGCCTGAAGGATATTGAGCAGCTGAACAGTCTGGTCATCATAGATGTGCAGGATCCCGGCAATGTGGGTACCCTGATTCGAAGTGCAGATGCTTTTAACGTCAGACAGATTCTTTTCCTGGGCGCAAGTGCTTCTCCCTGGTCCGAAAAAAGCTTGCGGGCTGCAATGGGCTCCATTTTTCATCTGAAAATGATTGAGGAGGCAGACACAGCTCTGGCTCTGTCAGAGTTGAGGAAAAGTGAGATTGAGCTTCTCGCACTGGATATCAGGGGAAAGGATATCCGGGAGCTGGAACGCCGGAAAGAATATTTTGGCCTGCTTGTGGGTAATGAGGGAAATGGGCTCTCTGAAGAATCCTTGAATCTATCTGACCAAAATATCAGAATAGAGATGCCGGGACAGGCCGAATCTCTTAATGTAGCAATGGCAGCGTCTATTGCTCTTTATGAATTAGGCAGATAATTACTCTTGCAGCTGAACCATTGAACTGCTATAATACTCCAGCACGTGCGGCCCTATGGTCAAGCGGTTAAGACGCCGCCCTCTCAAGGCGGAATCGGGGGTTCAATTCCCCCTAGGGTCACCAGCAAAAAGCCCCTGTGAGATTGTCTCGCAGGGGCTTTTTAAATGACTCTTATCCAATTATCACAAAGAAGAGCCTGGAAATTGTGTTTGTCAATCTAGAAGAGAACTGTTATATTGAGCAAGTCAAGTTCCGCGCAGAAACAAGTTGATTACGGTCTTTGGACCAGACCTTGTGATAAGAATGGCAGAGTGAAAGATCCACTTAAAACTAAGGGAGGAAGAGAAATTGAAAAACAATTTGAAAGTTTTTAGCTTAATTTTGGCCTTGCTGATGGCATTTGCGGTGACAGCCTGCACGCCCGGCAAACCTGCAGAGACAACTCCTGTAACGGAAACACCTACTGAAGCCATAACAGAGGCTCCCACGGAAGCACCTGTAGTGCCCGCTGACCCTGAAGCTGATACCTTTGTTTTTACTGATTCAGCAGGCAGAGAAGTTGAGTTGCCGATAAATATTGAAAGAATTGTACCTTCAGGTCCACTGGGTCAGCAGATTTTGCTAAGTATTGCCGGGGATATGCTTGTTGCCCTGACTAATGACGTGAGTGAAGGTCAGGCCTACTATATTGGAGAACAATACAAGGATCTGCCGGTAATTGGCCAATTCTTCGGTTCTCAGGATATGAACATGGAGGAACTGGCCCGTTTGACACCGCAGGTCATTATTGATATAGGTGAACCCAAAGGAGGCATTGCCGAAGATATGGACACGGTTACAATGCAGACAGGCATACCGGCGATTTTTATCGAAGCTGACCTGGAAAAATCGGGTAATGCTTATCGTACTCTGGGACAGCTGCTGGGCAAGGAAGAAAAGGGAGCAGCTTTAGGTGATTACTGTGACCAGGTTTTTGCTGAAGTGACGGCGAAGATGGCTGAGATTTCTGAAGAAGACAGAGCGAGTTTTGCTTATCTTATGGGAGATACAGGTTTAAATGCGCTGTCTAAAGGCACTTATCATGCAACGATCATGGATCTTCTGGGAAATAACGTGGTAGAAGTGGAAAGCCCTTCTTCTCGTGGCAGTGGTGACGAAATAAACATGGAGCAACTGCTTATCTGGAATCCTGAGTACATTTTCTTTGCTTCAGGGTCAGTTTATTCGCAGGCAAAGACCGATCCCGCTTTCTCAACTTTGCAGGCAATTCAGGATGATCAGTATTATGAGGTTCCCGGACTGCCTTATAGCTGGCTGGGGGCACCGCCTTCGGTCAACCGTTTTATCGGCTTGCAATGGATGGCTCACATACTATATCCTGATGTTTTCACCGAGGATTTGACAGGCATAGTACAGGAATACTACAAACTCTTCTATGATTTTGAGATGAGCTCGGCAGAATATGCTGAATTGATGGTTAACTCTGAACTGAAAGAGTAGACAGTCACCTTTGAAATAAGAGTTGGAGTTAGTAGTGGAAACTCAAAGCAGAAACAATTATAGAACTATTATTCTCGCTCTGACTGTTAGCCTGACAGCCCTATTTCTGATTTCACTGGTTTTAGGCAGATATCCTCTGACACTTTCAGAAATAGGGCGGTTGATTTTAAGTAAAATTACTGATATTGAACAGACCTGGCCTGATTCAGCTGAAGCCATATTCTTCAACGTGAGGCTGCCCCGTGTCGGGCTGGCAGTGCTGGTGGGCGCAGCACTGTCAGTTTCAGGAGCTGCCTATCAGGGTATGTTCCGTAACCCTTTAGTAAGCTCTGATATTGTAGGTGCGTCTTCCGGCGCTGCTTTTGGTGCGGCTCTGGGTATTTTGCTGGGTGCCGGCGGCAGCATGATTTCTATGTCAGCCTTCCTCTTTAGCAGCTTGTCGGTTGCCCTTGTTTATATGATCAGCAGGATCTTGCGGCAAAATCAGGTTTTGGGCCTGGTTCTGTCCGGAATCATGATTGGTTCTATTTTCAATGCCGGTACCAGCTTTTTAAAATTAATGGCAGATCCTAACGATCAGCTTCCGCAGATCACTTTCTGGCTGATGGGTTCATTAAACGGAAAAACGCTGGAAGAGCTCTTCTACGGAGCTATTCTGATTCTGATCGGTCTGCTTCCACTAATGGGATTGCGCTGGAAAATGAATCTGCTGACCATGGATGAGAAAGAAGCCCAAGCCATGGGTGTCGCTGTGGGACCTTTGCGACTGATCGTAATTGTCTGCGCCACCTTGTTGACAGCGACCAGCATTGCGGTTTCCGGTATGATCGGCTGGGTTTCATTGGTGATACCGCATTTCTCACGCCTTTTAGTGGGGAGTGATTTCAGGCGCTTACTGCCTGCCTCCATGCTGATGGGCTCTTGTTTTCTCTTGATTGTGGATAATATCTCGCGTTTGGCGTTCACTGCTGAAATTCCGCTGGGGATTATTACTTCTCTGGTCGGTGCGCCCTTTTATCTTTACCTGCTCTTGAGCCGCAGAAGCAGAATGAACCTCTAGGAGCAACAAGATGAGTTTAGAGATTAACGATTTGCATTTTTCTTACGGTGAGCGCGAGGTGCTGGACGGAGTTTCCTTCAAGCTTAAAGAGGGCAGCCTTGTCTGTCTTCTGGGAGCAAACGGTTCTGGTAAAAGCACGCTGTTTTCTTGTATTTTGCAGTTTCTGCCTAAATATGATGGTTCAATTAAGTTAAATGGCGCAGATCTTTCCAGTCTCAGTACTAAAGAAAGAGCAAAGCTGATCGCCTATATTCCACAATCCCATATTCCTGTCTTTAACTTCACTTGTCTGGAAGTAGTTCTGATGGCGACTCAATCGAATGGATCGATCTTTTATATTCCGGACGAAGCAGCCCAAGAGGCTGCACGAGACGCCTTATACCGGGTGGGGCTGGAGGGCTTTGAAGAACGTGGCTATGCGAGAATATCCGGTGGTGAAAGACAATTGGTTCTGATTGCCCGGGCTCTGGCTCAGGGGTCAAAGTACCTGATCATGGATGAGCCGACCTCCAGTCTCGATTACGGTAATCAGATGCGTATTCTCTCCATGGTGCGTAAGCTGACAGATGATGGATATACAGTGTTTTTATCCACACATCATCCGGATCAGGCTCTGCTTTTTTCGGACGAGGTTATCCTGCTGCATGAGGGACATATCATGTCTCAGGGCAGAGCGGATGAAGTCTTGAGTTCGGAAAACTTATCTCTTATCTATGGATTAGATGTAGAAGTGGTGCCCCTGATGGGTGGCAAAATGTTTACCTGCATCCCTACGCAAGTATTAAAAGAGAGTTAAAATTACGACATTATTTACTCAAACTAGTTACGCAATTATTCATACATCTGTGCTAAGATCAAGTCATGAATTCAGATCTGATTATACGCGGAGCGCGTGAACATAATTTACAGAATGTATCTCTGACCATTCCCCGTAACCAGCTAGTCGTTTTTACCGGAATTTCAGGTTCCGGCAAATCTTCTTTGGCTTTCGATACAATCTATGCTGAAGGACAGCGGCGGTATGTAGAGTCGCTTTCATCTTATGCCAGGCAGTTCCTGGGGCAGTCCAAGAAGCCTGATGTTGACAGCATTGATGGACTATCACCTGCCATTGCTATTGACCAGAAGACGACCAGCAGGAACCCCCGTTCTACAGTCGGAACTGTAACAGAAATCTACGACTACCTGCGCTTGCTTTTTGCGCGGGCAGGAACGCCTCACTGTCCGCAGTGCGGACGTGTTATTGAACGTCAGTCAATAGATCAGATTATAGATATTGTTATGCAGGAAGAAGCAGGCAGCCGGCTCTATATTTTTGCGCCGGTGGTGCGTGACCGCAAAGGAGAACACAAAAAAGTACTGGAGTATCTGCGCGGCGAAGGCTTTGTCCGGGTCCGCATCGATGGCGTGGTCTACGAGCTGGATGAAGAGATTACCTTACAGAAGACACAAAAACATGTGATCGAAGTAATAGTTGACCGCCTTATATTGCGCCCGGATATTCGCAGCCGGCTGACAGATTCAGTAGAAACTGCCCTCCGCCTGGCAGATGGCCTGGTAATGATTCGCTTTGAACAAGGTTCTGTCAAAGGTGCAAGAGAGTGGCGTGAACAGCTGTTTTCACAAAATTTCTCTTGCCCCGATTGTCAGATCAGTATCGGGGAGATTTCTCCCGGTATGTTTAGCTTTAACAATCCCTATGGTGCTTGTCCGGAATGTACAGGACTGGGTGAGCATACACATATTGATCCTGAGCTGATTATGACAGATGAAAACCTTTCACTGGCAGACGGTGCTATCTCAGCGATCGGATTTAATTTTAAAGACACTAAAAGCTGGGCCCGGGCCCATCTTAATGCTTTAGCCAAAAAATATAAGTTTTCGGTGAAAACACCCTGGAAAGATTTACCGCAAGATATCCGCGATTTGGTCCTGTTTGGCGGCGACAAACCCAAACTGACAGTTGATACCAGTATGACACGCTATGATCGGGGTGAACCTTACAACACGACCTGGAGTGGCGTTGTGCCGGTACTGGAACGTCGCTACAAAGACAGCAGTTCAGGTGACATTAGAGATTATTATGATCAATATCTGGCCTTTACAGAATGTCCGGTCTGTAAGGGGGGACGTCTCAGACGGGAAAGTCTGGCCGTTACTGTCGGAGATCTGAATATTAAAGAACTTACGGACCTGTCAATCAGCGAGGCCTACAATTTCCTGCAGCAACTTGAATTTGCAGATCGTGGTAAAGCCGAAATTGCAGAGCCTGTGCTGAGAGAAATCAAAGCGCGTTTGCTGTTTATGCTGGATGTCGGCCTGGAATATCTGACCTTGTCACGTGCCTCGGCCAGCTTGTCCGGCGGCGAAGCACAACGTATTCGTCTGGCCACACAAATCGGCTCAGGTCTGACCGGTGTTCTTTACGTGCTGGACGAGCCCTCTATCGGCTTACACCAGCGTGATAATGCACGGCTTCTGCATACACTGAAAAATTTACGTGATCTGGGCAATACAGTTATAGTTGTTGAGCACGACGAAGAAACGATCTGGGAAGCAGATACAGTGGTAGATATCGGACCGGGGGCAGGAGAATACGGAGGCAGGATCGTAGCCTGTGGACGACCGGAGGACATTGCCAAAAATGATGCTTCTATTACCGGACAATATCTCTCCGGTAAAAAAACGATAGCCATACCTCTCGAACGCAGACCACAGAATCAGGGTTTTCTAAAGATATTCGGGGCCGCAGAGAATAACCTCAAGCATATTGATATCTCAATACCTCTGGGAAATCTTGTCTGTATAACAGGAGTTTCGGGATCCGGCAAGAGTTCTTTGGCCAACGAAGTTTTGTTGAAAGAACTGGAGATTGACCTGCAGGGCTCGCGCCGCCGCAGAGGCAAGTTTGACCGCATTGAGGGTGTTGAACAGCTGGATAAAGTGATTTCCATCGACCAGTCTCCGATCGGACGCACCCCGCGTTCGAATCCGGCAACCTACACCGGCACTTTTGACCTGATCAGAAAGCTTTTTGCAGAGACGCCTGAAGCTAAAGCGCGTGGTTACAAGCCGGGTCGTTTCAGTTTTAATGTTAAGGGAGGCCGCTGTGAGGCCTGTCAGGGTGATGGAGTTAATCGCATTGAAATGCACTTCTTGCCGGACGTTTATGTCAGCTGTGAAGTTTGTGGCGGTCTGCGTTACAACCGTGAGACTTTAGAAGTGACCTATAAGGGCAAAAATATCAGTGAAGTCTTGAACCTGACTGTAAAAGAAGCTTTGGAGTTTTTTCAGAATATACCGGCTATAGCGCGAAAATTGCAGACCCTGATCGATGTCGGTTTGGGATATATACGTCTGGGGCAGTCTTCGACCGAACTATCCGGAGGAGAAGCCCAGCGAATTAAATTGGCCTCAGAGTTGTCAAAACGTGATACCGGCAAGACCTTTTACATCTTGGATGAACCGACCACCGGACTACATGCTGCTGATGTGCACGATCTGATTGATGTTCTGCATCGTCTGGTCGAGTCAGGAAACACAGTTTTAATTATTGAACATAATCTGGATATAATCAAAACAGCAGACTACATCATTGATCTGGGACCTGAAGGCGGGGAAAAAGGTGGCTTCCTGGTAGCAGCCGGCACACCGGAAGAACTGGCGGCTAATAAAGATTCCTACACCGGACAATACCTTGCACAAATACTGAAACGCGTGTATTCTGCAGTTTCTCCGGACAAGATTGTAACAAAGGGGATCAGAGCTTGAGCAAAGCTTAGAGATCACATATTATAAAAATAAGGATATTTAAGAACGGATAAGCAAATGAGTAAGTGTTCTATATGCAAAATTAATGAAGCGGTTGTCTTCGCCAATAGGATAAAGGACGGTGAGAACCGTATCGAAGGTGTTTGCCTCAAATGTGCTTACGAGCAGGATCTCGGCGGTATGGCCAGTGTTTTCGAGCGTGTCGGAGTTACTGAAGACAATGTTGATGAGATAACCTCACGCATGAATCAGATGATGGAGCAGTTTTCCGGTCAGAACCCGGAAGAAATTCTTGGCATGCTGTTGAAAGGGCAATTCCCTGACCTCTCCGCTGCCACATGGAATGCTTCAGATGACGGCTCCGACTATGAAGACGATGATGATGAAGCTGCAGATTCCAATGACAGCAAGTTGGATCACAGACACGACATGCAAGTCAGTCCTCAGAATTCTTATGGTGAACTGGTACCGGCCAATATTGGTAATCCGGATGATGCTGACAGAGCAAGAAGGTCGCGTCGCAAGCCGCGCCGCAAATTTTTGGAGCAATTCAGCACTAATTTATCTGAAAAAGCGGCCAATGGTGAAATTGACCGTGTCATCGGTCGAGATGAAGAGTTGAATCATATTATCCAGATTCTTAATCGACGCACCAAAAACAATCCGGCCCTGATCGGTGAACCGGGCGTGGGGAAAACTGCTATTGCGGAGGGACTTGCTGTCAGAATATATGAAGGGAAAGTACCGGCTAAGCTGTTAAATCAGGAAATGTTCCTGCTTGATATGACAGGTATGGTTGCCGGAACTCAGTTTAGAGGCCAGTTTGAGAGTCGCATGAAGGGCGTCGTCGATGACTGCCGCCGGTCAGGAAATGTAATTCTGGTCATTGATGAACTACATAATATTATGGGTGCCGGTGATGCGGAAGGCGCGATGAATGCCGGAAACATACTTAAACCGGCTCTGGCTAAAGGTGAAATTCGTGTGATTGGCTCAACTACATTGGATGAATATCGCCGTCATATCGAAAAAGATTCGGCCCTCGAACGCCGTTTTCAAAAGGTTATGGTGGAAGAGCCCAGTCAAGAAGATACCTTTGAAATCCTCATGGGAGTCAAAGACTATTATGAAGATCATCACCATGTATTTTATCCTGCACCGGTAGTGAAGGAGGCGGTGCGACTTTCTTCACGCTATATTACAGAACGTTATCTGCCTGATAAGGCTATTGACCTGCTGGACGAAGCGGGTTCCTGTGCTAACCTTGCCTGCGGCTGTCTGGTAGAGATTAAGCAGTTGGATGATAAAATTCAGGAACTGGAATTTGCCCAGGAAGATTTTGAGAAGGCAATCAATGAGTTGGCAGCTGAGAATGACAAGGTTGAGCTCTATGCCAAGCTCATGGAGATCAGGTCAGAGCTGATGCGTGTACGTTCACAGCGAGAAGAGATCGCGAAAAATTGTCCGCCGATTGAGCTGGGAACTCAGGATATTGCTCAGGTGGTCGAGATGTGGACGGGTATTCCTGTGGTGCGGATGACAGAAGAAGAAAGTACACGCCTGCTACAGCTGGAAGGAAGACTACATCAGCGTGTTGTGGGACAGAACGAAGCCGTAAGCGCTTTGTCCCGAGCCATAAGACGACACAGGGCCGGATTCAGCCAGGAACACAAACCTGCCTCATTCCTCTTTGTCGGACCTACCGGTGTCGGTAAAACTGAACTGGTCAAGGCTTTAGCCGAGGTCATGTTTGATACAGAGGACGCCCTGGTCAGACTGGATATGTCCGAATATATGGAAGCCCACACAGTAAGCAAGCTGATAGGATCTCCCCCCGGTTACGTCGGTTATGATGACGGCGGTCAGCTTACAGAGCGAATCCGTCGCAAACCTTACAGCGTTGTACTTTTTGATGAAATCGAAAAAGCCCATGCAGATGTCTACAATATATTGTTGCAGATCATGGATGATGGCCGACTGACTGACAGCCATGGCCGTGTGGTCAGTTTTGAAAACTGCATTATTGTTATGACCAGCAATGCGGGTACAACGCTTAAAGGAAGCAGCATCGGTTTTGGTGCCGACGGGCATGTGGCGATGGAGGAACGCATAGATGGAGTGCTTAAAGATATCTTCCGTCCCGAATTCCTCAACCGTATAGATGAAATAATAGTCTTCCATGAGCTGACGAGTAAAGAAATCAGAGCGATTGTTGATCTCATGCTGAAAGATCCTGTTGCTGACATGAAACGCCGGAACATTGAGCTGCAAATTACCGAAGATGCACGGGACCTGCTGGCTAAAGAAGGATATGAACCGAAATACGGGGCAAGACCCCTGCGCCGCAAGATTCAGCGTCGTATTGAAGATGTGCTGGCTGACCTCTGGTTGTCCGGTGACCTCAATTATGCTGATCAGGTGATAGTAGATGCGGCGGACAATGTTGGAGCTGAGCTTGAAGCTCCTACTATGGGAGGTCCCCATTTCGATGATAGCGGCAACTACGCTTTTACCTGGGTAAATAAAGTGATGAGCCTGAAGACAACATGAGCATACTCGAGATCACTCAAATAGTTCGTATATTGCTGCTGGCCCTGCTAATACTGGGGCTGGCACTTTTTGTCTTCACAAGGATCAGAAGAAGAATGGAGTATGCAGCCAAACAGGACATAATCAAGAATGACTCCACTTTGATCGGTTTGCGGGCGATCACAGTTACAGAACTGCGGCCCGGTACTATCGGTGAGATACGTACGGCTTTTTCACCGGAAAAAGAAAACGAAATTGCCTTAAGCAGTGATGAAAAAAAATCTTCATTCAAGACTTTTCCGGCTATTTCATCTCAATATATATCAAAAGGCAGATCGGTTAGAGTAACAGGCGGCAACAAGGAATTATATCGTGTGCGATCTGCGTCTGATTCTTTAACTTCTGAGAAAAAATAATATCTCTTTGACGCAGTCACGGAAATAATTCATTATGACAGCGCTAGATCTCGTTTTATCGTTATAATGCTAAGCTAAGATACTGAATAAGATTGTCTTCTGACTGATGCAAATATTTGGAGGAGGAATGTACATGCTGAGCCTTAAAACACAACAAGTGATGCCTTTTATTTCGGAAGAAGAGCTGCAGTCTCTGCTTCCTTTTATGGCTGTTGCCCACAGACAGCTGGAAAGCGGAAGCGGTCCCGGATCTGATTTTACAGGCTGGTATCATGTCCCGGAAATTAATACAGAAAAAAATCTGCAGGAAATTGAGGAAGTTGCAGCACGATTGCGTGAGTCCAGTGATATATTTCTCGTTTTGGGTATCGGCGGTTCCTATCTGGGTGCCCGAGCCGTAATTGAAGCCTGTAACCATCATTTCACGGCTTTACTTGATAAATCACAACGCAGGGCGCCTCTGGTATTATTTGCCGGACATCAGCTCAGTGAAGATTATCTGGCAGAGCTTTGTGACATTTTGGAGGACTATGATATCAGCCTCAATGTAGTATCAAAATCAGGTACTACCACGGAAACTGCGATCGCTTTTCGCATTTTACGTTCTTTCATGGAGAAAAAGTATGGTTCCGAGGAACTGAAGCAACGTATTGTCGTCACGACTGACGCGAACAAAGGGGCTTTACGCTCTTATGCAGATGCAGCCGGTGTGGATTCTTTTGTCGTACCGGACGACATCGGTGGGCGCTATTCTGTTCTCAGTGCGGTTGGACTCCTGCCGATTGCGGTGGCCGGCATAAATATCCGCGAGCTGCTTGAGGGAGCCAATTGGGCATATGAGAGCTATCTGAAATTCGAACCCGATCATGTCAACGATTGCATTAATTATGCCCTCATCAGGCACCTTCTGGCTCAGCGTGGCTATCTGCTCGAGATGATGGTTAACTACGAACCCTCTATGACCATATTTACCGAGTGGTGGAAACAGCTCTATGGTGAAAGCGAAGGAAAATGCGGGCGTGGAATTTTTCCAGTGGGAGCGAACTTTACCACTGATTTACACTCACTTGGTCAATATATTCAGGAAGGCAGAAGGATACTCTTTGAAACTTCGATTCTCTACAAAGCATCACAGTGCGAAATGCGGGTCCCTCAGCAGGACGATAACTCAGATCAGCTGAATTATCTTGCCGGCAGGAGTTTGCATGAAATCAATCGGACTGCGGCTTTAGGCACCAGCCTGGCTCATGTGCGCGGGGGAGTTCCTAATATAAGCCTGGAGCTGTCAAAACGTTCTCCTCTGACAATGGGGGCATTAATATATTTCTTTGAGAAAGCCTGTGCCCTTAGTGGCTATCTAGATGCCATCAACCCCTTCAATCAACCCGGTGTGGAAGCATATAAGAGAAATATGTTCGCGCTATTGGGCAAGCCGGGCTATGAAGATCTACGTGCAGAACTAATGGAAGCAATGAATAATTAATTGAAGAGAGATATGACAAATAAAAAACGTATGCAGACGCGTTCTATTCTGAATCGCGTGGAAAAGCCCAGCCGTTATGTTGGCGGTGAGTGGAATCATATCGATAAATCTGAAAGCTTCAATCAACTAAGTGCAGAGGAAGGTCTGCATATAGCATTTTGCTTTCCCGATTTATACGAAATAGCTATGTCAAATCTGGCTTTACAGATACTATATCAGGCAATTAATGCCCGGGATAAAATGTTCTGCGAAAGAGCTTTCATGCCGGCACCGGACATACGGGCGATCATGCAGGATGAAAATATTCCTCTCGAGTCTATCGAGTCAGGTACAGCTTTGAGCGAATTCGATGTACTGGCTTTCAGCTTGCATTATGAACTATCTTATACAGCTGTCTTAGATATGCTGTCCTTATCCGGCATACCCTTCTACAGTGAAGATCGTGACAACTCACACCCTCTCATCATTGCCGGCGGCCCAATCAGCTGTAATCTCGAGCCGATGGCTGATTTCTTTGATCTTATTCAATTAGGAGAGGGGGAGAGACTTCTGCCTGACTTGCTGGAGCTTTACCGCCAGTATAAAAGCGGCAAAGAGACACGTGAAGCATTTTTGCGGGCGGCAGCACAGATCGAGGGCGTTTATGTCCCGGGCTTTTATGAAGCAGTCTATGACGAAAAGGGCTTCAGTGGTCTGAAGGTCCTTGAACCTTCAGCTCCGGCTGTAATAAAGCGGCATCTGGAAGCGGATCTGGACGAAATAATTTATCCCACTGAGCCCATGGTACCGTCAATGGAAGTGGTACACGACCGTGCAGTTCTGGAACTCTTTCGCGGCTGCTCACGGGGTTGCCGTTTTTGTCAGGCCGGTTATTTTTATCGGCCGGTCCGGGAGCGATCCTTGCCGACTTTGCTGGAATACAGTGAAAAACTCTTGTCTTCCACCGGCGCTGATGAGCTGGGACTGCTGTCACTTTCCAGCAGCGACTACAGTCGGCGTGATCAACTAATGCCGGCTCTGATTGAAAGAACCGCAGGCTGCCATGTGAATTTATCTTTGCCTTCCTTGCGTCTGGATTCATTTGACTTCAATCTGATGGAAGAGATCTCAGCTACCCGCAAAGCAGGCTTGACTTTTGCCCCTGAAGCAGGCACCCAGCGTTTGCGTGATGTAATTAATAAAAACATTACAGAAGAAGATTTACTGCAGGCTGCTGATGTTGCTTTCCGTGGTGGCTGGAGCAACATTAAGCTATATTTTATGTTGGGGCTGCCCACAGAGACCGAAGAAGATGTCAGGGGCATAGCGGATCTCTGCAGAAAAGTTTTGCAGGTATGGACCAATATTCCCCATGAACAGCGACCACGGCAGGCCAGGATTACCGCTGCAATTTCCTTTTTTATCCCGAAAGCGTGGACTCCCTTCCAGTGGGTGGGACAAATAAGTCCGGTACAAATGAAGGAAAAGGTGCAGCTTCTTACCGAATTACTGCGTGACCGGCGTATATCACTGCAGTGGCATGATTATGAAAGCTCTCGGATTGAGGGCGTTTTGGCACGCGGCGACCGGCGTCTGGCTCCTGTGATAGAAAAAGTCTGGCAGCAGGGAAGCTTTCTGGATGCCTGGCATGAGCATTTTTCTGTGGAACGCTGGGATAAAGCTCTGGATGCATGTGGTCTAAGCAGTGAGTTATTTACCGGTGAGTGGGATACAGATGTCCTGCTGCCCTGGGACCATATGGATATTCGTGTTAACAAACGTTTTCTTCTGCGTGAGCTTAAGTTAGCTCAGGCAGGCAGGACGACCAACTCTTGTATGGATCTCTGCAGCCATTGTGGTCTGCAGGGAGAACAATGCGGTATCTGTGTGCAATGGCAAAAAAAAGCAGCTGACAAGCACACGACGGCTGACCCGGTACCGGCTTATACTTCGGCTGCTTTAGCGGATGCAGAGCCGGTTGATCAAGTCGGGAACTCCGAGCCTGCCCCGGTTTACACAGTGCGTTTATTTTATGAGCGCACCGGTGCTCCCGTTTATTTGGCTCATCTTGACATGATGCGTCTCTTTGAGCGTGCCCTGGCCAGGGCAGACTGGCCACTGGCCTGGAGCGAGCTGGCCTATAATCCCAGACCGCAGCTTGTCTTTGCCCTGCCTGTGGGCTGTGGTATCGAAACCCGTTATGAACCTTTTGAATTGGAGCTGACTGAGAAGATCGATCTGGATACAGCCGTCTCACGCCTGAATGCCTGTCTTCCGGATGGCTTGAGTATCAAAGACGCCTCGTATGTTGAGGCAGGGCGCAAGCAGAGTATTATGGCTTTAGTTGAAAAAGCGGATTATGAATTTATCGGCGATGGCATTGGTGCTGCTTATGCAAGCGTCTTTAGCGGTGGCCCCGTGATGTTTACCAAAAAACGCAAGGGCAAGACCCGGCAGATAGATCTGGCAGCCCAGCTTGTCGAAACAAAAAGCATTTCAGCTGACCAGGTTCGTTTGATCAGTGTCGCCGGCAGCCAGGACAACATGAGACCGGATAATATCCTGCAGGCATTACAGGAACGTGGTGTCTTGACCGAAGCGGCAGCAAACAGTGCAGAAGTAATCCGGCATGCTGTTTATCTTTCCGATGAGAAGGCTTAGTGTGTATAATGTTTTGATGTATATTTATATATATCTTGTTAAGACAGAGACGAAAAAAGGATCAGTCGATTTAGATAAAGTAGGAGTAATGCAGTGATCAAATTGGCAACGGTTTTTCGAGATGGCATGGTCTTACAACAGGGTGTCGTCAGCCGTCTATATGGTTTTGCACCGGAGAAGAGCAGAGTACATCTGAGAATTGAGCGTCTCGCTTTAGATGAAGCCAGCGCACAGGAAAATGCCAGCCGTTACGGAATTATCTATGAAGAGGATGATGTCACTGAGCGAGATGGTTATTTTCAGATAAAACTTCCCGAACTGGAAGCTTCCTTCGATAAATACAAAATTACCGTATCGAGCACTGAACATGAAATTATCCTTCAGGATGTGTTGGTGGGAGAAGTCTGGCTGGCCGCAGGTCAGGACAATATGGCTCAAAAAGTGCGCGATTCTGATGTAGAGAAGTTATTAGACAAAGCTATAAATCTTGAAAATATCCGATTTTTTCAAATGAATGAAAATGGCCTCAGTGACAAGACTCAAATGTATAGCCCGCACCCACTGGGAGAAGCTGCGGACGGCTTCTGGCTGCGAGGGGATCAGGTGCATCTGGTCAAAGATGTTTCAGCAGTCGGCTTTTCTTTCGCCTGGCACATATCTCAGGCAATTAATGTTCCCATCGGAATTATTAATGCTGCCTGTCCCGGTACTCACATTCATTCCTGGCTGCCTCGAGAAGTTTTAGAAAAGGAGCCTGTGATGAAGAGCCATGTGCGCGAGCTGAAGCTTTATCGTGATGATGAGAGCTGGAATCTGGAATCTGTTGAGCGCACGGCTAAAGAGCAGGAGCTTGACCTTTCATTTGCCAGACGGCGCAGTGCACGTCCTCAGACTGCAGCCTTGCTCGACGGCCGGCAGCCGGACACACAGGATCCCAGCCCCAAAATCATTCCCCGGCCACAGGTGAGGCGAACCTTGATGCATAAACGTACAGTGCCTCTGGTTCGCGTTTTTGACCCGAAAAATCAACCCGGAGCCATGTTCAATCATAAATTATCACCGCTAGTCGGATTAGCTTTGCGCGGTATTCTCTGGCTGCACGGGGAAAGTGATGTGGACAGCCCCGATTATTACAACAAAGCTTTGGAGCAGCTGGTTATCTCCTTTAAGGAATTGTTTGTGCCCGCAGATAATGAGCTGCATTTTATCTATGCTCATCTGCAGTCCTATCTTTATCGTGACCTGGGCCCTTACGATCTGGCAATATTCAACGAAATGCTGACCAGCTGTCACCACAGTCTGGATATTTCCTGTGGTCTGGTAACACAGTATGATCTGCCTCTCGATTATGAAAAAGACGAAAGTGTGTGTCTTGCCCTCACTCCCTGGGCTAAGCTTCAGCTAGGTGCGCGTATGAGCTTGATCGCACGTGGATTGTGCGGCGAGGAAGGTATCTCCAAATCGGCGCCGGAACCTGTTTCTTTGGAACAGGTAGGCAATAAATGGATGATTAATTTTACATCTACTGCGATTCAGGGAGGTGGTTTGCGCCTGCCGGCCGGTGAAACGGAACTAAGAGGTTTTTCGGTCTGTGGTAAAAATCGTGTCTTTGTTCCCGCCAAGGCACGCATACTCTATGGTGTCAGAGTGTTAGTCTGGCATGAAGAAATAGATGAGCCCGAATCTTTGCTGTATGGCTTTGATAATTTCAACAGTTATGCTAATTTATACGGCTCAGATGGTCTCCCGGTAGTACCTTTTCGTCTGGATCTTGAAGAATCATTGTTTCTCAGCCCGACACCCTGGGCGGATATGAACAGCCTCGAACATTTTGTCTGGAAGAAGTCTATCGATGATGATGAGGCCAGGGTAAAAAAGACTGATTGGCCGGAAAAGGAAGATATCTGGCAGGTATGGCGCGGACGGGGCAGATTCTCTGTTCTGGAAACACGCAGTGTGGACTCCTGGAAAGGCTTAGTCCTCGAATATCGTAATGCTGATGATCGAGTACTGGAATTTGGCCCTTATCTTGATTACGCTTCTGCTTACCCGCCACTTAACCTGGAAGCTTACAGCCAGATGAATATGACTTTGTACAATCCTGATCACAGAGAGAAGAGATTGCTTTTAAAAATAGAAGATGCAAATGGTGTAAAGTATGAAGCAGCGCCGCAGATTATTAAGGATGATTTCCGCGACCAAAATCTGCTTTGGCGGCTTGATGAAATCACTGTGAACCGTGCGCAGATTGTAAAGCTCAGTTTTCAGCTGAATGACAGGGGAGGTACTGGTAAACTGAATTTTCAGCGGATCAGTTTCTCAGGCTTTGATCCCTCAGCTGAGCTTGCTTTGCAGGATTACCTACGTTAAGAGATAACACAAAAGGGAGAACATTATTAATGAAGAAGATTGATTCTGTGCCGAAATATTTTGATCCGGCAACTGAAGAAAAGAGACTGTACGGGATGTGGCTGGAGAGTGGAGCCTTTCATGCTGAAGCGCCATCTGATAAGCGCCCCTTTACAATTATGATGCCGCCGCCAAACATTACCGGCGTTCTGCATATGGGACACGCTCTTGATACCTCACTGCCGGACGTCTTGATCCGCTATCACCGGCTTCTGGGAGATAATGCACTGTTTCTGCCCGGGACAGATCACGCTTCCATAGCTACGGAAGCGAAAGTTACAGCTGCTATCGAAGCAGAGGGTCTTAGCAAAGAGCATTTAGGACGTGAAGGCTTTCTTAAGCGCACCTGGGAATGGAAAGACCAGTACAACAACAGAATAATTGAGCAGCAGAAACGACTTGGTATCTCCTGCGACTGGGACCGCCATCGCTTTACTCTGGATGAGGGCTTGTCGAAGGCTGTGGTGGAAGTTTTTGTGCGTCTTTATGAAAAAGGATTAATTTATCGCGGTGTGCGTATGATTAACTGGTGCCCCGGCTGCCTGACCTCAATATCAGATATAGAGGTCGAACATGAGGAACATGATGGTGCACTATATTATATAAGATATCCTTTTGCTGATGGCGAGGGTGGGATTACTATAGCGACTACCAGACCGGAAACCATGCTGGCAGATACTGCAGTTGCTATTAACCCCCGAGATGCACGTTTCAATCATTTAGAGGGCCGTAAACTGCATCTGCCTTTAACCGACCGGATCATTCCGCTAATTGCTGATGATTATGTAGATATGGATTTCGGTACCGGTTGTGTCAAAATAACACCTGCCCACGACCCGAACGATTACGAAGTCGGGCTGAGGCACGATCTGCCGATTATTTCTATATTGACTGACACAGCCCACATGACTGAAGATACCGGCAAATATGCCGGCATGGATGTTATGACTGCCCGCAGGGCTATTGTCGCAGACCTGCAGGCACAAGGCTTTCTGACGGAGGTTGAGGAGATCACACACAATGTGGGAACCTGCAGCCGCTGCGGCAGCCTGATCGAAGCAAAACCATCTTTGCAGTGGTTTGTAAAAATGGA
>DIRJ01000037.1:77082-104748 GCA_002427505.1 Mageeibacillus sp. UBA5439
AAAATATATTTTAACTGGATGGAAAATGTCAGAGATTGGTGCATTTCCCGTCAACTCTGGTGGGGACACCGCATTCCGGCCTGGTATTGTGATGACTGTGGTGAACTGATTGTCTCCCGCCAAGTGCCGACGAAATGTCCGAAATGTAATTCTTCCAGCCTGAGAAGAGATGAAGACACCCTGGATACTTGGTTTTCTTCTGCACTCTGGCCCTTTTCAACCTTGGGCTGGCCGGAAGAAACAGTAGATTTCCAAACTTTTTACCCTACGGATGTCATTGTTCCCGGCTATGACATTATTTTCTTCTGGGTCGCGCGTATGATCTTTTCAGCCATAGAACACACCGGCCGGCTGCCTTTCAAAAAAGTTTTGATTCATGGCATGGTGCTTGACTCACAGGGCCGCAAAATGACGAAATCACTCAACAACGGCATTGATCCTCTGGAAATAATTGACATCTATGGTGCCGATGCCCTGAGATTTTCACTAATCTATGGCACTGCTCCCGGTAATGACATGCGTTTCCGTGAGGAAAAAGTTGAAGCCGGCCGCAATTTCATGAATAAGCTGTGGAACGCTTTTCGCTTTGTTCTGATGAATCTGGATGAAGACAGAGACTATAGCGACGTGACAGCTGAAATGCTGGAAGTGGAAGACAGATGGATTCTGCACGAAGCTCATTATGCGATTAAAGATGTAGGTGCATATCTGGACAAGCTGGAACTTGGCTTAGCCCAGGAAAGGGTATATCAGTTTATCTGGGACCTGTATTGTGACTGGTACATAGAATTTGTTAAAGAAAGATTGCATCAGGGCGGAAAGAGCGGCCGGGCAGCACAAAAGGTTTTGTTTGATGTTCTTCAGCTGATAATCAAGCTGCTGCATCCCTTTATGCCTTATGTAACAGAGGCTATCCACGGTTATCTGGATCTGGAGGGACTGCTTATTTCTTCAAGTTGGCCTCGATACGAAGAATACCCGACAGATGATGAAGCGGAAAGTACCATGACCTGTCTGATGGAAGCCATACGCGCGGTAAGAAATCTGCGCGCTGATTATCAGCTGCCATCAGCGAAAAAAGTGAATGCTGCAGTAAAAGCTGAAGACTCAGTCGCTCAGCGTTTGCTGGATGGTGAGGACATGCTTTCCCGTCTGGCAGGCATAGGCGGGATTCGCCGCATGTCAGAAGCTGAAACGCTGGAGGACGGTGTATCAGTTCAATTTCCGGGTGGGGAATTGCTGATTTCAATGCGTGAACTGGTTGATGTCGAAGAGGAAATCCATCGTCTGCAAGAGGAAGAAGAACGGCTTAAAAAGGAAATACAACGTTCAGAAGCTATGCTCAATAATCAGAACTTTGTTGAACGGGCGCCGGCAGAGGTGGTAAATAATGAAAGAGCGAAGCTGGAACGCTATCAGGGAGACCTGAAGCAAGCTGCGGAGAGAATGAAAACATTACGCACTGTGCTATAATCTAGGCAATTACGAACAAGCATTTAATTGCTTATTTAATGTATAAGGAGAAGAATTATGCCATTAGTATCAACAAGAGAAATGTTTAAAAATGCCTATGAAGGCGGTTATGCCATCGGAGCTTTTAATGTAAATAATATGGAGATTATCCAGGGTATTACGCAGGCAGCCAAGAAACTCGACGCACCTCTGATCCTGCAGGTTTCTGCCGGAGCCCGCAAGTACGCCAATCAGACCTACTTAACCAAGCTGGTTGAAGCCGCTATCATTGATACCGGCCTGCCGATTGCCCTGCATCTTGATCACGGTGATTCCTACGAATTATGTGTTGACTGTATCGACAGTGGCTTTTCTTCGGTCATGATCGATGGTTCTCATCTGCCTTATGAGGAGAACGTTGCTTTGACACGCAGAGTAGTTGAGTACGCTCACAATCACGACCCTTATGTCACAGTAGAAGCTGAACTGGGGCGTCTGGAAGGTGTTGAGGATAATGTCAATGTATCAGCTGAAGATGCTTCCTACACTGATCCGGAGCAGGTTCAGGATTTTGTTACCCGCACAGGCTGTGACTCATTGGCTATAGCTATTGGCACCAGCCATGGTGCTTATAAATTTAAACCAGGTCAGAAACCGGAACTTCGTTTTGATATTTTGGCAGAAGTAGAACGTCGGCTGCCCGGTTTCCCGATTGTTTTACATGGGGCCAGTTCAGTTATTCCTGAATTTGTGCAGATGATTAACGAAAACGGCGGCGACATGCCCGATGCCATTGGAATTCCTGAAGATATGTTGCGCAAGGCTGCAGGAATGGCTGTCTGTAAGATTAATATTGATAGTGATCTGCGGCTGGCTATGACAGGAACTATTCGCAAACATTTTAATGACCACCCCTCTGATTTCGATCCCAGAAAATATCTTGGTCCGGCCAGAGACTCAATTGAAGCTATGGTTCATCATAAGATTGTTGATGTGCTTGGATGTGACGGAAAGGCTGCAGATCTGCGGGGACTATAAGGTGTCTGACCGAAATTTCTCAGATATGATTAAAGACTCGGAGCAATGGCTGGAAAGCCTCTCCGAGTCTTCTGCTATGCAGGAGATTAAGGAGCTGCGCCAGCAGCTGCAACACTACAATCATGCCTACTATGATCTGGACGACCCGCTGATAACAGATGCCCAATACGACCTCCTGTCGCAACGCCTGCGGAAGATTGAAGCTGCTTTCCCACAGCTGGCGGGCGGAGAATCACCAACAATGACAGTAGGCGGAAGAGCCAGCGAACGCTTTCAGCGTGTAGCTCACCAATATCCGATGCTTTCCCTGAATGATGTTTTTTCATTGGAAGATGTGGATGATTTTATTCGGCGTACACGTGCAGCTGAAGCTGAGGCTCAGTTCATCGTCGAAGCGAAAGTCGACGGTTTATCTTTATCCATAGTTTATAAACAAGGCGTCTTGCAGCAGGCGATTACCCGTGGAGACGGCGTGAACTTTGGTGAAGATGTGACCTTAAACGCTATGCAGTTAAGCAACGTGCCGCACAAGCTTGATCAGCCATCGGCTGACCTGTCAGTTCGCGGTGAAGTCTATATGCCTAAAGATGAGTTTGAGCGGATCAACGGGGAACTGACAGCAAAAGATGAGAAAACTTTCGCCAACCCGCGTAATGCAGCTGCCGGTACTTTGCGCCAGCTGGATTCCGCCGTAGTCAGGGAACGAGGTCTGGCCTTCACCGCTTTTGAGATTCAACATTCGTCCCAAAGTTTTACTTCTGACCGGGAAGAACTGTTGTACTTAGATTTATTAGGCTTTGAAACGGTCAGATCCTCAGAATTACTTGACACGACAGAGGAGATATTCTCTGAAATAAAGAGTGTCGATCAGTTACGGGGCGACTTCCCTTATGAGATTGATGGTGCTGTAGTCAAAGTTGATCAGCTTAAGCTGCGGGAGAGACTGGGGGCAACCAGTAAAGCTCCCCGCTGGGCTGTTGCATACAAATATCCACCGGAAGTGAAGGAAACAAAAATACTTGAAATCAGGGCTCAGGTCGGGCGCACGGGCAAGATTACCCCGCTGGCTGTTCTTGCGCCGGTTCAGCTGGCCGGAACTACAGTGCAGCGGGCTACTTTGCACAATCAAAATTACATTGACAAGCTGGATGTGAGGGTGGGCGACACAGTCTTAGTACACAAAGGCGGTGAAATCATTCCGGCCGTCCTTGGTGTAGTCAAAGAGCACCGTGACGGCAGTGAAAAAGTCTTCCGGCTGCCTGAGCTTTGCCCTTCCTGCTCTTCACCGACCAGCTTTTTGGATCAAGCTGCCGACCTGTATTGCACCAACACCGACTGCCCGGCGCAAATCAAGCGGCATTTGTCATATTTTGCTTCACAGGCTGCCTTGTCTATTGACGGTCTGGGAGAGAAAACTGCTGTTGCTTTAATTGATAGCGAGTATGTTCACTCTCTGGCAGATATTTATTTGTTAAAAAACAAACGAGATGAGCTGGTTGCATGGGGGGGAATCGGCCGTGAGAAGTCAGTCGATGCCTTGCTGGCTGCGATTGAAAACTCTAAAGAGGCTCCACTGTACCGGCTGCTAACCGGATTTGGAATTCCTCATGTCGGTGTGCAGACAGCCCAAAGCCTGGTCAGGCAGCTAAACTCTTTAGATCTTATCGCTGCAGCCACGGTTGAAGAACTTTCTTCGATTCCTGATATAGGACAAATAACAGCAGCTGCTATTAAAGACTGGTTCGCCCTGCCGCAATCACAGACTCTGATCTCTCAGCTCAGGGCTGCCGGAGTAAAAACCAGTGAGACTGTCAGGCCGGCAGCAGCCGGCACAAGATTTGCAGGTATGACCTTTGTCCTGACAGGAACCCTCCCCAGCCTCAGCCGCAACGAAGCCAGCGAACTGATCGAGAATGAAGGCGGACGGATCAGCGGCAGTGTATCAGGTAAAACAAGCTACCTGCTGGCGGGTGAAAATACCGGCAGTAAATATGACCGTGCAGCTGCGCTGGGAATACCCATAATCACCGAAAGCGATTTATTGCTGATGCTGAGGGAAAATGAAGGGAGAGGATAACTGATGCGCTGGTATTTTTTATTTGGCTTAATTGCCAGCTTTGTTCTGGTAATTGTTTTATTTGTCCTCATGATGGTGGCCCTGCGCAGAAACTGGAATCACACTAATCGTTCTGTTTTATCTTACTTTGTTCCATTATTGCTGGTGCTTCTGTTTGTTTATCTGGCAGCAAGCCAATTTGTACCGCGGGTCTTTGATGCAGTGCAGATAGTCTTCGGTCAGTATGACAGCACAGAAGTGAATTTATCAGCGCAGGACTTTGAATATAATCGCATCGTCACAGGGGAGCAGGTCTTTTTCTATCCGCCATCATATTTTGAAAATCCGGAACCAGGTAAGTATCAGATATATTTCACTGAACGCACTAATTATGTCATGAAGCTGATTTATGTTGGTGAGACAGAAGAACTTACAGGCAGCCCCAATACCTTGCCCTGATTTTGATTTGATCAAAGTAAATTGTCAGCTTCTCGACTAGTATTGTTAGAGGAGGTGATGATATATGACGAATCAAACTGTCATTGCTGCCGATTTGCAGAGCGCATATGAATATCATCTGCGCAAACCACAAAAAGAAGTCGGCGTTTATCTCATCTCATCTAATCGTGAACTTTTAAACCATATGGAAAAACTCATGAACAGCCACGGAGTATTTGGCGTGATGGATTCTTACGGCAGGGTCCACTACATTCTGGATGCACGCAAAGGTATATCCTTTGCTGAAAACAAATTGCACGAGACTGTCTCGACATTACTCGAGGATCAGAGCAGCGAGCAGGTTAACTATCAGCTGGAAACTCAAAAATTAGTAAGCCAGGTCCTGAGCAGGTATGATTTCAATCAGAAGTTGCATGGCTACAGGGTACTTTCTACCATGCTTGAGCTGAGCCTTAATGACTATTCGCTTCTTAATCCGATCAGCAAACGTCTCTATATACAGGTGGCTAAAGTTTTTCGTGTCACTGCTGCGCAAGCGGAGCGTAATGTACGCTATCTTTTAAAAAATCTGGCCGCAAGGGAACAGGAAGCCAGAAGAAACGGGACCGTCGAAGGCAAAGCTTTTCTCAGCGCTCCGGATCAGCGCCTGCCTGTAGCAGAAACTGTGGTGAGACTATGGGATATTTGCCGGCTGGAAGCAAAAATAGATACGATGGGTGCGGGAAAAACAAGCTAGCGGCATCTATCAGTAAAAAATATATTTGCAAAAAAAACTCCGCCTTCAGGGGCGGAGTTGATTTTTCAGCTTCAATCTTGAGAAAATTAGCCGTTGACTCTATCTTTCAGGTTTTTGCCTGCTTTGAACACCGGTGCCTTAGATGCAGGAATCATGATTTCTTCCTTTGTTGCAGGGTTACGGCCTTTGCGAGCCTTACGACCACGAACGCTAAAGGTGCCAAATCCAACCAAGACTACTTTTTCTTCATTAGCGAGAGCATCAGTAATGGTGTCGAGAACAGCAGAAACTGCTTTTTCGCTGTCTTTCTTAGTAAGTCCGGTGGACTTAGCGACTGCGTTTGTTAGATCAGTTTTATTCATATTAGGGAGCCTCCTTCTGGCAAATATCTTTGAACATTATGGGGTGAGAAATACTGAACTGTCAAGCATTGTAGCCTTTATTCAACGAGATTGGCACAATTCTATTGAAATATATGAGTAAAAGTAATGAATTTGTAAAACAGGGATAAGTTCGGGAATACAGCCTTGCATAAAAGTATGGCAAAACAAGCGGCAAACGTATGTTTCTTGCATGTTAACTGAGTATCTAGTAAAATTGGCCAGTAGCATACTTAGTAGTATCGAGGGTATATGTTAAGTAGAAAAAGGTTAACTCCTAAAAAGATATTTTTATTTGTGTACGATCTGGCGGCAACATTGATAGCCATGCTGTTGGCTATTTTTATTGTTAATAATGGCAGCATACCTGCAGCACAATGGCGTGTTTTTACGGGCACATGGTTTGTACTGCCGATAACGGCTTTAATTATTTTCGCTTTGGTCGGCTTTTATGATCAGATGTGGGCTTTCGCCCGCGGTTCTCAATATTTAGCTCTGGTTGCCGGAACAACTTTACAGTTAATACTGTGTGTCCTGATTATGCAAATCATGGATATTCATTTCAGCTTTGCCAGCTATGTATTGTATTGGTTCCTGCTTACAGCCGCCGTGTTTTTTGTTCGTTTCATCTATCGTTTCTACTCATCGTCAGCAAGAATGAAGAGGACCGGAAATGACCGCCTGTCCCAGAAAAAAGTAATGATAGTCGGCGCCGGAGAAGCAGGTTCTCAGCTAATCAATGAGCTCAAGACTTCTATGACTAACCGTGTGCCGCTTCTGCTTATTGATGACAACCCTTTGATACTTAATTATAAAAATAACGGCGTGCCGGTTCTGGGCAACCGTCATGATATTCCGCTCCTGGCCGAAAAATATGATATTGATGAGATTATTATCGCCATACCTTCAGCCTCCAGAAGTACGATACGTGATATTGTCGATATTTGCTATGAGACAGACAGCCGTGTCAGCATACTGCCTTTTTATACACAGCTGCAGGACAGCAAAGTACGCCTGAGGGATGTTCGTGATATTACGATCGAAGACTTGCTGGGCAGGGAAGAAGTTGCCCTCAACTTGGAGCAGATTTCTAAATATATCAGAGGCAAAACAGTTTTGGTGACAGGCGGCGGCGGCTCTATCGGATCTGAGCTGGCACGTCAAATTGCTACCTACAGACCTTCAGTTCTTCTGATTCTGGATATTTATGAAAACTCGGTTTACGATTTGCAGCAGGAATTACTGGCGACCTATGGTAACAGTCTCAATCTGCAAGTACTGATCGGATCAGTACGCGATCAGCGTCGGATTGCTCAGATCTTTGAGCAGTGGAATCCGGATCTGGTTTTTCATGCTGCTGCCCACAAACACGTGCCTCTCATGGAAGATAATCCCTGTGAAGCTATAATTAACAACGTCTACGGAACTTATAATGTAGCGCGGCAGGCCGGTCGGGCCAAAACAGAGCACTTTGTGCTTATTTCCACAGATAAAGCTGTCAATCCTACTAATGTCATGGGTGCAACCAAGAGGATGTGTGAAATTATTACTCTGGCTCTGAACAAGGTCTACAAAAGCACAAACTTCGCCGCTGTGCGTTTTGGTAATGTTCTGGGCAGTAATGGCAGCGTCATCCCTCTGTTTGAACGACAGATCAAAGAGCAGAAGCGGGTTACAGTAACGGATCCGGAAGTGACGCGTTACTTTATGACTATTGCTGAGGCTTCCAGTCTGGTTTTGCAGGCCGGAGCCTATGCCGAAGGCGGCGAAATATTTGTTCTTGATATGGGCCGACCGGTAAAGATTATAGATTTGGCTAAGGATCTGATTCGCCTTTCCGGTTATGTACCTGAAGAAGACATTCCGATTGATATTATTGGCCTGCGACCAGGTGAAAAAATGCATGAAGAGCTGCATCTGGAAAAAGAAGAAACCGTTGAAACTGAAAATGAAAAAATCATGATCCTACAACAGGTTGAAGACAGCTTTTATTTAGATGAGGAAGTCGGTCACCTGGCCCGCATAAGTCGTTGCAGTACTGTCGGTCTGCGTCCGTTCATGGACTCTATTCTTCATATTTTGCGTGAAGCAGACAAGAAGTCGCCTGATGATCTTAAAACGCTTTTGCCTGAGATACCTGATGAAAATTAAGCAGCCCAGGCAAAACTAGACTGAGAGAGAATAATAAATTTGTCTTTTGCTGATCTGGCGCATCTGGCCCGTCATGGCTTTGTTCTGTTGGTTCTTCCAGTCGCAGTTATACTGTTGATCAAAAGCCTGCGCGATTTTTTCCAAGGCATGAAATATGCGAAAACCCCAGTCAGCGGTTTTTTCCTTTTGGCATCGGATCCGCTTGATGATGAACTTGTACGGCCACTGCCTCTGTTTCACACAACTCTGATCGGTGCCTCCCGGTCTGCAGATATCCGGGTAAAGGGCAAAGGGGTAATGAAACGCAATGCGATCATCTATTTCTTTAATCGCCGCTGGTACCTCGAACCTGCCTCCCGGGCCCTCTTATTTCTGAACCATAAAGAAATCAAGGAGCGGACTGAGATTAAGCAGGGAGATATTATCGGCATCGGCGGCCAGCAGTTTTCCTTTGTCGTTGATATTGGGGCAATAGAAAAAAGAGGTCCGGACGAAGAACTGTTTGCTGAGCCTAAAGGTCGTTCCTGGATTTCAGGAATCCTGATAGTCTTGCTGCAGATAGCAGGAACAGTCATGATCTACTTGGGGATGCAGGGTACGGTGACTGAAGGTCTGTCAGTGTTGGTGGCAATTGTTCTGGGTGTTCTTTTTCTTTTTGCTCAGCTGCTCTACCTGTCCATGTCTCGTCTTACTCCGGGCTTTGATGAGAGTATCTGGCACAGCCTTATGCTTCTAAGTACTTTGGGTCTTATCTTACAGACCCGGCTGCTCTTTCTTTCCCGTAGTTTTCCGGACTGGATTGAAGGCTATACCATGGAACAATGGTATGCCAGCCTGAAATCCGTCTTCTTCAGTCAGACAATCGCAATTTTCATCGGTCTGCTTCTTTTTCCTCTGATTTTATTCCTGGTGCGGCGTACCAGTATAATGGAAAAACTTGCTCCCATTTGCTTTGTTCTTACGCCGCTGCTTTATCTGACCACCTTGCTGATGGGTCAAGGCAGCGAGACGCATGGAGCTGGTCTGTGGATTAGTTTGCCGGGCGGTTTTTCTCTGCAACTGACCGAATTTGCGAAAATTAGCTGGATTATAGTTTTGGCCGACTTTTTTAAAACCCGTGCAAGTAAACGCAGTATTATTGTTTTTGCTGTCTGGGCCGGAGTTAACGCAGTTTTAGTTTTGCTTTTGCCTGATCTGGGATCGCTGATGGTACTCCTGCCGACAACTCTGATCGTCTTTGCCATAATGACTTCAGAGTATCTTATTTCCTTTCTGGCTCTTGCCGGTGCCTCTGTGCTTGGAGTTTTGGCCTATAATGCCCTTCCCTATGTGCAGAGACGCCTGTATGGATGGATCTCCTTGTGGGAAGACCTGAATGACTACAACCGCCAGATCGTTTACGGATTACAGGCGGTAGGACGTGGAGGATTACTTGGACGCGGCCTGGGCAACGGATCGCCTGATGGCATTCCTCTTGCCAGTTCGGATATGGTATTTACGATTCTCTGGGAAGAAATGGGTTTATTGATCGCTATTTCTGTCATTGTCTTATTCTTTGTTATCTGGCTGCGTTCCGCTTCCGCCATCATAACTGCCAGGGACGGTTTTACATCAAGCCTGATCTTAGCTTTGAGCAGCTGCCTTTTAATGGAAGCCCTGATTGTTATCGGTGGTACTACCGGACTAATTCCTCTGACCGGTGTCACCTTACCCTTCATTGCCAGAGGAGGAAGTTCTATCATGGCCAAATGGATTATGGCTGCACTCCTGATAGGAATGATTGCGCGTTCACGCCGCTTATCTTTAAGTCGCAGGGCGCAGAGGCAATATAAAGAAGAGCTGGAGGCTCAGTCGTGAAGCAGCTGCGAAACAATATAAAAGCCTTCCTGCTGATCTTCCTCAGCTTATTTGTGCTGTTTACAGGCGGGGTTATTCTGCAGAGTCAGCGTGCTCGGACAACTCTGCTGGCCTCATCAGGTGAAAACAGGGCTGCTTTGGCGCAACGCTATTCACAGGCAGGCAGTATTATCTCTGCAGATGGTGTGATACTGGCAGCATCGGATACTGCTGGCAGGAGAAGCTACAGCAGTGACCCTCAGTTGGCTGAGGCGGCCTTGCATGTGGTTGGCGACTATACACATAATATTAGCAACACTGTCGAGTCCTTGTGGCAAAACGAACTTCTGGGTGAGGGAAGATCTTTATCCGAGCAGCTTCTGCTTGACATTCAGGGTCAGGGTCTGCAGGGCAACGATCTGATACTTAGCCTGAGAAGTGACCTGATGAAAACCGCTTATGAACTGCTGGCCGGCAAAAAGGGAGCAGCAGTTGTTATCAATTATCAGACCGGAGCTATTTTAGCCTCAGTTTCTTCACCTTCCGTGCACCCCGATCAGGTGGTAGCCTGGAAAGACATTCCGGATACATCGCTGTTTAACCGTGCCTTCCTGGGCGAGTATCTCCCGGGATCGACATTTAAAATAATTACGGCTTCGGCCTTGCTGCAGAGTAATCTATCAACAGAGGAGACAGTCATGTGTCAGGGCAGTACGCCGCTGATACCGGGTGGAGTAAACGAGACTTATAGTAATGCAGGACATGGTGAAGTCAATCTGCAGAAGGCGATGGCGCAATCCTGCAACCATTATTTCGGTTCTGTTGCTTTGCAGCTGGGCGATCAGAAAATCAGCCGGGCGGCAGAGCAAATGGAGTTTAATCAGACGATCAGCTTTGATCGCTTTTCTCTCAGCAAAAGTCAATGCCTGATCGGGCGGGAAGATAAAGCTGCTCTGACCTGGGCTGCTATCGGTCAGCCTGCGGGGAAAGATATCATTACAGTAAGTCCGCTGCATCTGGCTATGATCTCGGGGATGATTGCAAATAACGGCCGGATGACAGAAGCATATTTGCTGGAATCCATGCTTTATCCATCAGGAAACGAAAGCACCTTTAATAACAGGGGGGATATTATTGCGCAAATAGATCCGGGCCTGGCTCAGGAATTAAAGGATCTGCTGCGTCAGGTGGTAAAAAGCGGTACAGGTGTTAATGCTCAGGTAGCAGGGTTGGATGTGTGTGGAAAAACGGGTACAGCTGAAACATTCAATCAAGCGGGCGAGCTTGTTATCTCCAGCCTCTTTACGGGTTTCAGCAACAATCAGGACTACCCTTTTGCAGTGGCAGTAGTTCTGGATGACAGCTCATATGGTTCATCCGTAATAGCCGGCCAGCTTTTAGCAGCTGCTGCTAATTATTAGCAAGAGCTATTTTAGGGATTGGGGTTCTCGCCGCCGCCGCCGCCGAAGAAGGGGCTGGTGTAGAGCGGATCGCTTTTGTCCTCCGGATTTTGCGGATCCAGTGCTCCTTGCGCCATATCGCTGTTGCCGTCAACAATGGTGATATCATCATCAGTGAATTGCAGGCTAAGCGCACCATCTATTTTTTTCCACATAGTAACCAATCCGTCCCGTCCAGGGAACTGGTCTGAGTACCAGCTGTCCAGATCACTTGACGTTTTTCCCGAGATAATTGATTTTCCCGAGATCTTCGGAAACTGGGCCAATACCCTGTTTTCGCGTGTGGAAATATCTTTATCCGGAATCAGAAAGGTCATTATTCCCATCACTACGAGGGCCGCCAGAAAAGTAGCGTAAATAATGGCGCTGTTAAGATGCGTAGTTCTGTTTTGATAAACTTTATCTGTACTGCGGCCGGCAGCTTTATCCTGCTTTCGCTTGCCGGGCCCGGGAGCCGGGGGCCTTGACATCTCAGCAAGCCATGGATTTGTATACTCTGCTGCCGACTCGGACCGATCAAGGACAGGGGGCTCTTTTGACACAGCTTTCAGCTGTGGAGCCCTGATTCCCTTGTTTATGGAAGATTCTTTATTTTCATAATTAGCAATACTCATCTCAGACTCCTAGAAGCGGAAATAAAGGAAGGGATTGAAACCTGATGCCACCAGGGACATGGTACAAAAAAACAGTAGGACCAGGTAGACGAATGAAGTGTAAATGCCAAAGATCGGCTCTCGCTTTTTCATAGCAGTAATTAAACGTCCTACCGGCCTTTTGCTCCGCAGCCAGGGCAGGAGCGGCATAGCCAATGCAAAAGCGATGACAATAAAGATCAGATGATTTTGCAGCAAAACCACACCACGACTGGTCACAAAATCGCTGCGTGGCTGAAACATCCGCTGCAAGAGGGTACCGATACCGCTCATGGATTCCATCTTGAAGAAAACCCAGCCGATGACAAAGGTCACCCAGGTGTAGATATGTCCAAATATGGCCGGAATCTTTTTCAGAAAACGTAAGAGGAATAATTTCTCCACGGTTAGAAGCAGGAAATAATAAACACCCCATAAGACATAGTTCCAGGACGCTCCATGCCATAAGCCGGTCAAAGACCAGACAATAAACATATTCAAAATTTGCCGCGGCAGACCTAAGCGGTTACCGCCCAGAGGAATGTAGACGTAATCTCTGAAAAAAGTGCTTAAAGAGATGTGCCAGCGCCGCCAGAAGTCAGTTACACTTTTCGCTGCGTAAGGGTATTTGAAGTTCTCTTTAAAGCGGAATCCGAACATATGGCCAAGTCCGATAGCCATATCTGAATAGCCCGAAAAGTCAAAGTAAATCTGGATAGTAAAGGCTAGAATGCCGATCCATGCTTCCAGACCGTCCAGAGCAGCCAGGCGTGTAGATTCTAAAGTCAGGCCGACGATTTCAGCAGCATGGTTGGCGATGAGAACTTTTTTTGCCAGCCCGACCAGAAAACGGCCGATTCCCTGGGCAGTTTCTTCGAAGCTGACACGGCGTTCTCCTATTTGCTCTGCAATATCTGCATAGCGGACAATAGGTCCGGCAATCAGTTGCGGGAACAGGGAAACATAAAGCATTAAATTGTAGAATTTCTTTTGTACTTGTGCTTCTCCACGATAGACGTCAATGATGTAGGTCAGGGTCTGGAAAGTATAAAAAGATATACCGATAGGCAGGGAAAATGAGGGTTCAGGAAAAGATGTTCCCAAAATATTATTGATTGTCTCAAAGATAAAACCTGAGTATTTGAAAACCAGCAGCGAGGATAAACAGAGCACAACAGCCAGTGACAGCCAGGCCTTGGCTGCTGCCTTACTTTTACTTCTTTCCATAGCCAGACCGATGAGCCAGACTCCGAAGACAGTAACAATCATCAGGAAAACCCAAACAGGTTCGCCCCAAGCATAGAAAAAGAGAGAGAAGGCGAGCAAAATTATATTCTGGATCTTAACTGTACGCGCCAGACGCGTTGCTATGATGCACAGCGGCAGGAAGGCGTAGAGAAAGAATAAACTTGAAAAAACCATAAAACTCCAAATAAGCTCTCAGTGTGAGAAAATTGATACAGACTGATCACCGATAATGATAATCTAACATGATCAAAGTGACAAGCTGAGAGTTATTGTTTCGATTATAGTAGTATTAGACTAGTGACAGAAATACAGCTTATGAAGGAGCCTTCCTGTGCCAAAAAATGAACTACTTCTATTAGTCGACACGAACAGTCTGATGAACCGGGCCTACTACGCTTTAGCCGGCCGCAGCAATATGAAGGCGCCGGACGGTACGCCTACAGGGGCACTGTATCCTTTTCTGAATATGATATTTCAGTATCTGGATATGTATGATCCGAAGTATATGGCAGCGGCTTTCGATCTGCCCGGCGATACTTTCCGTCATCGTGAATATGAAGATTACAAGGCCGGCCGCAGAGCAATGCCTGACGATCTGGCGCTGCAGTTCCCGCTTGCCCGAGAATTACTGAATGCCCTGGGTTTCGCTACGGTAGCTGTGGAAGAGTTTGAGGCTGATGATATCATCGGTACTTTGGCAAGGCAGGGTGAGGAGTCCGATCTTGATGTAGTTATTCTGTCCGGTGACCGTGACCTTTTCCAGTTGATTAGTCCCCGGACTAAAGTCCAGTTTTTATCTTCTTCCAAGTCAGGACCGCAATCACAGCAAATTACCGAGCAATATTTATTGGAACAATACGGCGTAACAGCCGGGCAGTGGGTAGATGTAAAGGCTTTAATGGGCGATCCTTCTGACAACATTCCCGGAGTCAGGGGGGTTGGCGAAAAGACGGCGCTGAGGCTGATCAGGGAATTCGGAAGCAAAGCAGAGGTTTTCAACCACGTCGATCAACAAAAAGGCGCTCTTAAGGCTAACTTAGAAGCCGGAAAGTCAGCGGCTGCCTTGTCTTACAAGCTAGCGTATATTGAAAGAGAAGTTGAGATTCCGGCAGAAATGAATCCGCTTAGCAGATCCGGCGCAGACTTCCAAAACAATGCTGCCTTAGCTAATCTTTTTGCGCAGCTGGGATTTCGCAGCTATTTTGAACGTTTTCCCGAACTTCAGAATTATTTGGGAGCAGAACTTAAAGCAGGCCGCCGCTTACTCGACGAAGCGGAAAATCTTCAGGAATTTACTACAGCCGGAGACTTGCTGTCTTCTGCCTCTAAAGCAGAGCCAATCGCCTTTTTCCTGCCTGCAGATGCCTTAGACGGTGTTTTTCTAACAGCAAAGGGCTTTTTCCGGGTTACTGATGTTCAGCAGGCTGCAGAGCTTCTGTCAGAAGACATCAACTTTGTCACCTGGGATGTTAAGCAGCAGCTGCGGGAACAGAAGTATCTGGCTCAGAATAAAAACATTTTTGATGCCATGGTGGCTGCCTATCTGCTGCAGGAGGATGGACGCAGTTCAGATTTCGACTATAGCATGCAGGCTGTTCTGGGCGATGATTTCATGTCAGCGGCTTCCCATGATGAACAATTGCCGCTGCTGGCGGACAAGGATGCCTTGAGGAGAAAACAGCTCTATCAATTACTGAAGGCCTATCCCAGACAAAAGCAGGATATGCTTAACCATGACCTGGAGTATTTGGCAGAAATTGAGATGCGGCTAGCTGTTATTCTGGCAGCTATGGAAGTGAGTGGCATCGAGCTGGACCAGGAGAGACTCAATCATATTTCCAACGAGATGCAAGTGGAACTGGACACTCTCGAAAGAAGTATCCATGATCTGGCCGGCCATGAAATCAACATCAATTCGCCACAGCAATTATCCAAGCTTCTCTTCGAGGAACGTCACTTGCCTCCGGGTAAGAAAACTGCTTCGGGTTACAGCACAGCAGCAGATGAGCTGCAGCGCTTGCTGTATCTGGATCCGATAATAGCTCTGATTCTGGACTACCGTGAGCTGTCAAAGCTGCGCGGTACATTTGTTGAAGGCTTATTAAAAGAAATCGGGGAAGATGGCAGGGTTCATACAAACTTTAACCAGACTGTGACCTCAACCGGCCGTTTGTCGAGTTCGAATCCTAATCTGCAGAATATTCCGATCCGTACGGAGCGGGGCAGAGAAATCAGAAAAGTCTTTGTCGCACCTGCGGACAGGCTTCTGGTTGCCGCCGACTATTCTCAAATAGAGCTGCGTCTTCTGGCCCATCTTTCTAAAGATGAGGCTTTGATCCAGGCTTTCCGCGCTGGCGAAGATATTCACAGAATCACGGCAGCTACGCTTTTTCATAAAAATCCAGCTGAGGTGACCAGTGATGAAAGAAGCGTGGCTAAAACTGTAAATTTCAGTATTACTTACGGTATCAGCGAATTCGGTCTTGCCCGCGATCTGGGTATCTCAAGACAGGAAGCGGGCAGTTATATTAAGCGCTACCATGAACAATACCCCAAGGTGATCTCATGGCTGGATCAGCAGGCAGAGATAGGCAAAGAGCAAGGTTATGTACAAACCTTATTCCATCGCAGGCGCTATTTACCGGAGTTGGCTTCGCAGAATTATAATGTATATCAGTTTGGCGTGCGTGCCGCGATGAACGCGCCGGTTCAGGGTACTGCCGCTGATCTGATCAAGATTGCCATGGTCAAGGCGGCAGATGCTTTCAGTTCAGCGAATCTGGATGCGAAGATTCTGCTGCAGGTCCATGATGAGCTGATTCTGGAAGTGGCAGCGAGAGACGCTGAGGCGGCAGCTCTTATTTTAAAGCGGGTAATGGAAGAGGCTTTGGAACTCGATGTTCCTTTGCTGGCAGACACTAAAATCGGACCTAATTGGGGTGAAATGGAGTAAGCGGGAAAAATGTTCGTTTTAGGAATTACGGGTGGTATAGGGACAGGGAAGACGACGGTTGCTTCTATAGTTAGGGCTGCCGGCATTCCGGTTTTGGATGCCGATCAGATTTCACATGAGCTGACCAATAATCCCGGCCCGACATTAGACAAAATATTTGAGATTTTTGGGGAAGCACTAAAGAATGAGGCAGGCACACTGGATCGCGCCAAAATGGCAGATCTGGTTTTTCAGAACAAGAGGGCTTTGGACCAGCTGGAAAACATCGTGCATGAAGCTGTTATACAGCATATAGTATCTGAACTGGATGCAGCCGGCAGAAAAAAAGTGCGTGTTATCGCTCTGGATGTTCCGCTACCTGTGAAGTATGGCTTTTTAGACCGATCAGACCTGGTGTGGGTAGTGACTTGTTCTGAGGAAAAGCGGATTCAGCGCCTGATGCGCCGCGGACTCAGCAGGGAAGATGCTGAACGGAGACTGACCGTGCAGATGACAGATGAGGAGTATCAGTCTATTGCAGACTATATTATTGATAATAACGGCAGTCTGGAAGACCTCTATCGTAAAGTACGCACTCAGCTGAAAACAGAGCTGGAAGCAAGAGGGATAAAACTGGCGGCTTTATGATTCATGTTTCTGTTGCTTAAACATTAAAGCGGAAGAGGACTACGTCACCATCCTGCATGATGTATTTCCGGCCCTCTTTACGAACCAGACCTTTTTCTTTGGCTTTTTGCATAGAACCGAGTTCGGCCAGAGTCGCATAGGGAACCACTTCAGCAGCGATAAAGCCGCGTTCAAAATCACTGTGGATGACTCCTGCAGCCTCTGGTGCACTGGTGCCTTCCGGAATCGTCCAGGCTCTGGTTTCAGTGGGCCCGGCGGTAAGAAAACTGATCAGCCCCAAGGTCCTGTAACTGGCCTTAATCAATCGATCGAGACCACTTGTCTCCAAGCCGATTGCTTCTAAGAAAAGACTACGCTCATCTGCCTGCAGTTCTTGTATCTCCGCTTCGATTTGAGCGCTGATAGTTATAACTTCGACTGGATCTCCGGAGAAATAATCAGTCAGAGACTGTGAAAGTTCATTGCCGCTGGCAGCATGCTCTTCAGCTACGTTGGCCACTACCAGTATGGGTTTGGATGTAAGCAGGAAGAAGCCCTTCATCATGAGCTTTTCTTCTTCAGTTTCCGGAATGTAGTCACGGGCAGGCCGCTCCTGCTCAAGGAAATTCAGAAGTGACTTGATCAGTCTAAGTTCAGCTATAAGCTTGGGATCGTTGCTTTTTGCCATGCGCCCGACCTTATCGAGACGACGCTCCAGCAACTCGATATCTGACAGGATTAATTCCAGTTCAACTGTCTCGAAATCCCTGATCGGATCAATGCTGCCGACAACGTGACTGATGTTTTCGTCTTCGAAGCAACGGCAAACATGGACAATTGCATCTACTTCCCGGATATTAGCCAGAAATTTGTTGCCCAGGCCTTCACCATGGCTGGCACCTTTCACCAGTCCTGCAATATCAAAAAACTCTATAGTGGCTTTGGTGATTTTTGCGGAGTGTTCCTGCTCGGCTAGCACGTCCAGGCGTTCATCCGGTACGGCAACAATGCCTATATTGGGCTCAATAGTGCAAAAGGCATAGTTCGCGATTTCAGCACCGGCCATAGTAATAGCATTAAATAAAGTAGATTTTCCGACGTTAGGCAAGCCAACTATTCCTAATTTCATAGATATACTCCCCATCAATCAATACCCCGGTTTGCGGGTACCCGCAAAATAATATCACTAAACCGTCTTCTCGTCATGAATCAATGCGGAATTGGTTAAATGAAACAGTTCCTGGCATGTTTGCCCTGATTCCGGAGGACAAATTGACTCCTATTGAGCACAGAAGACAGAAACAAACTCTTTTCTTAACTCTGACTTGATGGATTATATAGCTATGAAAGAATCACACTACTCAAAAATAACAACATGTGCGCTTTCCGGCATTGAAGGTGTCCTGATAGAAATTGAGCTTTGTCTGCTGCCCGGACTGCCCAGCTTTGAAGTGGGCGGAAACTGTGACAGTGCGGTCAGAGAATCACGTGACCGGGTGCGGGCCGCCATTAGCAGTGGCTATTATTCCTTTCCCAAGGGCAGAGTTTTAGCATCTTATGCTCCGGCCACTTTTCCGAAAAGTGGCAGCGCCTTTGATTTGCCCTTGGCGCTGGCTGTTCTTCAAGCTTCCGGACAAGTCAGCAGGCCTCGGGGAGCAAGCCCGCTTGCCGCTTTCGGAGAGCTTAGTCTTGACGGACGCATACATCCCGTTCCGGGTATCCTTAATCGCTTGCTGGCGCTGGAAAAGTCAGGTATTAAAGATGTCATCGGCCCAGCCTGCGATTTTGATTGCCATAGATTTCTCAGCGACTGCCATTACCATGCCGTATCGGATTTAGCTGAAGCTATCGAGATCTATTCAGGCATAGTGCCGGCCTCCAACAGCGCTGCCAAGCGCCGCATTACAGAGGATCACAGTGAAAATGCGGGAAAATCAGCTGGCCGGCCATCAATTCTGAACCGTCTGGCCGGTCAGGAAGCCGGTATCCGGGCTATTACCATTGCTGCAGCCGGTTGGCACCCCTTGCTCCTCATAGGTGCCCCCGGTTGTGGTAAAACCAGCCTGGCGTCAGCTTTGGCGGAGATACTGCCGCCAATGACTGAACAGGAAATATTGCAGGTTCTCCTGATTGAGCAGGTTTCGGATCTTCCGACTTATCGGCGGGACCTGGCGGAGCGTCCATTCCGCAGACCCCACCACTCGATTACTGCCAGTGCTTTGCTGGGAGGCGGTGTGCCGCCAAAGCTAGGAGAATGCACACTAGCTCATTGTGGTGTTTTATTTCTGGACGAATTAACTGAGGTTAAAACACAGGCACTGGATGTGCTGAGGGAACCGATGGAACTGAAAAAGATCCATTTGGCCCGGTCTTCCTGGCGGGTTACATACCCGTCTGACTTCCTCCTAATGGCTGCCTGCAACCCCTGCCGCTGCGGTGAGCGCCTGGAAGCAGATGCCCAGTGCCGCTGTTCAGAATATTCAGTGGAAAGGCATCTTGACCGTATCAGCGGGCCACTCTACGATCGCTTTGATCTGGTCGCTCAGCTTAACCGGGTCAAAGCACCCACTCTGCAAGCATCTCTGGATCAAAGTGATGAGACACGGACCATAGCTATCCAGACCAGAGTCAGAGCTGCCTGGGAAAGACAGAGGGAGCGCTGCGCGTCTTCAGGTGCAGAGTTTTTCTTTAATAGCCGCATTCCGATTGATTGCCTGATGCCTTTCATGCAGATGAATACCAGTTGCCAGGAATTCATCAGTGAGTTGGCTGCAGAAATGCACTTTTCCTTCAGGGCCTTTCATAGTGTGCTGCGCGTTGCACGCACTATTGCTGATCTGCGTGCGGCAGAAGCAGTAGAGGAAATGGATCTGGCTTTAGCTCTTGAGTACCGGCTTGCACTGCCATCGATCTTATCCGAAAGGAGCAATACAGGTTAATGTCTGTTTCAATTTCAGAAAAAAAAGAAGAACTGCTGCTGGCTCAAGCCTTTTTGCTTGCTGCCAATAAGTGCAGAATCTCCCTGCGCGACAGACGCAAACTAATCACGAAAGCTGCCAGCCTGCAGAATCTTATGCGACAGAATCAGGCTGCCACAGAAAAAGAAAGCCCGGTATTTTTAAGGGAGGACGTTTTCATAAACTTTCACATGTCATATCGGGAAGCCTATCAACAACTTCAAAGGGAGAACAAAAAATATCCTGCTGACCTGACAGTGATATTGTGTACTGACCAGGCCTTTCCCAGACGTCTGCAAGAAATTGATTCCTGTCCCAGTCTTTTGTTTGGCCAGGGTGAGAACTGGGATATTCTTAATTTTCCCAGCCTGATATCTGTCGTGGGCAGCCGCACTCCCAGTCACTATGGCATGGAAGTGACCCGGTGCCTGGCAAGAGATTTGGCACAGGCCGGCGTTGTGGTGGTCTCCGGGGGAGCTGTCGGCATTGATACTTTGGCACATCGCCACACTTTGGCTGCGGCAGGCAGAACCTGTGCTGTATTGGGATCCGGACTTAACAGGCCCTACCCGCACAGCAACAAAAGCTTGTTCAGCCAGATCTGCTCAGAAGGAGGACTTGTTATTTCAGAATTCCTACTCGACGAGCCACCCAAAAAACAGAATTTTCCGCAGCGCAATCGTCTGATCGCAGCCCTGGCTGACGCACTTGTCGTAACAGAAGCAGGGGAGAAGAGCGGCACCCTCATTACCGCCGACTTTGCTGCCGATTATGGCCGGGAAGTCTTTGCCGTACCCGGATCGGTTTTTTCCGGGCGCAGCCGTTCCTGTCATCAGCTGATCAAAGAGGGTGCTTCATTATTGCAGGGCGCAAGTGACCTTGAAATTGTTTTGCCGGGAAAGTCGGAGCTGGTCTTATCTGCTGAAGAAAAAGCAGATGCCGGGTCCAGCGGCAAAACTAGTTTAAGTGAAGAGGAGCAGCTAGTGCTGCAGTGCCTGTGCATAGCCCCGGCCAGCCTGACAGATCTAAGTCGCAGGAGTCAGCTGCCGGTAGAGCAACTAGCACTGCTGCTGGCACATTTGCGAAAAAACGGCTATGTGGATCGGGCCCGCGGACTTTATACCGCACGTGCTTCCTGTTATAACTTTTGACAAAAGACCTCATGATACTGTATATATGTTTACCTGAAGCGACATTAGCGCATATTTAATGTGTGGAAAGAAAAGTTATGAGCAAATCATTAGTAATAGTAGAATCGCCAGCGAAAGCAAAAACTATTGGACGTTATTTGGGTGAGGACTATATCCTGCGCTCTTCGGTCGGACATATTCGCGACCTGCCTTCAGGGACGATCGGTGTTAATGTCAAAGATAATTTCAAGCCGCTCTACGTAACTATGCCCGGCAAAGAGAAAATTGTGCGCGATCTCAAATCTCAGGCTGAGAAAGCAGACAGAGTCCTTCTGGCAACTGACCCTGACCGTGAAGGAGAAGCGATTGCCCGCCATTTAGCATATATATTGAATCTTAACCCGGCTGACAGCATCCGTATTTCATTCAATGAAATTACTGCCGGTACAGTCAGAAAGGCTGTGCAGGAACCTCGTCCCATTGATATGGATTTGGTTAATGCCCAGCAGGCCCGGCGGGTTCTTGACCGTTTGGTCGGCTATGAGCTGAGCCCTCTGCTGTGGCAGAAAATACGGAAAGGACTTTCCGCCGGACGGGTGCAGTCGGTGGCGACACGTCTGATTGTCCTGCGCGAACGCGAAATTGAAGCATTTGTACCCGAAGAGTACTGGTTACTTTCAGCCTATCTGCGTCGGGAAGCCAGAGAAAAAGAATTTTTCTCCCGTTATCATGGTGAAATGGCAGAGGGGAAAGTAAAAGCACACCGTCCCGGATCCCACGAAGAAGTGTCTGACTTAATTAAAGATATCAAGTCTCACGATTTTATCGTTGATGATGTTAAAAAGGGAAGCCGCCAACGCAAACCATATGCTCCCTATACAACCAGTACCCTGCAGCAGGATGCCTCGCGTGTCCTGGGCTTCACTGCCAAACGCACCATGCGGGCGGCGCAACAACTGTATGAAGGCGTGGAGCTGGGTGCGAGTGGCCAGACCTCTCTTGTCACCTATATAAGAACAGACTCTGTCCGCGTATCCCAAGCTTCTGTCGAAGCAGCCCGCGAATATATAAGAATAAAACATGGTGCAGATTACCTGCCGGACAAAGTTCCTTTTTATAAAAATAAAAAGGCTGCACAGGACGCGCATGAAGCTATTCGTCCCTCACATTTTGATCAGGCACCGGAAGACTTGCAGGATTACCTGACACGCGACCAGTTTAAACTTTACGAACTTATTTGGAACCGTTTTATTTCTTCTCAGATGAAGGCGGCCAGCTATGCTACTTTGAGAGTGGATATACTAGCCGGAACCCATCTGTTCCGCAGTAATGGTGAAAGCCTTTTATTCCCGGGCTGGCTCCAGCAGATGGGACTGCTGGATTTACCGTCACAGGTCCAGAAAGATGCTGATGACATTGTTTCTATGGATATGCCTGAGCTGAAAAAGGGCATGAAGCTAATCCTGGACCGTCTCGAGCCGGAACAAAAGTTCACCCAGCCCCCGGGACGTTATACTGAAGCTTCTTTGATTAAAGAAATGGAAAATCTTGGTATTGGTCGTCCTTCAACTTATGCGCCGACACTTTCCACTGTTCAGGACCGCCAATATGTAGAACGTGACGGCAGAAGCCTGTTCCCGACCGATCTGGGAATTTTAGTTACTGAACTCCTGGAGGAAAATTTCCGCAATATTGTGGATACTGACTTTACTGCTCAAATGGAAGAACGGCTGGACGATGTTGAGGAAGGCAAGGAAGACTGGGTCAAGGTTCTGGCGGACTTTTACGGACCCTTTCATGAGCAGATTGAGACAGCTAAGACTTCAGTTGAGAAAATTGAGATCCCGGATGAGCCGACCGGGCGCAAATGTCCCGAATGCCAGACAGGTGAGTTAGTCATCCGTATGGGACGTTACGGTAAATTTATCGCCTGTGATCGCTATCCTGAATGCAAATATACTGAAACTATTTTTGAAGAGGCACCGGCCAAGTGCCCCCTTTGCGGCTCACAGGTTGTATACCGCAAAAGCAAACGTGGCCGTATCTTTTATACCTGCGATAAATCTAAGGACAAGGATTGCAAATTTATCGATTGGAATCTGCCTCTGGATGGCAAGAACTGCTCTGAATGCGGCAGCTACATGGTAGAGCGTAATTATCGCGGCAGAAAGAGCGAGATGTGTTCTAATAAAGATTGCCCCAGCAGAAAAAAAACGGCCAGGAAGACTGCGAAAGGCAAAAAAGAAACAGATAAAGCTGCAGAGACTGCTGCTAAGCCCGGCACAGGCAAAAAGAAGAAAGCAACTGCTGGCACAAAGGATGCCGGCGAGGATCAAGAGTGATAGATGTTCGAGTTATCGGAGCCGGCCTGGCCGGCAGTGAAGCTGCTCTGCAACTTGTGAAATTTGGATTTAATGTTGAATTAATTGACATGAAGCCTGAGCGTAAAAGTCCGGCTCACAGCATGGATAATCTGGCAGAACTCGTTTGCTCCAACTCATTAAAATCTGATCTGGATACAACTGCCTCGGGACTTTTAAAACTGGAGCTGAGAGAACTGGGCTCCGAACTGCTGCGGGCTGCAGACTCAGTACGGGTGCCGGCTGGCAGCGCACTGGCTGTGGACAGGGAACTATTTGCCGGCAAAGTTACAGAACTGATCAGGAAGAATCCCCTGATCAATTTTCGTAGTGAAGAAATAAAGGAACTGCCCCAAGACGGTATTGTGACGATTATAGCAACCGGCCCCCTGACTACCGATTCACTCTATAAGGACATAGAGAAATTTAGTGGTGAGAACAATCTTCATTTTTTTGATGCTATCGCACCGATCGTAGACGCAGACACACTCGATTCTGATCATTATTATCGTGCTGCCCGCTATGGTAAGGGTGGTGACGACTATATTAACTGCCCCCTGAATAAAGAAGAATACCTGAGATTTCGCGCAGCGCTGATTGAAGCGGAATGTGCCCCGGTCAAGGATTTTGATGAAGTCCTTTTTGCCGACTGCCAGCCGATCGAAGTACTGGCCCGGCGCGGTGAGGATACTATGCGCTTCGGACCACTCCGTCCTAAAGGATTAGCGGATCCGACAAGTGGAGTAACGCCATATGCGGTGCTGCAGCTGCGGCAGGAAAATGTTGAAGGAAGCATGTATTCTCTGGTTGGCTGCCAGACGCGATTGACCTATAGAGAGCAAAAGCGTGTGTTTACACTGATTCCGGCCTTACAAGAAGCCGGGTTTTTACGCTATGGGGTTATGCATCGAAATGCCTATATCAAGGCGCCGGCCGTCTTAAATCCCGGATTTTCCACAAAAAAGAACCCCAGACTTTTTTTTGCCGGACAAATTTCCGGTGTGGAAGGCTATGTTGAATCAATTGCTGCAGGCCTTATGGCTGCGCATCAGGCCGCGGCTGAAATCCTGGGCTGTGACCCGGAACAGAAACGGCTCCTCTTACCGGCCTCTGACACCGTCAGCGGTGCCCTGGCCCGCTATATTGTTCATACCGATACTAAGAATTTTCAGCCCATGAATGCAAACTTTGGCCTGTTGCCTCTTCCGTCAGGTCTGCGTCTGAACAAAGGTGAGCGCGGAGCCTACCGGCGTGATCGCTCGCTTGAGTCTCTTGCAGCTACGGTCCAGGCTGTCCTTAATCTATCCGAGAACGGAAGATTCTGCCGCACAACTTCAGCCTATAATTACGATTTGCCGGCAGAACTGATAGCCGAAGAACCATGCAAGCAGAGAGACCACTGCCGACTGCTGGTTTTTCCCCGGGGAGAGGAAATCAGCCATACTCATTTTTATGACCTGCCCCGCTTTTTGCAGGCGGGTGATCTTTTGGTCATGAATGACAGCAGAGTTCTTCCGGCCAGACTTTTTGGGACAAGGGCTGCCACCGGTGCACACATTGAATGCCTTTTAATCAGACAAACGGACAGTGCAGGACCGACCTGGGATGTTTTGGCAAAACCGGCCAGACGCTGCCAGCTGGGCGACCGCCTTGTTTTTAGCGAGGGTGAGCTGGAAGCGGAAGTGATCAAAACTATGCCTGACGGTGGCAGGAGGCTGCGCTTTACCTGCTCTGAGCCCTTTGACCTGCTTGTGGACAGATTAGGTGTAGTACCATTGCCGCCCTATATTCACAAGGACCTGAAAGATCCTGAGCGCTATCAGACTGTCTATGCGAAATGCAGAGGCTCTGTAGCTGCACCAACTGCAGGCTTGCACTTTAGCTCTGAGCTTATGGACGAGCTGAGGGCCAGGGGTGTTGAAATTGCTTATTTAACCCTGCATGTAGGCATCGGCACTTTCAGACCGGTGAAAGTTGATTCTATTAATGAGCATCAGATGCACTCGGAGCAATATTTCTTCTCCCAGCAAACGGCTGACGCGATTCTGGCGGCCAAAAAGAGAGGCAGCCGAGTCATAGCAGTAGGCACAACTTCCTTGCGTGTACTTGAAGCAGTAGCTCTCAATCAGTCGTATCCTGCTAAAGAAAACTTACAGGCAGAATTTGGCGAAACAGATATATTTATATATCCCGGCTATTATTTCCGCTTAATTGATGGTCTGATTACAAACTTCCATTTACCTGAATCAACCTTGCTTATGCTGGTATCAGCACTGATGGGCAGGGAAGAGATGCTGGCGGTTTATCAGGAGGCTATAGCGCTGGATTATCGCTTCTTCAGCTTTGGTGATGCTATGTTACTATTGCCGCAGGGGCTGCCGCCGGAATCAGACAAAACAAGTGAGGACAAGTAAATTAGTATGTCAGCAGTTACCTATGAACTTATACACGAATGCCGTCAAAGCGGTGCGCGCTATGGACGCGTAAGAACAGAACATGGCAGTTTTGAAACACCGGCTTTTATGCCGGTGGGAACACAGGCGACGGTCAAGGCGATGACTCCGGATGAACTGCAGGAGATCGATGCGAAGATAATTCTGGGCAACACCTATCATCTGTGGATGCGCCCCGGCATGGAAGTAATTGCAGCCGCCGGAGGCTTACATTCTTTCATGAACTGGCAAGGTCCGATACTGACAGACAGCGGTGGATTTCAGGTTTTTTCCCTGGCCAGACCAAAAGATATCAGCGAAGAAGGTGTCAGCTTTTCATCGCATATAGATGGTTCCCGCCATTTCCTGACGCCGGAACTATCTATTGGAATTCAAAAAACTTTAGGCTCCGATATAATGATGCAGCTGGACGAGTGCACACCCTGGCCGGCAAGCTATGACTATGCCAAAAATTCATTGGAGCGTACGACCAGATGGCTGGAACGGGCAATCGATGTTTGGGACCATCCGGAAAAACAGGCCTTGTTTGGCATCGTACAGGGAGGCATGTACCCTGACTTACGGCAACAAAGTGCACGGGAAATTACTTCCTTTGATTTGCCGGGTTTCGGTGTGGGTGGTTTATCAGTGGGTGAACCTTTGGAAACAATGCTGGAGATGCTTGATGTGATCAAGGACATCATGCCGCGCGAAAAACCGCGTTATCTGATGGGCGTAGGAACACCGGTCTACATGGTAGAATCAGTTCTGCGCGGGATAGACATGTTTGACTGCGTTTATCCCACCAGAGTCGGGCGCAACGGAACTGCCATTACCAGCAAAGGTCGGGTAGTTATACGAAATGCTGTCTACGCCAAAGATTTTTCACCGATTGATCCGGATTGCAACTGCTATGTTTGTAAGAATTATACACGCGCATATCTGCGCCATCTGATTAAAGCTAATGAAATTCTGGGCATGCGTCTCTTATCCTGGCATAACCTATATTACCTGATTGATTTGATGAAGCAGGCCCGCGAAGCTATTCAAGCTGATAAATATCTCGATTTTGTAAAAGAATTTTATTATAAAGGGGGATTTGTGGTAAACTCTAGCAAGTAAGGAAAAACATCACTTGTCTTACAAATAAATAATTGTAAATTAGCTTAATGCTAAAACTATCACGGAGGACAATAATGAATCTATTCTATACGTTAATTCCCGCTTACCTGATGTCCGCGGCAGGTACCGGTACAGGAGAAGAAGCTGGTGGCGGCCTGCAGAGCATGCTGACGATGTTGTTGCCCTTTGCCTTAATTATCGCTTTCATGTATTTTTTCTCAATTCGGCCACAGAAGAAAAAGGAAAAAGAACTGAAGGCCAAATTAGATGCAATGCGCCCGGGCGACAATGTCATGACTATTGGCGGCATTGTTGGACGGGTAGCAAATATTACAGGCGACGAAGTTACCATCTACACAAGTGTTGCTAACACAATGATGACATTTAAGAAAAATGCTATTAGCACTGTACTTTCTCCGGCTTCTACTGTTGACGAAGAAGGCACAGACTAAAACAAAAATCTATATTTTCCTCAGAAAGGGGTTATATTGTGAAGTACATCAAAACAATTATTAATCCGACAATTAGAGCCGGTGAGGGCAGCTCAGCCTGCTCTGAATGCCAGACATCCTGCCAGTCAGCCTGCAAGACAAGCTGCACTGTAGCAAATCAGCCTTGTGAACGAGAACAGGAGGATCGTGATTGATCCACAGTTTTA
>DIRJ01000037.1:105042-123532 GCA_002427505.1 Mageeibacillus sp. UBA5439
TTGGATAAGTTTAAGGATGGACCTGAGATCGCAGATCTGCTTGATCAGCTGATAGCCGAGTCTAAGCTTTTCACTGCCCGTCCGCTAGTAAAATTTGAGCAGCTCTATCCGGAAAAACCGCGTTTCAAAGCAATGTGTCTTAATATTTGCCATGACTGCAATATGCGTTGCTTATATTGTTTTGCATCCTCAGGTCAATATAGATCTGAGCAGCGCAGTTGCATGTCTGCAGAAACCGGTAAACGGGCAATCGATTTTCTGATTGAAGCATCCGGGCCGCGGCATAATCTCGACATAGATTTCTTTGGCGGCGAACCCCTGATGAACTGGAAGGTTGTGCAGGAGCTGGTTGCCTACTGTGAAGAGCGGGGGCCGCTTAATGGCAAAGATATCAGACTTACCATTACCACAAATGCACTTTTGCTAAGCGATGACAAAATAGATTTTATTGACAGACATTTTAAAAATGTTGTGCTCTCCTGTGACGGCAGGGCGGAAATACATAATCACATGCGCCCTGATGCAGGAGGTAACCCGACTTATGAGCGCATAGCAGCCAACATCCGCAAATTTGTTGCGGTGCGCGGAGACCGCGAATACTATATTCGCGGCACCTTTACCCGCCACAACCTGGATTTTGTTGAAGATGTTCTGGCTTTGGCTGCCTTAGGCAGGAATGTTTCCATCGAACCGGTCGTAGCTGCACCTGAGTACGATTATGCAATCCGGGAAGAGGATCTGCCGCAGGTACTGGCTGCTTATGAAAAACTGGCTTGGGCCTTTCAGCCGGGTGCAGTTGGCTCAGATATCAATTTTTTCCATTTCAATCTGCAGGCTGATCATAGCCCCTGCCTCTATAAAAGACTTAAAGGCTGCGGTGCCGGTTCCGAATACTGCGCAGTTACGCCTGAAGGCGATATTTATCCCTGTCACCAACTGGTAGGAGAAACTGTACATCGCATCGGACACCTGACCGAGACAGGCTACGAAACTGATACTAAACGGCAGTCCGCATTCAGTGAGTATCTGATGCCCAGCCGGGAACCCTGTAATTCTTGCTGGGCCCGCTATCATTGCGGGGGCGGCTGTGCCGCTAATCACTGGCATAGCATGGGTAATCTTGACACTGTTGATCCGATTTACTGTCAAATGCTCCAAAAAAGACTGGAATGTGCCCTTTGGCTTTCGTACAAGCGCGGGTAGGAAAAAGCAGAGAGCTTAACGAATAGTAGTAGTGAGGGTCATAAACAAAAGGTCGTATTTTTCAGAAAGCACTGAATATATTATATAAACAGTTGATTCGAAAGAGCAGGGCAGGATGGGCAGAATTTCCCAGGAATCAATCGATCAGGTGATAGCCGCCAACGATATCGTTGATGTGGTTTCCTCTTATGTTGATCTGGATAAGAAATCCAGCCATAATCTTTTTGGGCTCTGTCCTTTTCACACCGAAAAAACACCTTCTTTCAGCGTCACACCCTTAAAACAGATCTACTATTGTTTTGGCTGCCATAAAGGCGGCAATGTTGTCAGTTTTATTCAGGAAATTGAGCATCTTAATTTCCCGGAAGCAATACATTTTCTGGCTAAACGTGCCGGTATCGAAATTAAAGAGGATGAGGACGAACGCTGGCAGCATAGGCGTGAAGAGCAAAAGCTGATTTATCAGGCTCTGCTGGCAGCAGCCGGTTATTTTCATAAAAGCTTAATCGGCAATACTGGCGAGTCAGCTCGCTCCTACCTGACACAGCGCGGAACGACCATCAATGACTGGCGCAAGTTTGGACTTGGTTATGCTCCCAATCAGTGGGATGCCCTCTACCGGCATTTGCATGCAAGAGCTGTGACTGACGCTGCAATGTCAAAGGCCGGTCTGATCACCCGCAGCAGCCGGGACAACTGGATCGATTTTTTTCGTGACCGTGTAATCTTTCCAATAATTGATCTGAGCGGAAATGTGCTGGGTTTTGGCGGCCGCGCTTTGCAGGATCAGGGTGCTAAATATATCAATACTATGGAGACAGCAGTCTTCCATAAGGGCTCCTATCTCTTCGGTCTGCCACAGGCTTTGAAAGCCAGATCCGACCAGCTGATTATTGTTGAAGGCTATATGGATGTTATTGCTTTGAGCAAAGCCGGTTTTGAAAACGTCGTTGCTCCTCTGGGCACAGCTCTCACCTTGCAACAGGCCCGCCTGGTGCAGAGACACAGCAAGGAAGTACTCTTGCTTTTTGACTCTGACAGTGCAGGGGAAAATGCGGCAATGCGTACTTTTGAGATTTTTTCAGATATCGGCATGAAAGCGGGATTCGTGCTGTTGCCGGAAGGCCGGGATCCTGACGATTTCATACGGGACAAGGGTCCCGAGCGAATGGCATCATTGATCGATAATGCATATGACCGCAGCAGCTATCGGCTGGCCCTGGCAGAAAGAAAGGCGCGGGATCCGGGAAACGGCTCTCTGCGTTTACTGGAATATCAGGATCTGGCATTGGATATTCTGGCAGAAGAAGAAAATGTTGTTCTGGCTGAACTATATTCTGATGAGCTTGCGCGCAAACTGGGCAGCAGCACTGAAAGGATAATACAGGAGATCGACCGGCGTCGGGGCCGCCAGCACGGGACCGGCGAGCCGCACAGAGCAGCCGCTGCTCCAGCAAGAGCTGCAGAGATGATTGCAATGAGACATCCGAAATTTCGGGCTGAAAGTAGCAATGATTTGAGATTACTGCGGCTTTTGGCCGAAGCCCCGGACTTGCATAAGCGGGAACTGGACATACAGTATGAAGATAAAGGCCGGGATCCCTTCTGGCGGGAAGCCCTGACCGGACTAAATCTTGCGGCCCCGGTCAGGGCCGGTGATTTTCACGCCGGAGCTTTCAGGGAACTGGCGGTCCTGCTTCTGGCTGACGCTGAAGCCGGTACGCTTACAGTGGCGACATTATTGTCCAGACTGCAGCAATTGGAAGCAGAGCTGGACGAAAAGGATCTCAGTAAGAGCAATGACAGTGAAAAACAAAAAATGGAGGAGTTTCAGGACGATCTGAATCAAATACGCGAGAGCCTGTTGCAGAATATGTCCAGTTCTGATCAGGATGTGGCAGCAGCTTTACGCGAAAAAAGTTATGATCAGTTATTCCGGGCAGTGCGAAGTGAGCAACTGACCTGGGAACGGGATCAGAAATTGGCTCTATTTAATTATTATAACGAAAGAAATGAATCTGATCAGGCTGAGCAGGCGAAGAAGGAAGCAAGCGTATACACTCAAGCTGCTGCCCTTGTCAGACATAGCAGATAAATCAGGAGTACTAATATGGCAAAAGAGAAAACGGATCAGGAAGAAATAAAAGCAGATATTTTATATGATTTGTCCGAATTGATTCTGGCGGTGGGAGAGCTGCCTGAAACAGAAGGGGACGGGTTCGACCAGAAAGCTGTTTCAGCAAAAAAAATCAAAGTCAGGAAAAAACTCAAGGCTGTGGCACTGGATGTTGAGTCAGCAGATGAAAAAAGCGAGGATGAATTGGGTACAGGCGGTTTGCTGCTGACTCCCAGTATAATCACCAGCCGGCCGGCCAAGATATCAGCTGCCAAGACGGAAGACGTGATTCTTGTTGAAGAAGATGATGAAGAAGCAGCAGCAGAAGAGGAAAAAGAGGACTTTATTCTGGATGATGATCCTGATGAAGAAATCGATGCTGCTATGGATTTAGGCGACGACGACGAAGAAGTTGTAGATGCCGACCTTTTTGACGAAAGCACGGACGAAGATATCAATGAAATTGTTGATGAAGAAAAATTCCTGGAAAATATCAGTCAGGATTTTGACTTCAATGTTGAACTGCTTTTACCATTGATTTCCCGCGGTTTTGACAATGATAATGAACTAAAACAGGAAGAAGTACTTGATTATCTGGAGAAAATTCAGTTTGATGAAGATTTGCTGGATGACGTTATCAGTGTTGTGATCCGGGCAGGCATTGAAGTTATCGACGAGGACGAAATGGTTCGCGAGATGCATGAGCGTGAGCGCGACAAGAACAAAATGGCAGAGGCCTTTAACGATGCCATGCTGGTTGACGACCCCGTACGTATGTATCTTAAGGAAATTGGACAGGTAGAACTCCTTACGGCTGAAGAAGAAAAAGAACTGGGAGCAAGAATGGAGGCAGGTGACTGGGAGGCTAAACAGCACCTTACAGAGGCCAACCTGCGGCTGGTGGTCAGCATCGCCAAACGTTACACAGGACGGGGCATGCATTTTCTTGACCTGATTCAGGAAGGTAATCTGGGCTTGATCAAGGCTGTTGATAAATTCGACTATAAGAAAGGCTTTAAATTCAGTACCTATGCTACCTGGTGGATTCGTCAGGCTATAACCCGCGCTATTGCGGATCAGGCCAGAACCATACGTATTCCGGTTCACATGATTGAGACCATTAATAAATTGGTTCGTATTCAGCGTCAGCTGGTTCAGGAACTCGGCCGCGAACCTGAGGTTGATGAACTGGCAGCCGAGATGGAAATGACACCGGAAAAGATCCGTGAAATTATGAAGATTTCACAGTCACCGGTATCACTGGAAAAACCGATCGGCGAAGAGGAGGACAGCCAGTTAGGTGACTTCATTCCTGATGAAGACGCACCTTCACCGGACGAACAGGCAGCTAACACACTGCTTAAGGAAGAACTGCTAAATGTTCTGTCTGAGCTTTCTCCACGGGAAGAAGAGGTGCTCAAGCTGCGTTTCGGATTGAAGGACGGACGTACCAGAACTCTGGAAGAAGTCGGCAAGGTATTTGATGTCACCCGCGAACGCATCCGCCAAATTGAAGCAAAAGCTCTGCGGAAGATTCGTCATCCTTCCCGCAGCAAGCGATTGAAGGATTATGTCGACTAAGGCTTCTATTTTTAGAGGTCAGCGCCTCCAGGCCTTGGCTGAATTAGTGCCGGCTGATTGTATACGCCTGATCGACGTCGGCTGTGACCACGGAACTGTGCCGCTGGATCTGCTGTATCAGGGAACAGCCCAGGAGCTTTTGCTGATTGATATCAATAAAGAACCTCTGGCCCGAGCTAAAGCGCGGGCGAAGATGAAGTTTCCGCAGAACAGTGACAGGATTCACTACCTGCAAAACAATGGGCTGGAGGGCATCGACTGCCGTCCGGATGATGTGCTTCTTATCAGTGGACTGGGCGGGGAAACAATTGCAGAAATTTTAGTAAATGCCTTTTATGACAGAGAGAACACTCGCCCTTCAAGATTGATCTTGCAACCACAGACAAAACAGTACGAATTACGTACTGTTTTGCAGGAACTGTCCTTCTCTCTGAGCGAAGAACGGCTGGTATGGGATGTTGATCATTTCTACACTATAATCAGCTGTGTTAGCGCTGCTGACGGGAGCTCACTGTTAAGTGAGCTGGAATTATATATAGGTCCCGGCCTGCTTCCTGCAGTGGCGAAGAGTCTGTGCCGTAAGGAAATTTCAGTGACAGATGATCTACTCTTCAAATGGGCCGGCCAGCAGGCAGAACGTCTGAAACGTGAGGGGCGGGGAGATGCGGGACGGGCCCGTTTGGCAGAAGAGTGGGCAGAACTGTTGGAAGGGAGCGAAAGGTGACTAAGAATTGGGAAATCTTTCAGGCTGTTGAGGAATATGCACCAGTTGATCTGGCTGAAGAATGGGATCAGCCCGGACTTGCTTTCGGCAGTTTTTACGCTGAAGTCAAGCGGATTCTTCTGGCCCTTGATTTGACGCCGGCAATAGTCCGGGAAGCAATAGAAAAGAAGATCGATCTTCTGCTAGTACATCATCCTCCTCTTTTTAATGCAATTCACAGTTTGACTGATGCTACTGTTGAAGGAAAAATGCAGCTGGACGTGGTTTCTAACGGGATTTCCTGCTACAGCGCCCATACTAATCTGGACCGCAGCCCCGGCGGGACGGCAGCCGCTCTTGCCCGAAAATTACAACTCGATACTGAAGCGGAGTCTTATCAGACTTTGATGCCGTTAGAGGACAGACCGGGATTTGGTTACGGCTTGTATGCAAGTTTGCATCAAGAACAGTCATTTTTGGAATTTAGCAGCTTGATTGCGGAGCGTCTGGAAATTCCCGCTTGCCAGCGCTTTTGTTCCGCAAATAACCGGATCAAAAGAATTGCTCTTTTTCCCGGCAGCTTTGACGAAAGCTGCATTCCGCGCTTAGAAGAGATCGCTGCCGACGTACTTATATGTGGTGAAATCAAACATCATCTAGCCTTAATGCTGGAGGCCAGAAACATTCATGTACTGGCTGTCGGACACGATGTTTCAGAGCGGGATGGCATGCATGTGCTGGCCTCCTACCTGGCCGGTAAGTTTCCGGAGCTTACGATTGAAGTGAACAGTGGAATAGACTATAATTGACCATTAAGATGAGTAAGTTGTGCGGCCGCAGCGACAGGCTGAAAGGCAGTCGGTGAGGAAAGTCCGGGCTCCATAGGGCAAGGATGCCGGGTAACGCCCGGTGAAGGTGACTTTAAGGAAAGTGCAACAGAAAAATACCGCCGAATTTATCGGTAAGGGTGGAATGGTGAGGTAAGAGCTTACCGGCAGGCTGGAGACAGCCTGGCCCTGCAAACCCCATCCGGAGCAACACCGTGGAGGAATAACTGTGACCCGCAGGTTCCGAGGAGGTGGCTTGAATTAACCGGCAACGGTTGATCTAGATAGATGGTCGCTCACGACAGAATCCGGCTTACAGACTTACTCATCTTATTTTATATCTGCTCCATAACTTTTGTTCTCTTTTGTTACCGATATAGCTGAATACTATTAGTTTGCTGACAATTAGCTTTAATGCTGTATAATGAAATTCAGAAAAAAAACGATACCACTATAGATTCGTTTGAAAGGAGAATTACAATGTTTGATAGCATCATGGACTTTTTAGGAGTCGAAAGTAAAGCAAAGGCCCGTAACAGATCATTTTTGTTTTTCTTAGGTGGCATTGCTCTGGGAGCTTCAGCAGGATTATTATTAGCTCCGCAATCCGGGGAAGAAACCCGCGAAGTGATTAAAGATACTGCTATAGCGGGCGCTGAAAAAACTAAGGAGTTTTACGAGAAAACTGCTAAGGAAGTCAAAGACAAGTACGAAGAAGTCAAGCAGAAGGTTAAGAACGTCGAAGAAATTGTTGAGGATGCCGCTGATGACGTCGTTGAGGAATTAGAAGAAGCCGAGTAGTTCTGATCCGGAGCAATTCTAATGACCCTTAAATGGTAGAAAGGAATTGGTTAATGCAATTTCTACTTGTTGAATACGTAATGACACCGAACGAAATCATGGGCATTGTTTTAGGCGCCCTTGGTGCTGTCGCTATAATTCTGCTGATAATTTTTCTGATTCATTTGATTAAAACGATGAAAAGTGTCAGCAAAATGGTTGACGATGTAAGCGGACCTGTTTCAGAACTTGCCGATGCTTTGCCCGGACTCATCGAGCCGACCCAGATTCTGGTAGATGGTCTGGCTGATACTGTGCCGGTGATACTGGACGATGTCACTACTGTGACCGGCGAGATTTCAGGGGCTATTGATTCAGCTAAAAGCTATTTTGAGACACGCAGCCGCCGGCAGTCAGTGCGTCAGTCTGACAATCTGGGAACACAAGCAGCACGAATTGCCGGTTTTCTGGCAGGAATAATGGCTGCCCTGAGACAAAGCAAATCTAAAAAGAAGAAGAAAAAGTAATATAGATTTAATCTAATTTAGGGGCAGGCGGTACTTTTATCAGAAAAGTCCGCCTGCTTTATGTTTATACTGTATATTAGCTAAGTTTTTAGAATATCAATCGTCGGGAGGAGATGTGATGAGCGCAAATCCGGATGCCAGCAGCCTTGAAGAAGGAATGGCGCGATACGCTGCAGACAATGATGAGGTAAATGCATCTTTGACAAAGCAAAAAGCTTCACACAGCCATTACAATTTTCTGGCTTTTCTGATTCCACTATTGATTCTGGCTTTGGCTTATGCCACCCGCACGATATTTCCTTTTGGCGACAGACAAATACTGACTGTTGATTTATTTCATCAGTATGCACCTTTCATGGCTGCTTTACGCCGTACTTTACTCTCAGGTGAATCGATATTTTATACTTTTTCCGGTGGACTGGGAATGAACTTCTATTCGCTGATAGCGTACTATCTGGCCAGTCCTCTAAATATCTTGCTCTTAATCTTCCCGGAGTCATTTTTGTCTGAAGCAGTTTTTGTACTGACCTTAGTTAAAGTCGGACTCGCCGGCATGGCCTTTCATCTCTTTTTGAAAGAAAACTTCCAGCGTCAGGGCGTTTTCAGCGTTATCTTTGGCAGTATGTATGCCTTATCTGCCTATGTGATGGCTTACTCCTGGAATATCATGTGGCTGGATGCCCTGATTTTATTGCCACTGGTTCTTTGGGCCTTAATCCGCTTTTTCAAACAGGGAAAATTTGTTCTCTATGTTATTTTCCTTTTTCTGCTTTTAGTCAGCAATTATTACGTTGCCTTCTTTGCCTGCATTTTCATAGCATTGTATTTTCCTATACTGATGCTGCAGCATACTGAGGGCTGGAAGGGCAGCAGGCGGGCGAAAATAATTTTTAAGCTTGTTGCTGTGACTGCTATCGCAGTTGCGCTCAGTGCGGCACTTTTACTCCCTGTCCTCAAGTCGCTGCAGTATACCAGTGCCAGCGGCGACAAGTTCCCCCAGAAGATTGAGTTTACTGCCAATCCTCTGGCCTATCTGGCTCAGCACTTTATATTCTTACAACCGACCATTCGCAGCGGCTACCCTAATCTTTATGCAGGAGTAAGCACGATTTTATTAATACCGGTCTTTTTCATGTCGGGCCGGATCCGACTACGCGAAAAAATTATGCATGCCTTGCTCTTGCTGTTCCTCCTGCTTTCATTTGACTTGAATATTTTAAATTTTCTCTGGCATGGAATGCACTTTCCCAACCAGTTACCCTATAGAAATTCTTTCGTATATATATTTCTTGTCTTAACCATGGCCTATGCAGCTCTCAGGTCTCTGCGTGACTTAAAATCAAAAGATGTGGTGCTGTTGGCAGTGCCTCTTATGCTTGCAGTACCAATAAGTGTCTTATTGCTGGACGACCTGGCAGACAGCCCTGCGACGCAATGGGCGACCATTGCCTTGCTCTTGCTTTACGCTCTGTTATTTGCGGCTTTCGGCCATTCAGGCCTTCGTGAGAAAAAACAATCTAACAGGAGCAGTTCGAGGCGTTCCATACTTTCGATTTACTTAATTCTGCTCATGATAGCTGAACTTCTGGCACACTCAATAGTCAGTGTGCATTTTGTCGATACAAATGAATACTATGGTTTGCGGGATGGTTACGCGGCCGGTAACAAGCCGGCAGCGATCAGGGCAGCTCTGGCAGATATTGAAAATAATTATCAGGATGGCCCATTTTATCGTCTGGAGATTAATAAACAAAAAAGCTCAAATGATCCTGCTCTCTATGGCTACAATGGACTGAGCATGTTTGCTTCTACTTCTGCAAAAGCACCGGTGAGATTTTTTGAAAATATGGGTTACTACAGTAATGGTATTAATAGTTATAAATATACCGGTTCGACTTTATTTCTGGACTCTCTCTTCGGCATCGAGTTTTTGCTGGCCAGAGACCCGATCAGTTATGAAGACGCGCTCCGTGAAAAAATTCTGGACAACGGTGAGGTTCAGGTCTATCAGAATCCTTATGTTTTGCCCCTGGCCTTTGTGGCCAACAGCAGCGTTTTGACCTATAGCTCCACAGACGCTCAAGTGTTCCGGAATCAAAATCGTCTGGCGCAGCACATCAATCCTGATCTTGAAAATATCTTTACGGAGTTGAAAGTAACAAATCTGGATGCACCCCAGGGGACTGCATCCACGAGTGGAGATTCGCGTTTTAACTTCTACAAAACTTACCCTGAAGATAGTTATACCCTGCACCTGCATGCCCAAATCGATGAAGCTGCGACATATTATCTTTACGTGGACAGTAAAAAGAATGATATGGACGATGCTAATCTCACAGATCAGTCGGGACAGGTGATCAGTTTAAACCGCAGCGGGCTGACTGAGCTAGGTTTTCTGGGCATGGGTGAAGTAAATCTGGAACTGACTTTCAGTGCCTCTGCCGCAGACAGTGGTAGTATCGAACTGCGCTTGGCGCGCTTAAACGAAGCAGAACTGAAAAAATTCTGTCTGGCGGGTAATAGCAGCGGTTTGAAGTTAAGCAGTTTCAGAAATGATTATATTAAGGGTAACTTTACTAGTCCCGAGAATGGCGTTCTCCTTTTATCCATACCCTATGATCCGGGCTGGACAATCCGGGTTGACGGCGAGATTCAAGATGTCCGTAAGCTGGACCAGGCACTGATGGCAGTTCCTGTCAGCGCCGGCGAACATAGTCTCACCATGCTGTTCCGGCCTGAAGGGCTGAGCGAAGGCATACTGATATCGGCTATTGCCTTAGCAGCATTTATTCTTGCTATTATAGGATCCGTGCTGGGGAGAAAAAGGCGGGAACAGACTGCTCCAGGTGAAATTATCGCCTCTGATAGATTCCTGGCCGGGCCTGATGAAGAAGATAAGCAGAACTTTGCTCAAAAGAGTGAGGCTGACTTAGCTGCAAGTGATGCAGCAGCGAATTCACCTGAGGAGCGGGACCAGCTGTTTGATGAAATATTGTCAGAGAATGCAGAGCAAGGCTGGAACAGAAAAAAAGATATAACTTTTGATAAAATGGAACAATATTCTAAACGGAGTTATCTTTATCCGGATACTACGGACGCATCTGACGGGGACAGTGTTTCCGCTGCTGCTGAAAGCGATGTGACTGATGGTTCTGAACAGACAAAGGATAATTGAGGAGGCTTATGAAAAGACAAGATTACTTATCCTGGGATGAATATTTTATGGGTATTGCTTTGTTGTCAGCCAAGCGCAGCAAGGATCCCAGCACCCAAGTGGGAGCCTGTATTGTGTCGCAGCAAAACAGGATAGTCAGTGTCGGCTATAATGGCTTGCCTTTCGGCTGCAGTGATGATGTCTTTCCCTGGGCGCGCGAAGGAGAATTTCTTGACACCAAATATCCTTACGTCTGTCATGCGGAATTAAATGCCATCTTGAACAGCGCCGGCCAATCGATGCAGGGATGCCATATCTACGTACCTTTGTTTCCCTGCAACGAATGCAGCAAGGCGATTATTCAGGTCGGTATTAAGGAAATTATTTATTTGTCAGATAAATATGCGGAAACTGATACAGTAAAAGCCTCTAAGAGAATGCTTGATGCGGCGGGCGTGAGCTATCGGGCTCTAAGTCAGGATGGATTTGAAGTCTGCCTTTCTTTTGATCCGGAAAAAGTCTAGGCTCCGTCTTCGAGAGCTTTTATGGCGGCGACTTCATTGTGACTAAGTTGACGCCAGGAGCCCTCCTCCAGCCCGGCTAATGTAATATCCATAATGCGGATGCGCTGCAGGTCTGTAACTGTATAACCCAGGGCCTCACACATACGTCTGATTTGACGGTTGAGGCCCTGTTTAATTTCAATAAAAAACTCATGTTGATTAATGCGCTTTATTTCGGCAGGCAGAGTTACAGTATCCAGAATGGCGACACCGGTGCTCATCTTTTCTAAAAATTCGCCAGTGATTACTTTATCGACTCTAACCCGATACTCCTTGGGCTGCTGATTGCGGGCATGTATCAGCGGGTTAACGATCTCACCGTCATTAGTAAGCAAAATCAGACCGCGGGAGTCACGGTCAAGTCGTCCTATGGTGAAAATTCTCTGTGGAAAATTTATGAAATCAATAATGTTAGCAGGCACTTTCGGATTGGCAGTACAGACAATGCCGGCTGGTTTATTAAAAGCGATATAGACAAGATCTTCTGTAGCAGGAAGCTGTAAAGTCCGGCCTGCAATCTGAACCAGATCACCGGCTTCCACTGTTGCTCCCAGTTCCGCAGTTTTCCCGTTAATAGTTACTTTCCCGGCTTCGATCAATTTGTCGGCCTGGCGCCTGCTGCTGTAACCACTTGCGGAAATGTAACGGTTAATGCGCATCGCTGTCATAGACATCCTTCAGCTTATCCATTGATTGCAGTATCTCATCGGCATAGGGCAGGGTAACAGTGAAAACTGTTCCGGCACCTTCTTCACTTTGTACGGTGATTTTCTGGCCCATCTGTGTTGCAATTTCATTAGCGATAGAAAGGCCGAGTCCCGTTCCTGGTTGGTTGTGAGCTTTGTCGACCTTGTAGAAACGGTCAAAGACGCGATCAATATCTTCCGGAGCTATACCTACTCCGTTATCAATAACGGAAATAGTGACAAAATATTCGTGGTCTGTGATTTCGATTTTTACTGAACCGCCCTCCGGCGTAAATTTTATCGCATTATCTAAAAGAATGATGAAAATCTGCTCGCTGCGGTCTTCGTTGGTCCAGACCAGAGGCAGGTCGACACTTAAACCTTCCACCGATAGATCTATGTCGTGGTCAGAGGCAATTGGAATATAACGCAGGCTGAGACGGGTAATCAGAGAATAGAGATTTACCGCTTCCATTTCGATCCCGACTGTGCCCGCCTGTATGCGTGATAACTCAAGCATGTCATTAATCAGGCGGGACAGACGCATAGTTTCGCGCAGCAGAATTTCATAATAACGTTGTTTTACATCTTCAGATTTCACCATGCCTTCAGCCAGAGGCTCCAGCAAAGCTCTCATAGAGGTGAGGGGAGTACGCAACTCGTGTGAAACGTTAGCCACATAATCCCGTCTGGTTTGCTCCAGACGCTCTGACTCGGTAATGTCCCGGAAAAGACCTACAGCACTTGTGACCACGTCCTGTTCTGAAAAAAGAGGTGTAATGGTGCTTGATATCTGGCGGTGATCCTTAGATATGACATAGGAAATGGTGGACCGGCTTTCAATCGCCTTGGTGAACTGCGTGTCCAGCCTGAGCATCTCAACAAAGCGCTGCGGCGTTCCGTACTCTTTATTAGCGGTATCCAGACCGAAGACCTCCCACAGCCGGTTATTATATGTGATAATGTTCCCTTCCCGGTCAAGAGCAATAATTCCCTCTGCGATACCGTCAATTATTTGCTGCAGATTGCTGCTTTGATCCCGCAATTCCTGAAAGAGAATTGATAGATTCTCGGATAGATAGTTAATGGAACGTGCCAGATCACCCATTTCTCCTTCAAGATCCTCATCAGCACGCTGGCTGAAATCTCCTTTGCTCATGTTTAAGGCAATCTGCCGAATCTCATCCAGAGGTCTGAATGAATGCCACACGGCAAAAACCACCGGAATTATCATAATTACCAGAACAATTACAGATGAAGTTATGAGAGCGAAATTGAGACTTTGAATACCTGCATTCATCTCTTCCATGGGCTGCAAAACAATTAAACTGCCGACTTTTCTGGAAGGGTCGTTTTTATCTTTCATAGCCAGGGAAAGAACAATAAAACGGCCTGCATTGGACGTCAGATTCTCTTCCGTCTGATGCAGGTCACCTTTACCGGACATCAGTCCGTTATGCTCACGGATTACTATGTCCATAATTTCCTGATTTACCGCTTCCAGATTTTCCGGCAGGGGAGAACTTATGATCAGTTCTCCTTCCTCATTGAGAACGAAAAGCCAGTTACCGAACAGCTCATAAGCCTGTAATACGGATTGAGCGAAGAATGGAGTTACGACACCTCCGGCAGCAGAAGGGGAGTGTTCGTAAAGCAGGCGTTCGGCCCGTGGCAGGATTTCAGCGACTTTTATGCGGGTGAAAACAGGCTGTGCGACAAAAGTATAAAAGATAATAGTCAGCACAGTCCACAGTATCACAGCTGCAATAAGCAGCGTGAAAAAACGACGCACCAGATAGCTGTTTTTCATGTTGTTGCTTCGAACTTATAGCCTACTCCGTACACTGTAATTAAGGCATACTTGGGATTGTCTGTATCGATCTTCTGACGAATCCGCTTAATATGTGTGTCAACTGTACGGGTATCACCAAAATAATCATAGCCCCAGACCTGCGAAAGGATTTGTTCGCGGCTCATAACCTGCCCCTGATGAGAAGCCAGCAGATAGAGGATTTCGACTTCTTTGGGTGTAAAGGCAACAATCTCATCATCGACCTTGACCTGGTAATTATCCAGATTAATTTCCAAACCGTCGAAACGCAAAATAGATTGATTTTGATTACCCTGCTCTGCATCGTGAATCCGTCGGAAAACCACTTTTATCCGGGCGATGACTTCGCGCGGGCTAAAAGGTTTAACAATGTAGTCATCAGCTCCCAGTTCCAGGCCCAGCACACGGTCTATCTCTTCGCCTTTGGCAGTCAACATGATAATCGGCACATTACTGCTTTTACGAATACTGCGGCAGACATCAATGCCGGACATTTTCGGCATCATCAAATCCAATATGATCAAATCAGGCTTTTCTGTCTGAACCATGTTCAAAGCTTCTTCGCCGTCATAAGCGGAAACATGAGTGAAATTTTCAGCATCCAGATATAAACCAAGAGATTCGTGAACAACGGGATCATCGTCAGCTATTAGTATATGTGGTGTTATTGACATAAGGCCTCCTCTGTATTTTATTAAATTATATCACGCTCAGACCGCTTCCGCCCAACCCAGAGATCTCTTAACGGCCTCATGCCAGCTTTTTAATAAATCATCAGCTTCTGCTCGTGGCATCTGCACAAAAAAACTCTCTGTTTCGCCGGCTAATTCTGAAATTTGATCGGTGTCACTGAACCAGCCAACTGCCAGTCCTGCCAGATAATAGGCTCCCAGAGCAGTGGATTCGTGAATTAATGGCCGGTGCACTGTGAGACCAAGGATATCTGCCTGAAACTGCATCAGAAAATTGTTAGCTGCAGCGCCTCCGTCTACGTAGAGTTCCTTCAGCTTAATACCGCTGTCCTTTTCCATGGCAGATACTAAATCATAGGTCTGATAGGCAATAGATTCCAAAGCAGCCCGGCTGATGTGTTCTTTTTGGCTGCCGCGCGTCAGTCCGATAATCAGACCACGGGCAAATTGATCCCAGTGGGGGGCACCCAGACCGGTAAAAGCCGGCACAAAATAGACACCTCCATTATCTTCTGCCTTCATAGCCAGAAGCTCGGACTCAGAACTGTTTTTGAAAAAATTCATTTCATCACGAAGCCACTGAATTACAGCACCGGCAACAAAAATACTGCCTTCCAATGCATAATTGACCTCGCCTTTAATGCCGGAAGCGATAGTAGTGACCAGGCCGTTTTCACTGCTGATCAGCTCGTGCCCGCTGTTCATCAGGAGAAAACAGCCGGTGCCATATGTGTTTTTAATCTGACCCGGCCGGAAGCAGCGCTGCCCGAAGAGGGCGGCCTGCTGATCGCCGGCGATAGCGGCAATAGGTACCCTGTGGCCCTGAATGTTGCAATACCCGTAGATTTCGCTGCTGTTGCGCACGTCAGGCAGGCAGGAGGGCGGGATGTCAAAGATTTCCAGCAGCTTTTCGTCCCAGCACAAGTCCCTGATGTTGTAAAGCATGGTGCGTGAGGCATTAGTGTAATCAGTGACATGGGCTGCTCCATCTGTAAGCTGCCAGACCAGCCAGCTGTCTACGGTGCCGAAGAGAAGATCTCCCGCAGAGGCAGCCGCACGAGCTTCGGGAATGTTATCCAGAATCCATTTAATTTTACTGGCAGAAAAATAAGCATCAGGGATAAGTCCGGTTGTTTCACGTATGTAGTCGGAGTAACCAGCCTTTTTTATCTCTTCAATAATCTCAGCAGTACGGCGGCACTGCCAGACGATGGCATTGTAGACAGGCCGACCGCTCTTCCTGTTCCACATAATCGTCGTTTCACGCTGATTGGCGATGCCGATAGCTGCGATTTCCTCTGCTGCGATATCAGATTGAGCAATTACCTCATTCATAACTGCAAACTGCGAAGAAAATATTTCCATAGGGTCCTGTTCAACCCAGGCAGCCTGCGGATAATACTGCGGAAACTCTTTCTGCGCGCTGGCTGTTATTTGTTGTTTCCGGTCAATCAACAAGGCTCTGGAGCTCGTAGTTCCCTGATCCAGTGCCAAAATATACTTAGTCAAATCTGCCTCCTTTTTGTTTACGGTATTTTTTATCAGCTATACTTTATTATACCTGTGACTTAGATATAATAAGCTGCAATTTAAGCAGATAGTTAAAAGAGGACTTGTGGCATGCCTAACATACCTATCTTATACGAAGACAACCACCTATTAGTTGTGATAAAAGCTGCCGGGATTCCGGCTCAGGCTGATGATAGCGGGGATCCGGATATGTTGTCACTTTTAAAAGAATATGTTCGGATTAATGAGGGAAAAAAAGGTCAGGCCTTTCTTGGTCTGGTTCACAGACTGGATCGGCCGGTGAGTGGCCTGATGGTCTTTGCCAAGACATCCAAAGCGGCTTCCAGACTGTCGGATCAAATCCGCCGCCGTTACTTGAGGCGTGATTACATTGCACTCTGCCATGGTAAGCCTGACTCTGAAAACGGAGTTTTTATCGATTACTTAACAAAAAAGCCACAAGAGGGTAAAGTTCGTGCCACTGGCGCGGATGATGGTGTCAGGGCAGAGTTGTCCTATAAGCTGCTTTGGAGAGATGCGGAGCAGGATCGAAGCCTGCTTTATATCCGCCTTGATACGGGAAGACGTCATCAGATTCGAGCTCAGCTGGCTCTCAGAGACTTGCCCATCCTCGGAGACTATCGTTATAGCGCCATGACAGCTGCTGATCAGGAACTGGCCTCTCCGGCCCTGCATGCAGCAGGTTTGGGCCTGGACCACCCGACGAAGAAAGAGAAAATATATTTTTTTTCCTCTCCCTTATATAATGATTCATTTTCATCAGTTTCAGGGGAGATCATGCAAGAAGTTTTAATTGCTGCCCGCAAAAATGGCCTGCTTCCTGGCGAAGAAAGCAGCTATACTCAGATCATTAAAACCTGGCGCTGCTGATGTGTCAGATCAGCTATAGCGGGCAATAAAATCCCCAATGGCCGTGAGAACTTCCTGACTCCAGAAGCCGGCTTCATGATTTCCGCCGGTTACAGCAATCATTTCAGCCTTGGTACCGTGATCAACAAAGGCTTTGTACAGATTTAGAGACTGGTCAAAAGCGACCTCTTCATCCTGATCGCCGTGCAAAATCAGAACTGGCGGATAAGTTTTTCCAGGCTCTATACGATGCATGGGACTCATTTCGCGCACCAGTTCCAGATCCATGCTGCCGTCGGGCAGGCCGACAAAGTTCTGCATATCGGTCTGCAAAGCTGCCAGAATCTGCTTTTGAATTTGCTGGTTTTCTGCTGAGAGACAGCTGAGACTGACCTTGATTTCCTGCAGAGTCTTTTCCAGAGACTCCAACAAATGGACGGTATCAGCAGGTCCGAAACAATCAATAACGTAATTAACGGAGTCAGATTCCTCAGCCCATTCCTTTGTTTTATATTTGGGATCATCGCCGGTAAGCCCGACGAGCAAGGCAGCGTTAGCCCCGGATGAAGTGCCCCAGATACCGAGCCGTTCCGGATCAATATGAAGAGATTTAGCATGAGCGCGCAGAAAACGAATGGCGGTTTTGACGTCTTCCAGATAGGCGGGAGCCCGGTGGCCATCTTCTGAATTTCGATGAGTGATAGTAGCTACTACATAGCCTTGTCTTGCCAGTTGTGAGAGTTGAGGCAGTTCGAAGTAGACGTCCGGAAAGGTCCAGGCGCTGCCCTGAACAAAAACAAGAGTGGGGTAGAGTCGCTCCCTTCCATCAGAATCGCTGAGACTCCAGGGCTGCAAGATTTGCATGTACAGCGGATCATTAGCCCGGTCGGTAAAACAAATATTGGGCAGCATGCGGGCAAAGCCATCCTGAGAAGGATTGCCGGCGATTTGACGTATTGGGTAATTGTCCATAAATATGACTCCTTATGATCAATCTGAATGCCTTGCTAATATTTAAATGATATAAGAAAAGTAAAGATGGTGCCGGTGGCCGGACTCGAACCGGCACGGGGGTTCCCCCATCGCATTTTGAGTGCGACACGTCTGCCTATTCCATCACACCGGCATATCATTTAAAAGAAATCGTCTCCCAGGGGAGACGATTTCTTTATGGTGGGGGAAGATGGATTCGAACCATCGAAGTCGTCGACAACAGATTTACAGTCTGCCCCCTTTGGCCGCTCGGGAACTCCCCCATGTAAAAAAATGATATTGTGGTGGGCCATCAGGGACTTGAACCCCGGACCGACCGGTTATGAGCCGGCTGCTCTGACCGACTGAGCTAATGGCCCGCGCAATCATTTTTGACGGCAACAAACAGAATTATAAGTAAGATATTGAGGTCTGTCAAGCCAATCAGAGAAAGCATGTCTGCTTCATATTTTTCT
>DIRJ01000024.1 GCA_002427505.1 Mageeibacillus sp. UBA5439
TTAACCAGAATTAAAATAAGAATAACGATTACATAGTAGTACAATACCGGTTTTTTAGGCTTCTTTATTTCATTTAACATATGCAGCTTCGCACCTCAGTTATTTGTTTCAAATGTAAGTATAACAGCCTTAAAAAGCTGTAACGAAATATTGCCAAGATTTGTAGCATTAGTTCGTATTTTGGCAAAGATCAGTACTTATAGCAGCAGCTTAAAGGGTGGATAGCGGAGTCTGCTAGCTGCAGTGGGGAAGATCAGCTTTAGCCGAGCAGTATGTTGGCCTCGGGATAGACTACCCTGGTTTCTTCATGAGGCCTGGTCAGGCTGAGAGCGAAGGCGATCGGGCTGACGCGGCCGAGGAACATGCAGATGATGAGGATTAGCTGCGAACTGAGGTGGAGATTGGCTGTGCCAATTGCGGTCAGACCTACTGTGGCGAAAGCCGAGCCGACTTCCAGCAGGATGTCCAGAAAGGAAATAGGCAGCGTCAGCAGAATATTATTTTCAATAATAGATATGGCAATCGTCGCTGCCAGTACGATCAGCATGGATAGCGTAAAAATTGTGTATGCCCGTCTGCTGGTGGATTTCCTGACGTAATGCCCTGACAGGATGAGCGAAGGCTTGCGCTTTATATCAGCAATGATGCCTGATGCCACCGCGGCCATGGTTGTAACTTTTATACCGCCGCCTGTGCTGGCAGGTGCAGCGCCGATAAACATCAGGACCACAGTCAGAAATTTCGAGCTGTCAGATAAACTGAACTGGTCGATACTGTTGAAGCCTGCTGTGCGGCTGGTGATACTTTGAAATAAAGCTGCGAGCGGACGCTCCGGCCAGCTCAGCATGCCCATCGCATTGTTGCTGCTCGTATTATTAAACTCCAGCAGCAAAAAACCGATGCTGCCGGCCAGCAGCAAAAAAACCGTCAATTTCAGAACCAGACTGCTGTGAAAAGATAATTTAGTCTTCTTGCGGGTAAAAATGTTGAGCCAGACCATGAAGCCAAGACCGCCGGCGACAATTAAGGCTCCTGTCATCAGCAACACGATCGGATCATTATGGAAGTGCACCAGACTGACGTAGCCGCCGTTGGCTGTCGTGCCGTGCAGGTCAAAGCCGGCATTGCAGAAAGCTGAAACTGACTGGAAAATACCCTTCCAGATGGCGCTCTTGCCGTACAGAGGCCAGAAGCGCCAGATAAGTATGGCAGCTCCGAGACTCTCCGCAAGCAGGGTAAAACCGATAGTCCAGCGCAAGAGGCGAGTCAGCTCGACGATACCGCGACTGGAGGTACTCTCCTGGGCCAGCTCAATCTGCTGCCAGGAATGCATTCTGTTAAAGAAGGTATAAAAGGCGCCGACAATTGTTGCCAGACCCAGACCGCCGACTTGAATCATCAGCAAAATTATGACTTGACCAGCTGCTGACCAATAAGAGCCGGTATCAACTACAACCAGCCCCGTTACACAAGTGGCTGAGGTCGCCGTGAAGAGGGTGATTTCCGGACTCGTCCACTGACCGCCGGCAGAGGCGAAGGGGAAAGTAAGCAGTATGCTGCCGGTGAAAATGACGGTTAGGAAAGAAAGCACGATCAGGCGGATGGGGTTTTTGAGTAATCGTTCCCAGTTGAAGCGGCTCTTTGATTTGACACGCAAAAGTGGCATTTTTTACACTCTCAAAATAACTGTCTGCTGCAGTTGCTCAGTGTTTGACCAGCTGGTGGAAAATTTGATCGTAATCCTCACTGGCCGAGACGAGCAGGAGCAGGTCACCTTCACGCATGATGCTGCTGCCGCGTGGCACTTCTGTACTGCCGTCACTATGAATCAGTAGTGCAACACCTGTCTTCTCGGGGAAAGTATACTCAGCCAGAGTTTTGCCGACAGCTGCGGAAGCCGGTGAAAGCTCCACTTCCAGAATGTTCATTTTTTGCTTGGGTATATTATAAACGACTCGCATGCCTTCATGGGCAATGTCCTGCTCAATAATATCCGCAAGTATCACAGCCCGGCTGTAGACACGGTCTACGTTGAGCAGCTCGAAGAGTTCGATGTTAGCGGGATTGTTGACATGAGCAACTGTATTGCGGACGTGAAAGACAGTTTTCGCAATATGACAGCCGACCAGATTGTCCTCATCTTTGCCGGTTACTGCAATGTAATAATCGGCATTTTCAGCATCTGCATCTGTCAGCACTTTGATATCGGTACCATCACCCTGCAGGACCCTGACGGATTCAAAGAGGTTGGCGATTTCCGCACCGACCTCTTCAATCGTTTCAATCAGAGTGATGTGGTAGTCTTTGTTAAAGCTGATCAGGGTTTCAATCAGATAGCGCGCCAGTTTGCCGGCGCCGACAATAATAATTTTCATGTCCGCCACCTACTTCAAGTCCGCCAGAATAATGCGGTCGCCTGCTTCCAGCCGGAGGTTTTCCGAAATCAAGTGAGTAGTATTGCCGCGGCGAAGGCCGATGAGAATCTGGCCGCTGCTGGCCTGAAGATCGGCCAGCTTGCTGTCGAGCAGTTCTGGAGGAACTTCCAGAAGGCTGTAGCTGAGTGTACCATCGAAAAACCTGTGTTCCAGAATAGTCTCCTCGTCATCGAGGGCATGCAGGAAAGCTTCTACAGTGAAATCAGTTGAGGAGATGGTCTCCATACCCAGAGCCTTAAAGACGCTTTTCTTCTGTGGATTATAGAGCCGGGTCAGGACACGCGGGACATTGAAAATTTTTGTCGCAACCCAGGTAGCCATGATGTTTATGTTATCCGAGTCTGCTACTGCACAGACCACATCAGCAGTCTCTATCTGAGCGCTGCGGAGGACTTCCTTGTCCGTCATGTCGCCGCTTATTTTTGTACAGTCTATGTGTGCTGCCAGTTGTAATAATTCCTTATTTTTTTCCAGCAGAATTACCTGATCTTCTCTTTTCAATAGTGATGCTGCAAGTTCCCGGCCTAGTTTGCCTGCACCCAGAATCAGCACTTGCATTTATTGTCACCTCCGCAGTTTAAAACACCGGCACAAGTTGAAGCAATCATATTCTTTTCAGATCAGCGGGTCAAGACAGTCTTTCCCGCGCCGTGGAGAGCATCAGCTTGAGACGGTTCTCCTGGTTGACTCTGCTGGCACCGGGATCATAGTCTACAGCTACGATATTTATGTCGGGATTTCTTTCTTTGATGGGCCGCATCATACCTTTGCCGCAGACATGATTGGGCAGACAGCCGAAGGGCTGCACGCAGACGATGTTCTTGATGCCGCTGTCCGCCAGTTCCAGCATCTCCGAAGTAAGCAGCCAGCCCTCTCCCATTTTGACGCCATTGCTGATATAGCCATCGTTTAACTTTACGACATGTTCGAAAGGACAGGGAGGATCAAAGCTGCCTTCCTCTTCCAGCAGTGCGATCAGATCCCGTTTTTTCTTACACAGATAATGATAGGCGATCTTACTGCCCCAATAAGTCAGACCGCCGCGGCCGTAAAATTTCTTGTCGACAATGCCGTTATAGGAGCAATATGTTAAGAAATCAAGCAAACCCGGGGTAGTAACCTCGGCTCCCTCTTTGTTTAGGAAATCAAGCAGTTTGTTGTTGCCTAAGGGAGAGTACTTGACATAGATTTCCCCGACAACTCCGACCTTGACCGTATCGCGCTCCTCTTTGGGTATAGCTGCAAAGTCGCTGATCATCTGGCGGTAAATGTTTTTACTGTGCCGCATGATCAGATTGCTGTCTGCACCAATACTCTTGCCCAGACGTTGAATCCATTCGGCTTCCAGAGCATCGGCATCACCGGCATTGATTTCGTAGGGTTTGGTCTGATTAACCAGCAGCCACAGTAAATCGCCGTACAGGACGGCATCGAGCAGTCCCAGCAGCTGCTTGACATTCAGCTTGAAACCGGGATGCTTTTCCAAATTCGAGAAACTGAAGGAGATGACAGGCACATGGGCGAAGCCGGCTTTAGCCAAAGCTTTACGCAGCAGGGAAATATAGTTGGAAGCGCGGCAGCCGCCCCCGGTCTGGAAATAAATCAGAGCAGTTTTGTCCGGATCATATTTTCCGGACAGCAGGGCATCAAGGAATTGACCGATAATCAGAATGGCCGGGTAACAGGCATCGTTATGGACATAGCGCAGTCCCAGCTCAGTGATTTCGGGGCCGTCATTTTCCAAAAGTTCCATGTGATAACCGTAGGTGCTCATGAAATTACAGATCAGCTTGAAGTGAGCAGGTAGCATATTCGGTGCCAGAATAGTGTAATCTTTCTTCATTTCTTCAGTAAACTGAACATAGTATTCATTAGTCGCTGCTGCCATTTTTAGCCTCCAGTGCGCCGATTAAACTGCGCAGGCGGATACGAACTGCACCCAGATTGCTGATGTCGTCAATCTTAATCTGGGTGTACAGTTTTCCGCGATTTTCTAAAATCGAGCGAACCTCGTCGCTGGTGATGGCATCTACGCCACAGCCGAAAGAAAACAGCTGTACCAGTTCCACGTTTTCGTGCTCTGCCGCAAAGAGGGCTGCCCGATACAGGCGCGCGTGATAAGTCCACTGATTCAGCACCCGTGTTTTTATCTTAGGAGCCAGATCGCAGATGGAATCTTCGCTTACGACAACAAAACCCAGCGGGCTGGCGAGACGGTCGATACCGTGACTGATTTCAGGATCTACGTGGTAGGGGCGACCGGCCAGAACCAGAACGCGCAGGTCGTGTTCTTCGGCATAAGCGAGGGCGTCTTTTCCGGCCTGACGCAGCTGGTCTTTATATCGCTTAAAAGCTTGAAAACCGGCTCTGACAGCTTTCCGCACCTGAAACTTACTAATGCCGGGATCGATATTCTGCAGATTGCGATGCAAGGTTCGGGTCAAAGCACGCTCGCTGTTAATATTAAGATAGGGATGGAAAAAGTTTTTTCCTGCCAGAGAATCCATATTCCCCTGAATGGTTTCACCGTAATAGGCAACGATAGGGCAGTTATAATGATTATCCGACGCTTTTTCGTCTATGTTATAGGTCAGGCTGGGATAGAAAATCAGATCAATTCCTTGTTCAATCAGTTCCTCGATATGGCCGTGCATCATTTTTGCCGGATAACAAATAGTGTCAGAGGGAATGGAGAACTGTCCCTTTTCGTAGCTGGCCCGGGTGGATAATTCAGTGAACACGACTTCATAGCCAAGCTCGGTAAACAGTGCCAGCCACAGTGGTGCCTGCTCGTAGATAATCAGGGCCATGGGGATCCCGATTTTGCCGCGCGGACCCGGAGTACCCTTCATCTTTCTAAAATAGTCGCGTTTCCATTCATAGATATTAGGCAGTTTCTTTTCGTCTTTAATGCCCAGCGGTCTTTGGCACTGGTTGCCGGAAATAAAGCGGCCGCCATCGGTGAAAGTGTTAATCGTCAGATTGCAGTTGTTGGAACAGCCTTTGCAGATACTGCTTCTGGATTTGTGCGTGAATGCTTCCAGCTCCGCAAGTGATAACAGAGAGCTCTCCTTACAATTTTCCAGAGCGTAGATGGCTGCTCCAAAGGCGCCCATGAGACCTGCTATGGCCGGCCGTACGACATCACGGCCCATTTCCAGCTCAAAAGCGCGCAGGACGGCATCGTTCAATAAGGTACCGCCCTGAACGACTATGTGCTCGCCCAGATCAGCGGGAGAGGCTGCGCGGATCACCTTGTAGATGGCATTTTTAACCACACTGATGGAAAGACCGGCTGAGATATCTTCAATTTTAGCGCCGTCTTTCTGCGCCTGCTTGATGGAGGAGTTCATAAACACGGTGCAGCGGGAGCCCAGGTCAACCGGAGATCTGCTTTTAATACCGAGTTTGGAGAATTCAGCCACCTGGTAACCCATGGAATGAGCGAATGTTTCCAGAAAAGATCCGCAGCCTGAGGAACAGGCCTCATTTAACATGATGGAGTCGATGGCTCCGCTTTTAATATAAAAACATTTGATATCCTGTCCGCCGATATCAAGAATGAAGTCTACCTCAGGTTCAAAGTGCCGGGCGGCTGTGAAATGAGCGATGGTTTCCACCAGACCCAGATCAGCGTGGAAGGCGTTTTGGATCAGAGCTTCACCATAACCGGTAGTGGCGCTGCCGCAGATTTCGATACGGTCGCCGCAAAGATGCCGGAGCTTCTTCAGCTGCTCGTGTACGATTTGTACCGGAGAACCCTTGTTGACGTCGTAGTAGCTGTAGAGCAGTTCTTTATCTTCAGAAATCAGAACTAATTTAGTGGTAGTGCTGCCGCTGTCGATGCCAAGCCAGGCTTTGCCGCTGTATTCCTCAAGTGGCTTGCTGCTGACAGTGTCCTGAGCGTGACGGTCACGGAAAAGCTCGTATTCGGTGTCATTTTTAAACAAGGCAGCGATGTGCGCTCTTGCAGCGGTCTTGTTCCGGCTGCCATACAGGAGTTTTTCTACCATTTCCTGATAGCTGATGGCCTGGTTGGCTGCACTGTAGATAGCCGCACCGCGGGCTACAGAAAAACGGGCGCATTCAGGCAGAAAACCTGTTTCTTCAGTCAGTTCCAGTGTTTCACGGAAATAACGGCGTAAACCCTTGCAGTAATAGAGGGGGCCACCGAGAAAGACTACCTTGCCGGCAATAGAGCGTCCTTGTGCCAGACCGGTAATAGTCTGATTGACTACAGCCTGATAAATAGAGGCGGCTACATCATTTTTAGTAGCCCCCTGATTGAAGAGTGCCTGCACGTCCGTTTTGGCAAAAACACCACAGCGAGAGGCGATGGGATAAAGGCGCGTTGCTTCCAGGGAAGCGGCATCCATTTCAGCTATACTCATGTCCAGCAGAGAAGCCATCTGGTCGATAAAAGCCCCGGTGCCGCCGGCGCAAGTGCCGTTCATACGAGCATCGGTGCCGCCTTGGAAAAAAAGAACTTTAGCGTCTTCTCCGCCCAGCTCGATGACCACACTGGCATCGGGTATATCGTGCCGGATAAACTGACCTGTGGCATAAACTTCCTGCACAAAGGGCAGGCCGGACGCTTCGGACACACCTAAGCCGGCTGAACCGGAAATGCACATAGTAAAAGGCGCTTCCTCCAGCAGATTCCGGATCGAGCTCAGCATCTCCAGTGTTTTTTCCAGAGCTTCCGAGAAGTGGCGCTCATAACGTTCATATACGATTTCATCATCTACCGTGAAAACTAGTTTGGCAGTTGTTGATCCGATGTCAATACCTAGAGCACGGTTACAATTATAATTTTTGTTCATGTATTACCAGTCTACTTCATGACCGTAATCTCCCCCGACAATTATAAGAGGGCATGACATAAGTGTCAAAGGACGGAAAAACCCTGTCAAAATTTGTTAAATGATGTAGGATATGGGGGTGAGTTACTGGTCATTCTTTTTAACTGTTTTTAAAGTAAGTGCTATCACCTTCGGTGGTGGCTACACCATTGTACCTGTTCTTAAAGATGAGTTCTGCAATAAACGACAGTGCCTTACCGAGGACGAGATGCTGGACATTGTCGCTTTAGGACAGGCTGCTCCCGGTCCGATCGCGATTAGTGTGGCATTCTTGCTGGGCTATAAGCTGAAAGGACGTGGTGGTGCTCTTCTTGGTGTTCTGGCCGGAATTTTGCCGCCCATGATCACGATCTCTGTTCTCTACGTCTTTTATGAGGCTTTTGCCAGCAATTTTTGGGTGCGGGCCGCTTTGCGGGGGATGAGCGGCGCTATAGCGGCTGTCATGCTGCTGGCTGTATTTTCCATGGCGCGTCAGGTTTTAAAAAAACATAAGATTTTCACAATGATTTTACTGGTGGGGGCCTTTGTTCTGGCCTGGTTTACCACCATCAACACCGCAGTTTTGATTCTTAGCTTCGCCTTGATCGGTATACTGGTCTTTTCCTGGAAAGACCAGGAGGAAGGTGGCCACAAATCATGATTCTATGGCAGCTGTTTGTCGCTTTTTTGGAAGTAGGGGCAACTGCTTTTGGCGGTGGTTACGCGGCGCTGCCCATTATCCAGAATGTGATTGTGGAAAGACACCACTGGCTGACAATGACGGAGATGACAGACGTCTTGTCTTTGTCCCAAGTGACTCCGGGACCGATCGCCATTAATTCGGCGACTTTTGTCGGCATCAAACTCGCAGGTATACCGGGTGCAATCGTTGCTTCAGTGGCTACGGTGCTGCCGCAGATGATTCTGCTTTTTATCCTCAGTGCGATTATTTTCAGCGGCCGCAAGTTGACCCTGGTTGACCGCGCTTTGGCCGGATTGCGTCCGGGTGTAGTGGGACTGATCGCTGCTGCTGCTCTGACCGTTGTGATCAGTTCACTTTTTGCCGGCTCTTCTGTCTGGGGAATGGATTTTATTGCTGTTGCAGGTTTTTTGCTGGCTCTGCTTTTGAGATACAAAAAACTGGATGTATTTACTGTGGTGGCCCTGGGGGCGCTGCTAGGTCTGCTGGGCGGCGCAGTTGAATATTTTATACCCTAATGACTGCAAATCATGTAAAATAGTTTATGACTACGTGACTTTGACCAGCTAACATTTGCCAAAGTTTCTACTTATGGAGGTAAAAATGAAAGTTATTTGCGTTGAAAATGAACTTGCAGCGGGACAAGAAGCAGCCCGGCTGATTTCTGCATTGATCCGTCTTAAACCGAACTGCTGTTTAGGTTTGGCTACCGGTGCAAGCCCGATAACAACATACAATGAACTTATACGCATGTATGAAGAAGAAGGTCTGGACTTTTCACAAGTCAATACTTTCAATCTGGACGAGTACATAGGTCTGGATGCGGACCATCCGCAAAGCTACGCTTATTTTATGGATAAACATCTTTTCAGTAAGGTTAATATAAAGAAGGAAAATACCCATATTCCCGATGGAAAAACTCTCCGGGTTGACCAGACCTGCTCAGCCTATGATAAGAAAATAGAAAACAGCGGCGGTCTCGATCTGCAGCTTTTGGGTATTGGCCGCAACGGACATATCGGATTTAACGAACCGGGGACTAGCTTTGTGGCTGAGACCCATCAGGTCGACTTGACTGAAGATACCATTCAGGCCAACAGCCGCTTTTTCGAGTCGGAAGAAGATGTACCCCGTGCTGCCATTACTAGCGGCATGCGCTCAATTATGCAGGCCGGACGGATTGTCCTGATAGCTACCGGAGAGTCAAAAATCGATGCAGTGCATGCCTTGCTCTATGGAGAGATTACTCCTGAAGTGCCGGCATCACTGTTGCAGCTACATCCCGAAGTGACAGTGATTGCTGACCGGGCGGCCTTAGGGGGCAGTAGTCTGGCGGATGCATTGTTCTCTGCTGACTAGGAGGAATGAATGGCTTTAAAAATCCTCGTCGTTGATGACGAACAGAATATAGTTGATATTCTGGAATCCAATCTGCTGCGCGAAGGCTATGAAGTGCTGGTCGCTTATGATGGTGAGGAAGCTGTTGAAATCACGAAGACAAGGAAGCCGGATCTGGTTCTGCTGGATTGCATGATGCCGGGTATGGATGGTTTTGATGTCTGCAAAATTATCCGGCAGAATTCCAATGTGCCGATAATCATGCTGACAGCGAAGAGCGAGGAACTGGATAAGGTTCTGGGGCTGGAGCTGGGAGCGGATGACTATATAACTAAACCTTTCAGCGTGCGCGAAGTGCTGGCACGGATTAAGGCGCAGCTGAGACGTGTGCATATTCAGGAGAGGGAAAAACGGGAAGAGGACGAAAGCATTATTTCGATCGGCGATATCATGATTGATAAAGAAGCTTATCAGGTTTTCTATGCCGGTAAACCCCTTGAACTGACTTTACGTGAATATGAGCTGGTTCTGTTTCTGGCAGAACATGCAGGTCAGGTTTTTACACGCGAAGAATTGCTGAATCATGTTTGGGACTATGAGTACTACGGCGACGCACGCACAGTAGATGTAACAGTGCGCAGAGCCCGGGAAAAAATCGAACCCGATCAGGAAAATTTCCAATATGTCCTGACCAAGAGAGGTGTCGGTTATTACTTTGCTAAGGATGTTAACCCCAGACTCGTCTGAATGAAGATTCAGGGCTGATAAATGGAAATTTTTCTCTACATTGTAATATCAGTGGTATCGACCATGCTGGTGATGATGCTGGTCTTTCGCTCACTGATGCGCAAGTTTTCAGAGAAAAAAGATCAGGAATTTCTGCGGACAGTTAATCAGATAGCAAATGAAAGGGCGGAGGCAAATGCGATTCTGGCCTCTCTTTCAATTGGTATTGTTGCTTATGGCAGCGACCATCGCCTGATCGCGACAAATGATTTGGCTAAGGAGATGTTGGGAAACATACCTGACACAATCGACGCCTTTCTTAATCAGTACGGCAGTGATAATGGTATGAGGGCATCATTTCTGATTCGTGCCAGCGAGGTCAGCGGAATCTATGAGCGAGAGAACAGTGTCTACCAGCTGAGATGTGAACCGCGGCATCTTGATGATTCATCCAGCCGGTTTGCAGGCCATGTAATCATGATTCAGGATGTAACTGAAGCGACGCGTCTGGAAGAAGAGCGCCGCGCTTTTGTGGCCAATGTATCACATGAATTGAAGACACCCTTGACCACGATCAAGTCCTATACTGAAACTCTGCTGGACTGGGGCCTGAAAGAAAAGGACAAACAAGCTGTACACAAAGACCTTAGCCGTATCTATGAAGATTCACTGCGTATGGAGTCTTTAATTGCTGACTTGCTGCTGCTTTCCAGTATTGACAGCAAGGCACACTATATGAAAGCTAAAGTACAGGATATGGGCAGTCTCTGCCGGCAGGTGACAGAAAGACTGCGCCCTTCTGCAGAGGATAAGAAGCTGCAGTTTGAATGTATGGTTCTGCCGGCATTGGCGCTTGTCTTTGGAGATGCCAGCTCCATTGAGCGTATTATCACGAACCTGCTGGTTAATGCGATTAAATATACACCCAAGGGGGGCCGCGTTCAGATATCAGTCGGCAATATTGCTGAAGACATCTATATCAAGGTTAAGGACAGCGGCTGTGGCATTCCGGCTCAGGAACTGCCTAACCTGTTTGATCGTTTTTACAGAGTGGATAAGACGGGATCACGTCAATACGGGGGCACAGGTTTAGGCCTGTCCATAGCGCACGAATTGACGGACTTGCATCATGGAAGGCTGGAAGTCGAGAGTCAGCCGGGCCGGGGCAGTGCTTTCACCTTGTTTTTACCACGGGCGGACCGTTATTTGGTACAGACTTTCCTCCGCCTTGTGAACAAAGACGATGTCGATGATATACTTGGCAAGGCAGCGGCGCAGACACTAGCCCAAATGCTTAGTGGAAGTGACTGGGAAGTCTCCACCGGACCGGCCGCTGACCGTGAGCATTTGACGCGTGTACTTGAAAAGATCAGGCAAAACGTGAACAATAAGGTGAAATAATTTTTGGTTGAGGAAATCAATTGCGTACTTATCAGATTGAAGGCGGCCATCGCCTGGCAGGTGAGGTGTCCATAGGCGGATCAAAAAATGCAGCTCTGGCTATCATTGCGGCAGCTATGGTTGTCGATGGTCCTTGTGTTATTGAAAACTTGCCTGAAATAAGAGATATAGATACTTTATTAAAAATCTGTTCAGATCTCGGAGCCAAGGTTGAACGCCGGACTAGCAAGTGTGTCAGGATAGACCCGCGCAGCATCAACACACACGAGGCCATGCAGCCTTTGATGCAGTCTCTGCGTGGTTCCTATTATTTGATGGGGGCGCTGCTGGGGCGCTTCGGTCAGGTCAAGCTGCGCATGCCCGGAGGCTGTGACTTTGGCAGCAGGCCGATTGATCTGCATTTAAAAGGCTTTCAGGCTTTGGGGGCAGAGACGGAAGTCTCCTACGGCAATGTCACCTGCAAAGCAGACAAGCTGGTCGGCGGCAGTGTTTTTCTGGACACGGTCAGTGTCGGTGCCACAGTCAACATAATTTTGGCTGCGGTCAAGGCAGAAGGAAAAACAGTGATTGATAACGCAGCGCGTGAGCCACATATCGTTGATCTGGCAAACTTCCTTAATACTATGGGTGCTGATATCCGCGGTGCCGGTACGGATGTTATCCGGATTGAAGGCCG
>DIRJ01000053.1:0-126 GCA_002427505.1 Mageeibacillus sp. UBA5439
TATCACAGGCACGATTCTATGCAAAAACAGCTGTGCATGGATTGGTGCCAGGCACGTTTCCATGCACAAAAACAGCTCCGGGAACCCGGAGCTGCAACAACTGAATAACTTAGGTGCCTGGCACCG
>DIRJ01000053.1:300-5728 GCA_002427505.1 Mageeibacillus sp. UBA5439
AGGTGCCTGGCACCGCAAAAAGGTCAATCCACTGTGTAGCCGGCGTCTCTGATGCGCTGCTCTGCCCAGGGCATGTCACTGACTTTCATCACCATGCCGGCATTAGGTTCCTGGGTCTGGTAGGGGTACATGTATCTGATATCGATCGTGTCTCCTAAAAGATCCAGCAGTTCGGACAGGCTGCCCATACGGGCGGGAATATAGACGACCATGACATCGGTCAGATGGGCCGAGAAGCCTCCGGCATCCAGAGCGGCAGCCCCCTTTTCCGGGTCATCTACCATCAGTCTGAGCATGCCATAGTCGGACGTTTCTGCCAGATTGAAGGACAAAATATTGATACCAGCTGACTTTAGCAGCGAGGCCACCTGTAGCATACGACCGCTGCGGTTCTCGAGAAATACGGATAATTGTTTTGCCATAATTTACTCCTTGGATTTTCACCGGAAAAGCTGTTTAAAACAGCCGGCGCTTGTCTATGACCCGTTGTGCCTTACCGTCGGAACGGTCTAATGTATTGGGCTCCACCAGTCTCACTGTAGGATGGAGACCGATGGCTTTTTGCAGTGTCTCACTGATACGGCGGGAGAGCTTCTCCAGCGTACTGACTTCATCAGAAAACAGGTTTGCATCGATTTCAACGGCAATTTCGAAGGTATCGTAGTCCCTGACCCTATCAACCAGAATCTGATAGTGGGGGCTGGTTTCGCTGATTTCAAGGAGAGCTGCTTCGATCTGTGAGGGGAAAACGTTGACTCCGCGGATGATCAGCATATCATCGGAACGTCCCCTGAAGCGGGAGATACGGGCAGAAGTCCGGCCACAGGCGCAGACTTCATGCGTAATAGAGGTCAGGTCCTTGGTGCGGTAGCGGAGCAGGGGGATACCCTCCTTGGTCAGTGTGGTGAGAACCAGCTCACCCACTTCTCCGTCGGGCAGCACTTCCAGTGTGTCCGGATCTATGATCTCTGCATAAAAGTGGTCGTCCATGACGTGGCTGCCCTGGTGCTGATCGCAGTCCTGAGCTACTCCCGGCCCCATAATCTCACTCAGACCGTAGATGTCAAAAAGCTCAATGCCCAATCCTTTTTCTATCTTTTGCCGCATTTCGACAGTCCACGGTTCCCCGCCGCAAATAGCCACCCGCAGCTTGAGCAGGTCCTGCAGCTGATTTTCTTTGATGTTCTCCATCACATGGGCCAGATAGGAGGGTGTACAGGCAATAGCAGTAGTTCCCAGATCAACCATGAAGTCCAGCTGCCGGCGCGTATTTCCTGCTGAGATGGGAATGACAGTAGCTCCCAGATTTTCAGCACCATAATGCAGACCAAGTCCCCCGGTAAACATGCCATAACCATAGGCCACCTGAACCTTGTCACCGATGCCGACACCGGCCATGGTCAGGCAGCGGGCAACACATTCCTGCCAGACTTCAATGTCACGGCGGGTATAGCCCACCACGGTAGCCTTGCCGGTGGTTCCGGAAGAAGCATGCAGGCGCACGATCTCCGACTCCGGGGCAGCGAAAAGGCCGAAGGGATAATTGTCACGCAGGTCGTCCTTGACTGTAAAAGGCAGGCGGCCGATATCATCAATGCCTGAAATATCACCGGGAGTAATGTCTAATTCCTGCAATCTATGACGATAAAAAGGTACATGATGATAAAGCCGGCTGACTAATTTGCGCAGACGCGCATCTTGCAGCTGGCGCCGGTCTGCAGCCGGCATGCATTCTTTACTTACGTTCCAAATAGCCATAATATCTCCGCCTGATTAAATAAACTTATGCGTATTTTTTTATAAAAATACAGCTGATCAAGAACCATCATAACATTTGAATTCATAATTGTGGGCACCCGGAAGTATAACAAAACTTGTTCATCACACCTGATTATGCTCAGCCTATATCACTCCCAGAGGTAGGATGTCATGGTCAGAGAACCCAGTTCGCCGGATTTATTGTAGACGCTGATTTGATCTGTTTCATCTGTTGCGCCAAGTGTATACAAGAGCGGATAAAAGTGATCCGGCGTCGGCACAGCCAGTCTGGCTGTACTGCCCAGGTCTTTGAATTGCAAAATCCTGCCGTGGTCTTTGTTCATGATATTTTCATAGATATATTCATCAAATTCCAAGGCCCAGTCATAGGCCCGGTTTGCTTTGTTCCAGTCCACCATTCTCAGATTATGCACAACATTTCCGCTGCCGAAGATGAGGACACCCTGCTCGCGCAAGCTTCTCAAATCCCGGCCGATCCGGTAGTGGCTTTCCGGAGGGGCTGAGCCGTCAATGCTTATTTGAAATACCGGGACGTCCCTGTCGGGGTACATGTGGTGGAGGACTGACCAGGTCCCGTGGTCAAGGCCCCAGGAATTGTCATAGTTTGTGGCTGCGGAAATAAGATCCATCGCTGTCTGCGCTGTGCCGGGAGAGCCGGGAGCATCATAAATGATTTCGTAGAGTTCTTTCGGAAACCCGTACATATCGTATATTGTCTTAGGGAACTCTTCATTATTGATACGGCTGCCTTTGGTGTACCAGTGTGCAGAAAGTGCTAGTATCACCTTAGGTTTTCCAATCCTTTCAGCTATTTCCTTCCAGCTTCTGGTATAGTTGTTGTCTTCTATTGCATTCATCGGCGAACCGTGTCCAACAAATAAGACAGGCATCTTTGCCATCTGTTCCATCTTTTCCGCTATTCCTTTCTGTGTTTAAAGCAAGCCGTTTTTTGATCCAAAAAAGAGTCTCATGCAGTGCCTCGAAATTAAACCGGAAATCACCTTCACTTGACATGCTGCTTCCCATAGACCAACATAGATTATTCCATTTAACTTAATTATCTGATAAAGGACACTATATTCCATGCCAGCAGGAAATAACAGTTTTTTAGCTGAGAAGCCAATAAAGCAACTAATCTGGAAATTTGCCTTGCCGAGTATTGCCAGTCAGCTGGTCAATGCGGTTTACAATATTGTGGACCAGATTTTCGTCGGCTGGGGTATCGGTGACCTGGGTATTGCCGCCATCACCATTGTTTTCCCTTTAGCTTCCCTTACAACTGCCTTCTCAGTTTTATTCGGTTCCGGAGCAGCTGCAAGATTCAGCCTGCTCATGGGTGAAGGAAAAGAAGATGAGGCACGTGGCATCATCGGCAACGGCATCAGCTTCATGCTGCTGCTAGGTACTTTAATCGCACTGGTCTCGATGCTTTTTCTGCAACCCTTGCTAAGTTTCTTTGGCGCTACTGATTTAATCATGCCCTACGCTCAGCCATATGCCCTGATCATTTGTCTGGGAATTCCTTTTGGGATTTTTTCTGCAGGTGCTTCTTTCTATATTCGGGCAGATGGCAGTCCGGTCTATTCCAGTGCGGTTTTACTCTCGGGTGCCATATTTAACATCATCTTTGATCCCATCTTCCTCTTTGTCTTCGACATGGGTATTGAGGGAATAGCCCTGGCCACCATACTCGGGCAAATCCTGTCCAGTCTGCTGGCAGCCTATTACCTGTTCCGTAAATTCAGAACATTCCGGCTCAGTAAAAGCGATTTTTTCCTGAAATTCCGGAATTTTAAAGCAATTTCCAGCCTCGGCATCTCTTCCTTCACCACTCACCTTCTGGCAACAATTGTCCAGATAGTGTCTGCCAACAGTCTGAAGCACTACGGAGCCGGCTCCAGGTATGGAAGTGAAATCGCAATTGCCGCCTCCGGCGCTGTCAGCAAATCCATGATTGTCTTTATGTCCTGCATCATCGGTATCGCTCTGGGCTGCCAGCCGATTTACGGTTATAACTACGGCAGCAGGCGCTACGACCGGGTTAAGGAAACTTATCTGCTGGCCATCCGCTATGGCAGCACTGTAGCGGTTATCGCTTTTCTGGTCCTGCAGCTCTTTCCGCGTCCCATCCTGTCCTTGTTCGGTTCCAGCGATCCGCTCTTTTATGAATTCGGCAGCCGATACATCCGCATATTCCTGTTTATGACTTTTGTAAATGCCTTACAACCCACCACCGCTATTTTTTTCACTTCCCTGGGAAAAGCACATGTCGGTTTCTGGCTGGCCCTGCTGCGCCAGGGAGTACTTCTGCTGCCGCTCATGCTGACCCTTCCGCATTTCCTGGGCATTGACGGTCTGCTGTTTGCGGGTCCCATTACCGACGGCATAGCCGCGATCGTCGTGATAATCCTGGGCCTGAGGCAGGTTCGCACATTAACAGAGCTGCAGGAGCAATCCGCATCAGCAGACACAGTTTAATAAAAACACTCTGCACGCATAATTTCTCAGTTTAGCAGGCAGCAATCAGACTATTTGAAGGAAATGCGCCTAACAAGTATACTGTTCTGAGTAGCAGTCAAGAGGAGTTATGAAATGTGTAAGGTTAGTATAATTGTTCCGATTTATAATGAAGAAAACACCCTTGAAAGATGTCTCAACAGCCTCCATCAGCAAACATTCTCAGATTTTGAAGTTTTGCTGATCAATGACGGTTCCACGGATGCCAGCCTGGATATTTGCGAAAAATACGAACAGCTTGATGAGCGATTCAAGATTTTTACTCAGGAGAATGCAGGACCCTCAGCAGCGCGCAATCTGGGCATAGACCGCGCCGGCGGGGAGTTCGTTTATTTCGTAGATGCTGATGACCATATTGAGCACAATGCTATTGAAAAAATGTATGACGAAGCGGATTACCGGAAAGCTGATGTCACTATCTGTGGTTTTTATCGCATAACTGACAAAACAATAACCATACACGAATACCCCTACCCGCGCGGCCTGCATGAAGGTGCAGCCTGCCGGAAAATCGCCATCGACATGTTGGACAATATGACTCCGCCTTACTTACCCCCCTATGCATGGATCAGGATGATCAGAGCAGACCTGCTGAAAAAATATCACTTGCGTTTTGCGGAGAAAGTTAAAAGAAACGAAGATTATCTCTTTGCGACAGAGTTGCATTTTCTTATAGACAGATTATTTATCATCGATGAACCCCTCTACAATTATATTGAGAGCGAAGATTCCATCACCATCAATTACGTTAAAGATTACTGGTCCATGGCCAAACATATCTATCATGAATTGCTGGATAAATTGCCGCGTGAGGCCGAAATTTTTGAAAAACTGGATCTCATGCTGATTAAACGCTCTGTGCTGGCTTTTAACAATGCCTGCAGAAATCAGGAGAAAGACAGCTTCAAAAATGAGATATCAGAAATCTCTAATGACGAAGAACTGCGTCAGGCGGTTAAAAATACACCCTTTAGTAAGGGCCTGAAAAAGGCCGGCGTCTATTTTCTGCTCATGCGCATGAAGCTCTACAGCATAATTAAATGGCATTATTCTCTGAAACACTGGATTAACAACAAAAAAGATCATAGCTACGAGAATTATTAGCGCCCCTGTGCATGGATTGGTGCCAGGC
>DIRJ01000053.1:5926-24504 GCA_002427505.1 Mageeibacillus sp. UBA5439
TGCCAGGCACGTTTCTATGCACAAGACCAGAGGCGCGCGTTTCTATGCCCTTGTCTTAACTGCGCTTGAATATCCGCCTGATCGGTTTCCTGATCTGGTCTTTCTCATAGGAGTTCAGGCCCAGATACCACATGGATACAAGATATACAGCTACATATAAAAGGCCACAGACCAGCAGCAAAGACAGGCGGTGCAGGTCTGCAAAGTGCATCATCAGAACACCGCTGAGTATTGGCGCAATTAAAGCGGGAATAAAGCTCAGAATCTGCTTCCAAAAATAGACCATATCCAAACCGACTTTGAAATGATTGTAGAGATTCATTGCCAGGCCGTTGCCCAGGATCATTGATATCGCAGTGCCTGCCGCTGCGCCGATCGGTCCGTATGCGCGGGTCAGAGGAATACTGACAAAGAGATTGGCCGCAGCCATCAGAAAATACATGACCGATCGAAACTGATGCATATTCTTCGCTCTTTGTATTTCTATTCCGATAGTCTGTATCAGGGAAACAGTCACAGGCAGGAGGAGGAACAGGGCGACATAATAAGAATCAGCGTAATTCTCACCCGCCCACTTCATGATAAAGGGCTTGCCGAAAAACACAAAAGCGCTGGAAATCAAGGCCAGGATCGCAAACTGAACACGACCTATTTTTGTGAATAAAAGTGTAAGCTCATGATTGTCATCCCTGTCCGCAACCATACGGTGAACTTTCGGGATAAAAACATTGGAAACCGCCTGGGGAATCTGGCGATAATAGTTGTTAATCGTTGCCGCTACTCCATAAACAGCAACGCCCAGCGTTCCCTGGAAGCGGCCGACCAAAAACTTGTCTACATTCCAGTTGATCTGGTCAACCAGCATATTGATAAATATGTAAAAAGAAAATACTGACATCTCCTTCATCAGGGAAGCTTCCATGTTTTTGAAAGAGAACTGCATCTTCAGTTTGCGGATACTGTAAGCTGCATAGGCCAGCTCCACCAGCAAATTCACCACACTTGTTGCCAGGGCGTAACCAATTGATCCATAACCCAGCAGTAAAACCGGCAGCACCAGGAAAGGGCTGGTTAAAGTCTTGATCAGCTGGATAAGTTTTTGAAAAACAAAACGTTCATTGGCAGTAATATGCGATGTGAAAACAATGCCGGGAAAAGAGAAGCCCAGATTCAAGACCAGAATATACATGAGGATTTTTGCTTTATCCAGCTCCGCCGGATTCAGCTTGCTGCCAAAAACCACATCGCTGTATTGGGCCAGAATAAAGCCGGCGACGACTGCCACTAAGCCTAAGACGGAGAATACGATCAGGAACATACCGTTTAAGGTAGCCAGCTTCTCCTTTTCTTCCTCCACTTTGTAGCGCGAGAAATATCGCATGTAGGCGCTGCCAAAACCGAAATTCAGGACGCCCAGGTAAGCTACCACAGAGGCAACCAGGTCATACAGACCGTATTCGCTTTGCCCCAATAAACGCAAAACGACAGGTGTAAAAACCAGAGAGACCAGAAAGCCTATCCCCATCTGGATATAAGTTAATGTCGCTCCTGCTTTTCTCTGATTGATTGCCATCTGCTACCCTGATCTAAGTAAAGTCTTCGCATGGCGCAGCCTATGTCAAGCTGAACGGGCGTCAGCTTCTGCACTTATCCTGATTCGCCATCCTCTAGGGCATTCTACCACTAAAATCCTCTGGAGTATAAAAGCTCAGCCGGCAGCTCTGAGCTGAGCCTGCACATTTCAATTTTAAGTATTATATTTTTCAACTTATGTATAATGTCTGAGATGAAGAAAATATTAATTGTAAACCGGAAATACACCGACAATCTAGGGGATAGGGCGATAGGTGCCGCCCTGGTTCAGCTTTTTGTAAAAAAAGGCTGCCAGGTCTACCATGTTGAGTATTCCAGCTTTGGGAAAGATATCGCCTCCTTCGGGCCGGATGAAACTTCCATGACGTCAGGAGCCGGGACAAAGGCCAGCAAATCGCCAAAGCTCCTCAGAAATTTCAAACGTTTTCTGGCTCTGAACTTTCCGAAAGCCGTCTGGTTTTATGGCTCGGGTCGACGTGTACTGCGCCAGATCCGTGCGATACCCAAAGATGAGATTGACCTGATCGTGATTGGCGGCGGCCAGCTGATTCAGTCGGAAGAAGACAACGACAAATTCGCCTATGCTTTCAGGCTCTGGGACTGGCTGAACCGCCACCTGTTCAAAACTAAAATGGCGGTCTTGGGAGTCGGAGCTAAAGAGGGCTTCAGTCCTTATGCCGCCCGGGCATTTAAGAACGGCTTGTCCCGGGCTGATCTGATTTACGTCCGCGACCATCACTCCCAAAAGGTCATTGAGCAGCTTGCTTGCGGTCTGGATGTCAAGATTATGCCCGACCCTGCCTTTTCCCTGTCTGCTGATCTCCCCGGACAGCAGGCAGCAGAAACTGAAGAAAAGCTGGCTTTAGTCGGGATTTACGATTACGACACTTACTGCAAAATACACTCACTGCAAGTAGCAAGGTCAGGCTATTATCAAGAGTGGCAAAGCAAAATCGAGGCATTGAGCGCGGCAGGATTTAGCGTCCGCTTATTTTATTCCACCGGGACTGATAAGCTGGAAACCCAGCAATTTTCCGAATATCTGGGGGGGAAATACGAGCTGGCCGCAGTTAATTCATTAGACGATTTATTTGCACTGCTGAATTCCGCTGACTACGTTTACTCGGGCAGGATGCACGCCTTAATTCTGGCCCTGCTCTCCGGCTGCCAGGTTGAAGCCTTTATCACGAACACGAAATTAAAAGTCTTTGCCGAAACATATCTGGAGCAAAGTCCTGATCTCGAAGCACTCCGTCAAGAAATCGAGCAAGCCATAGATACTGTTCTGGCCTCACTGTCCGGCAGCTAAAACAATTTCCCTGACTAGTCCGGCCTTAATCCCTGCGGTATAAATCACGTGTATAGACTTTTTCCTGAACATCATCGAGTTCCGTGGACAACCTGTTGCTGACAATGACATCCGATTTTTCTTTAAACTCAGTTAAATCTCTGATCACCGGCGAATCGAAAAAACGATCTGCCTGAAGATTGGGCTCATAGACCAGCACTTCAATACCCTGGTCTTTTATGCGCCGCATTACACCCTGAATGGCAGACTGTCTGAAATTATCGGAGTCCATCTTCATGGTTAATCTGTAGATGCCGACGGTTTTAGGCTTCTTTTGAATAATCATTTCGGCGATGTGATCTTTTCTTTTATTGTTGGAATCAACAATAGCCGTCATTATGCATTGGGGAACATCCTCATAGTTGGCCAGCAGCTGCCTGGTATCTTTGGGCAGGCAATAGCCGCCGTAGCCAAAGGAAGGGTTATTGTAGTGGTCACCGATGCGCGGATCCAGGCAAACTCCTTCAATAATTTCTTTTGTATCCAATCCCCTGACTTCTGCGTAAGTATCCAACTCGTTAAAGTAGGCGACACGCAGTGCCAGATAGCTGTTGGCAAAGAGCTTGATCGCCTCCGCTTCTGTTGAACCTGTCAAAAGCACCGGCACCTTCTCTCTGATCGCTCCCGCCGCCAGCAAAGCGGCAAACTTTTCCGCCCGCTCAGACTTTTCGCCGACAACGATTCTGGCTGGATAAAGATTATCGTGTAAAGCTTTGCCTTCACGCAAAAATTCCGGCGAAAAAATGATCTTGTCCGACCCGAACCTTTCTTTTGCTTCCCGGGTATAGCCGACGGGCAGTGTCGATTTGATGACTATCACCGCCCCGGGATTTATCGCGGTGACATCTGCTATCACCCCATCAACGGCACTGGTATCGAAGAAATTATCCTCCGGATCGTAATTGGTGGGAGTGGCAATTATAACGTAGTCGGCATCTTTGTAGGCGAAATCCTTGTCGGTTACAGCTGTCAGATTTAAAGCATGATTGGCCAGATAAGCTTCCAGTAAATCATCAGCGATCGGCGACTTCCGCTGATTGATCAGGTCGGTTTTTTCCTTAACAATGTCTAAAAGCACCACTTCGTTCGCTTGTGCCAAAAGCACTGCGTTCGCCAAACCTACGTATCCCGCTCCAACTACTGTAATTTTCATATCTTCCTCCCCCCGACGCCGCTAGCTTACCACAAAAATAACTTAATATCCTGACCGGCCGCCACCGCCGCCGGCGCCGGCAGCAACATATTTGGATAACTCTGTCTCTATCGTCCTGTCCCAGTCAAAGTTTTCTTCCACATAGCGGCGATAGACTTCCGGCGCCTCAGCCTGCTCCATAAGTTCAACTGCTTTTTGTGCCATCTTGGCCTCAAAATCAGCACCCGGATCTACTAAATTATCCGGGAAGCCGATCGCCTCCGGTATACCGCCGACATTGGCACCTGCCACCGGAATGCCCATTGCATATGCTTCCAGAATCACAAGTCCCAGGCCCTCGTTGCGGCTGGGGACAAGGAGGACGTCAAAGCTGCCCATAAGGTCAGCTAAGTCTTCGCTGGCAACATAGCCTGTGAATCTGACAGCAAGCTTCCTTAGCTCACATTCATGCTCTAAGGCAGTCCTGAGCTCCCCGTCACCGACAATGACAAAATCCACCTTAGCCCGGCTCAGGTCCGAGATCTTCGCAAATATTTCCGGCAGAAAATCTGCGCCCTTGGTTTTGATCAGAGAGCCGACAAAACCTACAACTTTGCCCTCCTTCCGATCTTTTCGGGCCTGAGGAATCTGAAACAGGTCCAGGTCAACACCATTGTAAGTTATCGCGGCATTTGAACCTGAATAAGCAAGTTCCCTTGCTGTCCGGCACAATTGCCGGCTGACGAAAAAGCAATTTTCAGCCTGCTCCATAGCTTCCAGCAGCAAGGGCAGGTTTTTTGCTGAGATATAATTAATGTCGCTGCCATGAAAGGTAATAAAATATGGGATCTTAAACTCCCGGCTCAGTCTATAGGCTATATAGCCGCTGGGAAAACCGAAATGAGCATGAATGATATCCATACCCGCAATCAGACCGCGGTACTTTTTTATATAAGTATCGATTAAATCTTCCAGAATACTGTGATCCATCCGCAATAGATTTTTCGCGAAGAACTTTGGTGTCTTCTGAAAATTAATATTCCTGATTTTCAGGCTGCCTGCGAAATATTCCTCTTCATAGCAGTCTGCCGGCTGGCGCCCCAGGATTCTTTTCAAGCAGCGGATCGAACCCGAATCGCAATAATTGTTATTGATCACATAGCAGTCGTTATATTGCTGATGTCTGCTGATTCTTTCGAGGCTGGCCTTCAGCAGGCCGCCGGGTTTATCCAGCCTCAGATTCGTCAGAAATAATATCTTCATCCGGTCTTCTTCCTTAACACTTCAGGACTCACTGATCACTGTTTCCAGCAAGTCGCGGTAACGCGCGTTCTGGGCCTTGCGGCTGTACTGCCCGGTATCTGTAATCCCGGCTGAAAGCCGGGTAATCCTGTTCTCATAGATGTAGCGCAATTGCCGGCTTAGCTCTGCAGCGCTGGCGGGGAAATAGGCATGCTCGAACCGGGCTAAAAGCAGCTTTGAATCAGAGTCCTCCGGCAAAAATGCGATCACTGGACGGTTCAGGAAGATATAATCAAACACCTTAGTGGCGATAGCCTCCTGCTGATAGTGGCTCACAGCCAGAACCCCGCAGCTGCTCAGGACCGACATTCCTTCACTGTAAGGCAGGGTTGGATAATGAACATAGTTCAGAGAGGCCAGCTCCTCTTCTACTGCCGGCTCTTGGGCTCCGATATGAACAATCCGGCACGGGATGCCAGTACGCTCCAGCTCCCTTAATGCTTCTTTCAGGAGTTTCACGTGTTCATTACCATAGTAAGTGAATTTCCCGAAAATGCCGATCGACAGGAGACTGCCGTCGGGTTCTTTTCTGTCGAATGAAGTCAGGGCTGCATCGTCATAACCATTGTAGATGGTCAGCATCCGGCTGCTCTGTCCGGGAAATCTCTCCCGATAAAGCTCTTCCATCTTCGGACTTGTCGCCACAATTCTGTCCGCTTTTCGGATGGACAAGCCTTCAATTAAACGATTTTTGACAAAAACCAGCGAACGCTTCAGGCCGGTCCTGTATAGGGCAGCGCCGGGCGCCACCAGTTTGTGGGCGGCAACATCGCGAAAATCCAGAATATAAGGAATACCATACTTCCGCTTCAGATAGGGTCCCGTCAGAAAATAATTGAAGGGTCCTCCACAAATCAGGGCCAGATCAAAGCCGGTCCCGGCAGTGACAGCATCAATGGCCTTTTTGTAGGCCTTGATCCAGGCAGTCCATGAAGTGGAAGCCCCTGCGGGACGGACCTCACATATCTCTGTATTCTCTATGGGAGCAGCATCCGGATCTATATCGCTGCCGTAAAACTCATTAGCTGCTTTTAGTACGCTGACCTCATTGCCGGTGGCAGCCAGAAAGCGAACTAAAGAAGACATCCTCCTGGCGCCAACCAGGCTATAGGGCTCAAAAAAATGCGATAACAGCAAAACTCTCATGTCGGTCTCCTCTAGCGGATTTCTTTCATAGTAGCAGCTGCACTGTCACTTTCAAGGCTAACCCCCTGATAAGCAATGAGCAGACCCCAGAACACCCAGAGCCACTCATTGGTCATATGTGTGCTGGAGCTGATGCCTGCAATGACAAATCCGGCCATGAAAGAAGCAAAGGCAATCGCTATCGCCGCTTCCGGCTCCTTGCCGCTATGCCTGTATTTCTTTAACATACTGCCAAAGAGACGCCAGTAGAAAATATTATAGAGAATAAATATGACTACACCGTATGTCGCCAAAATCTCGATCCACCAGTTATGCATCAGGGTTAAATAAGTGACATATTTCGGCCTGTTCGCCAGCCAGTAGCCGATATTCCCTGCTCCTACCCCGAAACCATAAGTGGCGGTTACAAAGTGCAGGCCATTCACAATCAGTCGCAGGCGCGCCTGGTCAGATACACTTAAGGCGTCCGCATTTTGCGGCAGCAAGCCGGACAGGCCGCCCGGATACAGTAAGATCAGCAATAGCAGCAGTGAAACAACAACGATAAGGACAATATGGATCCGTTTTTTTTCAATGGCCTTAATCACGATAAAGACAAAGAGGGACAGCAGCAAACCGGCAATATTAGCCCGTGAACCTGTCTGAACGAGTAAGCAGGCACTGGACAGCAGCAGAACCAGACTTAAGGCGCGCGACCAGGTCTTCCCGGCATTCTTCCAGCAAATATATGAAATCCAGACCGATAGCAGCAGCAGGGTTGAAAAGTCATTGACATTCTTAAAGCTGCTGACCGGATAACGCCGGGCTGCATACTCGGCGATTCTGTCCGGAAACAGCTTGCTGTAGAAGATATAATTCCCGCTAAAAACTTCATACCAGCCGACCAGGTTATGAAAAGCCAGCATGATTGCCATCAGGTAAACTGCCTGCAGAATATCCGCAGTACTTTTCAGATATCTGGCAAGCAGGACGGCGGAAATGAAGCCGATCGCTAAAAAGAAAACGCCTGTAACCCAGGCAGCACGGTCTTTGACCCAGAGGAAGGAAGCCACAGCATAGGCCAGCCAGATGAACATAAAGACCAGAGAAAAGCGCAGGTCCTTGTTCTTGAAAAAGGTCATCTCTGTCCTGGTGCGGTAATCGTTGATCAGGGTGAAGATAAAGAGAAGCAAGAGAAGCAGTCTGAAAACCGATAAATTCCAGGCGCTTCCTGCTATCAGCACTTTCCAGGACAAGACTTCCGAACTGCCAATCATCGCAGATAATATAATTATGTAGACTATTTTTTTAGGCATAATATTTACCGAATTACGGGCTGGCTAAGCCTCGTATATGGCGATTAGCTTTCTGGCAAGCTGGTCGCCGTTGAAGTTTTCAAATATGCCGGCTCTTACCGATTCGGGCCTGTACTTGCCAATATTTTCATACATGTACTGCATTTGCCGGGAGAGATCCTCCCTGCTGTCATCCGCAAAGACTACCCCCCTGCTCTCGTCCAGATAAGCCACAATCGGCAGATTGGATGAGGCAATGACCGGAATTCCCATAGCCAGAGCTTCAATGAAGGGAACACCGAAACTCTCATAATGGCTGGCGGAAACGTAAACATCGGTCCGGGTCAGAACTTCAAAAACTTTGTCCTGGGGCAGGCTGCCCCAGAACTTGACCTGTCCTGCAGACCCTCTCTTGGCCAGCCCTGCCAGTGCCTTTCTTTCCGGCCCGTCTCCGACTATGTTTAACTTCACTGACTTAGTGTCTTTAAACAGGTCCAGAAAGGAAGTGATTAACAAGTCTGCCCGCTTGATCTCCTTCAAACTGCCGATAAAGGTGAAAGCAAAGTCAGCAGCCGGCTTTTTATCCCGCTCATAAGCCTGGAAAAACTCCTCCGCTATCATATTGCCTATAACCGTGAGCTTGTCGCCGCTCTTATTCCCGGTAAGCTCCTGAATACTGTTTTTCAAAGCCTGGCTGACACAAATAGTCATTTTCGCTGCAGCCACGGCGTGTTTTAAAATAGCTGCCTGTTTTGCTGATATTTTTTTTTCCTGAACCCGGGACCAGTGTTCTGTCAGGACGAGCTCGATATCCTGGTCTCTGATAAAATCAATAATCTCATGAGTCAGGACCATGGTCGGAAAATGCACATGGATCAGGTCGGGCTTGCCATGCGCAGTCCGGTAGTCTTGAAAAAGCTTTTTAAACAGCTTAAATCGGCTGTGATCGTAAAGGCTGCCGAGAAACCTTCCCAGCGGAAAATAAGCGCCGACGGTGTCAATGCCCCGGTAGTTTTCCTGGATTTTTCTGATCTTTCTGTTAGTAAGTATGGAGTCTGTCTCCAGAAAGATATATCCGACCTGAGCATAGGCAGCCAGAGCCCTGGCCTGCTCAAACTCAAACAGACCCAGAGATCCTGATTTTTCTGTCGGCAGTGTTCTGCCGAAAACTAATACATGCACAATTAACTCCAGTCTCTTTTGCTGTATTCTTCCCGTAAAAGCTCAGGAGAAAACCTGTGCAGAATCATATCTTCTCCCTTTTGATCATAAACATGAATGAGCTGATAGATCTCTTCCAGAACTTCAATGGCCTCTGCTATCGAATCAGTGGTAAAGAAGATTCGGGCAATTATTTGCCCCAAAGTTCCGATCATGGATGCCCTGATGGTCTCTGCCGGCAGCATCTTGAAAACACAATCAATCACCTGAGGGAGGGCCAGGATCTCAGCTGCTCCTTCAATGGAGGAGATTGTGCCCGCCTTGCCTAATATGGTGACGTTAAAGCCGTATCTCTGATTCTGCCTGATATTTTCATCGATGAACTTATAGTCCGGCAGAGGGTTTTCTCCGGTCAGGCTATGGTAGACCATGATTTTCAGGGGATTGAAGCCATAGAGGCTTTCCTGCAGCTTGTATTCCAGAGTACCGGTGGTGCGATAGCCGATATCATATACCAGGGGAATGTTATCGAGCACAATGCATTGGGCAAACAGAATCCCATCCTGCAGTTCAAGGTCTTTAAACATTTCCATCATGGGCGGAGCGGTCTTCTCGCGGAAGGCTGCATCATAAGAAGACGGCATGCTATAGAGGACGGGCAGGGCTATCTTGTCACCCTGAGCCTGGGACAGGAACCTGTTGGCTGTCCCGCTGAGATAAATCTCACCATCAAGAAAAAGAAAGAAAGCTGTCATCTCTTGCCGCTCTTCGATATAGGGTTCTATCAAGTAATCATGACAGTTGTTTTCCTGGCAGGCAGAAAGTGCTGCTCTATATTCCGTATAATCATTTATCTGAATCAGGCCTTTGCCTCCGGAACCCTTATCCGGCTTGAGGAGGAGCGGATATGCGCTAAAGTTCCGGTCAATATCAGCTTCCCGGTAGTCAGGAAGCGCGGGCACTCCATACTGCCGGAACAAATCTTTATAAGAACTTTTATTTGTCAGGATTTCAAACTGTTCCGGTTTTCCGTAACAAGGCAAGCCCGACCTTTTGCAGATCTCAGCATAGGGCAGCAAGTATGAGTCAGTGAAGCCGGTGAAGATACCGTCATATGAGTGGGATTTTATGATATCCAGCATGCTGTCATAATCTTCAATGCTGATATCAAAAGACTCATCTGCCATCGTTTTCATCGGCGAGCGTTTGCTGTCATACCAATCCGTTACACCCACAAGAGCTCCCATCTCATGTGCAACATCAAGTATTTCCCTCATATTGCGGGAACCACCCAAAAGCAGCAGTTTTTTGTTTTTCAGAATCACACTTGCTCTCCTACTTGTCTAAGTAAGCGGGTCGCCGGACTGCCCTGATTTCATCCAGATCACCAACACTTCCGGTGCCTGATACAACAACATTTTCGCGTCGAAACACCTTAACTACAGTGCGAAAAATAATCGAGATATCCTTTTTAAAGCTGATATTATCGACATATTCCAGATCCAGAGCCAGCCGCTTGTCCCATTCCAGGGCATTGCGTCCTCTGATCTGAGCCAGACCGGTCAAACCCGGACGAACTTCATGTCTGCGAGCTTCTTCTTCCGAATAAAAAGGCAGGTACTTTCTGGACAAGGGCCTTGGCCCCACAAAGGACATATTCCCTTTAAAAATGTTCCAGAGCTCCGGCAGCTCATCCAGCGAGGACGAACGTAAAAACTTTCCGAAAGAAGTCAGACGCTCAGAATCGGGCAGTAATTCACCGTGAGCATCCATCTCATCGGACATGGTACGAAACTTGATCAGGCAAAAAAGTTTCTCATCCCTGCCCGGTCTCAGCTGCCTGAATAATACCGGTGCCCCCAGCTTAAAGTAGACCAGTATACTGAGAAGCAAATATAAAGGCGAGAAGACGATAAGGAGCAATCCCGAAAAAGTCACATCCAATATTCGTTTAACAATTGACTCATACAAGCTGCTGGTCTCGCTTTCTGAGCTCTTCATAAAACTCTTCTTCAACAATATCATACAAACTGTATTCCACAGACCAGCTGCCTGCACTTTGGAAGAGACTCGCGTCAAGTGAACTGTTCAGCTTATTGGCCTCTGCGGGGACGCGCTTAATTTTCACAGGCAAATGATTCTTCGTGCAGATCTCTTGAATACACTGAGCGATATCCTCTATGGTGTAGCTCTCGTCACTGCCGATATTGTAGACCCGGTTCCAGTCAGTCCTGTCCAATTCAGCAGCCGCAATTAAGGCGCGGGAGGCATCCTTTACATGCATGTAGGAAAAAATCTGACCATTCAGATTAACAGATATCTCCTGCTCTGCCAGAGCCTTGCTGACCAGACGCGAAGTTATCCGCTGCGGAAAATCAGGGCCGACCAGGCTGGCCGGACGCAGGTTGAGGTAGAGAGCGCCATGTTTTTCCGAAAACTCTCTGATCCAATTCTCCAGATAGTATTTGCCCAGATCATAGAGGTCACTGACCCAGGGCAGATCACTTTCTCTGGCCGGAAATTCACGCTGCGGATCGTAGACGCTTTGGGATGATATATTCAGGTATTGTCTGCAGCCCTGTGCTTGCAGCTTCTCCAGCAGAGCAAAAGTCCACTCGCAGCTGCTCTTGATCAGGGCAAATTCACTGCTGCGCGCGTAAGCCAGATTAATCAGCGTGTAATCAGCTAGATCCGGATCGGCAGCCAGAAAGTCTTCATTAGTATAAAGCGAGAACTTTGCCTGCTCTGCATATTCCCTAAGCCTGGAAAGATCCCGATCCAGGGCCACTACCGCTTCCACATCTGCCCTGTGTGCCAGAATTTGCAGAAGATTCCGGCCCCAAAAGCCGCCGGCTCCCGAAATTATGAAGTTCATCTCCCTTGCCTCCCTCCTGCTAACCTAGCTGCAAGGCTTCCATACCATTATAGTAATCATTAAGTTCGGTCATGGTCATAAAGTCAAAATCCAGTTCAATCAAATAATCGATCAGGTGATAGAAGTAGCCCGTGTAGAGTGCATTATTAAATTTGCCGACCAGGTTCAGTCTGGGGACACTTAAGATGAGCAGGGCGGATTCCTCTTGTGCCAGATCTATCTGCTCCTTAACAAAATTAAGCTTGCTTATATTAGACTTAGCCAGCCTGAGATCCAGGGCGTAGAGTGATCGCATATTTTCCAGAGTGAGTGACTTATAATAATGGTCTTCATAGGGATCAGGTCTGCCTGCAACTTTGATAATGGGAAAGTCCTGACCTAGCTGCTGGCGAATGTCTTTTGTTATTGTGGTGCTGGGAGCTGATAAGGAAATGGGAGACAGATCCAGTTCCTCATGGAAATACTGCTGGTAGGACTTAACCATTCTGTCCGTCTCGGCCGTAGATCTCCGGGCCAGGTCGAGTGTGTTGCTGGTTCCCAGCTGAAAATCCCAGCCTGCTGCCCGCATCTCCTCAATATTCTCCTCGGACAGAAAGCCGGCGGTGTCGATTCGGTCAGGAATAAGATAGCTGGTTCCGACCAGACCCTTTCTGTTCATATAGGAATAAGCAAGCCGATAATCATTTTCCATAGTGGAATCAAAAGTTATTACTACCGTCGGCTTCTTTATCGTAACAACTTCCGTGCGATATTCCTCATTATAGGAGCGTGTCTGATAGGCTCCGCCCAGCAGGGCGACAAGCAGCAGACCGGCAGCTACTACTTTGCCGGCACGCCTTACTGACGGTTTTTTGGGTCTGATGCCAGCCACAGCCTCGGATATTTTTCCCCTGCTCTCCTGCCAGGACTCGGAGAACTTAAAATAAATAATCAAGCTCACCCAGGGCCAGGGAGTCAGCCAGAAGGATGATGAAAACAGCAGGCCCAGCGAAACTGCAAAAAAGGCAATAAACCATTCAGACCGCTGCCTGTTTTTCTCCTTAAAAATCATTTGCACACTGATACAGGCATAGGCAATGATCAGGAGCAAACCCAGGATCACTCCAAAGTCAACCATCAGTTCCAGTATGATATTGTGCGAATAACCCCAGACAAATTTCTGATTGACCACCGGCCGGTCACCAAAGATGCCGAGGCCAAGCAGCGGACTTTCTCTTAAGGCTCTGACCACCATTCCATAGAGCTTGCCCCTGCCTCCATCCTGGAAAAAGCTTTTGCCCAAAAGCAGCTGCAGATTCCTGCTGTTGGATAGGACGACCAGGACAATAACTGTGATCAGAAGCAGCAGCAGGATGCTGCTTAGGAGAATTCGTTTTTTGCGGTCCAGCTTTTTAAAACGCCTCAGGACATTTGCCTGCCCGTTTTTTTCCTGCTTCATTTCCGGATTTTTCTTTTTCTCGTATAGTTTTTTTACATACAGAATCAGGAGATAAGCCAGGGGAATTATTAGCGAACCCCTGGAGCCGTCTGTAAATATCGCGATCATATTACATACAGCCAGGATGCGATAAAGAATCCGCAAATTCTTTTTGCCGGTATGGCGCGAACGGAAGATGAAAAATATGGTTGTAAAGGCCATGGAATAGCCGAAAGCCAGGTCATAGTTATTTTGAACTTTTTCACCGATGAAATTCAGATTAATCCAGGAACCCCGCCGAATGGCACCCACTAATTGAAGTATGTCATGCAGCCAGATCAGCCAGACCCCCAGGCTTAAACATTTTATAATACGTTCTTCAACGTCTGCTTCGTGGTCCGGAAAGACAGAGAGGAAGAGCATGACATATAGTCCGCTGTCAGGCCTGATAACCTGGTTCAGAAGGCCGCGTGATGACTCGAAAAACCAATAATGGTTCTGAGGATTATAGAGCCAGGACAGGAGCACATAAAGGAGAAAGACCAGGTAAAAGACAGCGAAAGGTATAAAGAGTCTCTTCTTTTCTCTGTCACTCAGGATGAAGGCTATCAGCAGCAAGAAAACAGGCACCATGGCACTAAGCCACTGAAAACCTTCCACCCCCAAAAAGCCGGAAAGCCTGTAAAACACGGAATTTAACATCAGCATGCCGATATAGGCAATCAGAGCTAAATTCTTATAGGTCTCTTCACTTTTAATTGCTTTCAGCAGTTTTGCTTGCATACCCGTCTACCCGTATTCCAGCTACTTTTCTCGTGAAAAGATAGCTTTTATTATTTCTTTATTCTTGATCATGAGGAAAACCACAGCAACTGCAGCTACCGCTATCACCAGGTATCTGATGATATTTTGCGTGTAAAGGAAGCTGAAAAGAAAGCCGCTTAACAAGAGGATCAGCGAGATAATCAAGATTTTCCGGTTATCGTAGACATGATCCATATTGATTCTTTTTGCTATCCCGACATGCAGGAAATACCTGACCACGTAACAGAACAAGGTCGTATAGGCAGCAGCTGCAAAGCCGTAGCGGGGAATAAACATGTAATTCAGGACAATGTTCAATACTGCAACTATGGTGGTTGAAATGACTGTTCCCCTGGTTCTGCGATTGTAATACTCCAGATTCATATACATCACATAGACATGATGGAAATAAGCCCCCAGCAGGAGGGGCACCATCACGGCAACGGAGCTCTGATAATTACGGCCGCCGAAAAAGAAGACAATTTCCGGTGCCAGCAAAAGCACTGCGACTACTACAACTGAGAAGAGCAAAATCTGTCTGTTGGCATTTTTTTTGATTTCTTCATCCTGCTCACCTTTAGATAAACTGCCGGTTAACCAGGGTATGAAAGCATTGTTTAAAGAATTGGATACAACGATGAGAATCGTTGATACGTTTGCCCCCACCGAATAATAAGCGGTTTGCGCTTCTCCCACCAGATTTGTGATCATGACCCGGTCCGAGCGGTCCAGCAGGACCCCGCCTAAGGTATGCGGAATCATTGGAATACCCAGTTTAACAGCATTGGTCAGCATAACTTTTTTCGGCCTGCCCTCCTGAAGAAAAATCCTGATCAGAAAATACAAACCGATTATTGATGCCGGAAGAGTCTGTCCGATAATAAGCATCTCCAGCCGCCGCCCGGGAACAAGCAGCAGGAGGGCAACCGAGACCAGAACGGTGGCAGATATCTGCACCAGAGTCGCGATAATAAAACTCTTCATCCTGAAAAAAGAACGATGCAGGGTGGTAGCTATGGCAAATCCCGGGTAAGCAAAAAGATATGCAAAGAGAAGAATAAGATCAAAATTCCCCATGTTCAGGAAGGTCTTAGTCCAGTTCAGATTCAGCAGAACGAAAGCACCCAGCACGGCGACCAGGCCGGCAATTACCAGATAGATACTCTTCAGATAACTGTTTAAGTCATCTTCATATTCATAACGGGCCTTGAGGATGGAGTGCTGCAGGTTCATGCCGGTCGATACCGACAGGATCGTCAGCCAGGAGGCAAAATTACTATACAATCCATACTCTTCAACGCTAAGAAAACGGATGTAAATCGGGGTAGCCAGAAACACCAGCGCCCTGGAAGCAAAATTACCGATTGTATACCAGAAGGTAGACTTGGCCAGGATCTTATCGTTGTTCATATTGCTTCAATTTGTTCCATTTCCCGACCTGGTCTGCCTTTTGCAGAACATCAGGATCAGCGGAATAGTTGCCCTCGATCAGCTCCAGCCGGCCTTCACTATCCAGGGCAATGTCCCAGCCCACATAAGCAACGTCCGGATTAAGCAAAGCGATCTCGCAGACTGTTTTTTTGATCTCCTCCCAGCAGGGAATCTTAGCACCGACTATTTGTACGCCGCTATCCGGATGAAGCACATAGCGGCCATATTTTTGATCTGTAGCAGTTGTATAGATAACACCGGTGTCCACATCAACCAGGGCGGAAAGACCGCCGCTGTGATTGTTATCAACGATACTGCCGGACCGGCCCATGCGGAACACCGCCCCGAAAATATTCGCTTTACCGGCCACTGTTACAGTCACAACACGCAAAGTGTTTAAAGAAGTCGGATTGAACTTTTCCAAGTCTGCATAGGCCTTGACCTCTTCTTCGAAGACGTAGGGCTTGCCACTATATTCCCGGAAAAGCTCTGCCAGGTCGGTGGCTTCACTTCTGTCCAGACTGGAAATGCCGATACCGTAGGTTCCGCAAGTCGGTTTGATAAAAACTCTCTCTGCAGTCTCCATAAATTCTTTAAATTCATCAAAAGAGGCGGTTTCCAGGTTAAGCCAGGAGCGATGGATATACTTACTGTATTCCTGGTTAAACAGGGCCTTGGAATCAAAGAGGTCAAACTTCTGTGGGTTATTCATTTTTTTAATCATCCGTCTGCGTTTCCTGATATCAATAAAACGCTTCTGCCCGTCACGACTCAGGTTAAAGTAACTATACTGGGCATAATCAATCAGGGCTGTGCCGCGGAAAATCCTCGATACTAAAAAACGCAGCTCAATCTCCAGCTGTTTGGCGGGGCTATATTCTCGGAAATAGGGGTTAGCCGCCAGGACTTCTTTCATGTATTTCAGTTTGTCAAGCATTATTCATACTCCTCTCTTTTGTGTCAGGGGTAGTCAGCTTAATCGTGATCTCCTGATTAATATTATCCAGAAACTCCCGCATCTCCGCCAGGGAGGAGAATTGCAGAAAGATAATGCCGATTTTTTTCGAGGCATCTGTAAAAGCTTCTACCGGCTCACCTGTTTTCACAGTCAGGTGTTCTTCCAGCAGATGGTCCTGCAGTTTTTCCGAATATTCAACACCCTGCAAAATTCCACTTTTTTCAGAATGGATGACATAAGTCGACACAAACTTAGTAACTTCAGTCAGCTGCAGCCGTTCTTTGGCCAGATCGCCACATGCCATCTGTATGGAGCAGGAATAGGAGTCATAGTCTTTTGCCACATATAATAGTTCGGGGATCATATTGCCGCCATTTCTGGGATTAAGCTCGATAATATAAATCTTCCCGTTTTCATCAATGATCACTTCAATATTTAAAGTGATGTTGCAAACACCCAGGAGGCTGATCACTCTTTCTATCTCTCTTTTAACGGCGGCAAGCAGGTCTTCCGAGACATAGGAGGGCGAACTCGTACCTACCGGCACATGGTCATTCAGGGACAAATCGCGCATGGAGTTAAGAATCCCCCAGAAGACTACCTCATTGTTCAGAACCAGGATGTCGCCACCTACTACAAAAGGATATTTGTTGACAATATATTCTTCAATCAGGGCTTTTCCTGATTTGCTGGCAGCCAGGGCAGTATTGATGCCGGCCTCCAGTTGGCTGATTGTATCTACCCGGCTCACTCCTCTGGAGCCGGAAGAATCTATGGGCTTGACTATCACCGGATAGCGCAAGTCTGCGAATTTCTCCTGATCAAAGGCTTCCGCCGCCAGTTCGTAGTAAACCGGGCAATTAAAACCGTTTTCTATGAGGAAGTTCTTCATCCTGGTTTTATTGGCAAGAATATTTAAAGCAGCAAAATCGATCATAGGCAGATTGAGCTTGGTGGCGACATAACTGCAAGTGAACATACCGGGTTCAGATGTTGTAAAGATCCCGTCTATCTTTTCCCTGACAGCTGCTTCATAAACAGCATCGGTATCGATAATGCTGATCTGATAAAAGGAATCAGCATAGCGGATGCCCAGATTTTCCTCTTTGAAGTCGCACAGGACAATGTAATAACCCAAAGCATGCGCAGTTTCGATAAATTTTATCTGGTTAGGCCCGCCGCCTAAAATCATTATCTTTTTTTCTTTAGTCTTCATAAAGCTCAATTACACTGATTATCCTGTTCATGTCTGCAGTTGAATAGCGCTGGTCCAGCGGTAGTGACAAAATCTGTGAATAAATCCTGTCTGTTTCCTCCCCGACACCCCGCAAGTCTAAATAGGGCGCTTTGGGCCAGATGACCGGTGCGTAAACATCGTGGCTGGCCAGATGATGCTGGAATTTTGCACGGGAAGTTCTCGTCAGCCGCAATGAAAAATACAGTGGAACGACATCCTCCGGTAAACACGGACTGGTAAGCTCACCCAGCTGATCCCAGGAAGAGTATGCCAGCAAAGTCTGGAAATTTGCCCTGCGCGACCTGATCAGGGAGTCAAAATCATACCTCCTGTATATATTCATAGACTCTTCAGACATTCTGTAGAGGTCCGTTCTTGAACGTAGAATAGTCTGAGCCTGAGCGTATAAATTACGAAAATCGTCCTTCTGGCCACGATCCTCTTCTATATAAGCCGCTTTGCCCTGAAAGGCCTGTTTGATTATTGCCAGATATGCTTCATCTTCCGGATACTCGGTTTTATCGGCAAATCTGCCGTGTTTTTTGACACAATAGGCACCGTCAGGAAAGGGTCCCCATTTTCTGATACTGGCAACTACATAATCAGCCTGAAGATAAGTGAAGTCCGAAAATAAAGCTTGCGTAGCATCATAGATTACAGTGGCAGTATCAATAACGGCTTCATCTTCATCAATGGTGTTAAAACCGAAATAGGGATGTACCAGGAGCACACCGGCTTTATGTTGCAGCAGGAGTTGGTTAATCCTGCTCGTGCTGATCCGGAGCTGAGCATCCAGCGGATAAAAATACAGGCTGTAGCCCTCCTGCTGAAAAGTCCGGATAACACTGCCACAAGTATATTCAGGCAGCAGGGCTGTCTTCTCATCAGCTGGCAGGTCCC
>DIRJ01000014.1:0-594 GCA_002427505.1 Mageeibacillus sp. UBA5439
TTCCTCGGCCCGGTCCCAGTCAGCTATTTCGCCTAAAAACTCCTGGGGGCGGGTGGAAAGTTCCACCTGGTATTTAAAGCCGAACTTGGTATAGACTTCGTCAATCAGGCGGATCACGCCGGTGATTTCTTCGATCATCTGCTCGGGCAGCATGAAGATATGGGCGTCGTCCTGGGTAAAGGCGCGCACGCGCATCAGGCCGTGGAGGGCGCCGGAAAGTTCGTGGCGGTGGACGCGGCCCAGTTCCGCCAGCCTGAGCGGCAGGTCACGGTAGGAGCGCAGTCTGTTGCTGAAGACCAGCATGGCTCCCGGACAGTTCATGGGCTTGATGGCGTAGTCTTCCTCATCGATCACGGTCGTGTACATGTTGTCCTTGTAGTGGTCCCAGTGGCCGGATTCCTCCCACAGTTTCCGGGAAAGGATGATGGGTGATTCGATTTCTTTGTAGCCTTCTCTGTCGTGCAGTTCCCGCCAGTATTCGATCAGGGAGTTTTTCAGTACCATGCCGTTGGGCAGGAAAAAGGGAAAGCCGGGTCCGGCATCATGGGTCATGAAGAGGCCCATCTCGCGGCCGATCTTGCGGTGGTCGCGCTT
>DIRJ01000014.1:850-2585 GCA_002427505.1 Mageeibacillus sp. UBA5439
CGGGTCAGCATGGTGTTATGTTCATCGCCGCGCCAATAGGCACCGGCCAGGGAGGTCAGTTTAAAAGCTTTGATCTGGCCGGTCGACTTGATGTGGGGGCCGGCACAAAGATCGGTAAACTCGCCCTGCTTGTAAAAGGAGATCTCTGCATCTGCCGGCAAGTCTTCAATCAGCTCTACCTTGTAAATTTCGCCCTGTTTTTTGTAAAAATCGATGGCTTCTGCGCGCGGCAGGGTGAATTTTTCGATCGGCAGGTCTGCTTTGACGATCTTTTGCATTTCGGCTTCGATTTTTTCCAGATCAGAGTCTGAAAGCGGCCGGGCAAACTCGATGTCGTAATAAAAACCCTGGTCGATGGCCGGGCCGATCGCCAGTTTGGCGTCCGGGTACAGGCGCTTGACCGCCTGGGCCAGCAAGTGAGATGAAGAGTGGTGGAAGGCATCCTGGCCGTATTCATCATCAAAGGTCAGAATAGCGATCTCGGAATCCGCCGGCACTTTTGTGCGCAGGTCTACCGCCTGGCCGTTGACTTCGCCGGCCAGAGCCGCCCGGGCCAGTCCCGCTCCGATTTGTTCAGCTACATCGTAAACTGAGGCGTCATCCCCGACTTCGAGCGGGGATCCATCTTTAAGCACAACTTTCATTTTTTTACCTTCCCATCTATTCAATCCGGAGACAAGGGACTTTGTCACCGAAAATATGTTTTAGCGAGTGCATAGAAACGTGCCTGGCACCAATCCATGCACTGCGTTTTTTTATTATCAACACATAATAGCAGAATTCTGCCGCTGACTGCCTGCATCGAAAGGTGCCTGGCACCAATCCATGCCTTGGCACCAATCCATGCCTGGCACCGATCCGGGCAGTCCGCATTAACTGCCATAATAGCAGAACAGTGCCGGGCAGCCTATATAGGTAATAAATTACACAATTATAGATTATATTTAAAGTTGTGCATAGAAACGTGCCTGGCACCAATCCATGCACTGCGTCTGCCGCTAGGTCTCTTCATGTGTCATAATCTAGTATATGAACAAGCTAACTACTGAAAAAAAAGCGGCGCCGGGTCAGGGCCGGGCCAGCTGGATCCGGCTCGACAACGCTTCCAAGATTTTCCCTGCTACAGCGAACTATCAGGACACTAAGGTTTACCGGGTCACGGCTGAGCTGAAGGAAGCTGTCGATCCGGTGATCCTGCAGGAGGCGGTAGATGCCGTCATGCCGCGTTTTCCCAGCTTCAACACTGTACTGAGGCGGGGTGTTTTCTGGTATTATTTCGAACAAAGCGAACTGGCCTGCCAGGTCCGGCCGGAAACGGAAGAGCTCTATGAACCCCTCTACATCCGGGGTGAAAGGATGCTGCCCTACCGGGTCCTCTACTATGGCAGCCGCATCAACGTGGAGGTTTTTCATGCCGTCTGTGACGGCGCTGTGGCGGTGGCCTTCCTCCGTGCACTGCTGGGCCAGTACCTGCTGCTGCGCCATCCGGAAGCGATCGGCAGCGAAGACATCCGCCCCTTGTTCGAGCGCTCCCTGGCCAGCGAAAAGCTGGATGACAGCTTCAGGCGTTATTTCAAGTATGGCAGCAAGGAGGCCGGCAGGAAGCTGCCGGCAACGAAAAAAACCAGGCGCGTCATGGCCTGGCGGCTCAAAGGCACGAAACTGGCCCGGCACCGCGCCGGTCTGATTGAAGGAACTATGCCGCTCGAGGCCGTCTCCGCGGCCGCCAAAGCTC
>DIRJ01000046.1:0-2977 GCA_002427505.1 Mageeibacillus sp. UBA5439
AAACCCCTGGAGATTTGCTTCTCCGGGGGTTTTTTCGTCCGCCGGTTCTGTTAGCTGCTCTATAGCCAAGATCAATGAAAATAAATATTCATTCTCAGCCCTCTGGTAATACATTTTCCCGCTGATCATTCTACTCGATGTCAAGTGGTAGTTTTTTCATGGAAAGGGAGTACTCACTTTCCAAAACAATTTGGTGTCGGTCATGTTTTGCCCCATCATTTCATATAATCGAGAATACAGTTCCATATAATCAGGAATATCATTCCATATTATCGGGAATCATGTTATCATACAACTAGATTACAGGAGGTTAGTCATGTACATCAGCCGGCACATGGAAAAACAGATCCTTTCTGCCACAGAGAATTTTCCGGTTCTTCTTGTGACTGGAGCGCGTCAGGTTGGCAAATCAACTGTCCTGCAGTATCTGGCAGGAGCTGAGCGTGAATATGTAACTTTGGACGATCCTTTGGAGAGACAGCTGGCCCGAGAGCAACCGCAGCGCTTTTTGCAGCTGCATCAGGCTCCGGTATTGATTGATGAAATTCAATATGCAGCTGAGCTCTTTCCTTACATAAAGATGGAAGTTGATCGCAGACAAGAAGATGGTCTGTACTGGCTCACGGGTTCCCAAGTGTTTGCTTTGATGGAAAATGTACAAGAAGCGCTTGCCGGCAGAGTTATGATTTTGCGCCTGCAGGGGATCTCACAAAGTGAGGAGATCGGTATTCGGCACAGCCCTTTTCCGGCAAAACTTGAGGAGATGCTGGCGCTATCTAAAAACCCTGCTTTGCAGTCTCTCTGCTCAGGTTTGAATCAACGGATCCTCAGAGGTTCTTTTCCGCGCTTATTGACTCATCCGGACTTAAAGACCACAGATTTTTATTCATCCTATATCCAGACCTGGCTGGAACGGGATGTGGCGGCAATAACGAATGTCATGGATACAGGAGCATTTTTACAATTTGTGCGACTGCTGGCGACTCGCATTGGTCAGGAACTTAACAAGGCGGATTTGGCAAAAGTTATCCAGGTAGATGCCAAAACGATAGGCCGCTGGTTAAATGTGCTTGAAGCTTCAGCAATGGTTTATTTACTTCCTGCCTGGTCGCGGAATATCGGAAAAAGACTGATCAAGCGGCCTAAAGTCTATTTTCTTGACAGCGGACTTGCTTCTTATCTCATTGGCATTGAGTCAGAAGTTCAGCTCGCTTCCAGCCCTCTCTATGGGGCTATTTATGAGAACTGGGTCGTTTCTGAAATCCTGAAAAGCCAATGGAATGATGCAAAAGTGCCGTACATATATTATTACCGCGATGTTGATCAGAAAGAAATCGACTTGCTGATAGAAAACGGCGAGCGGATAGTCCCGATTGAAATAAAAAGCAGTATGTCACCAGCCAATGCTTTTAAAAACTTTTCTGTTTTGGAACCACTCGCTGACAAAATTGATTTTGGCGGCGTGATCTGTCACTCAGATAGATTTTTACCAAAAGACGACAAACTCTGGTACATCCCTGACTACTTAATCTGAATAAGGGGACCATGGGGAATCCGTGCCAGACAGCTAGCTAATCAAGTTAGCAGAGGGGGCAGCTCGGAGGAGATGCCCCTGCTTTACTTCCCGGAAACAGCAAGACTTAAGGCTCATCTGACCAGTAAACCAGCTCGATTTCCGGGCAGATGGACTCATCACCATAGGCATCGATATACTCAAACAGTCCCGTCACCACACCCCAGCCGTCCAGCCAGTTGCCGCTTTCGATTTTCGGCTCATTCACGCCATAACGATAGACCAGGCAAACCGGATACCAGTCATCGCCGAAATGTGCCAGAATCACGGTCCCGGTATCCTCCTGGTCCGACATACCCAGCGGATAACCCCACACTTCTACGGCTGTGCCGATAACATCGTCCAGAGCCAGGCAATCTATATAGAGATCATCATCCATAACAACACAGTCGGCGGCAAAAATCTGGCCCCGCTTCCGGCGTTCAGCCGCAGTCTCGACCAGCATATTGCGCTCAAAGTCACCCTCGAAAATCAGCAGATCACCCGGGGCAAACAGCTGCCCCTGACCTTGCAACTGGCCCTGCACACAATTGCCGATATAGCGCGTCTCGCCGTTCACTATAATCTGCACGTGACCGTCAGGCAGACCATTGCGGAAATTACCCCTGTACTCATAATTATCAAATATTCTGTAACCTTCGCCTGTCATCTCGCCATTAACCCAGGCACCCTCATGAAACCAGTCAGCACCGCTGTCACTGTCAAGCATGTAAAAACTGCCCTGACCATGCGGCAGACCGTCCCTCACTTCGCCGGAATAAAAGCCCTCGCCGCTGTCAAAGGAAGAATTTATGCGGATCAGCTGATCGTTCACAACTTCAAGCGGAGGCTCCGTCAGAACCGCTGTCGCGGGAACAGATGTTTTTTCTTGCGTAGTTGAAGATTCTTTAGTGGCCTTCGTGCGAGCTGTTTTCGTCGGCCTCGCGGAGGCAGTCCCTTCCGGCAGAGAGGCGGTGGCCGTCTGATCTGCCTGCAGTTTTTTCGTCTCCCTGATAGCGCCTCTGAAGTACAAAAAGTATGAGGCCACAGCCAGGAGCACAAGGGATACACTGACAATAATCACGATCAGGGCGACCTTGGGTTTTTTCTTGTGGCCAGTGACCGGGGCAGTTTGGGGGGCAGGCCCGTAAGCAGGTGTGGGCGGCCTGGAGTAAGCCTGCACCGGAGGGCTGACCGGTACTGGTCCCGGCGCTGCTGCCGGCGGAATCTCGGTCACCGGCCCCGACACCGTGTCCGGAGGACTGACCGGCATTGGCCCCGGCCCCACCGCCGGAGCTACCCCTGCTGCCGGCTTCGGCCCCGCCACCGCCTGTCCGCAGGCAGTGCAAAAACGTGCACCGTCCGGCAATTTATTCCCACAATGCTCGCAAAACATAAACTCTCCTCCTTCAGCAGTTCTTCAGC
>DIRJ01000046.1:3209-5031 GCA_002427505.1 Mageeibacillus sp. UBA5439
CAGCTCCTCTAGGTCGACAGGACCAGACAGATCTCTTGACAGCCTTCTCTCTTATAAGAAAATCATAGCATAAAACATTGACTGAACAGGACGTTCGGGCTGGGAGCCCTGGACTAAAACTTGCTTTTTTTTACTGAAAAGATTATCCGGTTTATAAGCAATAAAAGTTACAAAATCGCCTTCCGGCCGGCCATAGCCGGTCTCGCAGCTGATATCCTCATAGCCGGCCAGTATCAAAAGCATTTTGAATTCTTCTAGCTCATACCAGAACAAAGAAAGATTCGATATTTCTGTTTGGATTACTTTACCTTTTTCGATAAGTTCATATCTGTTGATGTAGGAGGTTTCTTGTGCCAGCCAATCTATTCCCCCGTTACGGCTGCAAAGCTGTAAGGCCCTGTCTGCAGACAGCTGCAGGACTCTTAGTGTTTCCGCCCCCTCAACAAAAGAGACAGGCGCTTCTTCCAGGTCAATTATAATTTTGCCGCCGGGATTCAAGTGCTCATAATACTTGTGCAGAACTATCTCTGCCTTCTCCCGGGGCAGCAGGCAGAAACTGCCAGCCGGCATGATTATAGCGTCATATTTTTCAGCAGTAGAGAGCTCTATCAGATCCTGTTCGTACAAAAGGGCAGAAGCTTTATGTTTTTTCAAATTGATCTTGCATTGCTCGAGCATTTCCGGGGATGAATCGACTCCGATGGTTCTGATCCCTTTTTTGATCAGGGGGATCAGCATGCGCCCTGTCCCGACACCAGCTTCCAAAACAAGTCCAGAAACCTTTTCCAGCTTCTTTGAATAGTATTCAATGTCACCGTTAATTGACTGACCCACAGCTTTAGAAAAGTCATAAAACATTGTGCTTAATTCAGCGTACTCTCTCTGCATCAAATAACCTCTGACTTGGGAAAAAACAACAGCCGGCCAGCTAGCTAGCTGCCCTCAGACCCTTTTTCACTTTCGCTTGGGATTGGCCGGGAACCAGCCCTTGGCTACCCGGTCCCTTTGTTCAAACAACTCCCGGATCGACCAGATGCAGGAACAGCCCAGGACCCCCAGAGTTGATGACAGGATGGAGTTGGCCACGAATAAAGATACCAGGATGGATACAATACCGGCCAGCAGAAAGAAAGGCCAGACGTGGCAGGAAAAATAATACTCACACTTAATCACAATGGGATGAAAGATACCGATCACCAGAAAGGAGATTACACCGATAATAATGCCCTGAAAATTCATATAGACTCCTTAAGAAATAGCTTGGAAATCATTATAGCGGATATTACTGCATCATTTGTGCCATGCATGATTTGGTGCCAGGCACGAATCCATGCACTGCAAGGGAACTGCATCATTTGGTGCCAGGCACGAATCCATGCACGCTGAATTGCAAATTATCTATGCATGGACTCTTGCGCAACCACTACATATGGTGTAAGCTGAATTTTAATATACTAAACATAGTGTTTTTCAGGTGTCAGCCAGACAGCAAAACTGTCGCTGACTGAAAAAGGAAACAGGTGCAAAGCCTGTGCGGTCCCGCCGCCGTAATACTTATCGAAGCTTAGATAACCACTGAGGAAACTTGGGAAGGCTAAGCAGGGAGTAGAGCCGGAAGACTTGCCTGAGAGATACCCGTGTCACGGAGAATGACAAAAAGCGGGCGGCCTGTATTGGCGAACTCTCTTTTTGTCAGAAAAGGGAGATTTTTTATGAAAGCCAATATCAGCAATATCACCAGCCCCCGGCAGATAATCAAAAGAGACGGCACACTGGTCCCCTTCGATTATTACAAGATCAGGCAGGCCATAGCCAAGGCCAA
>DIRJ01000046.1:5262-13778 GCA_002427505.1 Mageeibacillus sp. UBA5439
GCCGAGCTGGACCAGCTGACAGCCGACGTCGTCAGCCGTCTGCAGGCCGACAGTAAACCGGCAGTAGAAGCAATCCAGGACCTGGTGGAAGTCGTCCTGATGGAAAACAATATCAGTCTGACAGCCAAGGCCTATATTCTCTACCGGTCGGAGCGGACCCGCCAGCGCCGGGAAAAGAATGCCCTCATGGAAACCTTCAAGGACATCTCCTTTGCCGATGCACCCGAGTCGGACCTGAAGCGGGAAAACGCCAATGTCGACGGCAATACGGCTATGGGCATGATGCTGAAATACGGGTCCGAAGCGTCCAAGACCTTCATTGACCACCATATCCTGCCCGAGGACATGGCCCGGGCCCACGCCCAGGGCGACATCCATATCCATGACAAGGATTTCTATCTCCTGACCGAGACCTGCTGCCAGATCGACCTGGACCAGCTGTTCAAAACAGGCTTTTCCACCGGCCATGGCTTTTTGCGCCAGCCCCAGAGCATCGAAAGCTATGCAGCCCTGGCCTGCATCGTCCTCCAGGCCAATCAAAACGAGATGCACGGCGGTCAGTCCATCCCGAACTTTGAAAACGTCATGGCCGAGGGCGTGAACAAAAGCGCCAAAAAACACATCCGCGATCTGGTCGAGGAGTATCGGCTGCTGGTGCCCGACCAGCAGCTTCCCGCAGAACAACTCGATGCCCTGCTCGACTTTGATTACCGGCAGCTGACCAGCTTCCTGCAGGAGGCGGAAAGCGCCGCCAGGGAAGAAAACGAGGCTGACGCCGCTGACGACGCAGCCAACAAGCTTTTGCTCAACCTCTGCCGCCTGGCCCATAAGCGGACCGAGCGCTCCACCTACCAGGCCATGCAGTCACTGATTCACAATCTGAATACCATGAATTCCCGGGCCGGCGCCCAGGTGCCCTTCACCTCGATCAATTACGGTACCGGGACCGGCGCGGCAGCCAGACTGGTCATGAGACAACTATTGCAGGCCACGGAAGACGGCCTGGGCAATGGCGAGACAGCCATTTTCCCCGTGCAGATTTTCAAGGTCAAGGATGGTATCAACAGCCAGCCGGGCGATCCCAACTACGACTTATTCCAGCAGGCCATCCGCGTTTCCGCCCAAAGGCTCTTTCCCAATTTCAGTTTTCTTGACGCACCCTTCAATCTCCAGTATTACCGTCCGGGCGATGACAACAGTGAAGTCGCCTATATGGGCTGCCGTACCCGGGTCATGGGCAATGTCTATGACCCCAGACATGAGACGACCAAGGGCAGGGGCAACCTGAGCTTCAGCTCGATCAACCTCCCCCGCCTGGGCATTGAAGCCCGCGGCTCACTGGAAAAATTCTACCAGCTGCTGGACAAAAACATGGATCTGATTTTCCGCCAGCTCCGCCACCGCTTCGAGATACAGAAGCGTAAAAAAATGTGCAATTACCCCTTCCTCATGGGCCAGGGCATCTGGCTGGATGCTGACACTCTGACCCGGGATGAAGACCTGGAGCGGGTTCTCCGCCACGGCACCCTCTCCGTAGGTTTTATCGGCCTGGCGGAAACCCTGGTCGCCCTGACCGGCTCGCACCACGGGGAGTCCGCGGCCAGCCAGGAACTGGGACTTAAAATTATCGGGCATATGCGTCAGCTTTGCGATGAGAGGGCAGAGCAGGAACAACTCAATTACACACTCCTGGCCACACCCGCTGAGGGTCTGAGCGGACGCTTCGTCAAAATGGACCGCGACCGCTACGGCTCCATGCCGGGGATCACCGACCGCGAATACTACACCAACTCCTTTCATGTGCCGGTCTACTTTCCTATCACCGCCAAAGAAAAAATTGACCGGGAAGCCCCCTATCATGCCCTGACCAACGCCGGCCATATCAGCTATATCGAGCTGGATGGTGATCCCGCCCTCAATCTTTCTGTTTTTGAAAAACTCATCCTCTACATGAAAGAGGCCGGCATCGGCTACGGCTCGATCAACCATCCCCTGGACCGGGATCCTCAATGCGGCTATTCCGGTGTCATCGGCGACACCTGCCCCCGCTGCGGGAGGCGGGAGAGCCCCCAGGAACCTTTTGAAAGAATCAGACGGATTACCGGTTATCTGGTAGGCACCCTGGACCGCTTCAACGATGCCAAGAAGAGCGAAGTAAGTCAGCGGGTCAAGCATGGCTGATTCCATCCGGCTGGCCTCTATTCTGGAAGAATCGATTGCCGACGGCCCCGGCCTGCGCCTGGTAGTCTTCGCCCAGGGCTGCCCCCACCGCTGCCGCGGCTGCCACAATCCCCAGACCTTTCTGTCAGTGGGCGGTCAGAACTTCAGCATCAGCAAGCTTCTGGACCTGTACCGGCAGAACCCGCTCAGCCGGGGCATCACCTTGTCCGGCGGTGAGCCTTTTATGCAGGCCGGTCCGCTGGCACAACTGGCCGGGGCCATTCACGAGGAAGGTGGGGATGTGGTGACCTACACCGGTTACCGCCTGGAACAGCTGGTCGCCAGGGCAGACCAGGAGAGTGGTGTCCAAGCGCTCTTAGCCGAGACCGATCTGCTGATTGACGGCCCCTTTGTCCTGGCCAGGCGCAGCCTGGAACATCCTTTCGTGGGCAGCCTGAACCAGCGGCTGATCGCCCTCTCCGAAAAGGGCGAGCAATTGTTAGAGGATATAGTCACACCTGCCACTGTCCCGGCGGTGGAACGCCTCCACTATCCTGCTGACCGCAAGCTGCCTTAGCGGCGCGGAAGCGAGCGGCTGCACAAGATCGGCCACGCCCCATATTCTCCGGCAAAGACCCCCGCAATCGGGGGTTTTTGCGATATAGTGGAGGCAGGAGAATTGTATGCAGATATACACCCTGATTATCTTCTTTATTTTCGGTACCGTCTTCGGTTCCTTTTTTAATGTAGTGGGCCTGCGGCTGCCGGAAAAATCCCTCTTCCGCGAGCAGCGTTCCTATTGTGACTCCTGCCACAAGCAGCTGGGCTGGCGGGAGTTGATCCCCATCTGGTCCTTTGTCGCGCAAAAAGGCCGCTGCCGGGAGTGCGGCGGGAAGATTTCGCCGCTCTATCCCCTGATCGAGCTTGTCACCGGGCTTTTAGCTGCTTTCACCTATTATCGCTATGCCTGGAGTCAGGAGCTCCTGCTGGGGCTCTTACTGATCGCCCTGATCATGCCGGTCACCGTAGCGGATATCAGCAGCCGCAAGGTGCCCAATCAGCTGCTCTTGTTTTTTTCACCTGTCTTCATTATCTATCGCGGCTTCTGCCCGCTGACGCCCTGGTGGGACTCGCTGCTGGGGGCCGGGACAGCCCTGGTCCTCCTCCTGCTGATTTTTTACCTGTCCCATGGCGGCATGGGCATGGGCGACGTGAAATATTACACTTTATTCGGCTTTATTTTTGGTTTAGAACAATTTTTTCTATTATTCTTACTATCCACCGTCTATGGTGTTATTATAGGAATAATCAAAATGCGGGTGAAGGGGACCGGGCGCAAGACAAAGCTGGCCTTCGCTCCTTTTATCGGCCTGGCGGCCCTGACGGTGTTTTACTTCGGACCGGCTATAATCCAGTGGTATAAGCAACTTTTTTAATTTGTAAAGGAGGAAGTGGAGGCAGATGAAGCCATCAGTATATTTACAGTTACTAGACTCAAGCCTGCGCTATCTGGCGGTGCATCCCAGGAATCATACTGTTCTGGACCGGGGGGAGGTTGTCTTTGAGGCGGCTATTCTCAGTGACCGGCAGATATCGAACCGGCCGCTGGTGGAGGCGCGTCTGGATGCTCTGGTGCGGGAGAAAAAATGGCGCCAGGCTAAAGCCCACCTTCTGCTTATGGATGACTTTGTGGTCATCAAAGAGGAGGCTGTGCCGCCGCAGCTGAAGCCGGAGGAAGTGCAAAACTACCTGAAGCTGCAGATGAATGATACAATTCGTATTCCTTTCGACGATCCGGTCTTCGAGTACGAAATTCTGGAGGCCGGGGCAAATGAAATCAAGGTAGTCCTGGTTGCCTATCCGGGTGAGTTTATTGAGGAGTATAAGAAGATCCTGAAAGCCGCGAGACTGAAGGCTGAAGTTGCGGATGTTTCCTGTCTTTCACTTTACCGGCTGGCTGACGAGCAGGGCCTGATCAGCAGGGATGAAGGCTCTCACACCCTGATCCTGCAGCTGGACCCCTACAGCATGAACATGTCCATGTTCCACCGCGATCAGCCGACTTTCAGCCGGGACTCTCTTTCTGAGCTTCTGGAGGAAATGTGGGTTCAGGGCAAGGATGCCAGCTGGCACTGGCGGCACCAGGACGTAGATCAGGATCAGATGCTCAAGGAACAGATAGATGAGATTGACCGCTTTATCAGCTTTTACAGCAATACCTTTCTCGGCGAATCAGACCAGATTTCACAGTTTATTCTGGCCGGCTCCTACCCTGATCTGGGTCATGCAAAAAGTCTGCTGGAGCAGCACTTTAATCTGGAGCCGCAGTTGCTGGCACTGCCGGAGGGCCTGGACCAGTCCTATGCTTCCCTGTACGGTTTGTCTTTGAAGAAAAAGACCAGGTCCGGACAGCAGAAGAAGGCTCTCAAGCAGCAGGCTAAGCAAAGGAAGCAGGCAGACAAGCAGCAGGGGAAGCAGCTGAAGCAAAAGAAGAAAGTAAAAGTGGAAGTGCAGGAGGAAGTTGCTGATGATTAATGTCAATTTTTTCCGTAAAGAAGCGAAGAATATACTGCCTCTGATTTTGTTGTTTATCTTCCTTCTGGGAGCAGGGGCGATCGCAGCCGAGGTCTACCTCAGCCGTGCTGACTATGAGGCCGCCTTAAAGCGGGATCAGGCCTGGCTGGATCAAAATTCGGAGAACCTGAACCTTTCCCGCGAAATGATGCAGGTGGACCAGTGGATTTCACAGGCGGAAAATGTGCAGAATACCCTGCGCCAGAATCAGTTTCCCATGAATCGGCTGACAGAAAAACTGGCCGCTCTAATTCCCGATGAAGATGCGCGGGTGACTTCTTTTCAGCTGAGTGAGACGTCAGGGCAGGTATCCATGCTTCTGCAAAATACCAGAACGGAGGAAGCTCTGGCTATCATCAGTGATCTGGAAGCACAGCCTTATGTAGACAAGGTCCAGTTTCTGAATGCCGAGCAGCAGGATCAGGCAACCCAGGAGTTCAGTTTTCAATTGATCATTGAACTGAATCTGCAGGCCCTGGCTGAGGAGGACGCGGAATGAAGATTAAATGGAACCGTGAGTCAGCTCTGGTGATTTTAATGGCAGTGATGGTTCTCCTGGCTTTCCACTATTTCGGTCACAAGAATTTCGTGGACCCGGTCAAGGCAGAGGCGGAAAACCAGAACGGCACTGTCCGGGCCCAGCAGCAGCTGATCGATACTTATCCTCCCAGTGAGGAACTGCTGGCGAAATATATGGCCGATTCCAAATCGACGGAGGATTTTCTGCCCAACGGTGACCAGTTCGATGCGGCTCTGGTCAGATTGGAAGAACTGGCCAAAGCAGAGAAGGTGCAGCTGCGGAGTGTGACGAGAAATGGCTATCAGACAGCTGTAGCAGGTGTTCCGGAGCAATTTGTGATGAACACTTATTCAGTGCAGATGCAAAGCGAGTCTCCGTCAAACTTCCGCAGCCTGATTGATGTGCTGATGCAGGAGGAGCGTGTCTGGAATGTCACGACCCTCACCTATAGTGGCACTGCCGGCTCCTACGAGGGTAACTTCAGCGTTGAGATCTATTATTTTCTGGGCGGAGATGTTTCAGACCTGCACCCGGCGGCAACTGAGGAGACCGGGGACTAGCTCGTATCCGGCAATTTAGCCAGAAGAAAAAAGCTGCCGGCCGGCAGCTTTTTTACAGCTCTTCAGCGGTCAGTCAAGGGCTGTTAAGACTGGCAGCCGCCAGCTGCCTTCTGCTGTCTTTTATGGATATACATATTGCGGTCAGCCCGGCTTAGGCTGGCATTGATATCTTCCTCTTCCGTAACTTTCACAGCGTAACCGATAGCAAGAGAGAGGGGGTGTTTGCCTCCTTCTTGCCGGGCAGCGTCCTGCAGGAGTCTGTGCTTGATGTCTTCTGCGACCGGCGCGGAGGTGTTTGGCAGCAAAATACAGAACTCATCACCGCCGATGCGGGCAATGATATCTTCCTGACGGTGGTTGGCTTTCAAAAAGTCGGCTGTCTGTTTAATCAGCCTGTCTCCCTCCTCATGGCCATAACGGTCGTTAGTTTCCTTCAGTCCGTTGATGTCCAGAACCATGATGGTAAAGGGAAGGTGACGGCTGCTGTCAAGACGGTGCAGGGCATCATAGAGATAATGCCGGTTGTAGAGACCGGTCAGGTCGTCGTGAAAGCTGAGGTGCTCGATCTGCCTTTGTGCTTCCACTAATTCGCTGATATCGGTGAAAACAATGATATAGCCGTGGGTCTGGCCGTCAGGCAAATGAATCGGCGCTATATTGTAGTAGATATCCAGAAAATCTCCCCGGCGATTCTGAACTTTTGCCCTTTTTTCCTTGCTGTAAATGAAACTTGTTGATTCATCCGGAAACTGTCTGCTCAGGATTGCCTTATCAGCGGCATCGTCATCATGAATCAGGCTAAAGACGTCATCGATCTGCAGGCCGAAGAGTTCCTCAGATTTCCACCCGGTTAAAGTCTCGGCAACAGGATTCATAATATTGATTTTTCCGTCAATATCAGTGGTGATGATACCATCACCTACGCACAGAATCGTAGAGCGGATCATTTCCTTTTCTAAAAAGAGCTCCTGCTGGGCCTGCTTGAATTTGCTGGTATCAATCTGGCTGCCGATCATGCGGTAAAGCCTGCCCTTTTTATCTTTGACCGGGATGCCGCGGTCTACAATCCAGATGATGCTGCCGTCGTCCAGGACCATGCGGTGCTCGCTGAAATAGGGCTGCTCGCTTTGGGTCGCTTCTTCTAAAATAGCTCTTACTCGCTCAACGTCGTCCGGGTGCACCCGGGTCATGAAGAAGTCCATGTCATGAAAGCCGGAAGTCTCCGGCAGGCCCATGGTCTTAGCCCAGCGCTTGTTGTGATAAATCCGGTCCTCATCATAGTGCCATTCCCAGAGACCTTCGCCCGCTATCTCCAGGGTCGTGCGCAAGGTTTCCTCGCTCTCCGCGAGTTCCTGTTCCAGCTTCTTATTCTCTGTGATGTCGTCGATCATGACTACGAGATATGCTTCCTGGGGACAATAGATGGAAAGCAGGTGCCAGCGGTTCAGCTTCGAGTGGAAATACTCAAACTGGGTCGAGTCGCCACGTTTTTGCAGGCCGGAAACCAGCTCCAGCTGCTTTTTGTTTAAGATCTGCGAAAGAGTGAATTTCTGGCTGATCAGCTGATAGCGTTCCTCAGCTAAAATCTTAGAATAATAAGGGTTTTCATAGACAATTTCAAAAACAGCTTCTCCAGCTTCACTCAGAGCTTCTGACTTTAGAATAGCAGCACCCTTATTCATTTTCTCAAAAATAAGTAGATTGAAATCGATGTCTTTATCTTTTAGCAAGCTACTCACCCCTTAGAAATGATAAAAATAATAGAAGTACTTTATATTATACTACATTAAACTTATTTATCTTGTCAGATTGACGGAGGATGAGGGCAAGAAAGAGACTGCTTTGTGGCAGAATGCAAGAGAGGGTTAGACTTGTGCGTCTGGCAGCGAATCAGGCACTGACCGGTTTTTTTGTGTCATAGATTGCTGCAAAATCTTTGTGTCTGTCGATGAAGAGATCTACCAGCTGGGGATCGAAATGACTGCCTTTGTCCTTGAGGATAATTTCGCAGCTGTATTCATGGCTGTAAGCTTTCTTGTAAACGCGTTCGGAGCGGAGGGCTTCGTAAACGTCAACCAGGGCCATGATGCGGCCGGGCAGGGGGATCTCCGTCTCTTTGAGACCGCTGGGGTAGCCGCTGCCGTCCCATTTTTCGTGATGGTACTTAATCACGTCGAGACCCATATTCAAAATATCGTCATCCGGCAGGAACTCATGCAGGCCGTTCAGGGCTTTCATGCCGATATCGACGTGAGTTTTCATAATCTCAAACTCATCTTCTGTGAGTTTTCCGGGTTTCAGTAAGATTTCATCCGGGATGCCGACTTTTCCGATATCGTGCAAGGGACTGACCAGGCACATTTTGGTGACATAATCCCGGTCGACTTCATCTTGATGCAGACCCTGCTCGCGTACCAGTTCCGTCAGAAACTCGCATAAAGAAGCTGTTCGTTCGACGTGGTCGCCGGTAGATTTTTCTCTCGACTCGGCCAGTCGAACTAATGCATCTATGGTTGCCTGTTGCAGATTATCGAACTCCATTATTTCTGTTTGAATCCGTCTCTTCCCGTGCTTAGTAATTTATCCGTATGTCCGGTCGGTTTCCGTGCAGATAATTGTAGACAAAATATCATATCTGACGACAAAGCCTGAACCTTCTACATTTTAGCATTAATAAAACCAGACTCAATAATGCTTATGCC
>DIRJ01000046.1:13947-22895 GCA_002427505.1 Mageeibacillus sp. UBA5439
GATAGTCTTTCAAGTATATTACTTCTTCATGTCAGGGTATGATAGGAAGATTCCGTCAACAGCTGCCTTTACTTGTCAAAACAGGACTTTTGACTGACGGCCGGCTCCGGGAACAAGGCTTGGGCAGAGAAAGCTGCACAGCGGCAAATGATGCCCAGCAGATGTGAGGGTGGGGGTGGGCGACTTTAACTTAGCAGTGACGGTATAGTTCTTTGTCCTGATACATGCTGGCATCTGCCTGGCGCATGACAGCATGGATATCTTCGCGGGCATCGGTTTTCACGGCGTAGCCGACGGAAATGGAGATTTGCTCGGGTCCGGGCTCCAAAGCACCGGATAAACTCTTAATGCGGTTGACAATGCTCCGGGCTGTTTTGGCGCCGGTTCGGGGCAAAAGGACACAAAACTCATCGCCGCCGCTGCGGGCGATAATGTCGCTCTGGCGGAAAACACTTTCCAGAAATTCTGCTGTTTTTTGAATCAGCAGGTCGCCGCCGGCATGTCCAAAGGCGTCATTTACGCTTTTTAATTCGTTCAGATCCAAAATCATAATGGTGAAGGGGAGGTTGCGTTTGCTATCGAGCCTGTGCAGGGAATCCATCAGGTAGCGGCGATTGTAGAGGCCGGTCAGATCATCGTGAAAACTCAGGTACTCGATACGTTTTTGGCGCTCAATTACAGAACTGATGTCTGAAAATACGATGATGTAGCCGGCTTTTTCTCCGTCGGGCAGTCTGATTGGCGTGACATTAAAGTAAATGTGCATCTCTCTGCCCGTGCGGGAGATTTCAACTTCTGCCTGAATATTCTCTCCGATCAGCTCGTTGTCTCGCAGCTCCTCGTAAGGATCGTCGGTGTGCCGCTCTCTGGTGACCGGATCAATAAACCGGTAGCTTTCAGTAAAACTTCTGCCACGGAGCTCCTCCTGTTTACAGCCGAGTGCGCGTTCAGCAGCAGGATTCATCATGCGGACCAAACCGTCCTGGTCGGTGGTGATAATTGCGTCACCGACCGAGAGGAGGGTGGATTGCAGAATCTCCTTTTCCAGATGCAGCTGCTGCTGTGTTTCCTTGTAGCGGGTGATGTCGGTCATGCTGCCGATGACCCGTTCCAGTTTTCCTGCCGGGGAGACGATGGGGATGCCACGGTCCTCTATCCAGATAGTCCTGCCATCCAGAGTGATCACGCGATGTTGTCTTGAATAGGGTTCCAGCTGCCGGAATATTTTCTCACTCGATATCTCGACTTCTTCCAGATCTTCCGGATGAACGCGATCCATAAAGTCGCTCAGAGCATGGGTCTTAGCTTCAGTGTTATAACCCATAATTCTGTTCCATTGCTTATTGTGGTGAACCAGACTATCTTCAACATGCCACTGCCAGAGACCTTCGCCGGCAACATCCAGAGTCAGCCGCATTGTTTCTTCGCTCTCAGCCAGTTTTTCCTCTATTTTCTTTTTTTCAGTTATATCTTCAGAAACTAAAGCGATATACAGTTGCTTAGGCTGGAAGATGGACAGCTGAAACCAGCGGTCAAATTCATCGAGATAGAGCTCATGGGTGCTGGCTTCAGAGGAAGTCATGGTTTTAAGCATTAACCGGGCCAGGGTGTCGCTGAGCGGTGAGAGCCGGGACATGGCCCTGCCTATATAATTGCTGTTAATATCAAACATTCTTGTGAAAAAAGGATTCATCCGGCAGATGATATAGCTTCCGGGATCCTGAATATCTGCACCCTCTGCACCGAGCAGCAGGAAACCTTTACTCATTTCGTCAATTAAGAGATAAGGTTCAAGATTAGACTGATCTGGATTAAACAAGTCGGAACCTCCTAACGAACAGGATATGAGCTTATCTGTTAATAAATAGTATCACATCTGACGCTATGTGAGCCGGAATTTCCCGCGCATATAAGCAGCCACTTATAAAATCAGCAGCTGTATCAGTTCATTGGGCGTCATGCACCGATTCAGTGCATCATTCAGCGCACCAGATTGTGCATACTTTGGTGCCAGGCACGATGCCGGGCTCGGTTACGGAAACACATTTGCTGTGTTACAATCTCCTGTGGAATATCGTTTTACTAAGCTTTTTCCCGGAGATGACACATCTTTCCGGCATCCCGGGATTATGCTTAAAATTATGGAGGTATATATGACTCACTCGACAGACACTCGTATGCGTATTGAACGCGATTCTATCGGTACAATTGAGGTGCCGGCAGATGCTTATTATGGGGCAAACTCCCTGCGTGCAGCGCAAAACTTTCCCATCACCGGTATGCACATGCATCCGGAGGTTATTAACTCGATGTGTCAGATTAAAAAAGCGGCTGCGCTGACCAATCTGGATGTCGGCCGGCTGGGCCAGGACCGTGTGGACGCGATTGTACAGGCTTGCGATGAGATCATGGCTGGCAAGCTCCACGATCAGTTCATCGTTGACCCGATTCAGGGCGGTGCGGGTACCTCGCTCAATATGAATGCCAATGAGGTTATCGCCAACCGTGCCATTGAGATTCTCGGCGGCACTTTGGGTGATTACGACCTGATCAACCCCAATGATCACGTCAACTACGCCCAGTCCACCAACGACGTTTTTCCCTCTTCCGGACGTATCACTGCTTACAAACTTCTGCTGGGAGCTGAAACAGAATTAAAGCGTCTGCAGGCAGCGCTTTTAGAAAAAGCGGAAGAGTTTGATGATGTGATCAAAATGGGTCGCACACAGATGCAGGATGCTGTTCCGATCCGTCTGGGCCAGGAGTTTGCAGCCTGGAGCTTTGCGATCGGCCGCGATCTGCGTCGTTTTGAAAACGCCCGCCAGGATATGCGCTTCCTTAATCTGGGAGGGACAGCTATCGGTACCGGCATCAATGCTGATGTTGAATATCTGGAAGCTGTAATCGTACGTCTGGCCGAGATCACCGGCTTGCCTCTGACGCAGGCGGATAATCTGATCGACGGCACTCAGAATACGGATGGCTATGTAGCTGCTTCTTCAGCGGTAAAGACCTGTGCGGTCAATCTGAGTAAGATCAGTAACGACTTGCGCCTGATGTCTTCCGGCCCCCGTACCGGTTTCGGCGAAATCAAGCTGCCGGAAAAACAGGCCGGTTCCTCGATTATGCCGGGCAAGGTCAACCCCGTCATTCCGGAAGTTGTGAATCAGGTTTGCTTCAATATTATCGGCAACGACGTTACCGTCACGATGGCGGCAGAAGCAGGGCAGCTGGAGCTCAATGCCTTCGAACCGATCATCTTTTATAATCTGTTCCAGTCGATTGAAACCTTGAAATATGCTGTCCGGACCCTGGTAGATAACTGTATTGTCGGAATTACCGCCAATCGCGATCACTGCCATGATCTGGTTTACAATTCAGTCGGCATCATCACAGCAGTAGTGCCGCATCTCGGCTACCGCACTGCGGCTACTGTTGCCAAAGAAGCAATCAAAACCGGCAAGCCGATCCGGGAGATTATTCTGCGCGACGGACTTCTGACCGAAGCGGAACTCGACAAAGTACTGGATCCCTATGCCATGACCGAGCCCGGAGTCTGCGACCTTAGCTAAGTGCATAGTTTTGTGCCAGGCACCTTTTCATGCACAGCACCCTGATGCATAGTTTTGTGCCTGGCACCTTTTCATGCACAGCACCCTGATGCATGGTTTTGTGCCTGGCACCTTTTCATGCAGGCACCTTTTCATGCACAGCAGCTTTTTATGCGCTCATTAGTGTGTTGAGACGGGCTGCCAGCTCGTTGTAGCTCAGGCGCAGCTTTTCAAACTGTTCGGCTTCCTGCTCGGCAGACATGGCTCCCTCTTTTTCAACGGCTTCAACCTGCTGCTGAAGCTTGTCTATCGCTTCCAGCAGAGGAATATCTTTGCTTTCACTGTAAACCTTTACTGCGATTTTCAGGACGCTTTTGCTGCCCTGGTACAGCTGAACAAATAAATGCTCTTTCCGGTTGGCTTCGATCAGATCCCGCAGGAGCCAGTTCCGGTTGTGTTCTGTCAGTGCAGCCTTATAGGGCACGGAAATGCCGTCGGCCTTTAATTTATCGAGGAAATTCATCAGGGATTTCTGAGAAAAGTTGACAAACAACAAGTGCTCCAGCTTCAGCTCGTAGGAGCCGGCAGGGGCGGGGGCATCTGCAAAAACTGCGCCGTCCTCCAGGAGCAGATCCGCCACCAGCCGGTCCAGGCCATCATCACCGACCAGCTGCAGGCCGACATCATTCTTTTTGGCCACGGCAGCCAAAGCTGCCAACAGCTCGCCGGCAAAACCATAAGCGAGTATATACTCTCTTTTTTCTTTCATCTTCTCTTTCCTTGCTAATGCCTGTCCGGCAAAATTTCATATTCCCCGGCCAGTATGGCATATCTGTATTGATCTGCCCACTTTTCGTCGACGCGATTCCAGCGGGCCAGCAGCTGCACCGCTTCCCGGCGCATGCCGGCATTTTCCATCACCCGGTAAGAGCCATAGTTGGCAGCATCACAGGTGGAGGTAATGCGGTGCAGTTTTAAGTCTCTGAAACCATAGTCAACCAGGGCACGGGCCAGCTCACTGCCAAAAGCCTGCTGCCAATAATCCCGGTGCAGGATCCAGCCCACTTCAGCGGTCTCCTTCTGCTTGGGATAGATGCCGCAGCTGCCGATTACCTGGCCGGTGGATTTTAGCGTCACAGCAAAGTCGTAGCCGGGCTTGGCCGACCTGATAAATTCTCTGGTATTCTCCTCCCGGTTCGGTCCCCAGTCCATAAAACGGACATTGTCCGGTATTGAGGACCAGCTGTGGACAGCTGCAAAATCATCTTCCCGCAGCGGGCGCAGAATCAGTCTTTTGCTGCTAAGCTCCTCTTTAATGTTCATATAACTAGTTCCAACTCATCGTTCCAAATTCTACAACGCTTACAGTGCAGGCCTTTAGGGATATGCGGAGTAAAAAGCCTGCCCTGCGCTTATACATACTTATGTCATTACTTCAAGACGACAGTCCAATCATGATTTTACGGCACATACAAAAACTCAGTCAGACATAAGAACATTATGCCTGTTTATGATTATTTTGTAAAAAAAGAAAGATCGGCTTTGCTTCCGACAAGCTTTGCCTGCAGCTAGCGGGCCAGGACAGACTTGTTTTTGCCGCTGTATTTTCCCTGATAAAGAGCGACGTCAGCCCTGTTGATCAGCTGGCTTACAGACTCGTTTTCCCTGATAGTGGCCACACCAATGGTTATGGTTACGCACAAAAAGGGGTCAGCCTGGCTGCAGGTGATCTCCTGCACCTTGCTGCGCAGCTTTTCCGCGCGGTCATAAGCATCAGCTTCACCCAGACCGGGCAGGAGCAGCAAAAACTCCTCGCCGCCCCAGCGGGAGACGATATCATATTCCCTGACACTGGAACACAAAGCCTCCGCGAGTATTTTCAGAACCTGGTCACCGACCTCGTGCCCGTGTGTGTCATTGACAACTTTAAAATCGTCAATATCGGCGATCATGACGGAAAACTCTTCCTGGAGTCTCTTGAAGACCTCTAATTCTTCGCGCAGGCGTTCATCCATGTGCCTGCGATTGTAGAGGCCGGTTAAGGCATCAATCCGGGAAGTGTGGTCCAGCACCTGATTTAACTCTGCTAATTTAGCATTGGCATCACTTAGTTCGAGTGTTCTTTCTGCCACAGTGCCCTCCAGAGATTCGTTTAAAAGCCTGATTTCCGTTTCCGCCTTAGTGCGTCTGCGTATATTGCGGACGAGATTGAAGATTAAGCCTGACTGCAGTGTGATGATGGCTGCGACAATTAATACTAACTGCCAATGCTCCTGCAAAAAGCTCTTTTCGCCGTAGAGAATGATACTGCCGGCCGGCAGGCGGCTGGCGCTGATCTTCCACTCATCCAAAACTTTTTGATCAAAGACATAACGGTGATAGCGTTCAATGTCTGTGTAAATAGTTGGTGCGACACCATCAAGCAGGTCTATGACCATGTTGCCAGCATCTTCTCCCAGCAGGGAAATATCATGGAGATAGCCTCCGACAATGCCATTGCCAATATATTGCTGCTGGGTACCAAAAACGGGAAGCCGGATGGAACTTGTCAGGAAGGGCAAAGAGCTGGCAGAGACGAAGGATTCTCCTTCGATGTCTGTCGTCCAGCGGGAGTAGAGCACTGCCGAATCGGGCGGTGCATTCCTTAAGGTGCTTAGCATATCAGCGTTGGACCTGCGGTTTGTATAGACGAAAGTTACTTTATCTTCAAAATTTACTGCATCCTCCTGGGCCAGGCGGAGCAGGATTTGCTCTTCATATGAATTGCCGAGTACAACATAAATATTCTTTGTCTGGGGCAGAAGATCCAGTATCAGCTGGTAATTTGCTGCGAAAGAATCGTTGCCCGGCAACAAATAATTCTTTGTAAACTGATCAATGGGGACAGATGATTTCCCTGCTTTGGCGGGAGCACAGGCAACAATGGGGAGATTGCCAAACAGTTCCTTCTTATACCGCAAAAGAAGATCAGACACACCGTCGGAGGCAACTATAATGTCAGGAGTCCAATTCGCATGCTGCAATTTGTAGGCAAATAGATCAACTGTTTTTTGCAGAAAAACCGCGTCGTGCGGGATCTTGTTTATTTCGAGATACTCATAGGAAAAATCATAGTGATAGCGGTCGTCCTGCTCCAGTGCCTTGCGTAAACCGCTGTTGAATAAATCCTGATAGGGATGATCAGCGGCATTCAGGTGTATGACCAGGACATGCCGTTCGGGAACGGGAAGCACAGTTTTGTCACTGGCAGCAGCTGCATTCCCGGAGAAGGCTCCAAGCACCAGGAGCAGGACTCCGGCCATTGCTAAAAAAATTCTGCTTCTGGGTATTTTTCGCATTCCAGCACTTCCCGGGAAACAATTAACAGCTATTCACTGTACACTCTTTGCTCTTGAGAGCTATTACATCATCTATACATATATACCATATATTTTATTTAATTAAAGCTATAGGGGCAAAGCAGCTTTTACATGGCCTTTACTTTGGACAGAAATTCCCTGGTCCTGGCATTCTGCGGATTGCTGAATAATTGCTCAGGGCTGCTGTCTTCAGTGATCCGGCCTTCATCCATAAACAAAACCCGGCTGGCGACCTCTTTGGCAAAGCCCATTTCATGAGTGACAATCAGCATGGTCATGCCGGCCTCGGCCAGAGACCTGATCAGATCCAGAACTTCGCCCACCATTTCCGGATCCAGAGAGGAAGTCGGTTCGTCAAATAAGATTACTTTCGGATTCATGGCCAGGGCCCGGATAATGGCTACCCTTTGCTGTTGGCCACCGGATAAAGTAGACGGGTAGACGTCCCTTTTATCTTCAAGACCGATTTTTTGCAGGAGATTAAGGGCCTGATCCTGCACCTCTGCCCTGATCGTGCCCGCAGTAGTGTCAAATTCAATCAGGCGCTTCTTGTTTTTTCTGAATAAATTACCTGCCTTTATGAGCAAGTTCTGCCGCCGGGCTTTTCTCAGCTTAGTCAATCTTATATGCAGGGGTGCCATCATGATGTTTTCCAGGACAGTCTTGTTATTGAATAAGTTAAACTGCTGAAAAACCATGCCCATCTTTTGCCGGTGCAGGTCCAGCCCGGCCTTTTGCTCAGTCAGATTAATACCTTCAAAAATGATAGAGCCGCTGCTGGCTTCCTCCATTAAGTTCAGGCAGCGCAGCAAAGTACTTTTGCCGCTGCCGGAAGGGCCGATGATGGCAATTTTCTCGCCTTTTTCCACAGTAAAAGATATGTCCTGCAGTACCTTGAGTTTGCCGTAATTCTTATTAAGACTGATGACTTCTATCACTTTTTCTGAGACTCCTTTCCATGGCTTTAATCAGGCTTGATATGATCAGGACCAGGACTATGTAGATCAGGGCCATGAAGAGGTAGGGGACCATGAATTCATAGTTATTGGTGCCTATGTAATTGAAGGCCACATACAAATCAATGGCTCCGACGAAACTGACAACGGAGGTCTCTTTAATCAGGGAAATAAATTCATTGCCAATGGTCGGGAGAATATTCTTGACCGCCTGCGGCACGACTATCTTGCCCATGGAGACACCGTAGCCCAGACCGAGAGCTCTGCCCGCTTCCATCTGCCCGGGATCCACAGACAAAATACCGCCCCGCATGATCTCGGAGACATAGGCACCGCTGTTTAATCCGAAAACCAGGATACAGACATTCAGCGAAGACATATTGATTTGCAGGAGGGGGAGCACGACATAGTAGGTGACCAGCAGCTGAACGACGATAGGGGTACCCCGGAACAGACTGACATAAAATCTGCAGATACCCTTGAGAAAGCTGCTGAGTCTGCTTTTAGCGGGATGCACCAGAGTGGCTGCGATAGCTGTACCGATGACAATCCCGATGATCAGGCCGAAAACGGCGATTAACATAGTGTTTTTAAGCCCTTCGAGCACTCTGGCGTATCCATTGTGTGCATAAAAAGCCTGCCAGAACTTCTCAAATTTAATGCTGAAATTATCCATGCTTACTCCTTAGGCTTTTCTCAAAAAATCCCCGTTCATAAAATGAGACGGGGATTTGCCAACTGATTTCTAACCGCTTTTAGCCGAGCTTATTAATGGATTCAACTATAAAGAGAGCCGGCGCTTCGTCGATGACGACATACTTAATGTTTCCGTTGATCATATCCTGGACTGCCAGTGAACCGGCCTTGTAGCCGACGGTCTCAACTGCATAGCCGTCAAAGCCCCAATCTTCATCACCCTCCAGATAGAACTGGCCGGTTGTGCCGGTTTGAACGCCTATCTTGGTAGTGGAGTCCAGTCCGCCCAGCACCTCTTCAACATCGCTGACGCTAGTACATTTGTCGAAGGAGGAATCATTTGCCATCACGATCAGTTTCTGTGAAGCGTCGTAATATTTGTCAGA
>DIRJ01000001.1:0-12507 GCA_002427505.1 Mageeibacillus sp. UBA5439
GCGGTTGGTCTTTATGCCGATGCACTTTATGGTGGAACAACAACAATTATTTCTGAAGGAGAGCAAAGACCAACCGCACCTCGTTGTGGCGCATAATCATCGAGCGTGTTGTGCACATGACAATCAATGAAGCCGGGAGCGACACATTGACCATCGACGTCAACTTCAAGCTCGATATCGCTTTTGTCAACTGCGTCATAAAAACCGATTTCCTTGATAAGACCATCTCTTACGACGATAGTATCGCCTGCAAGAACACCTTTTTTAAGGTCTCCGCTAATGATTTTATCAATGTTCTTCAATAGCAAATTATTGTTCATCTAAACCTCCTGATAATTTCGTCTTAAATTCTTTTTGCTATTCAAATCAGAGACACTCGAAAGTACACCGAATGTATCTGCTGTAGCGATCACAATACTTTCTTTTCCGGAACTCTTGGCCTTGGCAGCTGCTGCCTTAAGCAGCTTAGTACCATTTATGTCCCGAGGGCGCTCGCAAATTGCTCTCCCAAAACAGCTAATACTATTTGCTGCGTGATTCGATGAAGTCAGTCACCATCCTTTGACTTACTGCTCCGGATCGGGCACCAATAAACTGCACACTCCTGTTAGCTGCAGCAGTTGCGAACTTTGAGCAGTACGGAATGTCATGATCTTGTATCAGGGCATGCAAAAAGGCAGCGTTAAATGTATCGCCTGCTCCGGTCGTATCCACAGCTTCTACGCTGTAAGACGGGATATCCACTCTGCCATCTCGCCAAAGTACCGAGCATCCTCTTGCGCCCTGTGTAATGATAACTATCTTTTCGGAGTCCCCTATCAGCTCTACAAAGGCAGAGTCGCCGTCTCGTCCGCAATACTTGTCTGCTGCTTCAGTGTTAAAGGACAGAACATCAGCCAGATCAAAAAAATAGCGATCATTGATGTCGTCTTTCGATACGAAGGTACTACTCTCCGCATCGAACATAAAACATGCACCTTCTGTTTTAGCCGCACCAAGTAATTCACGATAATTGTCCAGAGTTTTAAAGTCAGAAATTAAACCGTAGACAAAGGAAGCCTCTCTAAGAAGCAGCTCCTTCTCGGCATCAATGACCGCAACAGGCTTCTCTCTGTTTTCATATAACATTATTGTTCTGTCCGACCCATCAGCTTCCATCAAGATCGCAGTCTTAAAATTCTCACATGAGGTCAGTACGTCAATGCTATCTATACTGACGTTAAAGGACTCGAAAGATTGCAATAGCATCCGGGTGTAAGAATCAGTACCTAACGCAGACAGGAATTTAGTTGGTGTGCCCAGGGCAGCCAAAACACATGCTGTGTTTGCTACCATTCCGCCCGGTAATGTCTCAATGTGGCGCACAAAGAATTTATCCCCTACCACGATTTTTTGCAGGCAACGATAATACTGGTCAGCTGTTACATGACCTAATGCAGCAACATAGGACTTTTTAATTTTCATCTTTAATTACTTTATTAAAATAATGTGGATCATAGATATCGATCCGGTCATTGTCCCTAACTTCCACGCCGACATAATGGTGTTGGAGATTATACAAATTTATGTCTCCGCATTCTTGTAATTTCTCCATTGTTTCAAGTAAAACTTTAATATCCGGACACTGCCAGAAGGAAAAATACCGCCATTCACTAGACCAGCTGCAATCGTAAACACTGCTCATTTCTACGCCAGCTGCACTTGCCTCACGTGATATCTCATTCACACGATCTATTAACATCTGTTTTCCCTCTTCGCTGGCGGTATACCACTTGTCATTATGTTTCCAGAATGAAACGAAGCCATATTTTCTTTTTTCCATGGTCAGTTCTCCCTACTATTTTTGATCAAAAGGAATCCAGTTCTGTTTGTTCCTTGCGGCCTTCTCCAGGTCCATCTGATGGAGGTAAGCTAATCCTTCAAATACAATCTCAGTAGCATTATCGTGTCCGTTTCCGGGGGTAAAAGGTTCATTAGTAATCAAATTATTATCAACTGAGCAGACAGCGCCGCCTCTTCTGCCAAAAAGACCAGTTAATGTTATAACAGCAGCTGATTCCCGATCCCAGTAAAGTACACCGGCGCGGTTATAATAATCAATAATATCTGCATGAACAGGCTGAAAATCCCCGCCAACAGAAGGACGGCCACAGCCGACATGTTCACTATCAGCAGATCTGCCTACGCCTATATGGTAGGGATGGCCCAGCTCTTCAGCAGCTTTAGCTAGTGCTACAATCAATTCGTAGCTGCTGGCAGCAGGGTAAGAAGTTGCTACATAGCTTTGTGTCATACCTTCATCTCTCACTGCCCCGCTGGCGATAACAACATCCCCTGATTTAACTTTCTCGTTGATTCCGGCGCCTCCGCCCAGTCTCAGAAAAGTGTTTGCTTTGCTATAATGCATGAACTCAACGAGTATTAATTCCGCCTCCGGGCTGCCACTACCTCCGCTGACAATGCTGATATGGGCGCCTTTGTAGTAACCACTGTAGGTTGTAAACATTCCTGACCTGCCGGCAAGAACTACGTGATCCATTTTTCTGCTTAGAAGTTCTGCGGGATCACCTGTGTAATCCAACAAGGGATCACGCACTACCATAATTATGTAATCTCCAATTAATGACGTATCTATTCCCGTCAAGGCAGGCTTTCCATTAATAGACAGTCCACCGGGCAGCATCCGGTCCGAGTAGTCATAGCTTGCAAGAATCTTCTCAAAACTATTCATCAGACTCACCCAGACTCATAATTTGAACGTAGTATTTTCTCTTTCTTGGACCGTCAAACTCAAAAAAATAGATCCCCTGCGATGACCCTATCGCCAGCTCGGCATCATCAATAATAAAGCTGGCATCAACTCCTGCAAGCATTGACTTTACATGACCTGAAGCATCAGACGGGGTATCAAACTGATGCTTGAAATCTATTCGGGTAGGTATAAGGCGATTCATTTCTTCCTCGATATCGAGAAATCCCAATTCGTCCATACGGGAAATAACACTGATTCCAGCTGTAGTATGGGGTACAAATACATGAGCGATGCCGTTCTTGACCCCACTCCTTTTAACCGCTTCTTCTACCTGTTCGGTTATTTCAAAGAGTTTGTTACCGCTGGTTTCAAGATAAAACGTATACATATCCAACTCCTCTCAATATTCAATCTTGCTGTTGCGTACATCCGGGAACCCTGACTCTGACCACGCACCTTTATGCCCTCTAAAGTACTCACACCCCGGACCACCATCGACATTGGCTAGGATATAAGCGACTAATGAAGAATAGACCAGAGGCGAGAACATCTCTCTAAGGCTTGCTTCAATACAAGCAGTATTATTTCCCTGTCGGCTGAAAAGATCTTCGCCATCCGTGAGCACAATGTGCGGCCTGTTTAAGGCTTTAACAGCTTGTGCTACCTCCAGTGATCTACTGATAGCATGTGCATTAGCTGGTGCAATTAGAATGGTAGGGATTTGCTCCGGATTAGTTCTGAAAAAATTTAAGTGCGCGAATTCTTCAACATCCTGGGAGCTGGCACTAAAGCCATAGGCCTCAATCATCTTTGCCATTCCGAAATCAGCAGACGCTTTGCAAGGTCCTGCAGACAATAATTCCACTTTTTTATGCAGGGAGCAGTTATCAGCAAATCTGTTCAGCTCACTGTTGAGCTGGTCGAAAGCACGTTCAATCACGCTGCTAAGGCCGGATAGTTCTCTGCGCATCTCATGTGCCTGATCCATCGTATACAGGCCTTTAACTTCTCCAAAACGAATAGCTAGGGCAAATAAGGCCGCTTGAGTAGATATATATGACCTGACACCAGGTGATGGCGGGAAAGGCGACTTTTTGACGCAAAGCACATTACGTGCAGCTGAGGCCATTCTACTTTCAGGTGCTGAGCTAACAGCCAGCGAATTATAGCCGTTTTTCGCAAAGGCCAGCATCGCTTCCACCGTTCGAGCAGCTTCGCCGGAACTGCTGATGCCGATAGCCAGAATATTTTTTTTCGGTTCTGTCTTGCTTATTTGAGCATAGTACCTTGAGGCTTCTAGCGAAGTAAGGGCTGTAGCATTCAAGTTACATAGTTGCCTGAATGCATCAACAGCGCCAACTGCTGCATTATATGAATCGCCGCTGCCAAATAGCACCACTTGCTTTGTAGAAAATATTTCCGGAGTGGGCACGCTCAAACGTGTATTTGCTTCTATATCCCAAAAATCCTGCTCTAGCAACGAGGGTATGCTTAATACTTGATTTAACATTCGATTCTCTGTCACTTTTTTTCAATCCTTTCAGAAATTCTGTTACATAACATCGACAAGCTCAGCTTGCATCTGACGCGCCAGCTTTACAGCTTCATGCATCATTACGTCATCAATTCGCAGAGGCAGGCCAAACTGCTGTAGCACATAAGATGCGGCTACCGAAGCGCAAATCCCTGCATTTACTATATCTCCACCGCTTTCGCAGTAACCGACCAGAAACCCGCCTGTAGAAGCATTTCCTCCTCCTGTGACATCTACAACAGTTCCCGGAGCAGCGGGGATATGGAAAATTTTCTTGCTGTCAGATACAAGAGAGCCTTTGGAGCCCAGTCTCAGTATTACAGCTTTGGCACCAAGGCCCAGCACATATCGCATAACCTCGATAGCTTGTTCTTTATTACTAAGCCTTCTGCCTTCCGTCAAATTGAGTGAAAACAAATCAACATGCTGCAAATAGTCACTGATCGCATCTCGATTCTCGGGAACGGCGGCAGCACCAAGAATCTCCCATACTGAAATCATCGAACGCGTTTCCAGGTATTTTATGGCATCTGTCCAGAATTTTTCGTCACAGTCTTTAAACAGATACATGCCTTTGCATTGGTCGTAAAGGGCCGGTATTTCAGAAATCATCGGCTGCATAAGATCATGACTGCCATAGCCATCCATGAGGATTTCTTCCCGTTCTCCATCTGCAAAATAATTGAGACGCGAGTGTGTGCAGGGCATATCGCGCAAGACTCCGGCTACATGAATATCATTTTCAAGGAACCAGCTGTCATATTTTTCCGCGAAATCAGGTCCAATGCCACTGCATATGCCCACATGCTCGGACCAGATACGCATACCGGCTGCTGTGTATGCACCGCCACCTAAAATATCCGGCTGGCAGCTGCCGTCAGAAAAATGTATGTCATCAATCAGGATCTGGGTTAAGATATAATAATCTACTTTTTTCAATTGCTATCTCCCTTTATGCTCGAAACACTGTAATGAGCAGTTCTACTCAAACAGATCTCACACAATTCGTCTTTCCGTGACTACGTCAAATACTGAGGAACTGTTAAAATCAATTTCGAAAAAGACATTTTGTCCCTGTTTGAATGCTTCATCAAAATCTGTGCGGCAGCAGTAGTTTTTGCCCTGAAGGCTAAAGTACACCAGTGACTCTGCTCCCAGATGCTCCACTAAATCCAGCTTAGCCGCTATACAGCTGCCCTCAGGGCGGGAAGGTCGCAAGCGCAGGTCTTCCGGGCGGACACCCAGAATGTAGGAGCCATCTTCCAAGCGCAAAGCAGCGTCATTTGCTGAGTCAGTCAGGTCCTCGCCGGCAACATATACTTTTCTGCTCTCTACCCGCATGTCCATAAAGTTGATTGAAGGCGTACCCAGAAATCCAGCAACAAAAACATTAGCCGGGTTCTGGTAAAGCGACATTGGAGAGCCGACTTGCTGTATAACTCCATCATTTAGTATCGCAATGCGATCGCCCATTGTCATTGCTTCTTCCTGGTCATGGGTAACTATTAGAGTTGTAATATTCAGTTCTTGCTGTAACTCCTTGATTTCGACTCGAACTTGTCTTCTCAGTTTTGCATCCAGGTTTGATAGAGGCTCATCCAGGAGCATAACCTTAGCACGGATAGCCACAACTCGTGCTATCGCTACACGCTGCTGTTGTCCTCCCGACAGCTGATGAGGGTATCTGCTGCCATATTCTTCAAGGCCGACACAACGCAAGGCTTCTTTGATACGTTCCTTTCTTTCTTTAGCAGGTATCTTGCGCATTTTTAATCCGAATTCCACATTTTGATCCACTGTCATGTGGGGGAATAAAGCGTAATCCTGAAAAACTACTCCAATATTTCTCTTATGTGCCTCAATAGAGTTGATATTCACACCATCAACCAGGATTTCTCCTTTATTGCCATCTAAGAATCCGGCAATGAGACGTAGCATGGTAGTTTTACCTGACCCACTGGGTCCGAGGAGTACAACCATTTCTCCTTCATCTACACACAAATCAACATTAGATAAGACTTCGTTGTCTTTATACGATTTTGATATATTTTTTAATTCTAACAATTGAGTGCCTCCTAAATTAGAAAAATCTAGACCAGCGGGCGAATTTTTCGCCTACTATGGAAAGTATCAATGCGACTAAAATAATTACAGTGGAATATGCTAATACAATCGGGTCCAAGCCCTCAGTCCGCATGGCTGAATATACCCGCACCGGGAAAGTTGTAAAACGACTCCCTGAAATAAACAGTGTAATTATTAGTTCGGAGAAAGAAATCATGAAGGAAAATACAGCTCCGACGATAACACCAGGTCTAATCAGCGGTAAAGTAATATAGCGGAATGTTTGACTGCGTGTAGCACCTAGGCTTGCCGCCGCATCTTCTAGGGTTAGGTTGAATTCTTCCAGACTTGCGCCAACCACTCGAATAATATAGGGCGTTGTCAAAATAGTATGTGCCAGAACTAACAATATGAAGGATCCTGAAATATTAAATATCCCCATAAACTGAAGCAGGCCTACCGCCCATACTATTGAAGGCACAAAGATAGGAGCCATAAATAGTGTTTTCAGATGAGATATAAACCTGCTCTTACCTCTAACCAGAGCAATACATGCTGGGAGGCTGAAAACAATACCCAGGGCAGCTGCAGTTAAGGATAACTGCAAGCTTACTTTGAGCGAACTAAGATGTTCCTTATTACGAAATGCCGCTTTATACCATTTAAGGCTCCATGTTTCCGGAGGAAATGAAAAGTATGATTCTGAGTTAAATGAGCCTCCAACAACTGCAATTATTGGTGCAAGTAGGAACAGCAGGATCAATAACACGACAAGAGTAAGCAGAATATTTGATATCTTTATTTTTTTTGTCATCAGTCTCTCCTCCTAACCCTTAGCTTCACGACGCCGTGATTTTAATGACGAAAGTGTAGTAAGCAGCAGCAGAATAATCAAAAGCATAACAGCAATAACTGAAGCAAAGGGCCAGTTAAACAGTTGCATTGCCTGCTGATAGATCACCGTACCAATTACCTGTACCTTGCCCCTGCCCAAGATGGACGGTGTAGTGTAGGAGCTTAGACAAGCCCCGAATACTAGAATGGCACCGGCTCCAATTCCACCGCGGCTAAGCGGAAGAATAATCCTGAAGAATCGCTGGAGCCCGTTTGCTCCGAAATTCTCAGCAGCTTCTATAACATTATTGGGGATAGCTTGTATACTGTTCATAATTGGTAGAACCATAAAGGGCAGGAAACCCTGTATTAAGCCAATTATGATTGCAACAGGAGTCCCCAGAAAGGCAATCGGAGTATCGATAATATTCAATCCTAATAGTATTGCATTTACAGTACCGTAGTTTGTAAGCATGCCATACCATCCCATAGTTTGAACCATTACACCGCTAATGAGGGGAAGCACTACCAACACCAAAAGTGTCGTCTTCACATACCCTTTAGCGTTTGCCATGAAATAGGCAAGGGGATATGCCATAAGTGTACAAATCACAGTCGTAACTATACTAATCCAGAAAGTGCGTATGATTACTTCGAAGTAGTATGAGTCTTTAAAAAATTTCAAATAGTTGGAAAGTGTTAAAGGTAAATCAGGCTCAACCTGGCCCGCTTGATATGTCAAAAAGCTATTGCAGAAGAGTAATATAAAAGGTATTACAAATAGTATAAAAAACAAAATCGCGAGCGGAATTGTCAACCTATTTATTTTTTTCTCGTTTTCCAAAGCTGCTCTCCTTGCAGACAGTATTCTGCTAACCTGATTATAAATAGAGGCGGGAAGAACAATGAAGGCATTGGGCTCCGCAGCATACCTTCATTGTTCTTCAGAACTAATATGAGCTTAGTCGGCAGCTATGCGTCTATTCCACATTTCTGTCCATGCATCCTGTTGCAAAAGAATGTAGTCCCAGTCAAGATTTACAAGACTTTCAACATTTTCGCCATAGACCAGCTTCTTGGCGACATCATCTGAAACTACAACATTTTTGTTGACAGGGCCAAAAAATATTTTTTCTGCATAGGCTGTTTGAGTATCGACACTAATGCAGCGATTGACAAACTCCTTCGCAAGCGCATCATGCTTGGTGCCTTCTGCAATAACAATGGTATCCTTCGCTAAGATAGCGCCCGGATCGGAAGGGTAAGCAAAGCCTACAGGGAAGCCCTGTTCAATGTAATCATTGGCGTAACTGTTAAACAATGGAGCAGCAAGAATGTTTCCAAGCTTTATTTCAAGGAATAGTTCATCGAGGCTAGTATAAAACATGGGGACAGGTTTTAGCTCTTCAAGTTTTGCGAAGACTTCATCAATTTGGGTTTCAATATCGTATCCAAATGCTTGAGCAGTGGCTGAGATAAAAGCATCACCTTCAAATCCAGGGTAGTTGGGAAAGGCGATTTTACCTTTATACTCAGGATTCCACAGATCTTTCCAGGAAGTAATGGGGCTTGATACTAGTTCATTGTTGTAGGCAATTCCCAAGCCCATGATGGACATACCATAACCACCGGTTTGTGCAAAATCATATAGCTGATCAAAGTTACTTAAGGAAGAGTCCACCTCTTGAGCGACTCCGGCATCTACGGCTTGTTTTGACTCAAATATATTGAGGAACAATACATCCATAGATGGATTGCCTTTTTCAGTGTACAACTTGGCTCTGCGATCAGCAGTACCTCCAAGGACTAATTCAATAGAGCAGCCATATTCTTTTTCCATGGGATCTACAACGGCCTCGCGAAGAACAGCTTCAATCGTGCCGCCCCAGACTCCTACAACCAGCTTCTCGCCTTTGAATTGATCGCTGGCTGCTTCAGATTTAGATTCTTGGGGTTCCTCGCCGTTCGAGCATGCAAACGCAGTGAATAGCATACTCACCACTAAGAGAACCACGAGTATTCTTTTTAAATTTTTCATTCCATCTTTCCTCTCTCATATGTCGCTAATAATAGTAACTGTCGCAGTATTTCACCGTATACCGTCGACCGTATAAGTGATCATAACAAATCAAGGAAGAGTGGTCAAGAGTTTATTAGACAGTTTCTAATAAAAAAGATAAAAAAGTCGAGTGCCTTTATATAAATTCACATATATCATCTTCTTTGTTAGATCAGCGAACCGGCCGGATAAGGTCAAATGTCCAAATAGATAGAGGGATGCCGTATAAATGGCAGCCTGGTGCCACCCGTATGGTCCGCCACTTTGCTTAGGGCAGGAACCGTGGGGAGCTTATCGCAGGCACCAATCCATGCACTACCGGCTAATAGGGAATTTCCTGGCGGCTTTCATACTCATCATCAAAATACTTGTAGTAGATGCTAACCATTTCCCCCTCATGCGGCACCTGCTCTCTTAAGTCTGCATCCCTGAGTACCAGGAGATTCATTTTTTCAGCAAAAGCCATAAACTTGTCCTGCAGGGGCTGGTGCTCCGACAAGTAAGGCTTTTCGGAAATATTCAAGACTTGCCATTTGCTTCCCTGGGGGTACTGCCAAAAATGCACTGATGCAAGTAACTTATCTCTGGAAATAATTATTTCCAGAAAATTAGCATCTTCATTTTCAATCAGGCTGTCAATTTCCTCTGAAGAAAATGTCAGATTTGCCTTGTTAAGCGACAAAAGATAATCATAGGCTGAGTTATCTAGTCTGCCGATATCATTAATAGCAACCGGTTGGAAGAAGTCCTCTAGCTCCCCCAGCCAGTCGATAAATAAATCTTCATCCAGATAATCCATCGCTTCAACAATTTCACTTATTTGCTTCATATAAAAACTCCTGGTCTCTGCGGAAATAAAGTTGGCCTGACAATTCAAATTTTAAGCCATTGTGCCTGTAATAGTCCAGTTCTATGCAGAATAGACAATTGACAGTGTTGGCAGCTAATGCTAGGATACATAAAAATTGAATCGCTTTAGATAGAGGTGCGATTTTCAAGAGTAGTGTCGGTATCAGGCAGGCAGCCGCCGGTACGAAAGGGAAAAACGCCGAAGCTTTAGAAGATTGCCTGTCTTCCATTGCTGGGTCGTCAGAGAATATCTGCCGAACTGTCACAAGCTTTTGTGGAGCGCTATCGATGGTATCAGATATCTATTGATCATTTATTTGATTCCCATGGAACCGCTTATGAAGGCGGTTCTTTTTTTGAAAACTCCGCCGACGGGTCAAAATAGTCGGAGAGCGCAGTTTTAAGCTGTGCCAGGAAAGGAAACAAAAAAATGAGGAATCTGATGGCAATAATGATGGCAGTAGTCATGCTGTTCACACTGGCAGCTTGTAGTGGAGCAGAGACATCCGCGGACGGGACTGAAACGCAGGCTGTCAGCACGCAGAAACCTGCTGCCCTTGTAGAAGATGGTGTCTTTACCATTGCCATGGAATGCGCTTACGCCCCCTACAACTGGACCCAAAACAATGACAGCAATGGAGCCGTGGAGCTCAGCAATGTGCCCGGATCCTACGCCAATGGCTACGATGTCATGATTGGCAAGATTATTGCCGAGGCAAATGGCTGGGAGCTGGAAATAATCCAGTCTGACTGGGACTCCCTGGTACCTGCTGTGATGACCGGCTCGATCGATGCCGCTATCGCCGGACAGTCGATGACAGCTGGCCGTTCCGAGCAGGTTGACTTCGCCGGCCCCTACTTTTACGCCACTATGGTCGTCCTGACCAAGTCTGACAGCCCTTTGGCTGCAGCTGAAAGCATCCTGGATTTTGAGGGGGCTGCCGGGACCGCCCAGATCTCAACCATCTGGTATACGGCATGTCTGCCCCAAATGGCGGGAGCGGATATCAAGCCGGCTGCTGCCGATGCCCCGGCCATGCTGATGGCACTGGAAACCGGTATGGTTGACTTTGTTGTCACCGACCTGCCCACAGCCCAGGGTGCGGTTATCGCCTACCCGGATATGAAAATACTGGACTTCAGCGGCACAGACGGAGACTTTCAGTTTTCTGAACAGGAGCGTGCTGAAAATGTCAATATTGGCATCTCAGTGATGAAAGGCAATGCCTTGCTCCGGACCGCAATTGATGCAGTCCTGACAACCATGACGGTCGCTGACTTTAACAGCCTGATGGAAGATGCCATCTCCATCCAGCCCCTGAGTGCGGAATAAAGCCATGGACAAATTTTCTAAACTAATCTCTGACATTGCTAAACTCTGGGCAGGCTATGGTAATAGCTATTTACGCGGCATCAGCTCCACGCTGGTCCTGGCCTTAGTTGCCACCGCCATCGGCTGTATCATCGGTTTTGTCTGCGGAGTGCTGAACACCATACCGGTATCGCGAAACGATCATGCGGTCAAACGCTTTTTCCTGCGCCTGGTACGGGTCATTATCCGGATTTATGTGGAAATCTTCCGTGGGACGCCCATGGTCCTGCAGGCGGTCTTCCTTTACTACGGTTTGCCCTACATCACGGATAACGCAGTCAAGTTTTCCAGCATCTGGCTGGCGTCAATCATCATCGTCTCCATCAACACCGGAGCTTATATGGCGGAATCTGTCCGCGGGGGCATTCTTTCTGTCGATCCGGGACAGACGGAGGGCGCCAAGGCCGTGGGCATGAACCATTATCAGACCATGACGACGGTTATCCTGCCCCAGGCACTGCGCAACATCATGCCGCAGATCGGCAACAACTTCATCATCAATGTCAAAGATACATCTGTGATGTTTATTATCGGCTTTCCCGATTTTTTCGCCGCCCACCGGGCAGCAGCCGGAGCGACTTTTCTCTACTTCCCTTCAGCCAGCATCGAAATGGCGGGTTACTTCACTCTGACCCTGATCGCTTCAGCCCTCTTGCGTTTTCTGGAGAAAAAAATGGAAGGTGACAGTAACTACGAACTGGTTGCTGCAGACCCTCTGGTCATGTCAGCCGGTACCTATAGCCATCCGGAAAGGAGCAAAAAATGAATAGCAGTCAAAAGGCTATCCTGGAAGTCAGAGGCCTGCACAAGGTCTTTGGTAACAATCCGGTCCTCAATGGTGTTGACTTTGAAGTTTATACCGGCGATGTCATCAGCATTATCGGTGCCTCAGGTTCCGGTAAATCGACCTTATTACGCTGCATCAATCAGCTGGAAATGCCCGACTCGGGTGAGATTCTTTACCGGGGCGAAAACGTCCTGGCCCGCGGTGTCAATGTAAACGAGTATCGTTCCCGCGTCGGCATGGTCTTTCAGTCTTTCAA
>DIRJ01000001.1:12724-14340 GCA_002427505.1 Mageeibacillus sp. UBA5439
AACTGCGTGGCCGGCCAGGTAAAAGTCTTGGACAGGTGCAAAAAAGAGGCCCACGAACGGGCTCTGGAATACCTCAGTAAAGTTGGCATGTCAGCCTTTATCAATGCCAAACCCCGGCAGATTTCCGGCGGGCAAAAGCAGCGCGTCGCCATAGCCAGAGCCCTGGCCATGGACCCGGATATCCTGCTCTTTGACGAACCGACTTCAGCTCTCGACCCGGAAACGGTGGGTGAAGTTCTGTCTGTCATGCAGACTCTGGCCGAGGAAGGGATGACCATGCTGGTGGTTACACATGAAATGGTCTTTGCTCAGGATATCAGCAGCCAGGTGTTTTTTATGCACCAAGGGAAAATCCACGAACGCGGTACGGCTGCAGAGCTCTTTGGTAATCCGGAGCTAGCGGAAACGCGCGATTTCCTGAGCCGCTTCCGGGCGGGCAGACAGCTGGCGGGCTAAGATGCCAGTGCATGGATTCGTGCCTGGCACCAAATGATGCATTAGCGCAGTGCATGGTTTTGTGCCTGTCACGATGCTATGTGCTTCCCGAGCCCTTGCAACGGGAGAGCTGATTGAACGATAATAAGCTGGAGATCGGAAGGAATTACTTTTAACTAAAAACAGGCAAGAGAAAATCGTCATGGACCTGATCAGTATTGGAGAACAACTTATTGACTTTATCCCGGGCACAGAGCCGGGGACTTATATCAGGGCTGCGGGAGGCGCTCCGGCCAATGTCGCGATTGCAGCAGCCCGCAATAAACTAAGGGTAGGTTTTTGCGGGAAAGTCGGCGATGACGACTTTGGCATCTTTTTACAGGAAACATTAAAAGAGAATGAGGTCGAAGTTCTCTGCCCGCAGCGAACGGATGAGGCTGTCACTACGATGGCCTTTGTCACCCTTAGCGAAGATGGCGACCGCAGCTTCACTTTTGCCCGCAAACCCGGAGCTGACATGTTTCTGGAAATAAAAGAGCTGCCTTTGTCTGCTATTGATCAGGCTTGCATCCTGCATGCAGGTTCCTGCTCACTGTCCCAAGGTGTGACTGCAGCTACGACGGAATATGCAATTCGCTATGCACACGAGGCCGGGAAGATCACGAGCTTCGATGTCAATTACCGTGATCCGCTCTGGGATGGAGACCGGGAGGCTGCCATAGCCGCAGTGCGGCGAAATTTGCCTTGGATCGATTGGCTGAAGATTTCCGATGAAGAAGCTGACTTTCTGGGCAGCAAAGCAGACATCAAGGCTTTAGTTCAAAGTAATGAGGGGCCAAGTCTGATTGTTAAAACTTTGGGGTCCACAGGGGCTAAAGCTCTTTTTGCTGATAAGGAACTGAGTATAGACGGCCTGCCGGCAAAGGCTGTCGATACAACCGGGGCCGGCGATGCGTTTTGGGGTGCTTTTCTGAGCAGCCTCTACTACTCAGGTGTACGTTCTGCTGGTCAGCTGGCAGTCGGAACAATCGAAATTGCCCTGCGTTATGCTACTGTCTCCGGCTGGCTCTGTGTCCGGAAAAAGGGGGCTATCGCTTCTTTGCCTGACCGTGACCAAATCTTGCGGGAGCTTGAACGAATCTACGGATAGCCGTCAAACTGCCAGTGCATGGATTCGTGCC
>DIRJ01000006.1 GCA_002427505.1 Mageeibacillus sp. UBA5439
CGGTCTGGCTACCATGTTTACGTCCAGTTCAACAGTTTCCTGTTTTTCTCCGGAAAGGCTCTCGCGTACAATTGCAGGATTAAGCTCAAACATATTGGGGAAAACATCCTTGCCCCTGACCTTTATGCCCAGCGCTTTGATCTGCTCTTCAAGGAAAGGATCAAGCTCTTCCAGCACATAGATCTCTTCCACCTGACCGGCAAAGCTGCGGATCAGTTTTTCCGGCAGAGGATAGGTGAAGCCAAGACTAAGGAAAGAATAGTCGGCAGGGAAGACCTCGCGTGCGATCTGCACGGCAATACCGGAAGCGATGACACCGAATCTTCTGTCATTAATCTCCATTTTGTTGAATGCAGCATTGTCACTGTATTCAGCCAGAGCCAGCAGCCTTTCCTCCAGAAGCGGTCTGTGCACCATGGCATTGCCGGGAGAACTGATATATTTCGCAGGGTTCTTTTTATAGGGGATTGCCGCCATTGTCAAAGGCTCGCCAAACTCAACGAGACTTTTGGAGTGGCAGACTCTGGTAGTCATGCGGAAAAGTACAGGTGTATCGAAACGCTCAGATACCTGGTAAGCCTCCCGGATCATGTCGAGACATTCCTGACTGTCGGAGGGTTCAAACATCGGCATTTTGGCAGCACGTGCGTAATGACGGTTATCCTGTTCGTTTTGAGACGAATGCATGCTGGGGTCGTCGGCGGAAATAATGATGAAGCCGCCTTCGACTCCATCATAAACGGCATTAAACATAGGATCAGCCGCGACGTTTAAACCGACATGCTTCATTATAGTGACGGAACGTACTCCGGCAATGGAAGCGCCGTAAGCGACTTCAGTAGCAACTTTTTCATTAGGTGCCCATTCAGAATAAACTCCGTCATGTTGCTCAAAATTCTCAATTATTTCTGTACTTGGAGTTCCCGGATAGGCACTGGCAATTTTTACTCCGGCCTCGAAAAGACCACGGGCCACTGCTTCGTTCCCGGACATTAGTCGTTTCACACAAATACCTCACTTTTTAAGAAAATATAGAAAATACCCCTCTACCCTAGCTTATCAAAAGAGTGGGGCGGATTCAATTAGCAGAGTAAGTCTTTCTGAGTAAATAGGTCTTGGGGGACAGGCCGGATAGCTGGCAGGAGATCTCGGATTAGCTGTCTTTAGCAATCACATCGATATTAGCGGGAATCTGCTCTTTGCTGCTGGTTTGATAGGCGCGCTCGACGGCAATATAGAGCGTGAGCTCCGGATACTTTGCCTTGACAGCGGCGCGGAACTTGTCGCGAATATCGTCATCACTTTGTGTAAGATTGTCAGGCAGGGAAATATCAAAAGCAAGAATGTATTCGGTTGCAGTCTCAAACTGTTGCAGATCGTGCACATTAAGATTCGGATCAATGTCGCAGGCAGTTTTATGAAGCAGCTCAGACAGCTGATCGCTAAGCGGATCTTTTACTGTTGTGGGATCGGCATGGAGGACGATATCCAGACCATAATCTTCGTAAAATTTTCTTTCAATGCGGTCAAGTAAAAGATGGGCTGAAACGAAACTTAATTTGCTGTCAACTTCGACATGGGCGGATGCATGCAGATTGCCCGGCCCATAATCGTGCAGCAGCAGATCGTGCAAGCCCACTATTCGCGGATCAGTTCCCAGAATTTCATCAACAATGTGTTGTTCGAGTTCTTTTGAGGGAGGAGAACCCATCAGCCGGTTAACCATGTTGCGCATAATATCTATCGCCGACCATAAGATGAATACGCTGACAAGCAAACCGGTAAGTCCATCGACATTGATACCCCAGACCGCAAAGAGTATTGTTGAAAACAGTACCGCCAGTGTGGTTACAACATCTGCCAAGCTATCTTTGGCACTGGCACGCATGGCCGGTGAGCACAGGTGCCTGTCCCGCCTGCAATAAAAAAGATACAAGAAACCCTTGACAGCGATTGATACTCCCAGAGACAAAAAGGATAAAACACCAAAATCTAAATCCTGTGGTGTAATGATTCGCTGAATAGAATGACGTCCCAAAGCTAAACCGACGACCAACATGCCCAGGGCAATGATAGAAGAAGCTATATATTCTGCTCTGGCATGTCCGAAGGGGTGTTCCTGATCCGCCGGTTTGCTGGAGTAAACAAAGGAAAGCATAGTCACCAGGGAAGAAAAGGCGTCAGATACATTATTCCAGCCGTCTGCGCTGATAGCGACACTGCCTGATAAATACCCGGCCAGAATTTTGCTTACGGCCAAGAAAATATTGAGGCTGATCCCAAGCATGGCTGCCTTGATTCCCTGGCTTTTTCGTTCCCTTGCTTCCCGGCCATCCTGGGCTGCTATTTTTAATTCCTGCAGATTCATAAAGCTTCCTTGTAACAAATTCTTGAACAAAAAAGCCCTGCCACTCAAATGAGATGATCAGGGCTTGTGGTGGAGACGAGGGGGATCGAACCCCTTACCTCTTGAATGCCATTCAAGCGCTCTCCCAGGTGAGCTACGCCCCCACGGCTTTTTGCTGCCAGCTAAATTTCTGAGCAAGCGAACTACAGTTTAGGACAGAAGATAATAACTTGTCAAGACCCTGACAGCCGTGAATACATAATTTCGTGCCTGGCACCTTTCTATGCAGGCTTTTTTTTGGGCAAAATGCCTGCTTCTCGCCGCAATGTTGCAAACATAGACAGTAGTCCGTAAAATACATATAATATTTTAAGTAGTTTTCTTTATGAAAATGAATTTTATGTTGGGAGGAAACATATAACTATGAAGATTGCAAACAATCTGGAGCTATACAAAAGCCCTCTGTATCCGGTGCGGAAAATTAAGGATCTGCGTGACATGATCTTGCAGAGTGAGGAGCTCTATGCAGAAGAGACAGCTTATATGGTCAAAGATCCTATTGCTTTACGCCAGATAGAGCCTCGTTCAGAAGAGGCCAGGAAGTTGAAAGCGGATCCGTCCCGTCCTTACGGGCGTATCTCCTTTAAGCAGTTCATAGCCGATGTGCGTGCTTTTGCCACCGGACTGATGCAGCTAGGGGTCAAGCCAGGCTGCCGTGTGGCTATCTATGCTGAAACCCGCTATGAATGGTATGTGTCATATCTGGCGGTAGTAAATGGTTTGGCTGTAGTGGTTCCGCTGGACAAGGAACAGCCGGCAGCTGAACTATTAAGCCTTGTCCAGCGTTCCGGGGCAGATACGCTTCTGTATTCAAACTTCAAAAAAACTTTAGTCGAGGAAGTAAGGGCGGAAATGACAGATATTGAGCGTTTCGTTCAATTTGATTTGCCCGCAGATGCTGATACTGAAACATCATATTTCTGGGACATTCTGGCTGACGGACAAGACCTGCGTGACGCAGGCGACCGTGCCTATGATGACTTGCCGATTGATCGTGAGGCTATGAGTGTTTTGCTCTTTACCTCAGGGACCTCAGCCAAATCAAAAGCAGTTATGCTCAGTCATGCCAACATCTGTGCCAACCTTATGGGTATGTGCAGCATGGTGTACATCGATGAACATGACACCTTCCTGTCGGTCCTGCCCCTGCATCACACCTATGAGTGTACCTGTGGCTACCTTTGCCAGTTATATCGCGGCAGTACGGTGGCCGTCAGCGATGGTCTGCGTCACATCCTGAACAACATGAAGGAGACAGGTACTACTATAATTTTAGTTGTGCCCCTGATGGTTGAAGCCTTTCACCGCGGTATTTACAGAAAGGTAAACGCTGACCCCAAAACTGCCAAAAAACTGAAAACAGGCAAGAAAATTTCAAATTTCCTGCTTAAGTTGAAAATTGATGTACGTAAAAAACTCTTCAAACAGATCCATGAAGGTTTTGGCGGCAAACTCAATCTGATTATTGCCGGCGGAGCAGCGATCAGCCCGGATTTGATCAGCTCAATGCAGGAACTAGGTTTCCACGTCATACAGGGTTACGGTTTAACTGAGTGCGCGCCGATTCTGGCTTTGAACCGCGATGTGTATTACAACAACAAGTCTGCAGGATTACCGCTGCCGGATGTTGACGTAAAAATTATTAATCCGGACGAGGATGGTATTGGCGAGATTATCGGCAAGGGTGAAAACATCATGGTCGGCTACTATCAAGCTCCCGAGCTTAACGCGGCGGCGATTGACCAGGATGGTTATTATCATACAGGTGACCTTGGCTATCTGACTGAGGATCAGTTTGTCATTATTACCGGTAGAAAATCTAACTTGATCGTGACTAAAAATGGCAAGAACATCTTCCCGGAGGAAATTGAGTATCTGATCAAGCAGAGCGATCTGGTCCAGGAGACCGTTGTCTGCGGCGTCAAGGATGAGCAGGGTGAAGAGATTGTCACGGCTCAAATCTTCCTTAATGAGGAAGCACTGGCGGCAGATCCTGAGCTGGCAGATTTAGCTCTTACTGATGATAAGCTTAAAGATATGATGTTCAAGTGGATCAAAGATGAAGTCAATAGTAAGCTGATTCCCTACAAGCATGTGCGCGATGTTGTTTTGCGCGACACGGAATTCCCCAAAAATACTTCACGCAAGATAAAACGTTTTTAATCGCCCCGAAACAGCTTCGCTGGATGGAACAATCCACAATCTGACTAAAAAAGAACCGGCATGACGGGTCCGTCATGCCGGTTGTACCGGCTTAAGCATCTCTGCGGTTTATTGCGGAGCCTTGTAGGAATCCTTTAAGGCAACTGAACGGTTGAACACCAGATTCTCAGGTGTTGAGTCATGCGAATCATGGATAAAGTATCCGTTGCGCATGAATTGATAACCGATGGGCGAAATTTCCTCTGCCAGTGAAGGCTCCACCTTGGCCTGCTGAATTTTCAGTGAATCCGGGTTAACCAGTTCAATATAATTTTCCGATTCTTTTTCCGGCTCTTCTACTGTGAAGAGATTATCATAAAGGCGGATTTCAGCATCAAGTGCTGTGGCCTGATCCAACCAGTGGATGGTCCCGCGCACTTTTTGGCCTTCAGGAGCAGTACCACCTTTGGTAGCCGGATTATATTCAGCTAAAACTTCAATGATTTCGCCATTCTCATCTTTTTTAAAACCGGTGCACTCAATAATGTATGCGTGGGCCAGCCTTACATGGTTGCCCGGGAAGAGACGAAAGTACTTTTTCGGAGGATCCTCCATAAAGTCGCTGCGCTCTATCCAAAGCTGGCGGGAAAAGCTAATCTCGTGCTGTCCGGCTTCAGGGTTTCTCGGCAGATTATCCATCAGCAGAGTTTCTGATTTTCCTTCAGGGTAATTGGTTATTGTCAGTGGTATGGGATCCAGAACCGCCATAGCGCGGGGAGCTCTTGCGTTCAAATCCTCACGCAGGCAATGTTCGAGGAAAGCCATATCCACAGTGCTGTCGACTTTTGAAACACCGATACGCTCGCAAAAATCTTTGATAGCCCGCGGTGTATATCCGCGGCGGCGCAGGCCGATGAGCGTGGGCAGTCTGGGATCATCCCAGTCATCAACCACATTGTTTTCAATCAAATGACGCAGTTTGCGCTTGCTCATGACCGTGTTGGTCAGGTTCAGACGGGCGAATTCAATCTGCCTGGGTTTAGAGGGAACAGAAGTGTGATTGATAAACCAATCATACAGTGGACGGTGATCTTCAAACTCAAGAGAACAGAGAGAATGAGTGATATTCTCCAGGGCATCACTGAGCGGATGGGCGAAATCGTACATCGGGTAGATGCACCATTCATTCCCGGTGCGGTGGTGCTCCTGATGACTGATGCGGTAAATAACAGGGTCACGCATATTCATGTTGCCGGAATTCATGTCGATTTTTGCACGCAAAGTCATCGCACCGTCCGGAAATTCTCCGGCTCTCATGCGGCGGAATAGCTCCAGACTCTCTTCCTTAGGACGATTACGCCAGGGACTCTCTTGACCGGGTTCGGTCAGCGTGCCGCGCGCCTGACGCATTTCTTCAGCGCTCTGTTCGCAAACAAAGGCCAAATCCTTCTGTATCAGCTCTTCGGCATAGAGATACATTTGCTCAAAGTAGTCTGAGGCGTGAAAAAAACGGTCATCCCAGTCATAACCCAGCCAATGGATGTCATTCTTGATGGCGTTGACGTAAGCTTCATCTTCTTTAGCCGGATTAGTGTCATCCATTCTCAGATTGCATAAACCCTTGTACTGCTCTGCCAGGCCAAAGTTAATCACCAGAGCTTTAGCATGCCCGATATGCAGCAAGCCATTTGGTTCGGGTGGGAAACGGGTATGCAAAGTCAATCCTTCGGTACGGCCGCCATCCGCCATATCTTCATCGATCGCGTCGATGATGAAATGTGACAGCTCGTTCTCGGTCTTGACCTCATCTGCCGGTGTGATGCGATCCTCGGAAGCAAAAAAGGTCCAGTTTTCGTCTTTTCTTGTCATATAAGTTCACTTCCTTGTCTAATTCAATGTTAGTTATTTGAGCTTGTTCATGATACCATGCAATGAACAAGCAGACTAATACAAGCTTAAGTCTTATATGGAATCATTTATGTTTGGCTATGTCCGACCTGAAAAAGAATTATTACTGATGCGTGATTTTAACCGCTATCGTTCCATTTACTGTGGTTTGTGTAAAACCATCAAGGAGCGATATGGCAATCTGCCACGCCTTACAGTCACCTATGACATGACTTTTCTGGCAACGCTTCTGCTTTCCTTGTCTCGCGAAGACAGTGAGATAGTAAGGGAAGGCTGCCTTCTAAACCCCATGACCAAAAAAGCAATCAGCAAAAACCATCCGGCGCTGGATTTTGCTGCTGATGGCAGCATTATTCTGGCTTATTATTCCGCACTTGATAATGCACAGGATGAAAAACCCGTTAAAGGGCGTTTTCAGAGCCTTTTGCTTAAAAGATCAGGTGAAAAAGTCAGACGTCTCCATCCGGAATTGTCTGTGAAAATTGAAGTTATCCTGCAAGAGCTCAGTGAAATTGAAAAAGGTGATTACGATCCGGCGGCGGCGGATATTTTCGGCCGTCTTCTGGCAGAAGTTTTTGCTGAAGGAGCCAGGCTTCTGGATCATCCGGACCGTGAACTTCTGATCAGAGTCTTGCCAGACGTTGGCTTTGCTTTGGGCAAATGGATTTATCTGCTGGATGCATTTGACGATCGCGAAGACGATCTTCATAATAAGCAGTGGAATCCGCTGCTCAAATTTTCCGAGCCTGACAGCAGGAATTTTGTTGAGGAAATCCTCAGGGAATGTGAAGAAGAAGTTGACCGTTTACTGGCTCTCTTGCCCTACCAGAGAGATGGCGTAATTATTGGTAATATCGCCACTATCGGTTTGCCAGGGACCCGGGAACGCGTTTTGGCAGGAAATGAACTGCCCCGGATATAGATTTACTCAAGTCTAGATTGGGAGAATTTAGAAAATGGAAAAAGACCCATATGATGTTCTCGGTATAAGACGCGGGGCTACGGAGAAAGAGATCCGTGACGCTTATCTTGAGCAAACGAAAAAATACCATCCGGATAAATATCAAGATCCCACGATGAAAGAACTGGCTGAAGAAAAGATGAAGGAAGTCAACAATGCCTATGACCAGCTAACAAAAGGGGGGCAGCAGCAGCAAAGACCATATCAGAGCCCGCCCTACCAAAGACCTTATGGCGGCTATGGCACTTACGGCAACCCCTATGGCCAACAGCAAAACCAGTCTCCCTATTACCGTTCTTCAGGCGACAATTGTTGTTCGCAAATGACCTGCCTGTGCTGCGCAGATGCCTGCTGCGAACAGATGGGCGGCGACCTCTGCCTTTGCTGCTAAGCAGTTGCGGGATCTTAATGTGGTGGAAAACTATGCACCCTGATAAAAAAACCTGGAGATCTGCATACACAATTGCAATAAGTGGAATACTGATAGCACTGGGCTGGATTTTCATTATTCTCTCAGGCATCCTGCCAACGGGACGTCTTTTTTTGCTCCTTCTGGCTTCCCTGCTAGTTGCCACAGCTTTTTTTGAAATAAATTTTTCCGGAGCCATCTTAGTAGCTCTGGGTATTTTTATTTTGAGCCTGACTTATCCGGGACCGGTTCAGGCGGCAGCCTTTGCCATTTTCGCAGCACCCTTATCACTGCTGATACTTCACTTTTATCATTGCGGGCTTCCTAAACTTCTGCAATATCTGCTGTCACACATGATTATGAGTCTCCTGCTGCTTGCAGTAGTCAAAATCAGCAGGCTGGACACTGCTCTTGTACATAGATTTAATCTGGAAAGCTGGCTGCTTTGGCTGATCATTTTAGCGATATTCCAGCTGGTGCTGCTTATCTATCGGCAAGTACTTTTAAACTATGAGCTGTTTTTTTACGAGAGAATACATCCCTGGCTGCGTAGAAAAAAGTAATTAATTTTTAGGATTTCCAGCTTGTTCCAGCCGCCTCATACGGCGCCAGTAAACAAGTTTAACTATCTCTCTGATTAAGAGAACTGCAAGAATAAGGCAGATTAAAGCTGCCAGCCCGATAATGATCAGTCCCAGATTCTCATTGTTGTACAGTTGACTTACCAGTCTGGCCAGAATCGTATTAGAAGAAATAATGTCGCGGTCAGGTCCGATACGAACAGGGATTCTCGTACCGTCAAGCATCTCGAAAATTATCTGACCGGTCATGCTGCCCTTCTGCAGGGGCAGGAGATAGGGAGCATTACCAACATAAACGACATCATCTTTCAGATAAAAATTATCTCTGGGATGAACATAATAAACTGTATCCAAATACTGCAGACCAAAACTCTCTCCGCTTTCAGTCTTTTCACTGTGGCCTGGAACAGGAGTACCTGCTTCTGTTAAAGCTGTACGCTGATAATGTTGATTAATTTTGTCATAGAGTTTCAGTGTTTCATCGATCATCGGGCTTTTGCCGGCAGAGAGCAGCAGAGTTGTAACAGGTATTCCGTCAATCGTTTCACCGTAACTCAAAGTCAGTGAGAAACGGTCAGAACGATGATGATAGGCTGCATCAACATTGCCTTCCGAAAGTGTAAACAGG
>DIRJ01000008.1:0-1060 GCA_002427505.1 Mageeibacillus sp. UBA5439
GAGCGCCGCTTATTGCAGCAGGCTCCTAAACTAGAACCTGACTCCGTCGCCTCCGGACAATTCATGCGCGATTTCGAGGATTACGCTAAAGACCAGTTCCCGGCGCGTGACACTTTCCGCAGCTTCAAAGCAATCAGCCGCTATTATGTGCTGGCACAGGCGGATAACAACGACATCTATATTGTCGATGGTTATGCCAGCAAACTGGAGTTTCCTCTAAAAGAGAACTCGGTTAACAAGGCCGCAGCGAAATTCCGTGCAATTTACGAAGAATACATCAAGGACACGGACAGTAAGGTCTACCTTTCCGTTATCCCGGATAAAAACTATTATCTGGCGGAAAAACACGGCTATCCGGCCATGGACTATGACCGCCTCTTTTCTCTCATGCAGGAGGGTATGGACTTTGCAGAGTATATCGATATAACTGGCGAGCTGACCATAGAGGATTATTACAAAAGCGATCTCCACTGGAAGCAGGAAAATATCGCTGCTGTTGTCGACAAAATTGCCGGGGTTCTGGGTGTGTCGGACCAGCTCACCGGCAACTTCAGCGATCAGGTGCACGACAAGGTATTCTCCGGGGTCTATGCCGGCCAGTCGGCCCTGCCGCTCCAGCCGGACCGCATAGTTTATCTGACCAACGATGCTACGGAAAACTCCATTGTCTATAACGCTGAAACCGAACTCTATGGTCCTGTCTACGATCTGGAAAAGCTGGGCGGACGCGATCCTTACGACGTGTACCTGTCCGGTGCTGTTCCCCTGCTTGTGATCGAAAATCCGACAGCGGCCACTGACCGCGAGCTTGTGATTTTCCGTGATTCTTTTGCCAGCAGCCTAGCGCCACTCTTGCTGGAAGGCTACGCTAAGATCACCCTGATCGATATTCGCTACATAAATAGCAGCTTGATCGGCAACTACATCAGCTTCAGCAATCAGGATGTGCTTTTCCTCTACAACACATTAATCCTCAATTCATCCGAAATGCTGAAATAGCAGTTCCAATATTACGCCTGACACCTGCCGGCTTTGCTATATTAGTAAAGAAACTGTTTTT
>DIRJ01000008.1:1279-14023 GCA_002427505.1 Mageeibacillus sp. UBA5439
TGGCACGAATCCATGCACAAGTACGAATCAATGCTGCATATCAGCCCCAGGGAGGAGAACCGCCATGCAAAAATTCACTTTAGATAGAGATGACACCGTCTTATTTGTTGTTGACCTTCAGGACAGATTGTTAGCTGTCATGGAATACAAGGATCAGGTCATCAAAAATAACCTGACTTTGATTACGACGGCGCAAGAACTGAATTTGCCTGTAATTGCCACTGAACAGTACCCGAAAGGCCTGGGCCGGACAGCGCCGGAACTTTTAGACCTTCTCGGCGAAGATAGTATTTTTACCAAAAACTGTTTTACCGCCTACACCGCTGAAGTGGCGGCAAAGCTCAAATCCCTGAGCAGGAAAAAGATCTTGCTTAGCGGCAGTGAAACACATATTTGTGTCTTTCAGACCGCCCGCGATCTGATCAATGCCGGCTATGAGGTTTTTCTCGTTCGGGATGCCGTATGTTCACGCAGACAGGAGAACTGGCGCAATGGCCTGGATCTGATGCAGTCAATGGGTGCCGTGATTACTAACACCGAAACTGCCCTCTACGACCTGCTGAAAGTTTCGGGCACTCCGGAGTTCAAGAAACTCTCACAGCTGATCAAGTAGTGTCTGGATCGGTGCCAGATATCAGACAAAATATATGACAGAACATCTGGATAAAACAATGGAACTTACAGCTTCACAAGGGCTCTATACTTAGTGTGCATAGTTTAATAAAATTATGTAGCAAGTCAAGAATGCATATTCGTTCCGTTAAATATCCAGTGTCATAAAACGCATAAGGTCATCTACCGTTGACGCAAGGTCCTGTTTGCTTCTAAGTCTGGCTTTTTCGTATGGGATTGCCTGACGGTTGGTGCTAAAAATGGCTGAAACCCCTCTATCGTAAGCTGTTGCTGCATCATCACCTATGTCTCCCACAATAGCTACAACTGGAACGCCTTGCTTAGAAGCACGTTCAGCTACTCCGATCACAGTCTTACCTCTCAGGCTCTGACCATCTATTTTACCTTCACCGGTAAACACTATATCTGCACCCTTAAGCAGATTTTCAAATTCGACCAGGTCCAGAATAGTTTGAATGCCTGATTTTAATTGACCGTTGAGAAAAGCTGCAATTCCAGCACCCATTGCTCCGGCTGCACCTGCACCGGGCAGATTAGAGACATCAGTATTGAGATCTTTTTTTATCTGTTCGGAAAATGCTCTCAATTGACAGTCGAGCATTTTAACCATATTCTGATCTGCTCCTTTCTGAGGAGCATATACATATGCTGCTCCATGTTCGCCAAACATCGGATTATCGATGTCACACATGGCAATCACTTTGCAGCCATTTAACAAATCTTTGGTCTTGCTGATATCTATGTGGGCGACCTGCTTCAGAGTAGAACCAGTTGGCAAAAATTCAGCAGACTTATTATCCAGAAATTCAACACCAAGTGCAGCAGCCATGCCTGCACCTGCATCATTCGTACAGCTTCCTCCCAGACCAATAATAATTTCTTTACAACCATCCAAAACCGCATGCTTAATGAGCTCACCTACCCCATAAGTTGTCGTTTCAGCCGGATTTTCACGTCCTTCTACTAGAGGTAAACCGGCGGCTTGAGCCATTTCTATTACGGCAGTATTTCCCATTCGGGCATAGTCACTGGAAACTTGTTCTCTATATGGACCATTCACAATAACTGATACCCTCTTACCCCCGACAGCAGCTAAAACACTATCCACCGTTCCTTCTCCACCATCAGCAACAGGTATAGCAACGACCTCGCAATACGGAAAGAACTCCAATACTTTAGATTTTACTATTTCACAAATCTCGATAGATGAGATATTTCCTTTAAATGAATCCGGGATTATGACACATTTTTTCAACTATACACTCCTCCATGCTTTGTTCTGCCCGAAAGGCTCATATTGCAGTCTCTTACGTCGCCTAGGGAATTAGGCACAGGATGTAACAGGGGATAGTTCTCTTGCTTATGCTTCTAATAATATCTCCATAATACCAAAAAGCAACTTGCCCCTTAGACTGTATCAGACACTTTTCTCAGCGAGAAGAGTGAGATGATGGCGACTCCGGCCATGATCAGGATGCAACCCAGCCAGTTCAGCGGCGTCAGCTTTTCTCCCAGGATCAGAAAGCCGAATAAGACTCCGGACAGAGGTTCCGCCATCGAGATGACAGAAGTAGAGCTGGCGCCGATTTTCACGATGGCATAATTTAAGAGCGAAAAGCCGATCACACCGACCATCAGTGAAACCACAAAAGAATAGGCCCAGGCTCCTGCCGTCATCTGCAGCTTAAGCGTGCTGCCTGCCAGTCCTGTGATAAAAGCCACCGGGCTGACGATGAGATTGGTATAAAAAGTTAGTTTTATGCAGTGAAAGCCGCTTAGGGCTGTATGTTCCACGCTGATCAACATGGCTGCATAAGTAATGGCTGAACCCACTGCCAGCAGCAGGCCGGTCAAGTCGCTCTCCGCCGCACCGCCCATAAAGGTCAAAACTCCGGCAAAGCCCAGCAAGAGTGCAAGTATCTTCCACCACTTCGTTTTTTCTTTAAAAAACACTATACTCGCCACTACGACAAAGACCGGGAAAAAGTAGTGCAGTACCGAGGCCATACCGACTTTTATGTAGGAGAAGGATGAGTACAGCATCAGGGTGGTGGAGAAATTTCCGAAGATACTGACCAGGACTACCAGCAGCAGTTCTTGCTTCGTCAGTCTGAGAGAGACTTTTTGCTGTCGGGCAAGCAGAAAGAGAAAGGGCAGGGACATGAAGGCCCGGGTAAACGTCATGATCATACCATTGCTGCCGCCCGCGTAGGCCAGCTTGGCGATGGCGGGCGAAATGCCGAACATCAGGGCTGCGATAAGAGCCGCACCGATCCCGATCAGCTTATCTTTTTGTTGCAATTTCTGAACCATCCGGCTTAGTTTCCTTCAGTTTCTGATGATGTAAAAGTATCGTTTCGGTTTGAGGACAACAGCGTGTCCCGACCAGCAATTATAGAGGCAGCTCTGTGGAAAAGGCAAGTGAGATTTCACCGGTCTTACTTGCCTAAAGTGCAGGCTGCACATTAAGATGAACTTACTTCAGCAGCTGAAAAGCTAGCAGCAATTGTGAGGTGAGCAGATGACCAGGAAAAAAGCCAAGAACAACCTCCCGCTTCCGATCTTAATGATTATTTGCGCAGTGTTGATTTTTGCCATCTATATCAATCTGAGTACAATTGTACTGGCCTTTTGGGGTGAGACCAGCCTGGGAACTGTCGACAGTTACCACAGCCGTCTGGACAGTTCATTTACTGATGTCAATCGTTCCCGAACAATATCCAAGAGCTACTCTTTTCTAGCTAACGGTAAGAAATATCGGGGTTATGTGATCTATTCCAGCGACGAACAGTGGCCCAGCCTGAAAGAAGGCGAAACCCGCTTAGAGAGCATCACTTATTTAAGTTTTTTCCCCCGAATTAATAAGCCCAGCGCCCTTGCCGATTTCTATGAAATGGGAGATTACGCCATCATCTATCACTTTCTGACCCCGATTGCCAGCGGCTTTCTGCTCTTTCTTGTCATCCGCACCTATCGGAAAGAAAAAAAGAAAGCAGACAAAAAGAAAATAAGAGCTGCAGTGAAAGATGCCACGGCAGCCCCGGAAGATTATGTAAGCGCAAAAGGAGGTCCGCAAATGAAAAAATTTGCCGCTTTATCGGAGGCAGCCCGGTATGCTGTAAGCATCACGGGCAGGTGGAGATTTGCTGATTCCTCGGATGAATACGACCGCGATCGTCTCCTCGTAGAATCAGAATTCTCGGATGAAGAAAATCCCGCTGACGAGGGCAGTTATTATGTAGTAGCTGACAACGGAGCTATCGGCTTCTCTGAAGATGGAGCCGAAGTCGACTGGTTGTTTTTACCCTTGGCCTGATCAGGCAGATGATCCGGAAGCCCTGATCTTTTCTCTATTTAAAGAGAGCCGCCAGGCTTTCGCTGTATGGAGGCCGACAGATTCCTTTTTCAGTTACAATGCCTGTGATCAGGCTATGGTCCGTCACATCAAAGGCCGGATTATAGCATTTGACACCGGCAGGAGCCATGGGCTGCACAAAAAACTTCTCGGCTATTTCTCCGGGGTCGCGTAATTCGATTTCAATATCGTCACCACTCTGGCAATTCATGTCGATAGTGTATGTCGGTCCAAGCACATAAAAAGGAATGCCGTAGTGTCGGGCCAGTATGGCTACCCCACTGCTTCCGATCTTGTTAGCTGTATCGCCGTTGGCGGCGACGCGGTCACAGCCGATAAAGCAGGCATTGATCCAGCCGTTTTTCATAACAAGGCTGGCCATGTTGTCGCAGATCAAAGTAACGTCGATGCCGGCATGAAATAGTTCGTAAGTTGTCAGTCTGGCACCTTGCAGCAGGGGACGGGTTTCGTCAGCAAAAACCCGAAATTCCATGCCTCTTTCTTTGCCTAAAAGCAGCGGTCCTAATGCCGTCCCGTATTTGGAGGTGGCCAGAGGTCCTGCATTGCAGTGAGTGAGTATACCGTCACCATCCCGGAGCAGGGTCAGGCCGTGCTCTGAAATCGCCTGACACATGGCTATATCTTCCTCATGAATGCTGATGCTTTCCTGTTCCAGCAGTGCGATAATTTCACTTTTAGACTTATCGCTATTGCCGACGACAAGTTTTTCCATGCGATTAAGGGCCCAACTCAGATTAACTGCTGTTGGTCTGGATGAATTGATAAAGTCTGTTTGCCGTCGGAATTCGACCAGGAAATCCTCATAGTTATCCGCTTCAATTTGCCGAGCCAGCACGTAAATGCCGTATGCCGCAGCTATGCCGATGGCCGGAGCACCCCTTACCTTGAGCTGGCAGATGGCATCGAACAGCTGCCGGGCAGTTTGGACTGTGATGTATTCCAGCGAGTTAGGCAATTTAGTCTGGTCAATCAGGATGACGGATTTCTTATCTGCAGAAAGTTTAACGTTATCACCCTTGATCGCAGTACTCATATCCATAAATTTTCCTTTTCCAATACGCTCATTGTGGGAGTATTTCGTATCCGGCTCCAGTTTAGCATAACAAGCAAAGCGCCCACTCCTGCACGGATGTGGGCGCTTTATTGTTATAGTTTAAGTCATGCTTTTGAGCCATCCGATTTGGAATCACTGCTTGTGCATCAAATCGTGCCTGGCACCAAAATATGCATTCACCAGGTTTGTGCTGCTAGTCGTGTTTCTCTGCCTTCAGAGTTTTAATCAGCTTGGGCAGGATCTCAAACAAATCGCCGACTATGCCGACATCGGCGACTGTGAAAATTGCTGCATCCGGATTTTTATTGATTGCTACGATGTAGTCGGCTTCTTCCATGCCGGCCAGATGCTGAATGGCTCCCGAGATGCCGACTGCAAAATAGAGGGCGGGACGCACGGTTTTACCTGTCTGCCCCACCTGACGTTCCTTAACTTGCCAGCCTGCATCGACGACTGCACGCGAGGCAGCTACCTCGCCGCCCAAAGCATCCGCCAATTCCTGCAGCAGGGCAAAGCCCTCTTCGCCGCCGACACCGCGGCCGCCTGCTACCAGGACATCAGCCTCTGTAATATCTACGTGCTGACCGATTTTTTTGGCAATCTCTTCCACTGTGACATAGCAGTTATTCTTTTCCAGCTGAAGCTTTAGCTCAATAATTTCTCCTGCCCGCTCCGGATCCGCTACTTTTCTGACCATTACGCCGGGGCGGACAGTTGCCATCTGCGGGCGGTGATCTGAGCAGAGAATAGTTGCCATCAGGTTTCCGCCGAAAGCAGGGCGCGTCATGCGCAGTTCCTTGTTGTCGGGATCAATTTCCAGAGCGGTGCAATCTGCTGTCAGACCTGTGTGAACGCGGGCTGCCACTCTGGGACCCAGGTCCCGGCCCAGAGCAGTGGCGCCGATCAGCAGAATCTCCGGCTGATACTCTTCTATAACGTAAGCCATTGCCTGGGTGTAGGGCTCCGTGCGGTAAAGCTTCAGTTCGGGATCGTCCAGATACAAAACCCTGTCTGCTCCGGCTGCCAGCAAGTCCGGGGCCAGATGAGAGATCTTCTCACCCAACAAAACAGCAGTTACATTTTCATTCAGGTCCCGGGCCAGGTCTCTGGCTTTTCCGATTAATTCATAGGAAACATTCGTCAAAACCCCATCTGTCTGTTCCGCGAATGTAAATACTCCCTTATATGTCATATTGCTGCTCCCCTACAAAATGTACTTTTCTTTTAGTTTATCGACAATAAACTGTACGGATTCGTCAGCCCCTGCATTGATTGTCATGCCCGGGGCTTTGACACTCTTGGGAAAAGATTTGGCAACACGGGTGGGCGAGCCTTTTAAACCGATATTTTCATCTTCGATCTCAAGATCATCACGCCCCCACACCCTAAGATTATTTTCCCGATAGGCGTCAAAAATACCGCCCGGTGTCATATAGCGCGGCTCATTCAGTTCGGACAAAACGGTCACCAGAGCCGGCATACCAGCCCGGACTGTGTGAATGCTTTCGTCATACTGCTGTCTGACGACAACATCCTTGCCGTCAACGCGGATATCTTCTGCATAGGAGAGATTAGGGATACTCAAATGTTCAGCTATGCCGGGGCCTACCTGTGCCGTATCACCATCGATAGCCTGGCGTCCGGTCAGAACCAGGTCGCAGCCTATCTGTTTAATCGCTGCCGCCAAAGTCGAAGAGGTGGCCCAAGTATCAGCGCCGCCAAAGGCCCTGTCTGTCAGGAGATAGCATTCGTCTGCCCCCATGGCCAAAGCTTCACGCAAGACAGCTTCTGCCTGCCTGGGACCCATGCTCAGACCGATAACTCTGGCACCGCTGGCGTCCTTAATACGCAGGGCTGCTTCCAGGGCGGCCTTGTCGTCCGGATTCATGATGGAAGGAACACCTTCTCGCATTAAAGTGCCTGTTTCGGGGTTGATACGCACTTCATTAGTATCTGGAACTTGTTTCATACATACAATAATTTTCATAGCTTCCCCCCTAGCCCAATAAGCTTCCGCTGATAACCATCTGCATAACTTCTGAAGTTCCTTCATAAATCTCTGTGATCTTGGCATCGCGCATCATGCGCTCAACATCATAGTCCTGTATATAGCCATAGCCGCCATGCAGCTGGACTGCCAGACTGCTGACATAATTGGCGGTCCGGCTGGCCTTTAGTTTGGCCATAGCAGCCTCATAAGAATAGCGTTCTCCCGAGTCTTTCTTTTCGGCTGCCAGATAAGTAAGGTAGCGGGCTGACTCTATTTCAGTCGCCATATTGGCGATCTGGAATTGCGTGTTCTGAAATTTGCTGATCGCGCGGCCGAATTGTTTGCGCTCCTTGACATAGGCGATTGTCTTGTCCAAAGCGCCCTGTGCAATTCCTACAGCTTGAGCTGCAATGCCGATGCGTCCGCCGTCAAGTGTACCCATAGCCAGGCCAAAGCCTTTGCCTTCCAGACCCAGAAGATTCTCCCGGGGAATGCGGCAGTCGGTAAAGATCAACTCGCGTGTTGATGAGCCGTGAATACCCATTTTCTTTTCAGCCAGGCCAAAGTCAAATCCCGGCCTGCCTTTTTCCACGATAAAAGCAGAAATACCACGGGTTCCCTGGCTCCTGTCCGTCATGGCAAAGACGACATAGATGTCTGCATAACCGGCATTGGTAATAAATATTTTTGATCCGTTCAGCACGTATTCATCACCATCAAGAACGGCAGTCGTCCTCTGGCTGCCGGCATCGGTTCCGGCATCAGGCTCAGTCAGGGCAAAAGCACCCAGTTTATCTGTATTCAAGGGCCGCAAATATTCCTCTTTTTGCTCCGCTGTTCCCTTGCTGTCGATAGCGCCGGCAGCCAGAGATGTGTGGGCAGAGACTATCACGCCGGTAGTTGCACATACCCGTGACAGTTCTTCAACTGCCAGCACATAAGTTAATGTGTCACAGCCCTGCCCACCATAATCCTTGGAAAAAGGAATACCCATGAAACCATATTTATGCATTTTTTCAACTGTTTCGCTGGGGAAACGGTGGCTTTCGTCGATCTCTCTGGCCAGAGGCTCGACTTCTCTGACTGCAAAATCGCGAAATAGCTGGCGAGCCATCTTCTGCTCCTTAGTTAATGTAAAATCCATGTTTACTCCTCTAAGACAAATCTATCTGCGTCTTCTGTATGGTTATCTCAGCGGCAGCTGATGCCGGTTTCTAGATTCTTGCTGCGCCTGTATCTCTGGCCGCCTGCGCCACCGCATCAGCAACAGCATCAGCCACATTCTTATTCAGGGCACTGGGCATGATATTTTCTTCGTTCAAGTCAGCTTCAGGAATATAATCTGCAATGGCTTGAGCAGCTGCCAGTTTCATTGCTTCATTGATCTCCCTTGCCCGCACTCTCAGAGCTCCTTTAAAGAGACCGGGAAAAACCGATACGTTATTAATCTGATTGGGGAAATCAGAGCGGCCCGTACCCATGATACGTACTCCGGCTTCTTTTGCCAGATCCGGTAAAATTTCCGGTTCCGGATTAGCCATGGCGAAAACGATCGGGTCTGTATTCATCGACCTGATCATATCAGCTGTCAGGACATTGGGACCGGAAACCCCGATAAAAATATCGGCACCCTTGATCACATCCGCCAGTGAGCCTTTTTCCATATGCGGGTTCGTGATTTCAGCCAGGGAAACATATGATGCACGCATACCAGCGACACCTTTGCAGATGGCCCCTTCCCTGCCGCAGGCGATCTGATTAACTGAACCTGCCGTCTGCAACAGCTTAATGATGGCTGTACCTGCTGAACCGGCACCATTAACAACAATCTTCAGGTCTGGCAGCTCCTTGCCGACAACTTTGAGGGCGTTCAGCACTGCAGCCAGTACAACAATAGCGGTACCGTGCTGGTCATCATGGAAAACCGGAATATCTAGTTCTTGCTTTAATCTCTCTTCAATTTCGAAACAGCGCGGTGCAGCGATATCCTCCAGATTGATACCACCAAAGCCGGGTGAGATCAGCTTGACTGTTTCCACAATAGTGTCAGTATTCTGAGAATCTATGGCGATAGGAAAAGCGTCGACATCACCAAATTCCTTGAAGAGAATCGCTTTGCCTTCCATAACCGGCAGGGCGGCTTTAGCTCCTATATTGCCCAAACCCAGGACAGCGCTTCCGTCCGTGACCACGGCTACCAGATTACCTTTGGCTGTGTATTTATAAACATCCTCCGGGTTTTCCGCGATTTTGCGGCAAGGCGCGGCAACTCCAGGTGTATAGGCAGTGCTGAGATCCTCATTGGTCTCAACTTTTACTTTAGAAGTGACCTCGATTTTACCTCTATTTTTTTCGTGTAATTCAAGACTCAATTCCGAAAAATTCATACATTCTTCCCTCCTTAAAACTTATCCATCTACTATATTAAGCTAAAAGTTGAAGTCTTGCTATGACACTGCAGTCAGATGTGTAAACTGTCGGTTCTGTCACTACTCTTTCTCTTTTTTCTCCCCTGCCTTTTCTTCCGCATAGGCCATCAGCTGCCGCTCCATTGCAAGTTCCTGTGGAAAAGGATAAGTCTCAGTGACCTGATCGAAGACTTTTTTAAATTTATCTGCCAGGTCCTTATTTTCATTTTGCAGCAATTCATAGGTAAAAATTGTCCGGATTATGGCAGGTTCTGTTTTGTTGGCATCCATGAAATTTGACTGACGTTTTTCCAGCCAATAGTCCAGAATGCCTTTTCTGTTCTCACCCAGCAATTCACAATAAACCCGGTCTGCTATAATAAATCCGCCTTGCGCCGCCGTTAGACTGTCCATTTCCTGAAGGCTGGCCATAATTCGGTCCGCTTCCTCGATTTCCAGAAGATCCAGCATCCTTTTATAAGCAAAAACACCAAGGCCGGCCAGCAGCCCATTGCTCATTGCTTCCTGCGACGGTAACTCAAACCATGCCGCTGGCATCTCCTTCAGCCTTTTTCCTTTAGCAGTTTGCTCACTTATCCTCAGCTGAGTCTCATAAGCGCGCATGCCGCCTTCCACTTGCCTGATGGTATAGATATTATAGCCATCGTTATGTCGTTTGCCCGCAATAACCGGTATGCCGTTCATGACAACAAAAGCCATGCCAAAGGCTGCGGTCAGTATAAAGAAAAGTGACAGGAATTCAATATTTAAAGTGAGCAGGGCCAGACCCGCAGCAATTACTGCAATAGCAAAGTTAACTATTATGCCGCCAAGATTGTAAAGCAGATAAGGAATCTTCCCGTCAGAACTTGCCGGCGGCACCATCAGGCACTGTCCTCCGGAACCGGCAAACTTTACACGCCGGAACTGCACAGCTCCATCCTTTTGAATCCACATGAAACGTCCGATTCGAAAGACAAGAAGCTCATAGCCGGTCAGTTTGCCAAAAGCCAGATGTCCCAGTTCATGCAGTGGCATCTGTATGGAAAAGGCAGCGTAGAAGGCAATCGCAAGACCTGCAATCAACAGGGCAAGTTCAGAAGCCTGCATATCTGTGCTTATGTGCCCTTGCAAAAAGTTCACCAGAATTACTACAATAAATACCCCAATGGCTATCATTAGAGAGTAATATAGTCCTGTCAGCAGAGTTTTTGAAAAATCTGCTTTTTTCGTCTTTAAATCGCTCATCTGTCTTCCTGCCTTTGTCTAGCTGTCTAACCCATAATATTGTGAATCATGGCCAGGGTCAAAGTTTAAACTTCCTGCTACGCCTGCTTAAGGATAAATGATCTCTCAACATAGAACGACCCCGGCGGAAACCGGGGTCGTAATCAAACAAGAATGCTAATAATGCCTGCTTAATTCTTTGAAAACCTTACTCTACTGCCTGTTCGTTTCCGTCTTCATCATAGACCTTGAACTCATAATCTTTACCCGGAAGTATGCCATTCATTACGATACCGACGATTGCTGCAATAGCCAGACCGGAGAAGACCAGATGTGACTGTCCGACCGGAATTGACAGGCCGCCAATAGCATCAAAGCCGAGGCCTGAAACCAGAATCAGAGCCGCGATAACCAGATTGCGGGTCTTGGTCAGGTCGACCTGGTTTTCGACCAGCGTCCGAACGCCGATAGCTGAAATCATACCGTAGAGGATAAAGGAGATACCGCCGATGACCACGCCCGGAATAGAGGAAATAACTGCCTCAATAGCCGGGAAGAAGCTGGCGATAATTGCAAAAGCTGCGGCAATTCGCATGACCAGGGGATCAAAGACACGGGTCAGGACGAGAACGCCTGTATTTTCACCATAAGTGGTGTTAGCGGGTCCGCCAAAGGCGGAGGCCAGGCTGGTTGCAAGACCGTCACCCAGCAGGGTTCTGTGGAGGCCGGGATCAAGGATGTAATTTCTGCGTGTAGTCGCACCAATAGCCATGATGTCGCCGATATGCTCCATAATCGTCGCCAGGGCGATTGGCACAATTGTGATGATTGCGCTCGCCTCAAACTTCATGAAACGTTCTTTCGCTAAAGGCAGGTGGAAAACACCCACTCCTTGGAGTCCGCTGAAATCTACGATGCCGAATACCAGCGACAATCCGTAACCAATAACCAGGGCAACAAGTATGGGAACAATTTTGATCATCCCTTTACCCCAGATATTACAGATGATGACTGTAGCTATTACTACAAATGCAATCAGCCAGTTGATACCCAGACCAAGTTCTGCACCATTTCTTCCAACGATCGGGGCCTGAATATTAATCAGGGCTGAGGGTGCCAGAATCAATCCGATCAAAATAATGACCGGGCCTGTTACTACGGGCGGGAAGAAGCGCATTACACGCTTGGGTCCCAAAAACTTGAACAGGATTGCTACAACTACATACACCAGGCCGGCGACAAAAATACCGCCGACAGCGTAAGGAAGTCTCGCGGGATCTCCGTTGGGCGCTACGGTTTGATAACCGGCAATAAAGGCGAACGACGATCCCAGAAAGGCAGGAACCTTTCCTTTGGTTAACAAATGGAACAATAAGGTACCGACGCCTGCAAAGAACAGGGCGGTAGAGACATTGAGACCGGTCAAAAGTGGTACCAGAACAGTTGCGCCGAACATTGCAAACATGTGCTGCAAGCCCAGAACCAGAGTCCTGCCGGTACCGAGTTCTTTGACATCATAGATTGGCTCGAGTCCCAGTTGTTTCTTCTCTTTTGTCATTATGCATCTCCTCTCTTAACTAAAATAAGTTCTTATCTGCCAAGCTGCACAATGCTAGGCTGCAGAGGCAACGGAAAAACTTATTATTTCAAACATTTTACATCATAAGCATTGCATTTACATTAGCGATAATCCACAAAAATCTGAAAATTTATACCTATTTTTCTTCTAAAACTAGATATTTTTAGGTAACTTACACAAATTAGGCTTAGCTTTTGGCTTGTAGTGGCTGCATTTCGTTTTATTATGCTGTATAGCTGCAGGATATTTTACAAAATTAATGAATATTAATACTTAATGGGTTAAAACTTCTCATTTTTTTCGTGGTCCCCGGGTCAAAACAGACCCGGGGATCCCACTCACCGGCTGTTAGTTGCCGGCATTTTTACTGTATTATTCGACTTCTTCGAAAGCAACACAGCGGCAGAAGGCTGACTCACCATATTGGAATTTCCAGGGGAAGGTTCCAAGAATCATACGTCTGCCCAGAACTTCATC
>DIRJ01000010.1 GCA_002427505.1 Mageeibacillus sp. UBA5439
ATGAATTTTTGGATTCTCATCTTGAAAGTATGATGTCAGGTAATTATTCTCAAGCCATTAAGGAAATTCGGGATAACCATTATAGTGCTGCCGTTATGGAAACACCCAGAAATGTTCAATTCTTTCAAAAACCTTAAACCGATTAGACGAAAATTTGCACCCTTCTCTAGTTTATCGTGCGATCGTATCTGTTTTGTTGAATAAGTTGGTTATTTTTCTCAACAAGGCTATGTAATAATATGTCTCGCTCTTGGCTATCCAAACATATGTGATACTTTTTGTTTCTCATAATTTGAACCTCATTACGTCTTGTTCATTCTTGTTCCTCGCTCCAGAGCGACCTGGATATATGCGCAATTCGGCTCAGTGGCAAGTCCGTCCTGGCATACCTGCAATCGCCGCTGTTTATGCAGTACTACAACAAGCAGCTATTCAACGACAACCACTTGTGCCCCTGCCGCTGCTGGATAACAAGGGCAAGCTGGCAGAGTTGGTGCATGTCTCTGGCGTGTATTCTACAGATTTGGAACGGCCGGACGATGCGTTGTGCGCCAAGTACGCCCGTGCTGCAGATAACTGGCAGCCTGTGGCTGACGATATCTGGGGGTGCACTAAGGGAAAAAAGAGCGAACAGGAGGCCATTGTAGCGGGCGGTTGAACGCAATGCCCAAAGATGCATATAGATGATACAGACTGCAAAACACAACATTTGCCTTACACGATTGCATGTTGTGATGTATGAGCATATTTAGTTTGCTCCCCGGGCGGCATTGGCAAAACAAGAGCCGGAGAAAGATTCTCCGGCTCTTGGCAATTAGTACTCTTGACTACTATCGGTGGGGTATTTGGAAGACAAGGCTCAGATGCGCAGCGTATACTCCACATGATCGAGCGAGAGAATGGCCTGAAGTATCTCGTTTATCTGCTCATCGGAAAGCGCCTGCGGCAAGATCGCCGATATGCCTACGTGCCCCTCGATGCCGCTATATGGCGGGTGCACCTTGGGTTTATGCAATGTCGTGCCGCTGCTTGCAATGCCGTCTATCGTTTCGTTGACGGCATTGGTGGAATCCAGCTCGATGTAGATGTGCTTTTCGACAGGCAGACCGTACTTACATTCCAACGAGCTCAGACGGCTCATCGTAATCAGCACGATGATGCTGCACAGTATGGCCGCCAGATAAAACCCTGCGCCAATGGCGAGGCCGACGGATGCCGTTGTCCACAATCCGGCGGCCGTGGTAAGACCCGTGATGCTGGTCGGTTTGGTGATGAGGATAGTGCCCGCGCCGATAAAGCCGATGCCGGATACCACCTGTGCGGCAATGCGCATAGGGTCGCCGGCAAAGCCCAATGTATCCACGGCAAATATGCCGGTCAGCACTGTCATAGCCGCACCCAGACACACCAGAATGTGCGTGCGAAAACCCGCCGCACGGCCGTGGCGTTCACGATCTAGGCCGATGGCGCCGCCGAGAATAGTCGCCAACAACAGCCGCAGTATGACCGTAACGGTATTAACTTGTTCTAGATAGGCCACGATTGCCGCCCGATCCATACCATCCTCCCGGTAGAACTTCTGTTATAACGATGGAAAAAGTGCCGCGGTTGTTCCATGCTTATTTTGATGCTTCTATCCCCTATGCAAACAGGTTTTCCTCCGTAGTGGAATCGAACAGATGGATCAACTCGGGCGGTATGACAAATGTAAAGGCATCGTTGCCGGCTTGGTGCTCCATCAGATCGATGGTGGGCACGCGCAATATTGCCCTGGTTTCTCCCATATCAAAGTGCAGATAGACCTCGCTGCCCATCATCTCGGATACGCTGGCGGTGGTGCTGAAGCTATCTGCGCTCTTTTCAGCAAGTTCAAGATGTTCGGGGCGTATGCCAAGCGTGACAGTCCCTGCTGCAACACCCTTTTTCTTTAGTATATCCTGCCGCTTTTTGGGTAAGAGGATCTGGTGATCCATCAGATTGACGGCAAAGCCCTGCGGTGTATCCACCAGCTCGGCTGGGAAGAAGTTCATCTGCGGGGTGCCGATAAAACCGGCCACAAACAGGTTTACCGGGCTGTTGAATACCTCTTGCGGGGTGCCCACCTGCTGGATGACACCGTCCTTCATGATCACGATGCGATCGCCCAGAGTCATGGCCTCGGTCTGGTCGTGCGTGACATAGACGAAGGTCGTGTTGATCCGTTTACGCAGCTCGATCAGCTCGGCACGCATCTGATTTCTCAGTTTGGCGTCCAAGTTGGAAAGGGGCTCATCCATCAAAAAGACCTGCGGTTGGCGCACGATGGCGCGGCCGATGGCTACGCGCTGCCGCTGCCCGCCCGAAAGCGCCTTGGGCTTGCGGTTTAGCAGGTCTGCAATGCCCAGAATCTCTACTGCCTGATCCACCGTCTTTTTAATTTCGTCCTTGGGCACCTTTCTTAGCTTGAGGCCGAATGCCATGTTTTCATACACCGTCATGTGCGGGTATAGCGCATAGTTTTGAAAGACCATGGCGATGTCACGATCCTTGGGCGCCACATCGTTAACGAGCGTATCACCGATATACAGCTCCCCCTCGGTGATGTCCTCCAACCCGGCGATCATGCGCAGCGTGGTGGATTTACCACAGCCCGATGGGCCAACCAGCACAATAAATTCCTTATCTGCAATTTCCAGATTGAAATCATCGACGGCTAATACGCCATCTGCCACCCGCCTCAGCTTTGGGCTGCTCTGTCCGGACACATTGTCATCCTTCTTGTGCTTTTTCTTGTTCTCATCAAGACTTGGATAGATCTTTTGAATATGCTGTAACGTTACTTTTGCCATAGTATCAGTTTTAATGGGTGCAGGGCACGCCTGCTCACCTACCTCGCCTTGCCCGCAGATGTGGTATAGGCATTACGACAGGTCTCCACTCTGCCGTACCGCAAACTGAAGCGGAAGAACAACCCCTCTCTTGATCGAACCATATGCACATAGGGTGGAGTGCATATAGCCGGTTGAATAGCATACAATTTCTGTAATTTTACACATTATACGTAAAATACAAAGAGAAAACAAGAATGTAGCTTTGTATTATGATTGAATCGAGAGTGATTCCACGCGTTTTTATGCCATATGCTGATATGCGAAAATGGATAAAAATGCCCCAAAATGGCCCTTTTGTACAATATAAGCTAGTTTTTGTATATATTCTGTCGCATACAGTGGGTGCCTCTCAGATTGACAGTATTTTAGAAGATCGTTATACTTCTAAGTGCAAAAAATAAACAGTATTTGCTTATAAAAATTGTATAATGTGACTTATATATTCAATAGCCAGAGTAAATGTTGGTTCAGCCATGTCATATTATTTTACAAAGAGAAGGAATTGGGTACTAAAATGGAAAGCAATGGGCAGGGCAACCCATCTGTCACAATCCGGAGAAGTTCCAAAGTGGAAAAAACCAAGAAGAAACGGCGTTTCAAACTGCGACCGTATCTGTTATTAATTCCCATTTTTGTATTTGCCATCGGGTTCATTTACTACCCGTTTATCAAAACGATGCTGCATAGTGTCAGCACCGTCAACTTCAAGGGCGAAATCACCGGCTTTGCCGGATTGAGTAACTTTAAGTATCTGTTTACCCGCAAGGACTTCATCACCGCCCTGCTCAACTCTTTAAAGCTGACGGTTATGACGGTGCCACTCACGCTGCTGCTGTGTGTAGTGATGGCGCTGCTGGCAAACAACAAACGCAAACTCAGCCCCATATACGAAACGATGTTTACGCTGCCTATGGCGGTATCCATGTCTGCCAAGGCGATGATATTTCGCGTCATGCTCCACCCCACGGTGGGCATTGTCAATCACATATTCAATCTAGATGTCGGTTGGTTTTTAGATGAAAAGACCGCGCTGATCGGCATCATGATCTTAGTCGTGTGGATGGGTCTCAGCTTTAACTTTATGCTGTTGCTCTCTGCTTTCCGTAGCGTGCCCGACCAATTGATAGAATCCGCCAAAATAGACGGTGCAGGTTACTTTACACGGCTGTTTAAGATACAGCTGCCGCTGGTGTCGCCCACGCTGTTCTATATCTTGTGCACGGATATGGTGCTGGCCATGCTCACTTCCGGCCCGATCATCCTGCTGACACACGGTGGGCCTTCGCGCGCGACAACGACGCTGATCTATATGATGTATGCTTCCGGTTATGGGTCATCCAACTACAGCATGGCGGCGTGCATCAGCATCATTGCCTTTGTACTGACATTTGCCTTTATGATTTTGGCCTTTGTGTTTGAGAGGAAGAAGGTGCATTACGAATAATGAGTGATAAGAGCAGACGTAAACTATTTAATGTATTGACACCGATTGCGGCTATCGCAGTCGGCATTGTTATAGTATTCCCATTAGTCTATGGCATATTTGGCGCATTTAAGTCGCCGGCAGAGTTTTCGAGCTATCCGCCGACAGTGCTGCCAAAGAGCTTTCTATACACCGAAAACTTTAAAAATGCCATGAACATCATGCCGTTTTGGCGCTATATGTTCAACTCTCTCATTGTTGCATCGATATCCAGCGTGGTGCGCATCACCTTTGCGGTGCTTGCCGCCTATGCATTTGCATTTTATGACTTTAGGGGCAAGAACCTATTATTTTTCCTGTTGCTCGCCACCATGATGTTCCCCGGCGATACGCTGCTGGTAACCAACTATCTAACGGTGTCGCAACTGGGTTTGATGGATACCTATCTCGCCATGTGCATCACATCTTTTGTGGGTGCCTCGCAGATGTTTATGCTGCGGCAAAACTTTAGAACCATACCCAGAGACCTGCGCAACGCTGCGGAGCTGGACGGTTGCGGTGACTTAAAATTTATCACAAAAGTATTATTACCTATTTCCAAACCGGTGCTGATCACATTGCTGGTGCAAAGCTTTATCACCAGTTGGAATGCGTACCTGTGGCCGTTGCTTGTGACAAACTCTGCCGAAATGCGTACCCTGCAGGTAGGTGTGAGCATGCTCACATCGCTGGAGGATACCAACTATTATCTGGTGTTGGCGGGCGTTACGCTATCGCTGTTGCCATCGCTGGTGCTGTTTGTCATCATGCGCCGCAACATCAACAAGGGTATGACTGCGGGCGCGCTTGTGGGGTAGTTTAAACATGTATATTTTTTGCATAGCCTGGCTATGCAAAAAAAAACAAAAGTATTATATTTAGGAGGATGAATTAGTATGAACAAAACACGTTTTTTCACGGTATTGCTCTGCCTTGTCATGGTGCTTACTATGGCAGCAGGTTGCAGCAATTCAAGCGACCCGGCACCGAGTAATTCGGGAAGCGAACTGGGCAAGGATCCCGTAACAATCGTCTTCTGGCATTCCATGCAGGACAAGGCCGGCGCACAGTTGGATGCCCTCGTAAAGGAATTTAACGAAGGCCCCGGCAAGGAATTACAGATCACTGTTGAAGCCATCTATCAGGGCAAGTATTCAGATTCTGTTACGAAGATGAACAGCGTTTTGACCTCTAACAACAAGAACGACTTGCCGGATGTGATGAATCTGGATGCAACGGGCAAGGTATCGTATGCATCTTCTGACGCTGCCTACACGATGGACGATGCACTCAAGGCCGATGCCGATTATGACACCAGCAAGATCCTTAAGGCTGCATTGGGCAACTGGAATTATGCCGGCGTACAGTTGGGCATGCCGTTTGCAACCTCCACCAGCGTCACCTATTACAACAAGACGATGCTGGATGCCGCCGGTGTGACAAGCGCGCCATCGACATTCGCGGACATCTCTGCACTTGTGGCAAAGATTCCGGAGACCACCTCCGACAATAAGAAGATCGTTGCCCTCCAAGGTTCCCCCAACACGCCGTCATTGGCCAACTACATCGGCCAACTGGGCGGCTATGTAGTGGATAAGAAGAACGGCTCCGAAGGCTCCGCCACCAAGCTGACCTGCGTAGAAGATGGCACGCTTTCAAAGTTTCTCACCGCATGGAAGGCCATGTATGATGCGGGCGCTCTTGAAGTAACAGACCCCGATACTGATGCATTTGTCGCAGGCCAGGTCGCGGTATTAACCACATCCTCTTCCAATATTGAAACGCTCATCGGCAAGATCGATGGCAAATTCGAGCTGGGCGTTTCCAATTACATCCGTGTAGATGACAGCGCTACAGAAGGTGCGACCATCTCCGGCTCCTGCCTCGTGATGTTTGATAAGGACGACAGCCTCAAAAAGGCGGCTTCTTGGGAATTTGTAAAGTTCATGGCATCTGCAGAATCACAGGCGAAGTTTGCGGTAGCCACCGGCTATGTCCCGTGCAATTCTGGTGCAGCCGATGTGCAAGAATATATAGATCTGCTTGACGAGTACCCGCAGTTTGCAGTGCCGGCAGCACAGATCGCCGCAACCCCGGACACCATGATCAGCGTCACGGTTGGCCCGTCGATGGATTTCTACTATGCAATCCAAAACAACGTCAGCGACATGCTTACCAATAATCTGACGGTAGAAAAGACTATCGAAAACATGGTAGAAGAGCTCAACGGCTTGCTAGACCAATACAATATGGCCAACCCGTCCTAATGGGGCAGACCACACTAACAAAAAGAACCGAGGCTGAACCATGCTGTTATCCACATCGACAAATATAGTAGCCTTCACCGGCGATACCGGGCGCAACCCCTTGCCATGGTGCATAGAGGTATGCGCAGCGGGCGGCTATGAGGTGCTGGATGTGAACTTCTGCGAGGCGATGAATCCCGTATCGCGTCTGCGTGACGACGACTGGCGGGACTATGTCGAGGAGATCGCAGATGTGGGACACCGCTGCGGTGTAACGTTTACCCAATCGCATTTGCCCTATTACGACATCTGTAAGACGACGGATGAGGGCAAGGTCAAGCTGATGGAGGAGCTGATCAGACGATCGATCATCGCCTCCGGTATGCTTGGTATCAGGTGGGCGGTTACGCACCCCTTTACGGTGTATGATGCAGGGACGGATATGTCGGTATCCAAACAGCGCAACATCGAATACTATTCGCGCCATGTGCAAACTGCGCGAGAGAATGGTGTGGGCATTGCGCTGGAGAACGACTTTGAATACAAATCCGCCCCGTACCAGCGCATATACTGTGCATCGGTGCATGAACTGGTAGATCTGGTGGATGCGTTTGACGATGAAGAACACGTCGGCATCTGCTATGACTTCAACCATGCCAACCTGACGGGCGGTTTCCACCGCCAAGACCTCAACACCATCGCGCACCGCCTGCGCGCCGTGCATGTGGCAGATAACCGTGGGCAAGCGGATGAGCACTTGTTGCCATTCTATGGCACGATCGATTGGCAAGAGGCCATGGCAGGGCTGGCCGATATCGGCTATGAGGGTGAACTGACATACGAAGTGCAGCAGCATGGGAGGTACTATCCCAACGATCTCAAACACCTCGTCATCAAACATTCGATCGAGGTGGGCAACGAACTGCTTAGGATGTACGAAAAAGCCAAACAGAATAGGTAGTATATACACCCAAAGAGGCGCAGCGATGCGCCTCTTTTTTATACCCTGAAAACCACACCTGCAAGGTGATGGTCCCGTAAATCTCCTGGCAATTCTCTGGCATACTCTCGATATGCCTGTGCCTGGCTCCCTTGTCTTTTTCGAGTACAGCTCTGACCATATTCTGAGTGGTTTTCAAGTGTTATATTTCTTGCCTCCGAAAATGGAAAAGGGCGACTTTTCAGCCGCCCCCTTTGCTTATTTTTTCTGTTACGGGTGTTTATCCAAATTGCCGCACCCACAATGAATACGACAAGTACAAGAGTAATAATGGCTTTTGCTTCCATTTCATCAAGAAGGAAGCCCTCTGGTTCTGTTTTCTCGCGAACAAGATACTTTCCGTATCGGAGTTCATTCATGTAGTAGATGCCGCCCTCAAGCTCAGTCATTTCGCGTCAGCGTCAAGTTTGCCGTTGTCGTTTGTATCGATATATACCATTGAGGCTTTTTATCTTACAAATATGCCCTAGTTCTAATATCATATCTAGGGGGTTCTTAGACTCAAAATATGCCAGCTGAAAATCCCCGATTCGTAGATTCAAAACAACGAAAACCATTCGATTCAGCTTTCTTAGCATAGTGGTGGACGATCCATTAGATCTTTTATTTTTTGATATTTGCTAAGAAATTGCTAAGAAAAATGACGAGATGCCATAATATTATGAAATACTCTATGGTACTTCATGGGATTTTGAGCGTTCGAAAATATAGTGTTTATGCGGGTTTGGTGATACTGCGCGATACTGTGCAATACTCTATGCTATGCTCTCTCGCCTACTACTAAGCGGCAGGCCGTGGGTTCGAATCCCGCCGGTAACACCATAGTTTAAGTTTAGATAGATGAACATGAAGAAACCTGCTAAGGCAGGCTTCTTCATGTTCAAAAGTATTATTCTGTGAGTTTCAAGCTATTGTATCATAAGCACTCTCTTCTCTTCCAGCGTAACAATTCAAGGAGAAAGGAGATTGATGCCAGCAAGAGTAAGAGCCACGGTAGTTTGCTAACATGCTCGCCTGTCAGAGGTATATTCTCGATTTCTTCAACGATATTAAGTTCAACCGTAATTTCAGAACCGCCCACCTGGTAGTTGACTTCGGTTTTTCCTGATTTGAGAGCCGTGAGAACTGCCCTTGTTCCTTCTTGTTTCATAGAGATAAAATTCTTGTCAAAAGACCAGATTCCACCTGATGGTGAGGGTGTTAAGGTAATAAATTCGCCTTTTGTCATAGTCTGACTCTGAGGCAAGCCGGTGATTGTCGTTGCGGAGGTTCTGAAACTGATCTCATTAGATGCCGCAGTTCTTCCCTCAGCATCCGTAACAAGGACTCTGATTGTGTAATCTGTGTTCGGCTCGAGACCTTCATAGTCAAATTCAGGCGAGGTTGCTCCGGGGATATTGATCCAGGAGCCCTTGACTTGCCATTGGTAGGATAAAGGTTGCGCGGCGCCTGAAGCTTCAACCATCAAGGAAGCTTTGTTTGTTCCTGGGATGACGCTTACATTTAGGATTACAGGTGGGCTATTCACCGGAGGTACTCCCATACGTGTGATCTCGAGAATGTATACTTTGCTGCTACCATCTTCAGCAGTGACCTTCACATAGGCAGTGTTTATACCGACAGATAGAGCCATAGTTTTATCGCTGATTTTGTTAGTACAAGCTGCATCACTGAAGAGTTCCCACGTGGCCAAGTCACTAACGATCAGATCCACAGTCAGGGAATCCTCGGAGTTATCCACTATAGCAGAAACAGTTGTTCCGCTGATCGAGACAATTGAAGGGGAGATAACGCTGATAATGTCCTTCTCTGAACTTAAAGGCAGAACAGTAAAGTTTAGCGGGATACGTTCTTTTATTTTAATATTGTCTTCATCATTGAAACCAACGAGGTAACCGGAATAGCTGCCCGCTTCAAGCCCGGTTACTGGACGAACGAATACTGTGGCTGTCGCACCCACCGCAAGGCCAGTGATGTTGTTTCCCGGCGGTGTGATTTCAAAGGATGAGCTGTCCGGACCTCCAAAGACAAGGCCTAAATAAGAAAGAGAGCGATTGCCTGTGTTCTTGATAGTGACCTCGATAGGTGTAACAGAACTATAGCCCTGCTTCACGGAAGAAAATGTGATGGTTGAAGGGGCCAGTGAGACACTGTAGACGGGTTCTGCAGGTTGATTAATGACAACTTCCGTAGAGTCTGCACTGGCTAAGTATAAATCAGTCTCAGGCAGACGAACAACATAAGTGCCGGCAGCAAGACCTGCTATCTCTCCTGCGGCGTCCGCAATTGTTGAAGTATAGTTGCTGCTGACAACCTCTTTAAACTCATAGTCTGTATTAGGTGCAAGACCGATGATTTTGCCATCGTTTCCACCATGTGTGGTCACATCTGCTTTGCTTAGCGATTCAGGAGCAGTTTGTGATCCTTTGTTCACCGTAAGCGTGCCGATAACTTTTGCACCCGCATTGTGTGTGTCCGTTGCTGCTGTAGTAAGGCCTATCTGGAATGTGCCGGCCTTCGTTACAGTTAGCGTGCTATTTGAGATGTTACCAGTACCTGTGGTGTCACTGTTTTCAAGAGTGTAAGTGCTTGCACCGGCATTATCATCTACAGTGAAGAGTGTTGTTAATGTTGACAGATCAATTGTTGTCCCGGCATAAGTTACTTCAGCCAAGCCACCAGAGTTTGTTACGTTTGCTTTATTTACTTTTACATCCAACGGTATAAAGCCTGAATTGCTAGTATTTGAGTTTGCATAGGAGATACCGCTATGGTTGTCCTGCACATCCCAATGTGCTGTTACACCACTGCTTGTGAAAATATCATCCGAACTGTTGATATCATATTCTGCTTTACTACTATTCTTATCCCATGCGATACGAGTTGCTCCATTTGAAGTTGAAATATAAGAATCGATAGAATTTCTGGTTTTAAACAAATCTCCATTGCCATCAATATCATTGCCGTATGCAAATGCAAGTCCACCTTTCATATCAATTTTTCCGTAAAACCCATTACCTTCAATAGCTACACCATCGCCAGCAATTATCCTGCCAACATCCGTAACATTGACTGACCTGGCACTGTAGATCGCTTGCCCAGTACCCCTATTGTGAACAGTACCCCCGCTAATATTTATGTCCGAACCACCGGTATTGAAAATTGCACTACCTGTGCCTGCTTGTTGTACAAGTCCTCCGTCTATTGTTATGGAAACATAGCTTTCGTTATCTATGATCGGGCTAGTAGATTCGCCACTTATTTCGCCTGACTTCATAAGAAAAGAGCCTTTAGAGCCCGCACCCTTTAGGGATATCCCGGTAGTCGTACCTGTCAATGTGGCGTGCCATTCAACTGTTACAGCGATATTGTCAATTTTCAGCTCAAGTTTGCTGGTTGCTCCTTGCTTGTCTCCAGTCACCGTTACCGTATTACCATTGACAGTGGCGACCAATCCGAATTTATTGATTGTCGTAGCAATAGAACTCGCATTAGCAGCATTGACACTCTGTGGGAGCAGTACCATTATCATGGTCAATGCCAGAGCGAAGGACAGGAGCTTCTTTCTAAATCTTTTCATAAATATAAATCTCCTCTGAAATGATGGATAGATGGACACTGCAGAAGCTGGGAATGTTCAAAACTTTATCTGCCGGTCAATCTCCGGTAAAATCAGTATTCTCAAACAAATTTCTTTTCCGATTGCAGGGAAAAACAGAACAAACAGCATGCTCCCAAATCTGAGAATCTTAATTTATTTTTGAGATTATCATAGAGAGATTGTCAGTTGTTTAAGGTTACCGAATCTTCACTTTCAGCCCTATCTGAACTCTAAAGCACGCGTTCAAAGCGATAACCCTGACCTCTTACTGCAATGATTGTGAAACAGCAGTTGTTCTCCTGCAGACGTTTGCGAATAGAAGAAATATGTTTTTTTAATGTATCTTTACTATCCTTCATCGGTGCATTCCAAACTACAGCGTAGAGTACGTCAGGACTGATAATTTTATTCTCATTCTTGAGTAAATGAAGCAGAAGAGCGAACTCCTTCTGTGTCAGCAGCATATCCTTGCCATTTAAGAGAGCTACCATGGAAGAAGGCAGCAGGGTGAGAGGCCCTTTGACGATTGTTTCGGGCATCTCTTCGTAGCGCTCGAAGATGCTTTCTACTACCGCCAGAACAGCATCATAGTCGAAAGGTTTGGATATATAGGCAGTCGCACCCAGTTTGTAGCCAAGCGATAAATCCTGTGGTTTGCCCCAGGCTGTCAGCATGATGACCGGTATCTTATTTCCTGTCACTCTCAGCTCCTGCAAGAGTTCAAGACCATTTCCATCCGGCAGCATGATATCCAATAAAACAGCGTCAATTCTCTCCTTAGAAAGACAGGCTCTGGCTTCTGACAAAGTTTCTGCTGCCAGCATGCGGTAGCCCAGTCTGACAAAGAAAGCGCAGTTGTTTCTTAGCAGAGTTCTTTCATCTTCAACACAGAGCAGAGTTCTCATAAAGCCTCTGCTTTGTTTTCACTGCTTAAAACATCATTGACTGTTTCCGCGATCGACATTACATCAGTCTGCGCACTAGCCAGTCTTTCACCGGCGGTCTCGGGTTCCAAAGCCGCCATCTGAATATTGGTGGAAACTCGTGTCAGAGGAGTAAGCATATCGTGGCTCATCTGCCGCATGAGAGCTAGCTTCTTAGCTGCTCTTCTGCTCTCTTCTGCCTCCTTGACCAGCTTTCTGGCATTCCATACAGCAATCATGCCTAGGATAAATACAAAGATCAGAGTGCCGCTCAGATAGAACAAGCTTAAGAGATTGGTTAAACGAAGACTGTAGTTCAGATATTCAAAAATAGCCACCAAGATCAAAATCAAAGAAGGCAGAGCGAAATGTTTAGCCACCTGGTTTTTGTGCCTGAAATGTTCCCAGATAGCTGAGAAGGCAAAAATTATAGTTCCAAAAACAGTAGAAATCTGAATCAGAGGCAGAGTGCCGGCGAAGCTCTTTATGCTCAGAAGCTGTAAACAGATAACCATGATCAGGATGAAACTGCTGATGCTTCTGCTGATTTTCAGTAAAAGAGGGTTGTGGGGCCTCATAACTAGAAGAGAATAAGAAAGAAGAGGTATTGCCAAAGCGGCCAGAGAGACCATAGCCATACAGTACAAAAAAGCCGGATAAGGGAAGATGAATACGGTAGCATTACTTTCGCCCAGGCCCCAGCATCCCGTCGCGATGGCGAACAAACCATAATACAAGAATGACTTGCCTGCTACTGAAGTGCGATAGAAGAAAAAAGAAGAAATTATTGATGTCAGCCCCATCAGGAACATCAAGGCAGAAATGCCCAGCAAAGCACTATTCTGATAGAAAAGATGTTCAAGCAGATCGCTTTCATTGCCAGCCATCAGTATCGGCAGATTCAGGGTACTCCTTTGGCTGGGAGATACGTATTCAAAGCGAAGCTGTTCCGCTCCTTGCGGAAGAGGAACGATAGCAAGCAAGGTAGGCGGATCCAATAGCCAGTCGGGATAACTTCCGGTCAGACCGGCCTCATAGATCAGCTGATTATCAGCATAAAGATGCAGACCGCTATAAACGGTTTTCACCAGAAGGTTTTCATGTTTACCCGCCTCAATGTCCACTGTCACCGTCACAGCTGTACCTGCATCCAGTTGCCGTAAAGTGTGCGGGAAAACGGCACAGCCACTCCTCCCGTCAGCAATTTTGTAATTGAATTCGCTGTTGATAGAAACTGCTTTACCATCAGCACTCGGTTGTTGGCGGTAAGCAAGTGTTTTGAAGGCAAGAAGAAAGAGAAGGGAGATAAGCAGGGCCGAAAAAATTCTGCCCCGATACTTCATTATTTGCTTGAATTTCAAGGACATACGGAAAACCCCCACCTAAATAGCTATGGAATTATTTAACCTATAATATATGTTTTTCTATACATACTGCAATGATTTAATTTAAAATCAACTTCATATGAAAACTGCAAGTTTCAAAGACTTTCCCTCCTTATTTGTTAAATCTTCACATTAGTGTTGTGATATATAGGAGTTTAATCTTTATCTTATTAGATATGAGTCAAAGGAGTGGCTATGAGGACCAGTATTGAAGCCTTAAAAGACATAAGCGGCCTTTCGGGAATTAAAGCCAATGAGAGAGCCGATGCAGCCGTTTTTGTGCGCACGGAAATGGATGCGGATGACAATAGCTATAAATCCAACCTCTTCTTATTGCGTCAGGGTGAGATCTGCCAATTGACATCAGCCGGAGAAGAGTCCAGCTTCGCTTTTGAAGGCAACGAATAATCTGCTCTTTGCAGCTGCCCACTCGAAAAAAGAGAAGGAAGCTAAGGAGTCCGGCTTATCTGAGACATCTTTTTATAGGTAATATACAGAACGATAATGCCCAGTGATAACAGTAAAGGGAAATAATTGGTAATGGCTATGAAAATTAAGTCAGATCTAAAGTGTTGGTGTAAATTTATCTCTCAGTAAACATGGAGATGGTAGCGTTTGGAGAGAGGCCCCTGGGAGCACTCTTTTGACCATTATGCGGGGGAAGTATAAATACTAAAATACCGCTGCAGTAGGTTTAGATCTTTTATTTTTTGATATTTGCTAAGAAATTGCTAAGAAAAATGACGAGATGCCATAATATTATGAAATACTCTATGGTACTTCATGGGATTTTGAGCGTTCGAAAATATAGTGTTTATGCGGGTTTGGTGATACTGCGCGATACTGTGCAATACTCTATGCTATGCTCTCTCGCCTACTACTAAGCGGCAGGCGTTAGTCCGACAAATGAATACACGCGCCCGTAGCTCAGCTGGATAGAGCGATCGCCTGCCCTTAAGCGATAGTCCGTGGGTTCGAATCCCGCCGGGAACACCGGCTTTCCCAATTGGCTATCCTGCGACACATTTTGAATACATAAGCTAAGATCAAAATCTTTCCTTCTTTATTTGTTTAAACTTCACATTAGTGTTGGAATATGTAGGAGTTTAATCTTAAATTTATAAGATATGTATTAAAGGAGCAGCTATGAAGACCAGTATCGAAAACTTACAAAAAATAAGCGGCCTTTCGGGCATTAAAGCTAATGAGAGAGGTGATGCAGCTGTTTTTGTGCGCACGGAAATGGATGCGGACGACAACAACTATAAATCCAATCTTTTCTTATTGCGCCAGGGTGAGATTTGCCAATTGACCTCAGGCGGCGAAGAGTCAAGTTTCGTTTTTGAGGACAACGACAATCTGTTGTTTTCAGCTGCCCGCTCGAAAAAAGAAAAAGAGGCCGGGGAATCCGGATTATCTGAAACTACTTATTACCGTATCAGTACCAAAGGCGGAGAGGCTGTCAAGGCTTTCACTTTACCTCTTAATGTCTCAAAACTTGAAGCTCTGGGTGATGGAAAATTTCTGATTTTGGCTGATATCAGTCAAAATAATACAGAACTATTCGCAAAAAGCCGTGAAGAGCGTATTGATTATGCAAAAAAGAAAAAGGACGACAGTTTTGCCCTGGAGGCAGAGGAGATTCCTTTCTGGTTTAATGGGGCAGGTTTTATAGCGGCACAATCAGCACGCCTCTTTATCTATGATTCAAGTGTGTGTGAGCCCAAGTCAGCAGTAAAACCGCTGACGGAATCAAACTATGACATCAGTTCTTACTTTTTACACCCCAATAAGGAAAAACTGCTATATTTTGGTAACTATATCAGCCCCCGGGTGAAAGTTCATGACACTTTATTCGAACTTGATTTAAAAACCGGAGCGGAGAGGCAAATCGTCAGAGACGATTTCCTGTCGATTTCTGATGCCTTCTATTGGGGAGACAGTATTGTCCTGTTTGCTTCAGATATGCAGAAACTGGGTCTGAACCAGAACAGCCATGCCTATCTTTATGATGAAGCAAGCGGCGAAATGAAACGCTTATCTGACAGAGAAATTCAGTATGGCAATTCAGTCGGTACGGATGTCAACTATGGGTCTTCACTGGCAAGATTGATTAAAGATGATGCTGTTTATTTTCTGGAGACCAACTGGTATCGCAGCATCCTGATGCGCCTGTCCCCAAAGGGAAAAATAGAACCATATGCCATGGTGCAGGGCTCGATAACCGGCTTTGCCTTTTTAGATAATGACCTGTATCTGACAGCCTTCCATGACATGCAGCCAGCTGAACTCTATAAAGCTGAGCCCTACAGTGAAGATGTATGTGCCGGCTTAGACAGTGATGCCTCAGGAGATGAAGCAGCATTTTTAGCCTGGCCGGTCACTCAGCTGGACCGGATCACATACTTTAACAGCGATATTCCTGCCGCCATCAGACCGGAACGATTCACCTTCCGGCATGAAGAAGTGGCGCTGGAAGGCTTTGTTCTGCTGCCGCCCGCAGCCAGAGAAGCAGAACATAAAAGTTTTCCCGCGATACTGGATATTCATGGCGGCCCCAAGACCGTCTATGGTGATATTTATTTCCACGAGATGCAATACTGGCTGTCCCGGGGCTATATAGTCATCTACACAAATCCCCGTGGCTCAGACGGCCGCAATGATGCGTTTTCTGATATCAGAGGTGATTACGGCGGACGCGATTTCCGCGACATCATGGCTTTTGTTGACCAGGCTTTGCAGATTTATCCTCAGATTGATCCGGAACGCCTGGGTGTGACCGGTGGCTCCTATGGCGGCTTCATGACCAACTGGATTGTCACTCACACTGACCGTTTTAAGGCAGCTGCCACCCAGCGCTCGATCAGCAACTGGACTTCTTTTTATGGTGTCAGCGACATCGGCTTTCGCTTTGCCTTTGATCAGAACAATACTTCCTGGGCAGATGAGGATGCTTTTTCCATACTGTGGGATCATTCGCCCATGAAATATGTCCGCCAGGCCAAAACTCCTTGCCTGATCATACATTCGGAAGAAGATTACCGCTGCCCGCTGGAACAGGGCGCGCAATTTTTCACCGCCCTGGTCGATGCGGGAATAGCCTCGAGAATAGTAATTTTCAATAAAGAAAATCATGAACTGTCCCGCTCGGGAAAACCGAAAGGCCGCAAGAAACGTTTAAACGAAATTACGCAATGGTTTGATAAATATGTTAAGTAACAGGGAAAATAAAAACAAAGAGGAATTGCAGAAAAAACCACGTGGGCGCCTGACAAAAAGGTTGGTCATTCTGGTGCTTATTGCAGCAGCTGTGTTCGGTCTGTGGCGCTTATTTACGCCGGACCAGGTTATATCTGTTTACCATGTAAGAAAGGTGAGCGAACAGGATATTGCGGATACGCTGAGTTTGAGTGGTACGGTGACCCCGTCGAAAACTCAGCTGATCGAGTATAAAAATATTCCGGTGCTGCGTTTTATCGTCCAGCCGGGTGACCATGTAAAAGAGGGCGATCGTTTACTGCTTTATGATCTGGCTCCGCTTAGGTCTGATTTGGCTGAGCTGAAAGACAGCAGGGAAGAAGCCGGAATTGCTATTGAAAAATCTCAGTCGGAAGCTGCTGAATTAATGGAAGGTATCAATGCAGGTCTTTCCGGCGATCTGCTTACGTCACAGCTGCAGGCTATGACAGGTGATCTTACAGCCGGACTGAGCCAAATGGCTAACGGTATGCTAAGCATTGGGGATCCCTTCCAGCAATTAGTTGATCAACTGGGAGATATTGATTTTAACGAGTTAAGCCGGCTGGCAGCTCTTCTGGAAGATCTCAATGCGACAGGAGAGAAACTTCTGGAAGTTCTTTCTGATCCTGACCTGCAGGAAAATCTTCGGGAAGCCCTGGAAAAATTGGACCAGCGTCTGGATGAGCTGCAAGAGGCCTTAAATGAGATTGCGGGAAGATGGCCTGACCTGCCTGATGATCCTGTGTTTACACTTCCTCAGGGGACGATTGCTCCTTCCTCTGAAGAGACAACTGTGACAGGTGACCTGGGTGTGCAGGACAATTATGGTTTAACTGCCATCCCCATGGCTGCCGGACTTTCTGCTGCCAGGCCCAGCCCCTTAGTTAAGCTGGAAAGCGCGGCGTCGTCTGCGGAACTGCCGGCTTATTTCTTATCTAATAGCAGCTTGAGCTTGAGCCAGGAAGAGTTATTAATCCTGATGCAGCAACTTCAGTCTGTTCCCGGAGGCAGTGATTTGCTGGATACTTATCAGCAGGGCGCGGATCTTCTGGGCATGCTGGACAAGCAAATTACTGACCTGGAGCAAAAGATTGAGACAGCCTCCCAACATGAACAGGCGGAATTTGACGCTCTGGTGGCAGAAGCACAGCGTGACGAAAACAATATTAACGCGAATAAATCTTTAATGGTTTTATATGATGAAAAAGAACCCCTGGTGCATGCCCGGGTCAATCGCAGAGATGCGCTTCTTCTGGAGCAGGGACAGCTGGTAAAGTATACGACGGATGATCTTGAGCTCTCAGGCGAGCTGGTCTTCAAGTCCCCTATTGCTACAACAACACCCGTGAATTCAGACGGCCAGTCTTCTGACCTGATGTCACAGTTTGTGAGTGGAGACCAGACATCTTTGCTTGCCGGAGAAGCCAAGGTCGACATAGAGCTGACAATTGCAGGCGCCGATCTGAACAAGGTTATTTTTGGCTTCGATATCGCTTTCGAAATTGAAACCGGAAAAAAAGAAAAAGTTATGGCTGTACCGTCAGAAAGTCTGCTGTCGGAGCGGGGTCAGAATTATATCTATGTTCTTAATGCAGATGACAGTTTTTCACTGCGCCCCATAGAAACAGGTATTATCACCAGAGCCTATGCAGAGGTTCTTTCGGGACTGGACGGTGATGAGTGGGTGCTGATGAATCCTCCGTCTTCGCTACAGGAAGGTGTCCGCTATAATGTCGAACGCCAGGGGGAGTGAAAATACTTTGCAGAAAGCCGTGATAACCATGCGTGACCTGACCAAGGTCTATCGCAGCGCAACTCTAGAGTATCCTGCACTTCGGGGTATTGATCTGACGGTCAATGAAGGTGAGTTCGTCTCTATTATGGGTCCATCAGGATCCGGCAAAACCACTCTGATGAACATAATCGGCCTGCTTGACAATCTGACCGGCGGCTATTATGAACTGCAGGGTATTGACTCTTCGGACTTAAGTGATGCCGGCAGCGCGGCCTTGCGCAACCGGACCATCGGTTTTATCTTTCAATCATTCAACCTCTTGCCGCAGATGAATCTGATTGATAATGTCGCCCTGCCCATGCTTTATGCCGGCGTTCCCGCTAAAGAACGCAGGGATAGAGCCAGAGAAGCTTTGCAGCATGTGGGTCTGGAAAAGTGGAGCCAGCACAGACCCACCGAGATCTCGGGCGGTCAGCAGCAGCGTGTTGCTGTAGCCAGAGCCATGGTTATGCGTCCGTCGATCCTGCTGGCAGATGAACCGACAGGCAATCTGGACTCCCTGGCGGCTGAGGCAGTACTGAAGCTTTTTCACGAATTGCATGCTATAGGTGTGACTGTAATCATCATCACGCACGATATCAGTGTGGCTCACCGCGCAGACCGTCTGATTGAACTCTTCGACGGCAGGATCAGTAATGACAGTGTACTTACTGGCCCTGACGGAAGAAAGGCAGCCTTGTCATGATCAGAGAACGTATCAGCAATGCCTGGCAGATGCTCATGGGAAACAAAGGCCGCTCCATCCTGACCATGCTGGGTATTATCGTCGGGATCGCTGCGGTTATTACTGTTGTATCTGTAGGGGAAGGTGCCAAGGATGCAGTTCTCGGCCAATTTGACCAGGTGGGAGCGTCATCACTGCTGCTAAGTGTATCTTCGGGACAGGCAACTGACAGTGATTTACTGACGGCTGATGACGTGGAAGCGGTCCGGGAACAGATCTCCGAATTACGCTTCGTTTCAGCCGAACATCAGCTAATCGGCAGAACAGATAAATATGGTGACAGCACCATGATCTTTATCACGGGTATCGATCAGGACTGGATGCGGATTTCAAATTTAACCATGACGGACGGGAGACAATTTTCCCTGCCAGAACTGGAGCGCGGTGTGCCTGTAATGATTCTGGAAGAAGAAACTGCCAAGCGGCTTTATCCGGGGCGGTCGCCTTTGGGTGAAATAATAGAAATTAATCTTCAGGGCAGCCTGAGGGAAGTAGAAGTTATTGGCGTCGGATACAGTGTTGTTTCCCAAATGACTTCCTTTGCCAACACAGATATGGAAATGCCGATGATTGTTTACATGCCTCTGTCCACGGCTGTGAATTTTGCGGGGGGTGAGGCCCGCTTTTCGCGTCTTATAGCCATGGCGGACTCCCCCGACCATCTGCAGACAGCAGGGGAGCAAATGATTAATCTTCTTGAAAACAGACATGGCAATCAGGGAGGGAATCTGTACAGCGTGACCGAGACGGCTCAATTAATGGAACAGGCAGAGAAAGTTGCCAGTATTTTCACGAATTTTATCGCGATAGTGGCTGCGATATCTCTGCTGGTCGGAGGTATCGGGGTCATGAACATCATGCTGGTATCCGTTGCTGAGCGTACCCGGGAGATAGGGCTGCGCAAGGCGCTGGGTGCCACCATGAATGATATTATGTGGCAGTTTCTGTTCGAATCCAGCATCCTGACCTTTATCGGTGGTGTTCTGGGGATAATTTCCGGCATGCTTTTTTCCCGGGTGATCGGATATTATCTGGGCTTTGTGCCGACAGTAGCTTTAAGGATAGTCGTTATCGCAGTGCTGTTTTCTACAGCGATCGGCTTGTTCTTCGGACTATATCCGGCCAGAAAAGCAGCCAAACTCTCACCCATTGATGCTTTGAGACGTGAATAAGGAGATACTGGATACTGGTCAATAATTTGTCCTGTTTTAATGATGAGCAGACCTGTAAATATGGACGCGGGAGGGCGTGAAGAAAGAGAGGCTTTATAGGCAAATGGCCGAATTAGTGGAAGATTCACAGCGAAAGTTTCATTCATTAGGCAAGTGGGAGAATTTGTTGAAAATTGATCCCCTGCCAGACCCGCAACTTGCAAAAGAAGCCTATAATAACGTATATTAAGTCTGATTGCGTTTGGTTCCAAAAACTCAACCCGACAAAATTATATAAAAAATCTATAAGGAGTGAACAATGCTAATTGACCTAACGATCAATGAGGAGCGGCTCGATCATGTTGTTGAGCGTGCCAGAGAACAGAACATCATAATTCCCACATTCGCACAATTACGTGACCCGGACAAAATCCCCGAAAAAATCAAAAAAGCTTTAAAAAACGTTGGCTCATGGGATGTAAATCCATTGAACCTTTTCCGTGTAACCTGGAAAAATGAGCCTACTCTAGAGGGGGCCGGCTATGGCGACGTGAATATTATTGAGTTCCCTCAACAACTCAGCGGTATCGATGCCCGCATCTTTGTCATGGTTGGCAAGTGGTTCCCCACGGGCTGCCATAAAGTAGGTGCTTCCTTTGGCTGTCTGGCACCTCGCCTGGTAACCGGTCAATTCGATCCCACGATACACAAAGCAGTATGGCCTTCAACCGGAAACTATTGTCGTGGCGGCGCATTCAACTCTAAATTACTCGGCTGTGAATCAGTAGCTATTTTGCCTGCGGAAATGAGCAGAGAGCGCTATGATTGGCTGGAGCATATTGCTGATGAAGTTATCTCGACCCCGGGTGGCGAGAGTGACGTCTATGAAATCTTCAACAAAGTCTGGGAGATTCGCAAAACTCGTCCGGAGTGTGTAATTTTTAACCAGTTTGAAGAGATGGGCAATGTGTTGTGGCATTATCAATGCACCGGTCCGGCCATGGCAGAGGCCTACGAGAAACAGATGAAGACAGATACATCACGCTTCTTCGGTGCTTTCTTCACTAGCGGCAGTGGCGGCAGCCTGAGTGCCGGTGACTATCTCAAGGAGCAATATCCCCAGCTCAAGATTACAGTAGGTGAAGCCCTGCAGTGCCCGACAATTTTGAATAACGGTTTCGGCTACCACCGCATTGAAGGTATTGGCGATAAGCATATTCCCTGGGTTCATAACGTGAAAAACACGGATATGGTTGTAGATATTGATGACAATCATGCACTGAACTTTTTCCGTCTCTGCAATACAGAAGCAGGTCAGGAGTATCTGCGTGATGAATTCGGTCTGACGGATAAACAGCTTTACGATCTGACCATGCTCGGAATCAGTGGCTGCGCCAACGTACTGGGCTGCATCAAGACAGCTAAGTACTACGAGCTGACCGCAGATGATGTTCTCGGAACAGTAGCGACGGACTCTGCTGAAATGTACCAGTCACGTCTGGTTGAGATGGACGCGGAAGAGGGTAAGTACACAACAGAAATGGCTGCCCGTGATTACAATCGCTATCTCTTTGATGTCAAAACGGACCATATGGAAGAATTCACCTACACCAGCAGAAAACGAGTTCACAACCTCAAGTATTACACCTGGGTTGAACAGCAGGGCAGAGATGTCAAAGAACTTGATGCTCAGTGGTATGATCCTCATTATTGGACTGATATACATAATCAGGCCGACGATATTGATCGCCTGATTGAAGAGTTTAACGAGAAAACCGGTGTTCTGGCAAGCATGCCGGATTAAGAAGAACTTACGCGATGTCCCGCTTCAGCGGGACATCGCACTGAAGCAATCGGGCTGAAATCCTAAACAAAAGAATAGTTAAAGCTTATGCTGTTTTTAGCCTGCGATAAATACGCTTGTTTAGTATAATATAAAAGCATTTTCGGCTATGATTGCGTCTGTTTATGCAATCTGTCAAGTGAAAGTCAAATTATTTGTTGAATTTCACGGGATAAAGTAAAAATTAGCTTGTTACATTCTGTAACCAACTCAAATAGATATCAAAATCAGGAGGAATATATGTCATTGGAATCATTAGTTAAGCAACTAAAAGGTTATGATTATGGAAATCTGTACCACGAAGATTTTTTCCACACCTGGGATAAGACTCAGGACGAACTTATGGCTATCTTCACTGTAGCCGACGCTTTGCGTGAACTGCGTGAGAATAATAAGAGCTGCCGTATTGCCGACTCCGGACTCGCAATTTCCTTGTTCCGCGATAATTCAACCAGAACCCGTTTCTCTTTTGCCTCTGCAGCTAACCTGCTGGGACTTGAAATCCAAAATTTTGAAGAAGGCGAATCCCAGATTGCACACGGCGAAACCATTAAAGAGACTGCTAACATGATTTCATTTATGGCTGATGTTGTCGGTATTCGTGATGACATGTACATCGGCAAAGGCTACACCTTCATGAAAGAATTCTCAGAGCATATGCAGGAAGGTTATGATGACGGCGTTCTGGAGCAGCGTCCGACAATCGTTAACCTCCAGTGCGATATTGATCACCCTACACAGTGCATGGCTGACGCGCTTCACCTGATTCATGAGTTCGGCGGAGTGGAAAATCTGCGCGGTAAGAAGGTCGCAATGAGCTGGGCTTATTCACCCTCATACGGCAAGCCTCTCTCAGTTCCTCAGGGAATTATCGGCCTGATGACCCGCTTTGGCATGGACGTAACGCTGGCACATCCGGAAGGCTACGAGATCATGTCGGATGTCGAAGACATCGCCAGAGGAAATGAGGCAAAGTACGGCGGCAAATTCTCCAAGACTTATTCAATGGAAGAAGCCTTCAAAGACGCAGATATTGTCTATCCTAAGAGCTGGGCACCTTACGCAGCCATGGAAAAACGTACTGACCTGTACGCCCAGGGCGATAAAGCCGGTATCGATGCACTCGAGCAGGAATTGCTTGAGCATAACAAGAGCCATATGGACTGGCAGTGTACTGAAGAATTAATGAAGACTACCAAAGACGGTAAAGCCCTTTACCTGCACTGTCTGCCGGCGGATATTACCGGCGTAAGCGCAGAAGTCGGCGAAGTTGATGCCAGCGTTTTCGACCGTTACCGTATTCCTCTGTACAAACAAGCCAGTTATAAGCCTTATATCATTGCAGCCATGATTTTTATGCAGAAGATCAAAGATCCGGCAGCAAAACTGGAAGAACTGTGGGCAGCAGCGGCGACCCGCCTGGCGGATAACGCCTGATAAGCCATTTGGCTAGTCCGGGGATGCCGGCCGGCATCCCCGCTTGCACAATACATCTACACTGCCTGTTTGGCCGACGATAAACGTCAATAGATTTTTAAGGAGTAAATATGACAAAAGTTCAGTTAAATCTTGATCTTGACCGCGTACGTCAGGAAGCGGAAAATTACCGCGAAGATATGACCAGATTCTTGCGTGACCTCATTAAGATTGGCGGCGAAAGCTGTGAAGAGGGGCCCAAGGTTGAGCGCATCAAAGAAGAAATGATTAAGCTCGGTTATGACAAAGTTGAAGTTGACCCGCTCGGAAACGTCATGGGCTGGATGGGCCAAGGCGATGTTCTGATTGCTTATGACTCACATATCGATACCGTCGGTATCGGAGATATCTCTCTCTGGGATTTCGATCCATATGAAGGCAAAGAAGACGATGAAATAATCGGTGGCCGCGGTGCTTCCGACCAGCTCGGCGGCATGGTTTCTTCAACCTATGGCGTCAAAATCATGAAAGATCTGGGCATGATTCCTGAAGGCGTTCAGATTCTCGTAGTCGGCAGCGTCCAGGAAGAAGACTGTGACGGCATGTGCTGGCTCTACATCATCGAAAAAGATGAAATTCGTCCGGACTTTGTTGTCTCGACCGAACCCACAGATATGCACGTCTATCGCGGACATCGCGGCCGCATGGAAATTAAAGTTGAAGTTAAGGGCATTTCCTGCCACGGTTCAGCTCCGGAGCGCGGTGACAATGCTATCTACAAGATGGCAGACATTCTGCAGGAAGTCCGTGACCTCAATGACCACCTGAAAGATGACTCTTTCCTGGGCAAAGGCACAGTTACCACTTCTCAGATTTACTTTACCTCACCTTCACGCTGCGCAGTAGCCGACAGCTGTACCATCTCCCTTGACCGTCGCCTGACCTGGGGTGAAACCTATCAGAGCGCTCTGCAAGAGATCGAAGATCTGCCTTCAGTCAAGAAGTACGGCGCAGTCGTCAGCATGTACGAATACAGCCGTCCGTCATGGACTGATGAAGTTTACGTTCAGGACTGCTACTTCCCCACCTGGAAAATTGATGAGGACGCACCGCAGGCCCGTGCCCTGGTCGACGCTTACACCGATCTCTACGGTGAGCCCAAGCTCGATAAATGGACTTTCTCCACCAATGGTGTTGCTATCATGGGCCGCCACGGCATCCCCTGCATCGGCTTAGGCCCGGGCAAGGAAGCTCAGGCTCACGCACCTAACGAGATCACCTGGAAAGAAGACCTCGTGCGGACAGCAGCGATTTACAGCACCATGCCCTCATACTACGTTGAGTATATGGACAAAAAGTAAGCCTTGTGAATGAAGGCCGGAGTACCGTAGGGACTCCGGCCTTTCTTGTATAAAAAATGACTTAGGATTGGGATAGTGCTTTCATTCTTTGATTTGAGGATGATAGCATTATCTATCTAATCAAAAACAGTAAGGAGAAGACAATGGGAGACATAATGCGACCGATGGGGTTCGATCAACTCATTAACTGGAGCCTATCAGAATACAAGCAAGAAAATTCGGTCTTCGGAGTAAAAAAAGAAAAATTCTACAAGAACCGTTCCGGACGCCGAATGACGACCGTCCTGGGCGACAAACTTGCATCAGCTGTGGGACCTGCAGCCGGTCCGGCTACTCAACTGGCACAAAATATTGTTGCGGCCTACCTGGGCGGAGCTCGCTTCCTGGAGTTGAAAACTGTACAGGTCATGGACGGTGAAGAAATTCGTCAGGCTGTTCCCAAACCCTGTATTGCAGCAGGCGACGAATGCTACAACTGTGAGTGGTCAACCGAACTGACAGTTCAGGAAGCTTATGAAGAGTATGTTAAAGCCTGGCTGGCTATTCATGTGCTGGCACCTGAATTCGGCGTATCAGACGCAAACGATTTTGCTTTTAATATGAGCGTCGGCTACGATCTGGCAGGTATTAAAACGGAAAAAATCGATAATTTTATTGAAGGACTGAAAGACGCATCCCAGAGCCCGGTGTTCAAAGAAGGAATTAAGTTTCTGGAAGATAACCTTGATCTCTTTGAGCAGATATCGGCAGATGATATCGCTGCCATATCTCCACATATTTGCCAGGCAGCCACCCTTTCCACCCTGCACGGATGCCCGCCGGATGAAATTGAAGCCATCTCAAAATATCTCCTGACTGAAAAACATGTCAGTGTGTTTGTTAAGTGTAATCCGACCATGCTGGGTTATGATTATGCGCGTGCAGCTCTGGATAAACTGGGCTATGACTATGTGGCTTTTCCCGACACGCACTTCCGGGGCGACCTCCAGTATGATGATGCAGTAGCAATGTTCGGCCGTCTCCTGCCTCTGGCCAAAGAAAAAGGCCTGGCCTTTGGTGCCAAGCTAACCAACACTTTTCCCTGCGATACTGACAATAATCAGCTCCCGTCAGAGTCGATGTATATGTCAGGACGTTCTCTGATGGCTTTGACCGTAAGCCTGGCTACCAAGCTATCGGAAGCTTTCGACGGCAAGTTGCCGATTTCCTATTCCGGCGGCGCAGATGCTTTCAACATCAACGATATTCTCGCATGTGGAATCGCACCTGTGACGATGGCGACAACTCTCCTGAAGCCGGGTGGATACGCCCGTTTCAACCAAATTGCTCGAAAAACGGAATATATGCTCAAGGATAATACCAGCGGCCAGGTTGATGTTGAAGCGCTGAGAGCATTGCGTGACAAGAGTTTCCAGGTTCTTACCAACCGGAAGAGTTATCGTGAAAAGGTCGCTTCCCGCAAGACGGATTCAAAACTTGAGCTTTTCGATTGTTATAAAGCGCCCTGTAAAGATGGCGGCTGCCCGATTAACCAACAGATCCCTGAATATCTCAAACTCGTTGCCGCTGGTGACTATGACGAAGCTATGCGTGTTATCGCCATTGATAATGCCTGCCCGACAATCACCGGTGTCCTTTGCGCACAGCCTTGCCGCGACAAATGTACACGCCTTGATTACGACACAGCGATTCATATGCGTGATGTCAAGCTGAAGGCAGCTGACGAGAGTCAGCAGCTCTATGTCAAAAATATTTCAGCTGCTGATCTCAGAACAGACAAAAAAGCTGTTGTGATTGGTGCCGGTCCCGGCGGTGTTGCCGCGGCGGTCTACCTGCGCCGCAACGGTCTGGAAGTTGATGTTTTTGAAAAACGTGCCAAGTCACATGGTATCGTGCGTTATGCCATACCGGATTTCCGGATTTCAGAGGAGCAGATCGACCGTGACTACGATATCGCAGTGGCCGAAGGTGTGAATTTCCATTTTAACTGTAATCCGGATTTTGATCTGGCTGACTTGCGCCAGGACTATGACTACGTAGTAGTGGCAGTCGGAGCCTGGGCTGAGGGCCGGTCACCGGTTAAGGAAGGTAAAGACAAAGTCCATGATGCGCTGGAAGTTCTGCTTACAGCAAAAGAGGAGGGAGCCCCGGACATGGGCCGGCGAGTAGCAGTAGTCGGGGCCGGTGACGTGGCCATGGACTGCGCCCGTCTGGCCAAAGCTACAGCCGGTGTCGAGCATGTTGACATCGTTTATCGCCGCACTGAGGCTTATATGCCTGCAAGCCAGGACGAGTACGATGACGCACTGGCTGAAGGTGTCGGCGTACTGGAGTTGCTCGCCCCTGTCTCCTATGACGGCAAAACCCTCAGGTGTGAAAAAATGGAGTTGGGTGATTACGACGCCTCCGGCCGTAAATCCGTTAACGGAACCGCTGAGTTCCTTGATCTGGACTATGACTTTGTTATCGGTGCGACCGGTGCATCCGTTAATCCCGGTATTTTTGAGAAATTCGGCCTGGCTCTTGACGAACGCAGACGTCCTAAACTGTCTGAAGTTTTCGAATCAAGTGAAAGCAACGTCTACGTAGTAGGCGACTGCCGCCGTGGACCGTCAACAGTTGTGGCGGCAATGGGTGACTCCCGTACCGTGGCAAAAGAAATTCTCAGACGTGAAGGCCTGCCCAATGATTTCGAACGTGTCGAAGTCGCCATGGAGCAAGCTGATATCGACAAGCGCCGCGGGGTTTTGATGCACACAAGAGAGCGCGATACAGAAGGCGAACGCTGCCTCAAATGCGATCAGTTCTGTGAGATTTGTAAAGAAGTATGTCCCAACCGCGCTAATGTGGCAATTAGTGTCCCGGGTTACGAGAATCTGCATCAGATTCTCCACATGGACGGTTTGTGTAACGAGTGCGGCAACTGTGGCACCTTCTGCCCCCATGCCGGACTGCCTTACAAAGACAAATTTACACTCTACTGGACCAAAGAAGATTTTGAAGATTCCACTAATGTCGGTTTTCTCAAACTTGATAATGACAAGTATCTTGTCCGCGATGCAAACACTCAGGTCTTTGAAAGCGGCATCCGTAACAACCGTGATGAACGTATGCTCGATGGCTTTGTTGCCATGATAACTGCAGTCGAGGCGGACTATCCCTGGCTGCTGGCCTATGATGCATAAGAGTAAAATTTAAGACGATTTCAGAGCTCCTTAACACAGGGGCTCTGAAAAGACTGAGAGTGTGAGACCCACACTCCGATCCGGCACTTTCCGGCATATATAGGAGGAAGAAATATGATTATTGGTAACGGAAAACTAATCACCAATGATACAGAAAATCCATTTTATGAAAATGGTGCTGTTCGTGTCGTTGACCAGCTGATTGATGCAGTAGGCGATTTTGAAGAATTGAAGAAGAAATACCCTGAAGATGATGTGCTTGATGTCAAAGGCCGGGTGATAATGCCGGGTCTGATTAACGCCCATACCCATATATACAGCTCCTATGCTCGCGGCATGTCCGTATCCAAGCCTACCAGAAATTTTCTGGAAATTTTGGAAAACCAGTGGTGGTCCCTGGACCGTAAACTGACGCTGGAAGACTGCAGGCTGAACGCATATACCCTGTTTATTGAAGGTGTGCGTCTGGGCGTAACAACTGTTTTTGACCATCATGCCAGCCCTAATGCTGCTGAGGGCTCTCTGTTTGCCATAGCAGAAGCAGCCAATAAAATCGGCGTTCGCGGCACCTACTCTCTGGAACTGACCGACCGTGAGGGCGTTGAGTTTGCAGACAAGGAAATTAAAGAGAATGTCGATTTCATCAAGGCTTACAATACAGATGAACAGGACATGATCAAAGGCCTCTTTGGTATGCACGCTTCCTTCACCATTTCCGATGATACCCTGTACAAGGTAAAAGAAGCGATGGCAGGCATTGATGCCGGCTACCATATCCATGTTGGCGAAGGCATTGAAGACCAGCTGGATTCACTGAAGAAGTATGGCCGGCGGGTAACAGAACGACTCTTCAACTGGGATCTCTTAGGTCCTAAAACTCTGGCTATACATGCAGTTCATGCCAGCCATCTGGAACTCGATATACTCAAAGACACAGATACCAGCGTGGTGCATAACCCCATGTCCAATATGGGCAATGCCATCGGCACTACACCGGTTGTCAAAATGCTTGAGAAGGGCATGCGTGTCGGTCTCGGAACAGATGCATACACACATGACATGGTCGAATCGGCCAAGGTTGCCAAAATTCTGCAAAGCCATCACCTCAGTGACCCGACCGTGGGATTTGGACAGGCGCTGCAACTCTTGTTTAAGGGTAACCCCGAGATCTCGAGAAATTACTTCAGCCATGATATTGGCATTATCAAGCCTGAGGCTTATGCTGATATCATAACTATGGATTACAAAACACATACACCGATGAATGGCAACAACTGGGGCGGACATTTCCTCTTTGGCATGTATGGCCGGATGGCGAATGACGTCATGATCAACGGTAAGATGGTAATGCGTGATCGTGAGATCTTAACAGTTGATGAAGATGCGATTTACGCGCGTCACACTGAAAGAGCGCGTGAGATCTGGAAAGACATGTAGTAAAAATGAGCCGGCTGGATGAAATAGTTGAAGGCAATAACGACGGATACAGAAATGAGGCGGAAGCAAAGCTCTCTGCGAGAGCTAAAGTAATGCTGGTCACCGATAAAGCTGTTTTCGGACCGGGTCCGGTAAGACTCTTGCAGTATATCGACGATACAGGTTCGGTCAGCGAGGCCTGTAGCGCCATGAATTTGTCGTATAGCAAGGGCTGGCAACTACTGAATAATATGGAAGAAGGGCTTGGCTTTAGAGTTATCAAGCGTTTCCACGGTGGCGCCGGAGGCGGAAAAAGCGAATTGACCGCTAACGGAAAATACCTGATGGAGAAATACAGAGAACTCAAGCTCAAAACGCAGGAGTATCTTGATTTGCAGTTTGAAGAGATATTTTCTGATCTTGATCAGTTAGAAGATAAGGATGAGTGAGGCAAAACCTCACTGCTCAGAGCAAAGCACAGATTGATCAGAGGCTATCCCGCAAAAGCAGGATAGCCTTTCTTTTTTGCTTAGTAAGGCACTCTTTAATTAATGCCGGTCCAGGGAAAACTTCAGCAGCAGGGGATTGTGGTCGCTGAACTCAAAATCCAGCTCAAAGCTTTCACAGGATTTGACTGCAATTTCGTCTGAAACGATAAAAGCATCAGTCAGGAAACATATCGTGTCTGCTGCTTCAGAGTCATAGGGCTTATCATTCAGCCGGCTGGTCGGTATATCAGGGTTACCGTATAGCAGCTTGAAACCGGTGGGTATGCTTGCGGTGTCCAAGTTGCCGGGCTCCCAGTGCGGATTTTCCGACTTGTAACTCAAGTCGGAAAAAGGCAGTAAGGTCTGTCCGAAATCTCCGCCTGCAATCACATAATTGCCCTGATCACGCTCAGCTGTGATGATCTCAAAAAACACTTCCATCTGCTTTGCCAGAGTTTCCGCATCAGTGGCATAAGTCTTCAGATCCAAATTAATCAGGACAAGCTCGGCATCACTGTTCTCTACAGGCAGACGCAGGATTTCCAGACAGTGGCTGATGCTGTACATTTTTTCCGGCCAGGAATAGTTCTCCGGCAACTGCTGACGGACTGCAGAAGTCACTTTTAGCTTGCTGAAGCCGGCCAGACCTGCGTCAGTTCGGCCCGAAACCGGCCAGGGCTTGGGTATGAAGGCTTTATGATTGGGCGTATACACACCAAAACCTAAAGCTTCGCCCAGTATTTCGTCCTCTTTGAAATTATAGGAACGTTTCGACTCGTGATCGACTGCCTGCAGGAGGATGAGGTCGGGATCGCTCTTAGCTATTTCCGCATAAATACCTTCGAGGTTCTTACTGACAGTCTGCCTTCTTCCGGCCCTGACACCATAGCCGCCTTCCATAAAATTGTCACTGCTGCTATTGCGGCTTCCATAACCGATGCTCCAGCTCAGCAGACTGTACTCGCGATCTGCAATTAGCTGCGGGGACTCTTGCCAGCCTGCCGGCAGATTAATCTCCAGCAGTTCTGCAGGTCTATATTGATAAGCTGCAACCAGGACAAAGAGTCCGGCTAGGATTATGGCAAAGGCGAGCAGCAGTCCACCTACTATTTTCAGAACATTTTTCATAAATTTCCTCCTGCACAATATGTTAGCATGCAGACTCATTTTTGGCATTCTCTTGTGTAATATCATTAAAGATGCCTTGACAAAACTGAGAGGTCTCCCTAAAATTAAATTAACCTCTTGCAGGATTACATAGTAGAAATCAAAGCAGAAAATGATTCGGTAATCAGACAAGCAGGAGTCCGCGCAACAAAAGACCGTGGAAGAAATAAGGCTCCATAACCACAGGGGGTTTCCCTAAAGTAAAGCGCAATGGAGCAGCTTTTTGGATAATGCACGGTCTGTCTGTCCGGTTTTATCGGGAAAAGATCAGTTTTTCTCACCGGGTATTTTGAATTCAGCGCGAGACTGGGAAAGGAGGACGTACGTTGGAAGTACACCTCGAAGAAACAGGCAGGTAGCCCACCACTGATTGCTGGACACCTGCCTGTTTCGCATTGTAGCCTTCCAGTGATATCCATTACAGAATCAGAACAATTTTTATGCTAAAGTTTCAACATGTCTGCATCCGGAAATAAAAAAGTTTTACTGGGTTTGTCAGGTGGCGTCGACAGTGCTGTTGCTGCTGCTCTGCTTCAGGAGGAGGGTTTTGAGGTCATTGGTCTTACCCTGGTTTTTTCCTGCCGCTCAGAAGAAGCCCGCGACAACATGATCAAGGATGCGAAATCTCTTGCAGCTGACCTGGGGATAGAACATTTTGTCCATGACGCCCCTGCCGAATTTGCGGAAAAAATAATAACACCTTTTGTTAATGCCTGGCGCCGGGGAGAAACTCCGAATCCGTGTGTTTTATGCAATCCCCTAATGAAATTTCCCAGCCTGCTTAAGCTGGCTGATGAGTATGGCTGCGACTTCATTGCGACCGGCCATTATGCCGGCATCGGCGATCAGGAGGGGAGAATTATCCCCTTAAATGAGCGCAGGAGGGACCAGCAGGTTACTTTGCTGCGGGGCAGCGACAGCAAAAAAGATCAGAGTTATTTCCTTTATGCCCTGCCGCAGGAAATCCTCAGCCGGCTTCTCTTTCCTCTGGGAGAACTGACCAAAGCTGAAGTCCGGCTTCTGGCAGCAGACCGTGGCCTTAAACTGGCCCAAAAAGCTGACAGTCAGGAGATCTGCTTTTTGCCCGATGATGACCGCATCAATTTTCTGCGCGAACATCAGGCACTGGGTGATCCCGGGCCCTACCTTGACACTGAGGGAAATCCTATCGGCCAACATGCAGGTCTTGGCCGTTATACCGTGGGCCAGCGAAAAAAACTTGGCCAGTCTTTCGGCAAGCGCATGACAGTATTAAAAATAGATGCCGGCAAAAATGCGATAGTTTTAGGGGATGAAACTGAATGCCGCAGCAGTTCAATCCTGCTGGTGAATCTTCTCATGACTGATCTTCTGAAGAATATGTTTGCAGGTCAGGACCGGGTATCAGCTTTGGTTCAGCTGCGTTCTCAGGGACAGGCCCTGCCCTGTACCATCGAATTAATCGAAGAGGGCTACCGGGCTGTGATCAGATTTGCTGACCCCCAGCGTCTTACTGCACCCGGACAGGCTGCAGTTTTTTATCTGGGCAAGATGGTTATTGGGGGAGGCCAGGTCTTCAGTTCAACCGCTGACTAGGATGTGCCTGGCGGCTGCCAAATATTTTGCATGATACATGTGCAGTTTGTACAAAATTTGACAAAATAGACCTAATATAGTAACATAAATAAGCATATGTGTGCAAATATATTTTAAATATTGAGGTGATTCTATTGATCGCGAAAACCGATGTTTTAAATTGTCGTGACACACTTTCTAATCATGTTGGTGACCGCATTTACCTCCGCTCAAATGGAGGGCGCAGGCGTACAGTAGTTCACGAGGGATATCTCGAGAGCTGCTCGCCCAATGTTTTTACAGTGCGCTGTCCTGTCAGTACCAACTATGATGAGCATGTTTGCTTCAGCTATGTTGATGTACTCACGGGCGTTGTTGAAATAGCATTCAGTGCGGATGAACTGGACGATATTCTGGAAGAGGATGCCTGATCCGGCTCTATGAAGAAGCTAGAATTTAGCGGCAGAGAAACTGCACCGGCAAAAGTGAATTTATCTCTGAAAGTTTTGGAGCGTCGTCCTGACAATTATCACAATATACAATCGCTGATGGTGACAGTTGGTCTTTGTGACCGGCTGTCACTTTTTTTGCGGTCAGGCGGCCGGTCAGATTGGAGGGTTTCCTGTGATCACGCTGATTTACCTCAGGAAAAGAAGAATATTGCCTACGTAGCAGCCCGTGCTTTTTTCAACTGGTATCGGATTAATCCGGAAAATTATTCTCTGGATCTGAGAATTGAAAAGAAGATTCCCCACAAGGCCGGTCTGGGAGGAGGCAGTGCAGATGCAGCTGCAACCCTGCGTTTGCTGGAGCGGGCCTTTTTTCCCGGCGGAGATTTCGCAGCCATGCCGGCTGCTTATATGGCACACGAAATAGGTGCAGACGTAGCCTACTGCTACCGGGGCGGAACACAGTTCGTCAGCGGTATCGGTGAAGTTATGACGGAGCTGGAGCCCTTTCCGCGGCTGCCTATGATGCTGGTCAAGCCTCCCTGCGATGTGTCGACTAAAGAGGCCTTTGCAGCTTTAGACAGGGCTGAGTCGACAGTGGCGGGAGTACAGCTGCACACACTTCTGCAAACTTACAAAAAAATGCTTTCGGAGAGAACATATGGGGAATTCAACGGAATTTTGGAAAATTCCTTCCTCCCTTATCTGCTGGAAGTCTATCCTGAAGCAGAGGATCTCCTGCTGGCATTGAGACAGTCAGGAAGTCTTTTCGCTTCCCTGACGGGTTCGGGTCCGACTATCTTCGCCCTGTATGCAAAAAGCAGTGATTTGAGAACAAGCGCTGCTCTCATGCGTGAAACTTTTCCGCAAACAGATGTCTATGAAACTGCCATTGTCTAGCAACAAAGCATGAAATCTCCGTATTCCTGCACTTTCACTATAAAACATTTATTTTTTTAATCAGAATAGAGAAATATCCGCCGGTCTGATTGCGGTCTTCTTTTTCAGCTATAATAACCTAGGAGTTAAGTAACTATTTAACTCTTCATGTTAAATTGCTGAACAAGAAGCAATTTGCACAAGTCTGACCGATACGCTTTCCTAAGCGTGTATTTCGGACTGTGGAACAAAAACTTTCCCCACTACAGGTGTCTTTGCTCGAAAAAAGAGCTGAAAATATCTGGAGAATAGTGTCTGGGGAAAACAAAAGGAGAAAGAATGAACAAAAAGATTTTAAAGTTGTTGAGTCTGGTCCTGGTTCTGGTTTTTGCTTTAAGCGTAGCTGTTGCTTGCAACAACGGAGCAGAACCGGATCCTACTGAACCGGCAGGATCAGATGCACCGCAAACTGAACCGGCAGGATCAGATGCACCGCAAACTGAACCTGCAGACGAATCCAGACCAGGTGTTCGCACCGATGGAAAAGCCAACCGTGTTGCTCTGATTCTGGAAGGTGCAATTTCAGATATGAGCTGGAATGCGACTGCATATGCAGGCCTTCAGAAGATCGAAGCTATGGGAGCGGAAACTCACTACGTCGAGAACGTACCTGTATCAGCAGTGGGCGACTCGATCAGAACCTTTGCCAGCAGTGATTACAATATCATTTTCCTGGCAACCAGCACCTACGCGGATGAAGCACAGCGTGTCATGGGAGATTATCCGGACGTAATGTTCTTCCTGATCAATTCAGCAGTAACCGGACCCAATGCACGTTCCTTTGCGATCCAGGATGCCGAACAAGGCTTCATGATGGGCGCACTGTCAGCTATGCTGACCAAGAGCGGAACTGTCGGTTTCGTTGGTGGAACACCCATCAACCCGATCATCAATGGTTCCAAAGGCTTTGCTCAGGGCGTAGCCTATGTTGACCCCGATGTCAAAATCCTTTCCGAAAATACAGGTTCCATGGACGACGTTAACGCAGCCAAAGAACTGGCAAAAGGTTTTGTCAGTCAGGGCGCGGACGTGCTGTCACCTATGGCTAACCAGTCTTCACTGGGTGTAATGGAAGCCGGTGAGGAAGCAGGTGCCTATGCTATCGGCTCAGGCGAGGGCCAGAACGATGTAGCACCGACCATGGCAGTTACTTCTGTCATTAAAGATACATCAGTTGCTTATGAGGCTGCTTACCAGGCCTTCCTGGATAATGACCTGCCGGAAGCAGTCCTGCCCATGGGTGCAGCCCAGGGTGTTGTGCATCTCGATGATTGGTACATTGAAGTTGACCAGGAAATCAAAGATGCCATGGATCAAATCACTCAAGACTTTATCGATGGAAAAATCGTAATCGATCTTGCTGATTAGTTAAGAGAAAAAGCCGCGGACAAAAACCGCGGCTTTTATTAATCTGCAGATAAGTCGATTAAGATTAGAGAAACTTAATTGTTTTATGCCGTAAAATGTTAAAATCAGACTGGAGAGGAATTTTATCAAGCCGCTTCAGTCTGATTTAAAGTGAGGAGACATATGGAAGGCACATCCGTTAGACAGAAAATAGGCGTTATTCTGGAAGCATTATACTATCCGATAATGGCCCTTCTTGCCTCTTTTCTTATTGGCAGTATCGTTATTCTGCTAACCAGCAGCACCAGTCCGCTTGCAGCATATAGCTTCATGCTCAAAGGCGCTTTCGGCAGTATGGCTGCATGGCAGGATACCATTATCAAGGCTATTCCTTTTGTGTTTACTGCTCTCTCATTCTCGGTTGCACGCCGCTGCGGCATTATCAACCTGGGTGCAGAAGGTCAGTTTATAATGGGAGCTTTGTTAGCGACCGTAGTAGCTGTACAGCTGCCGCTGGCAGTTGCTTTGCCTAAGTTCATACATCTTCCCATAACCCTGATAGCGGGTTTTTTGGGAGGGGCACTGTACGGCTTGCTGGTGGCAGTGTTAAAAGTGCAATTTGGCGCATCAGAACTGATCACAACTATCATGTTGAACTACATTGCCAGATATCTGGTTTCCTTTGCGGTTAACGGTCCGCTGAAGGAGCCGGGACAATCAACTTATCCACAATCTGCCCGCTTCCCGGAAACAGCCAGTCTGGGTTCGATAGTACCGGGAGTGCGTCTGCATTGGGGTCTGGTAATATTGCTGATCTGTGTAGTTCTATATTATCTTTACCAATGGAAAACAAGCAAAGGCTTTGAGGCGAGAATTGTAGGTTTTAATCCGTCTGCAGGAGAATATGCCGGAATCAACATTAAGGCAGCCACCTTGCGCTCGCTGTTTATCGCCGGCGGCCTGGCCGGTTTGGGCGGCTGCATCGAGATGGTTTCCATACAAATGAGATTGCACATGACTTCCTTTTCGGTCTCGTATGGTTTCACAGGTATCGCAGTTGCTCTCTTAGGCAGCCTGAATCCTGTAGGTGTTGTCGTGGCCGGTGTACTCTTTGGCGGTTTATCTGCCGGCTCTTTAAGTATGGAAGTTATGACGGATGTCAAATCTTCAGTGGCGCTGATCATCCAGGCCTTCGTAATTCTCTTTATCGCCGGCCGCAGAATGTTCACCATCAGGCGTAAACGTCACTTCCGCTATCACCCGGTAGCTCAGGACGAAATGGGACTGCCCTTGCCGGCTCCGGATGAAAAAGATGCCACGCACAGGGAGCAGATGCCGCGGCTTGTGACTGATAAAACTGACGAAGATGAAGTGGAAGGGGGCAATTAAGCATGGATGGTATAAGTAGCTTTCTCGCATCCACACTGAGTCTGGCGACTCCGACGCTGCTTGCGGCTCTGGGTATTTTGGTTTCTGAAAGATCGGGCGTGCTGAATATCGGAACTGAAGGGATGATGCTGGTTGGTGCTCTGGGCGGTGTACTGGGTTCATATTACACAGGTTCCGTCTGGCTGGGGACTTTAATAGGTATTGTCGTTACGGTTGCCTTCGCTGCTGTTTTCGGCGTCTTTGCCGTATTGGTGAAAGCTGACCAGACAGTTGTCGGCACCGGCATGAATATTTTGGCCTCAGGGCTCACGATCACTGTAAACCGTGCTGTTTTCGGCGCCAGTATGAGTCCGCCGATAATAGATACCTTTGACAAAGTTGCGATTCCGCTTTTGAAGGATATTCCGATTTTGGGACCATCACTGTTTACACAGACTATTCCGGGTTATCTGGCCTTTGTTATGGTTATTGCAACTTCGTTTTTCCTCTTCCGCACTAATACCGGACTGAAAGTTCGCTCGGTCGGTGAGAATCCGCAAGCCTGTGATACAGTTGGAATCAATGTCAGCAAAGTCCGCTTTCTTGCTGTCCTCTATAGTGGTATCCTGGCCGGTTTGGCGGGAGCATTTATTTCCATGGGACAGCTCAGCTTCTTTACAGAAGGCATGATAGCCGGCGGCGGCTTCATGGCTGTAGCGGCAGTTGTCTTCGGTAACTATACACCCCTGGGTGTTCTGGGAGCTTCACTGGTATTCGGGCTTAGCAATGCCTCCAGTTATCGGCTGCAGGCTCTGTCGACGGGTATACCCTCAGAGTTCCCCAATATGCTGCCTTACATCATAACGATTATTGCTCTCTGTGTTACCAGCCGCAGATCCAAGAAACCTGCCAGCAGCGCTCAGCCGTATATTAAGGCTTAGGAGGGACGACAATGACTTTACTGGAAATGAGGAATATTACCAAGGAGTTTGGTCCGGTCGTCGCCAACAAAAATGTAAATTTCAGTGTTGAACAGGGCGAGGTCCATGCCTTGCTGGGCGAAAATGGAGCCGGAAAATCAACTTTGATGAATATTCTCTTCGGTATGTATGAACCTACAGAAGGTGAAATTTACTACAAAGGCGAAAGGGTCAATATCAAGTCGCCTAAAGAATCGATTGATCTCGGCATAGGCATGGTGCACCAGCATTTCATGCTGATACCAGCGCATACAGCGATAGAGAATGTGGTTCTGGGATATACAGGCAATAAGGAACTTCTGGATCTCAATGCCGCCGCCAAACGCTTTACGGAGATGGCGAAACGCTACAACATGGACATAGATCCCTGGGAAGAAGTCCGCAACCTTTCGGTCGGACAACAACAGCGCCTGGAAATTCTGAAAGCTCTCTACCGTGATGTTGATACGCTGATCATGGACGAACCGACAGCAGTCCTGACTCCTCAGGAAGTGGAAGGGCTTTTTGACATCATCCGGCAGCTGATTGCCGAGCAGAAGACGGTCATCTTCATCAGCCATAAATTGCCTGAGATCAAGGCTATCTGCGACCGCTGTACGGTGCTGCGTCAAGGTGAGGTGGCTGCAGCAGGTGTCATCGTTGATGAGATCGCTGACATGAGCCAACTGGCTGAACTGATGGTGGGACGCCAGGTCGAACTTGTCTCCAGAAAAGAGACCAGCTGCCCGGGCGAAGTGGTTCTCAAGGTGGAGAACCTTTCTCATGTAAATGAACGCAAGATTCAGACCCTGAAGAATGTCAGTTTTGATGTTGCCTGCGGCGAAATACTGGGTATCTGCGGCGTTGACGGCAATGGGCAGTCTGAGCTGATCAGATGTATCACCGGTTTACTGAAACCATCTGAAGGAAGCATATTTATCAAGGGCGAGGATGTTACCGGCGCTAATGCGAAGGCTATTCTGAAAAAGGGCGTCGGACACATACCGGAAGATCGTCAAAAGATGGGTATGGTCGGCCAGATGAATGTGCGTGAGAACATATCCATGCTGGATTATGATCACATGCCTTTTTCTAAGCATGGCATCATGCGCTGGAAATGGATCGACGAACACAGCCGTGACATAGTTGAACAATATCAGGTGAAAACCCCGGATGTGATGGAGATTTCCCGCAACCTGTCAGGTGGAAATCAGCAGAAGATGGTGGTGGGCAGAGAACTGGCACGAGATCCGGAGCTTCTGATCGCTGTTCACCCTGCACGTGGTCTGGATATCGGAGCGACCAAATACATCCATTCGCAGATTATCGAGGCACGGACGGCAGGAGCTGCTGTCCTCATGGTTTCTACAGAATTGGACGAAATACTGGAGATCCCTGACCGAATTCTGGTTATTTACGAAGGACGGGTGATGGCAATTCTCAATCAGGCAGATGCGACCAGAAATGATTTGGGTCTGCTGATGGCCGGTATAGACCCTAAAACAACAGCAAATAATGAAGGGCAGAGTGCCTAGGACAGACTTGATATTCTTAAAAAAATTAAAGCCGCCGTCAGCCGACTGCGGCTTTTTTCTTGCAGCTGACAAGTGTTAAGATGAAGCAAAGCAGCCATAGACAAGAAAGGAAGGATCAGATAGTGACTAGCATGGAAAAAAGAGAACAGCTATTGCAGACTCTGCGTATATTTTCGGAGGCAAACGGCCCGTCAGGCTTTGAACACGAGCTGGCAAGGACAGCTCTGGAAATATTACAGGCTTACGGTGAAAGCTATATAGACTCGCTGCAGAATGTTTATCTGGAACGGACAGGAAACAGCCGGGATCGTGTTTTGGTTCAGCTGGATGCTCACCTGGACGAAGTGGGACTCATTGTACAGTCAGTAAGTCCCCAGGGTCTTTTGCGTATTTTGCCGCTGGGCTCCTGGGTGGCCTCTAATGTGCCCTCACATCGCTTTCGCGTGCGCAACTCTGAGGGCAAGTGGATTCCGGCTCTGGCTACAAGCAAGCCGCCGCACTATATGAGCGAAGCGGAACGCAACAAACCCATAGTTTTTTCCGCCATCCAGCTGGATGTGGGAGCGAGCTCAGCTGAAGAAGTAAGTGAAAAATTCAAGATCCGTCTGGCAGCACCTGTAGTGCCTGATGTTGATCTTTACTATGATGAACAAAATGATGTTCTGATGGGCAAAGCCTTTGATTGCCGTATCGGGTGCGCGGCTTTGGTGGAGACCTTGAGCAGCCTGGCAGGGGAAGAACTGGCTTGTGATGTGATTGCAGCTCTCAGTACCCAGGAAGAAGTCGGCGGACGCGGTGTGGAAGTATCTGCACGCTCGATAGAACCCGATCTGGCCATAGTCTTTGAAGGTACACCGGCGGATGATACCTTCGGCAGTCCGGATAGCCAGCAGACCTTGCTGGGGCAAGGACCCATGCTGCGGCACATGGATGTCACCATGATCACGCATCCGGGTTTCCAGCGCTTTGCACTGAATCTGGCCGAGAAAGAGGGTATTCCGGTTCAGGAAGCCGTACGATCAGGCGGCGGCACCAATGGCGGACTGATCCATAAAATGGGCAGCGGTATTCCCACTATCGTACTGGGTGTTCCCGTGCGTTATATACACACATCTTATGGCATTGCCAAGCTATATGATCTGGAAAAAACAGCCCAACTGGCTGTAGCCCTGCTGA
>DIRJ01000049.1 GCA_002427505.1 Mageeibacillus sp. UBA5439
TATTATTGGCGGGGCCGACGGACCCACAGCCTTGTATTTGACGGGAAAGCTTGCGCCTGATCTGCTGGGAGCGATAGCTATTGCCGCGTACTCTTACATGGCATTGGTGCCATTCATACAACCACCTATAATGAAACTTCTCACTACGAAAAAAGAACGTGAGACTAAGATGGAACAGCTGCGTGAAGTCAGTAAGAAGGAAAAAGTCCTCTTTCCTATCGGAGTTACGATTCTCACAATCCTGCTCTTGCCCTCAGCTGCTTCATTGATCGGCATGTTGATGCTCGGCAACCTCTTGAAAGAATCAGAACGCGTACCTCTGTTGGTTAATGCGATAGAAAATGGTCTGATGTATGCCGTGTCGCTTTTCCTGGGTGTTACAGTGGGAGCAACTGCTACTGCTGAAAATTTCCTTAAACCCCAGACACTCCAGATACTCCTGCTAGGACTGATAGCTTTCTCAATCGGTACTGCCGGCGGTGTGCTCTTAGGCAAACTGATGTATGTTCTCACCAAGGGCAAAGTCAATCCGCTGATCGGTGCCGCAGGCGTCTCCGCAGTTCCGATGGCAGCGCGCGTTGTACAAAAAGAAGGACAGAAATACAATCCGTCCAACTTCCTGCTTATGCACGCCATGGGGCCCAACGTAGCAGGTGTAATCGGATCCGCAGTTGCTGCCGGATTACTTTTGAATTTCTTCGGTTAAATCCGAATAGTATGCAATCGGGAGGGATATCACACGATTTCCCTCCTCTTTTTATTTTATTACGGAAGACAGGAGGATTATCATGAGAGATTTTGAATTAATGGAAACAACGATTGTCCGCGTGCATGAAGCTATGAAAGCGGGGGAGCTAACAGCAAAGGAACTTTGTTCCGCTTACCTCGATCGTATTGATGCCTATGAGGATAAGGGTCCTGCTATCAACGCGATTATCATGACTAACCCTCAGGCATTGGAGGAGGCGGCTGAACTGGACCGTGTTTTCGAGACAACAGGCCAATTGGCAGGTCCGCTTCACGGCATTCCGGTTATGTTGAAAGACAATGTTGAGACATTTGATATGCCTACCACTGCCGGTTCCAAGTCTCTGGAAGGTTTTATTCCGGATGAAGATGCCTTTATAACGAAGAAGCTGCGCCAGGCTGGCGCAATTATTCTGGCCAAAACGAACCTGCACGAATTCGCGATCTGGGGAGAAACTATCAGCTCGATGCTGGGACAATCGGTCAATCCCTACGATCCCACCCGGACACCCGGAGGTTCTTCCGGCGGAAGCGGAGCTGCCATTGCCGCGAATATCGGCATTATCGGTATCGGAACAGATACGATAAATTCCGTCAGGAGTCCGGCCTCAGCCTGCAGTGCTGTCGGTTTCAGACCGACAGTAGGTCTGGTGAGCCGCGCGGGTATCGTGCCTTACAGCCTGACTCAGGACACGGCAGGACCTATCTGCCGTACAGTCGAAGACTGTGTTCGTACTTTGGATGTTATCGCCGGATACGATCCGGATGACGAAGAAACAGCCTGGAGTATCGGCAGGCAGCCGGAGAGCTATCTGCCTTACTTGAAGGAAGAAGGTCTTAAAGGCAAACGACTGGGTGTGCTGAGAAGTTTCTTCGGCCAGGAAACTGTCAACCAGCCGGTAAACAAGGTTATGGAAGGGGCTTTAGCTGTTTTTCAAGCAGGCGGCGCTACTTTAGTTGAGCTTGACGACGAGATTGATTCCGACTGGATGATCCGGGAAGTCAGCGTCCATTTTGATGATTTAAAAACTCACTTAAACGCTTACCTGTCTGGACTCAGAGCAGATGCTCCGGTTCACTCGGTCGAAGAAATACTGGCAAGCGGCAAGTTTCATCCGGGAATAGAGGAGAATCTGAAAAAAGCTCTCAGGCTTGATGTGGGCACTGCTGAATATAATCAGAAGCTGATCCGTCAGGCAGCCATGCGGACCAGGATCATGAAGATCATGGCCGACCACGAGCTTGACGCACTGGTATATCCACATCAGCAACAGCTTGTCTGCAAGATCGGGGATGGTCAGCAGCAGCGCAACGGCGTTCTGTGCTCAGCTACAGGTTTTCCCTCAATCGCGGTGCCAGCAGGTTTCGCGCCATCAGAGCAGGCGCCTATTGGCGTGCCGGTCGGACTGGAGATTGCGGGAAGACCCTTTAGCGAAGGTATATTAATTGAGATTGCATATTCATTTGAGCAATTGTCACAGTTCAGGAAAGATCCCCTGTCTGCTCCCGCACTATGACTTGCTCTGTAGCTGGCAAAAGTATTCCTGCAGGAATTCAGAGAATAATACTTCATAGCGGCTCAGATGCTGCTTGCCGGCTGAACTCAGAACAATGAACCTGCGGCACTTTGGCTCAGAGATTGATAGCAGATGAACATTTTCATCGCTGTCATCTTTGGGCCAGGTTAATTCCGGGATAAAGGCAATGCCGTGTCCGGAGTTGACGTAGCGGGTGACAGCTGAAGAACTGTCAGTCTCAAAAATGACCTTGGGTTCAAAGCCTGCCTGCTGGCAGAAATAGTCGGTGATCTGCCTTAAACCGCTGGTTTTGAACAAGCTGACAAAGCCCATGTCGCGAAGCTCACTCAGCCCGATTTCTTTCCTGTTGCCGAACTGACCCGCACGCGGAACCGCCAGCCGGATTTCTTCATCAGCCAGAACGACAGTGTTTTTTCCCCTTGGTTTTTCGCGTGAAGAGTGAAGCTTTAATGGATAATTTCCGGCTTCCGCACTGCCTGATGGTTCGCGGTGGAGAGCCTTAAAGCTGGCGTCTTCGTAACGCGAGTTGAAGGCGGTGCAGATATGAGGGAAGAGATAAGAACCAGCTTCAACAACAATGGATACAGTAGTATCGTGCTCCTGCTTTTTGGTCTGCATCTCAGAATTCAGCTTGGTATTTAGCTGCAGAATCTGTTTGGCATAGTCGTAGAGCAGCCGGCCATGGTTATTGACTACCATCCCTCTGCCGGCTGTGTCAAAGAGGGGAAGCCCGAACTCCTTTTCCAAAGAGCGGATAACGCGGGAAGCCGCGGGCTGAGGAATGCCGAGATGTTTGCTGGCACGGGTAACGCTGCCGAACTCGACTATCTGACAAAATATATTGAGCTGATTAAATGTCATAACTGCCCCTTTATCTATTAGCTTCAGGATACAACAAAAATATTGTCAAGGCCAAGCAATGCGATATTGTCTACCTAACTGACAATGAGGTTGACAATAGGCAGTTAAACTTCCATAATCTGAAAGTATGAATAAGCAATACAGCACAGCAGCCAAAGTTTTGAAAATGCTGCGGGAGACCGACGGCAGTCTTTCCGGTGAAGCAATATCCACAGAGCTCGATCTCAGCCGCTCTGCGGTATGGAAAGCGGTGGACACCCTGAGAAAAGAAGGCTATGTAATTTCCGGTGTAAAAAACCGCGGCTACGAGTTAAGAGCGGAGACACAGAAACTGTCACAGCCTGGCATCGAGAGCATGCTATCCTCTGACTGGGCAAGCACGGAGGTGCTCGTTTATGAGGAGTTGGATTCAACTAACACTCGGGCTAAACAAAAGCTTGGCGATGCTAAGAGCTATCTGATCTGTGCAGTCAGCCAGACCGCCGGCCGCGGGCGGCATGGCCGCAGCTTCTATTCGCCTGCCGGCAGCGGCCTTTACTTTTCACTTGCCTTTCCCTGGCAGCAGGAAGACAGCCCGGTCACGCTGACTACCATGGCAGCAGTTGCCGTTGCGAGAGTGCTGGAGAAGACCTTCGGGATAGAAGTCGGCATTAAATGGGTGAATGACTTATTCTACAGAGACAAGAAAATCTGCGGTATTTTGACAGAGGCTGTCACAAACCTGGAATCGGGACAGACACTCTCCCTGATTGTAGGTATCGGCATTAATCTCCTGCCGCCCAAGGCCGGTTTCCCTGAGGAAATCAAAGAAAAAGCCGCTGCTGTCACAGAGGAGAAAGATAGTATTAACTCCAGCAGACTGGTCGCTGAGATCAGTAATGAGCTTGCAGGGATGATCAGACTCCTGCCTTCCCGCGCCTACCTTAATGAATATCGAGACCGCTGTTTCATTCTCGGACGTGCAGTTATGCTGGATTCAGGCAAAACAATAGTTCCTGAGGATATTTCAGAAGATGGTGCCCTGATCTATCGTGAAAACGGAGAACTGATCGCACTTTCATCCGGAGAAGTGCGCATTAAGGAGTATTAGCTTGAAAGCTAAGGGGAGAACCCATTCCCTGATTGTATCAGCTTTGCTGGGCGGACTGATGTTTGCCGGTGGTCTGATCCGCATTCCTCTGGGGCCTGTTCCTTTTACTTTACAGACCATGTTTGTCTGGCTGAGCGGATTGCTGCTGACGCCTGCCGCTGCTACATACGCGACACTGCTGCATCTCATGCTGAAACTTATTTTTACCGGCGCATCCGCTGTCCTGTCGCCTTCTTTCGGCTTTGTCCTTGCTTTCATTCCGGCAGCAGCCTTGCTTGCCCGGCTGACACAAAGCAGGGGGAGCACTGCTGTACAGAAAATACTCAATCTGCTCCTGGTTTCATTATTGACCTATCTGATAGGTCTGCCTTACATGGCTCTTATGCTGCGCTTTGTTTCGGGTCAGGCTCTGACCTTTCCAAGCATAGTCTTTTCCGGGATGCTGGTTTTTCTTCCGGGAGATGCCTTGAAGATTGTACTGGCCTTAATACTGGAAGGCAGACTGCAAGCCGCTATGGCCAGCTAGAATTTCAAACTAAGGAAAATGAAAACCGCGGCTGATCGCTCAGCCGCGGTTTATTTTCAGGATAATCCGGCTTGCAGCCTGTAGAGGGCAAGTCCGGAAAAGCAACTAATAGATGTCCTTCTCTCCACTTGCAATACCGAGAGCAACTTTTTCCGGAGTAAGAGGCAGGCGATAAAAGTTGATTCCTGTAGCATCATAAACAGCATTGCCGATAGCAGAGGGGATGGAAATCATGGTGTGTTCTGCTATACCTCTGGCACCATAAGGGCCGTTCAGCTGCGGATTCTCAATGTAGATCGGCACGACTTCAAGCGGCATATCCTTCATTGTCGGGATTTTGTTATCTGTAAAGGACGGGTTCAGGAGTACATTGTTCTCGTCGAACTTATAACCTTCCAGAATGGCAGAACCGATACCCTGGACCACACCGCCCATAACCTGACTGTAAACCATTCTCTCGTTGAGGACCTGGCCACAGTCAAAGGCTGAGGCTACCTTCAGAACAGTGATCTCTCCTGAGTGTATGTCAAGCTCGATATCAACAGCATGACAACCAAAAGTCCAGGCCAGTGCCGGAGTGCCCTGACCGCTTTCCGGATCCAGGTTTGTCAGTCTCTCAGCAGTAAAGTAACCGTGAGAAATCAAGGGACCACCTATCCCGTTGCCGTTAGGATAAGCATAGCCGTAAGCCATGTCTTTATAAGCTACTCTTGCCGTGGGATCATGTTTATAGAAGATATAACCATCGCCGTGATCTAAAGATTCTTTGGAAACACGTAAGATCTGGCTGGCGATATCCTTCATCTGATCAACCATATTACGGGCTGCTTTGATGGTGGCATTACCGCCCATAAAGGCATACTTGGAGGCAACTGTATTCCAGTCATAAGGGTTGGTTTCGGTATTTACACCTCTGACTACTTCGATCATATCCATGGGCAGATCCAGCTCTTGTGCAGTAATCTGTGACACTGCTGTCATGAGACCCTGTCCGTAGTCAATACCGCCGACCATAACTTTGACATGTCCGTCACCCTGCAGTTGCATGATAATGGAAGATGCAGCGTTAGGTGGCATGGCGGGAGCCTTTTGTACCATGGCGAAGCCCGTTCCGCGAACCTTGCCGGTTTTCCACTCAGCTTCGCGTTCGGCTTCAGTTTTGCGGCCTTTCCAGCCAATTTCCTTAACAGCTGCCTGGAGGCAGTCAATCGGGCTGCCCGTGCTAGCTGTCATCAGTTCACCTGTCATTGTGAGATCACCGGGCCTGAGTAAGTTTTTCATACGGAACTCGTAGGGATCAATACCGAGTTTTTGAGACAAGATATCTACCTGACGTTCTACTGTCCACAAGGTTTCAAGGTGACCAAAGCCGCGATAAGCTGTGCTAAATACTTTGTTGGTGTAAATCGTGTTAGAGATAATAGCTGCATTTTCAATGTCATAGGGACCAAGTCCGCCATAAACTGCAGTCTTGCCGACGTTGACTCCGTAGTCAGCGTAAGCGCCACTATCCCAGTCGTAAACAATGTCAGTGGCGACTATGGTGCCGTCATCCTTAACGCCGGACTTGACCTTGCCTCTCATGGCAGCACGTGTTGCCATGTAGTTAAATTCCTGTTCACGGGTTAACTTGAGTTTGACCGGAGCTCCGCCGGCTGCGCGGGACAGGAGGCAGAGCAGGGGTTCCAGATGGATACCGGCTTTACCGCCGAAGGCGCCGCCAACATAGGGAACCTGGATTTCAATATCTGATTCTTTAATATTAAGGGTTGCAGCCAGCATCTGCCTCAGGGCAAAAGGAGACTGAGCAGAGGATATTATTTTGATGCGTCCGGTGAAAGGATCATATTGCGCGATAGCGACATGTGTCTCGATCGGCACGTGAGCTACTGCCGGCAGCGAGAATTCATTCTCAAGGATATGATCCGCCTCGGCAAAACCCTTATCCAAATCGCCTCTCTTGCTTCGGTTCAGACTGGCTATATTGCTATTGGGCTGGGGGAAGAAAACACCTTCAACGTGATTGATCTCGGCAATATTCTCGTGTACAAGAATATCTGCTGCCAGCGCCTTATCCAGACCTACCACAGGTTCCAGAACTTCATATTCAACTTCAATCAGAGCGATTGCCTGCTCAGCGAGCACTTCACTCGTGGCAGCGACTGCTGCTACGGCCTCTCCCTGATAGCGGGTTTCGCCTTTAGCCAGCACCCATTTGTCCTGCATGTAGAGACCCACGAGTAAATCTAAGTCATCACCGGTCAAAACAGCTTTGACCCCTGGAAGTGCTTTAGCTTTGCTGGTATCAATACTTATAATCCTGGCACGCGCATGTGGTGAATGCAGGACTTTAGCATAAAGCATGCCAGGTACTTCCATGTCAAAAGTATAGCGGGCACGGCCGGTAACTTTCTCCATGGCTTCCTTGCGTTCATATGGTTTACCTATGTGCTTATATTTGGATTCATAGTCTTTGCATGACTGATAAGTGCAGTTATATAATTCTTCTTTATATGTCATGAACGGCTCAACTCCTCTCTCTCTCGTTTAGCAGCTCTTTTGACCGCATCGAAAATCTGGCGATAACCGGTACAGCGGCAGAGATTGCCCGACAAACCCTCGATAATTTCCTCATCGGTCGGATCGGGATTCCTGTCGAGCAAGGCACGGGCAGACATTAAGAAACCCGGTGTGCAGAAGCCACACTGAAGTGCATCACCGTTGATGAATTCCTGTTGGAGAATGCTGAGTTCGCCGTCCTTGGACAGGCCTTCGACTGTTGTGATTACTCCGCCTTGAGCTTCGAGAGCCAGAACCAGACAGGAGTTAACAGCCTTACCATTTAAAATTATGGTACATGCACCGCACTCACCCTCACCACAGGCTTCCTTGGTACCGAACAGCTTCAGTTTGTCACGCAGGAAGTGCAGGAGAAGCATTGTCGGATCGATATCTTCGGAAATTGCTTCGCCGTTAACAGTGCAGGTAAGAGTGACTAGTCTTTCTTTTGAGTTGATATGCGCCCGTTCCATGGCGCACAGATCTTTTTCATCTACTTTCGTCATGTTTATGCCTCCTTCTCCATCAGTTGTGTCAGACCCTGTTTTAATAGGACGCCTGCCATATGCAGACGATACTCTTTTGAGGCACGAACGTCGGAAATGGGCTTAATGTGATTCTTAATTTCTTCGGCTGCCCAGCTGATGGACTCCTCCGTGATACCTTTTGTATTCAGCTCGTCTTCCAAAACGGTCAGTCGCAGAGGTGTGATGGCTACAGCATTGATGCCGATGGCCGCTTTGCCGTCACCGTTAATGCGGCAGGCGACACCTACTGATGATAAATCGTGACCCTTCAGACGCGTCTGACGATGATAACAGCTTCTGTCTTCAGCACTGCCCGGATCAGGCAGGAGAACAGAGATAACCAGTTCGTTGGCAGCAAGCTGTGTCTTTTTCACTCCCGTGAAGAAGTCTTTGAGTGGGACAGTTCTCTCGCCTTCAGCGCTGGCGATCTTAACCGCTGCATCATAAATCAGCAGACTGGGCGGCAAGTCAGCACCTGGTGATCCATTGCAGATATTGCCAACTAAGGTGGCTCTGTTTCTGAGTGGGTAGGTGGCCAACACAGCAGCAGCGTCATGCAAGGCAGTGTATTTCTCTTTGACAATTTCGGACTCGATCAAGGTATTGCAAACAACATTAGCCCCGATCTCGAGACCTTTACCTTCAACGAATTCAAACACGTCCAGCTCAGGGATGGACTTGATGTCGATGATGTGCTTGGCATCGATAAGATTGTGGCGCAAGGCGATCAGCAGATCCGTGCCACCGGCCAAAATGTAAGTGTCACCTTCGTTTTTTGACAATACATTTAAGGCTTCTCCCAATACAAGCGGTTTTGCATAATCAAATTTACTTAACACGAAAACCTCCTTTGTCAGCAAAAATATTATTTTGATAAGTGCCTTTGCTCAAATGCACAGATAAAGAGCCAAAATGTGCAGAGCGGTTATTGACTTTTTTATTATATCATAGAAGACTTTTAACACTCTCATAACTATTCACAAAAGAATTATAATTATGGATACAATTTTATTAATCATTAACAAAGTGTTATCGTATATAATAGACATGTAGTAGACAAATATGGAAAATATCTTGGCGCTTTTATGAAAGATACCAGTCAACGGGTGGAGTGATGATGACAGAAAAGAAGAAAATGACGATACCGCTTCGTGATGTTCTTCAAATCGACCTGCTTAAAGGAGCAGAGATACTTGCCGGGGAAAATGGTCTCGACAACAGCATCCTTTCCGTAAACGTAATGGAAGTACCGGATGTCCTTGAATGGGTCAGATCCGGAGAGTTTCTTCTCACTACCGCTTATGTTTTCCGGGATGATCTTTCTTTACTGGATCGTTTGATCCCCGAGTTATACGCAAAAAAAGTCTGTGGTCTTGGCATTAAAACCCAGCGCTACATCGAAACAGTGCCGGAGAGTGCTCTGGCTCTGGCTGATGAATTGGGTTTTCCCATTATAAGAATTCCCCAGGACGTTCCCTATGGTGATCTGATTAAAGAGATCTTCAACCACATCATTGGTGAACAAAGAGACCTCCTGATCCGCATCAATGACTTTAACGATACTGTACGCGAAATTATGCTCAAACGCGGCGGCATGCAGGAGATAGCGGAGCAGATTTATCTGGCTACTGAATCTCCGGTAATCATTCACGATGATATTTTCCGTGATTTCTATAGTTATTGCCCTGATGAAGAAGGCAAAATTCTGGTCCAGGAAGATTACCGCAATTTTCTGACACAGTCCTTATCCAACCGGGACTATTATTTGCAGAGAAACCGCAGCCAGGAAGTTTCTGTGGGTGAGAACGGACTTAAACGTTATGCGATTCCGATTTATTTTGACAATACACATTTCGGCAGTATTTTTATCTGGGATATAAAGAATTCCCTGCGTCCGCAAAGTCTCTTTGTGATTGAATCGATCACATCCTTGATTGCCCTAGAGATATTGAACAGGGTAACGCTGGTCGAACGTGAAAATATTCACCAGACAGGTTTTCTGGAGCTGCTGCTCAGCTCCGATCCTGAAGATCAGGAGAAAGCGATCGAAAGCTCAAAATTCTATCTTTTTGATCAAAGCCGAGCCAGTCAAATTATAGTTTTGCTGGTGGGACAAGAGCAGGGTAAGCCACAGCTAAACGAAAAACCGGCTATGGTGCAGAAAGTGGACACGGATCTCCTGTATCTGACAAATCGTCTGAAAAAAGAATATAGAGCTTACTTCTTGTCAACACAGCACGATGACAGGGCAGTATTCCTGTTGCAATTTGATCAGAATATCCCGGAAGATCTGCGCCACGAAAACTGCGAAAACTTTATTGCAATCCTCTTGCAATTCCTTGAGGAGAAGAAAAAGTCAGCCGGTAGCTTCGTTGGCGTTGGCTCATGTGTGAAATCATATAAAGAGCTCCCGGCCAGCTTAAGACAGGCGGAACAGACTGTACGTATCCTGCAAAACCGCAATGATAACGAAGCCAAAATACTGTTTTATGAAGATTTAGATGTTTTGCAAATTCTCGGACATCCGCTGATTGAAGAAGAGGCCCTGGCTTTTGCGGGTGAGATCCTGAACGCAATTGACGAGCCGGACCCCAAAAAACGCAATGATTTCTTTGACACTATCTGCGCCTATTTCGAAGCCGGAGGCAACCTGCGACGCGTATCGGAGCTTTTGTTTACCCACTATAATACGGTAGTTTACAGAATTAACCGCATTCGCGACGTCTATGGCGTGGATCTGCGTGATCCTGATACAGCCTTTAACTTTCAGCTCGCTCTGAAGATAAAGGAGTTACTCCAATGATCAGCGGACGTCAATACGGGAGCCTGATGCTGGCAGCCGATCTCCGGCAGTTTTTGCTGAAGCGGCCGCAGCTGGAGCTGCAGGTCCACTCAGCCTTTGAGACCTCGGTCAATCTGATGGCGGATGAGGAGCTGATCACATTGGCGGCCAGCAGTCGTGAACTCATGCCCATGGGACTTATTGCAGATACTGCTGACCTGGAGCATTGGCAGCTAAAAGCTGGCGATATAGTAATTTACAGTCAAAACAGATTACAGCTGCCGCGGGATATAACAATATGGCTGGAAAAGGCTGAAATCCGCGAGGTGAGTTTGCCTGAAGCATTCAAAAACAAAAGTGGAATTGACAAAGTCTCACTGGAAACAGTCAGAAGGAAGCTGCTGGAAAGTGAGGGCGGCGGCATTGCGGATCTGGCTGCCTTGCTGCCGGAAACAAATCGCATAGACAGACCTTTAAATATTTATGCGGAATATATTAAGGAGAATTTGCTGGCATTTTTGGATGCTTTGCGAAACAGGGACTATGTGACTGCTGTGAGTCAGGCGGAGTGCCTGCTTGGTTTTGGTCCCGGACTTACGCCCTCGGCAGATGATTTTTTAACAGGAATTATCCTCTTTCTCTACTACCGGGATCCGAAAAGTGATTTTTTTCAAGAAATAGTGAGTTTGGCACATCGGCGGACTACAGTGCTTAGTTACCATATGATTAAGAACGCTGCAGCAGGAAAGGCCTATGCGAGTTACCTGGCTCTGATCCGAATTCTTGCCGGCGAGGATCAGGGCTCACTGGAAACTTTGGCGGACAAAGTTTTGTGCTACGGTGCCAGCTCCGGTTCAGATTTCCTCTTTGGCGTATATTGCGCCGGTCTGGTTCTGGAGGAAAGAGAAAACGCCAGGGCCGGCAACAAAATCAATGCAGGAGTAAATAGAATACATAATTAAGCTAAAGGAGAAGGCTAAATGATAAAAGCAATTGTAAAAGAGAATGCCTATAACGATTCAGTCACGCTGATGCTTATATCCCGTGAAGTTCAGAAGCTCGACGGGGTGGAAAATGTACTGGTCGGCATGGGCACGGAGTTAAACCTCGATTTAGTCAAGACCATGGATATGTTTGTGCCTGAGTTAGAAGCTGTCACACCCAACGATTTGTTCATAGCTGCCAGATATGATGAATCTAAAGTGACCATGGATGATCTCGTGGCGGCTTTTAACGAAGAAATGAACAAAAAAAAGGAAAGCGGTTCCGGAGATTATCAGCCGCCGACACTGGATTCAGCGCTGAAGCATCTTCAGGGAGCCAACATGCTGGTGATTTCCATTCCCGGTGAATATGCAGCTGCGGAAGCAGACAAGGCCCTGCGCGAAGACCTGAATGTCATGATGTTCTCTGACAACGTCAAAATTGAAGATGAACTGCGGCTTAAGAAAATGGCGGTCGAAAAGGGACTTCTGATGATGGGACCGGATTGCGGCACTGCCATCATCAACGGTGTTCCCCTCTGTTTCGCTAATGTGGTCCGACGGGGCAAAATCGGTCTGGTCGGAGCCTCCGGTACCGGCACGCAGGAAATTACAGTGATTGCCCATCAGCTGGGCGAAGGCTTTTCACAGGTAATCGGTACCGGCGGCCGTGACCTTAGTGAGACTATCGGGGGCCTGATGATGATTCAGGGGATTGAAGCCCTGATGGCAGATCCCGAGACGGAAGTTATAGTTCTCGTGTCTAAGCCGCCCGCAGCTTCCGTCGAAAAGAAAATTTATGAATTGGTTAAAAAAACCGACAAGCCCGTCGTCATTGATTTTATCGGGGGCGATGCCGAATCTATTAAGGAAGCCGGTGCTTATCCCTGCCTGAGCCTGGAAGATGCAGCCAGAAAAGCTGTTGCTCTGGTCAGAGGCGAGGAGCCGGTGAGTTTCGATGCTTTTGATGCTGACGAAGCAGAGATAAATCAGATAGTTGAACAGGCTGTAGGCAAACTCAAGTCCGAGCAAAAGTATCTGAGAGGCCTCTACACCGGCGGCACACTAACCGATGAAGCCATTAAGTATCTGGGAGAGAACCACGCGATCTACTCCAACATCCCGCTGACTGCCGATAGAAATATCAAACTTCTGGAGAATAAACAGGGACATATCTGCCTCGATCTGGGAGAAGACCAGTTTACCCGTGGCCGTCCGCATCCGATGATCGATCCACAGACACGTACCGACTTCTTCGAGTCCCATATAGATGAAACGACAGCAATCATTCTGGTCGATGTCGTGCTTGGCTATGGCTCCTACGTTGATCCTGCCGGTGCGGTAGCGGAGTCCCTGGCCAAGGCCCGCGCAAGAGTCGGGGACAGAGATTTCGTTGTGGTCGCCTCAGTAACAGGTACTGACCAGGATCCGCAGGATTTGAACAAATCAATAGAGACACTTGAAAATGCTGGTGCTATTGTCATGCCTTCCAACGCACAGGCTGTCCGTCTGGTTGACCGCATTATGAAAGCTGCCGCTTTATAGAAGGGAGAATCCTATGTCATTAAATGACTTATTTGCTAAAGAGCTAAAGGTTGTCAATATGGGATTGGAATCATTTTACGATGATTTGAAAAAACAGGATGTATCAGCCATACATGTCCAATGGAAGCCATCTGCCGGCGGCGACAAAAAAATGTCCTCGCTGCTGGGCAGGTTAAAAGGATTAAAATAAAACCCACCCCCCGGTCGGGGGTATCAGGAGAAGAAAGAAGGTAAACAATGCAGTTTATTGAAGATGCCAATAAGAAGGCGCTGGAAATTATTCAGAACGCACAGCCAACATTGGTTGGCATGGGTGTAGCCAGAGACACTATACCCGGTATGCACGACAAACTGGTCCTGCATGCAGGACCACCCATTACCTGGGAGAAGATGTCAGGTCCGCTGCGCGGCGCCGTCATCGGCGGTCTGATCTACCAAGGTCTGGCCTCGAATCCTGAAGAAGCTGAAAAACTGGCAGCTTCCGGGGAAATTGAATATGCTCCCTGCCACGAACACAACGCTGTCGGCCCGATGGCCGGTGTAGTGACGGCTTCAATGCCGGTTTTCATTATTGAAAACAAGTCTCAAGGCAATTTCGCTTATTGCACGATGAACGAAGGTCTGGGCAAGGTGCTGCGTTTCGGAGCTTACGAACCGTCCGTGATCAAACATTTGAATTGGATGGAGAAAACGCTCTATCCTATCTTGAAGGAAGCTCTTGAGATTTATGGTCCCATGGACATTAAGAACCTGATGGCTCAGTCCGTACAAATGGGTGACGAATGCCATAACCGTAACAAGGCTACAACTTCACTGTTTATTCGCGAGCTTGCGTCCAGTATCCTACAGACGAATTCCTCAAAGGAAGACCAGATAAAAGTCTTCGACTTCCTCAATTCAAACGATCACTTTACCTTGAACCTTTCTATGCCAGCTGCGAAAGCCTCTCTGGAACCGGTCGGCAAAGTGAAAGATTCGACAATTGTCTACACCATGTGCAGAAACGGCACTGAGTTCGGTATCCGGGTCGCGGCATTGGGAAATCGCTGGTTTACAGCTCCGGCAGAGATTATTGATGGTCTTTATTTCCCCGGCTACAGCATGGAAGATGCCAACCCTGATATTGGTGACTCCAGTATCACTGAAACCCTGGGTCTGGGTGGCTTCTCCATGGCAACTGCTCCGGCAATTGTTCAGTTTGTTGGCGGCACATCACAAGATGCAGTTAACTACACTACTCAAATGTATGAGATCACAACGGAAGAAAGCGGAAGCTATAAGCTGCCGCCCATGAACTTCCGTGGTTCTCCGACCGGTATTGATATTCGTAAAGTTGTCGATACTCAAATTCGCCCGGTCATTAACACAGGTATTGCGCATAAGGACGCCGGTGTCGGGCAGGTTGGTGCCGGAGTTGTCAATCCGCCGATGAAGTGTTTTGAAGACGCTTTAGAAGCTTATGTGGCATTATTGGAAGAAGAGGGAATGCTTGAATAAAGCATTAAGATAGAACACAAAAGAGCTAAAACAAAAAAACGGAGGAACACAATGATTAAAAATTGGGACAAAGTTAAAATGTATGACCT
>DIRJ01000022.1:0-333 GCA_002427505.1 Mageeibacillus sp. UBA5439
TGCCAATATTATTGTTATCTACCGCCCCCATGGCTGGATGCCGAATAATATTCACACCAGAGTCGACTGGATTGCTCAGGGGGCTGAGGCCACTTATCTTACCGGCGGCAAAAAGTACGACATCAGCTGGGATAAGGCATCTCACACCGACCCGATCCGCTATTATCTGGACGGCGAAGAGCTGATTCTTAACCCGGGTCTGACCTGGATCCTGGTAGTCGACGATCAGGCACTGGCCACGATCGCCTACAACTAGGATATTACTGTACTGTATCCTTTGAGGCCAGGTGCAGAGAGCGGTTTTGTGCAGGGTCGTTGTGCATGCTTTGGTGC
>DIRJ01000022.1:501-2772 GCA_002427505.1 Mageeibacillus sp. UBA5439
GTGCCAGGCACGTTTTCATGCACAATGACCCTTACGCTTTAACAAGGAGTTGCGATGATCATTCCTGTATCTAAAGAGAACGAAAAATACTGGGCAGAGTTTTGCTCTGCCTTATGGCCTGACAGCAGCGCCGGGGATTTTCTGGACGAACGTGCCCGGGGAAAACTCCCCTACGAATACCTGGCCTACATGGAGGGCAAACCTTGCGGCTTCATCAGCCTTTCTGTACGCACAGACTATGTCGAAGGCTGCAGTGAAGGTCCGGTTGCCTACATCGAGGGAATTTATGTGAAGGAAAAGTTTCGCCGGCGGGGTGTCGCCGGAGAGCTGATCGAGTATGCGAAAAGCTGGGCGCTGGCGCATAACTGCCACGAACTGGCCTCTGACTGTGAACTCAGAAATAAGGTCAGCGAAGCTTTTCACCGCAAGGCCGGTTTCAAAGAAGTCAACCGCATCATCGCCTTCAGCATGAAAGTCAGGAAATAATTCTGTGCTTTCCGCCCTGCATTGTTTTGTGCATGGATTGGTGCCAGGCACGATTCTATGCCCTGCAGCCTGACCTCAAAGGAAAGGATATACTGTTCAGATGGAAACCCGGTATACATTTGATGTTATCGCACGCGTTCGCACTCCCTTTGCGGAGAAGTTCGGCATTCCCAGGCAGTCCGGCCTGGCAGCCGGGGTCAGCGGTGCAATCGTCTTTGAGGAAGCTTTTCGCAAGCCCGAAGCCCTGCGCAGGCTCGATGGTTTTAGCCATATCTGGCTGCTCTGGTGTTTTTCCCAACATGCTGAAAAAGACTGGCACCCTACGGTGCGGCCGCCGCGGCTGGATGGCAGCAGCCGCCTCGGTGTTTTCGCCACGCGTTCATCTTTCCGGCCCAATCCGATCGGACTGTCCCTGGTCCGGCTGGACGGCATCGATTTAGAAACGCCCGAGGGGCCGATCCTGCAGGTCTCCGGTCCTGACCTCCTGGACGGCACTCCCCTCTTTGATATAAAACCCTACCTGCCATATACCGACTGCCGCCCCGAAGCCCGGAGCGGTTTCGTCGCAGAAAATGACTGGACAGGTCTGGAAGTTGAAATCCCGCCCGCCCTGCTAACCAAAATTCCGGCCGAGCAGCAGGCGGCCCTCTGTGAAGTTTTGTCGCAGGATCCCCGGCCGGCCTACCACAAGGACCCGGACCGAGTCTACGGACTGAGCTTTGCCGGACGTAATGTGCGTTTTACCGTGCGGGACGGAGTCGTCCGGGTCAGCCAAGTCGATTTTTTATAAAATAATACTGTGCATGAAAAGGTGCCTGGCACCCAATGATGCACAATAAATGATGCAGTGCATAGAAACGTGCCTGGCACCAAACCATGCACAATAAATGATACACAAGTGCGAATATTTGCCTGCTGATCCTGTCTTTATTAGTGAAAGCAGATCTGAAGCTTCAAAGGAGTACAACGTGAAAGACTCTGACATTATCGCCCTGTTTTTTGCTCGAGAAGAAACGGCGATAGCCGAGACAACAGCAAAATACGGTCGCCTTTTGCAAAGTATTGCTTACAATATCCTCGCCGATGTTCAAGACAGCGAAGAGTGCGTCAGCGACACTTACCTGCAGGCCTGGAACTCGATTCCGCCGCAAAAGCCGGAATCTCTGTCTGCTTATCTGGGCCGCATCGTGCGCAATCAGGCCATCAATGTCTGGCACAGGAACCGCGCCCAAAAGCGCTACAACCCCGCCGACGTAATGCTGGAGGAACTGGGTGACATCATCCCCGCTGGCGCCGGCATCGAAGAGGAAATCGATGCCAACGAGCTCGCCCGCCACATCAGCCAGTGGCTGCGCGCTCTCGCCGCCGAAGACCGCATCCTCTTCGTACAGCGTTACTGGTATGCTCTACCTTTAAAAAAACTGGCCGCGGAACATGGCAGCAGCGCCAACAAACTGGCCGGCCGCATGTACCGCCTGCGCCGGCAGCTAAAAGATTCCCTGGAAGAGGCAGGTATTACACTATGAACGACATGAATAACACAAATGACAATAAACAAAAAAAAGATGCTGAGAAGAGTTTTTTAAAAGAAGAAAAAGTCTTCCAAGCTATTAGCCGGCTTGACGATGATCTGATCGAAGAAGCCCGTCCCCGACCTGCCAGAATAAAGCGCCCCAGTCCGAAAAAATGGCTGGCTGTGGCGGCTGCAGTTCTGGCTATAGCGATCATTTTCCCCTATATTATGGATTTCAGCGGTGCCATGCCCCGCCTCGATCCGCGTTTTAC
>DIRJ01000036.1 GCA_002427505.1 Mageeibacillus sp. UBA5439
GGATGTTGCCGGCGACAACTCTACCGCCGTTGAAGTGGATAAAGAACAAATACTTGCCTGGAATGCCGATTATATTTTCTGTGACTACGGCGGTGTACAGCTTGTTCAGCAGGATGTCGAAGCCAATCCGGATTTCTATGCCCAGCTCAAGGCCTATAATGACGGGCATATCTACCAGTATCCAAGCTCAACAAGCTATTACTCAAATCTTGAAATATCTCTGGCTAACTGCTACTTTGTCGGGTCTGTTCTATATCCTGAGCAGTTTGCGGATATTGACCTGAATAGCAAGGCCAACGAAATATTCAATTTCTTCCTCGGAGCTGATGATTATATGTCCATCCTCAATGAATATGGCGCCGGTTACGACCCGATAGATTTCGGTAATAAGAGATGAAGAATTTGCGTAAGGAGAGTCTGTCAGTATATGACGCTCAAATAGAAAAAAACGATTAACCTTCATTATTGCCTTCCTTCTTATGCTGGCTTTGGCCCTGTATGCCACAGCCAGTGGATCGATTTCACTCAGTATCAGCGAGATAATGAGGACAATATTCGGGAAGGGTGAAGCCACCTCGAATCTTGTTGTTTTTGGTATTCGTCTGCCGCGAGTCGTCACGGCGATACTTGTCGGTGCACTTCTTGCGGTATCCGGAGCTGTGATGCAGTGCGTTCTGCATAATCCACTGGCCTCGGCTTCAACGCTTGGTGTATCACAGGGCGCTGCCTTCGGCGCAGCTATCGGAATCATAGTTTTCGGCGGCGGGGTCGTAAACAGCGGCTCTACCAAGGTGGCTATAGAAGTGAACAATCCGTATATAGTAACGCTGAGTGCATTTTTCTTTGCTTCTTTATCAACGGTGGTCATTTTGCTCTTGTCACAGCTGAAAAAAAGCCTTGGCCCCAGCGGCCTTGTGCTTGCCGGCGTTGCGCTGAGTTCTCTTTTTACTGGTGGAAGCACCTTGCTGCAGTACTTTGCCGACGAAACGAAGCTTACCGCTGTTGTGTTCTGGACCTTTGGCAACCTCGGCAGCACCAGTTGGAACGAGATAATGGTGCTTGCGGTAATACTTCTGCTTTCAATGACCTATTTTATGTTAAACCGCTGGAATTACAATGCGATGCGTTGCGGAGCGGATACCGCGAAAAGCCTTGGTGTCAACGCCAGAGCTGTGATGCTTGTGAGTATGGCGGTATGCTCTTTTGCTGCTGCAGTGGCCGTGTCCTTTGTTGGCATAATCAGCTTTATAGGGCTTGTCGCACCGCACATGATGAGAAAATTCGTTGGGGACGATTACAGATTCCTTATTCCGTGTTCGGCAGTAGCCGGAGCATTGGTGCTGCTTGCAGCGGACACATTCGGGCGACTGATCATTGCGCCTGTCATCCTCCCCGTTGGTGCGATAACCTCCTTCCTAGGTGCGCCCATGTTTTTGATACTATTGATCAGGGGGGGGGAGACAAAGATTGATTGAAATTAAGGATATATGCTTCTCATATGACAATGCCGGGACTGTCGTCCTGGACAAGGTGGGCTTTGATCTTGAGGCCGGCGAGTGTCTCGCCATACTCGGCAACAACGGAGTCGGGAAAAGTACCTTGCTCAAATGTATTGACCGTATACATCGGATTCATTCAGGCAGCGTCATCGTAAACGGGAAAGACATGCATGCTTTATCACGGCGGGAGATGGCACAGAATATCGCCTATGTCCCCCAGAACACGACAAGCTCTCATATCATGGTCTTCGATGCAGTCTTGCTTGGCAGGAAGCCATACATCAAATGGGATGTCGGCGAGGAGGACAAGCAAATAGTCTCCCGGATAATAGGGAAGTTTGGGCTGCAAGAATATAAGGCGCGCTATCTTGACGAACTATCAGGGGGAGAACTTCAAAAAGTCGTGCTTGCCCGTGCGATGGCGCAACAACCTCTATTTTTACTGCTGGATGAGCCGACGAGTAATCTCGACCCTAAAAGCCAACACGAGATACTAAAGAATATAAGAAAACTTGCACAGGAGCATGGTATGGGGGTTGCCATTGTCATACATGATCTCAATCTCGCGGTGCGTTACTGTGACAAATTTCTTTTTCTCAAAGATGGACAGACATATTCTTTTGGTGGTATTGACACGGTAACGTCAGAGACAATCAAGGCCGTATATGATATGGAGTCCGAGATAATAGAATATCGGGATATAAAAATGATAATACCTTGCTAATCAGGAGGAAAACTTAATGGATGAAAATAAGGAACTTTGGCAAAAATGTGCAGAATTTCATGGTCATGTCTGCCCTGGATTAACCATTGGCTATAAAGCTGCTCTCTATGCTATTGAGTTGTTGGGACTCACTTTCTCCGATGACGAGAGGGTGGTATGTGTCAGCGAGAATGATGCCTGTGGAGTGGATGCCATTCAGGTCATATTAGGTTGTTCTGTGGGCAAGGGTAATCTGCTCTTCCATATGCGAGGCAAGCAGGCGTTTTCTTTTTACAATCGCACAACAGGTAAATCCGTTCGCTTGCTTCTGAAGCCACAACCGGCAGATATGACCAGAGAAGAAGCTTTTGAATACTATCAGGGCTGTGCTCCTAAGGAGATGTTCCATGTCAAGGAGACGACGATTGCCTTGCCGGACCAATCTATAGTGTTTGATTCTTACCTTTGCGAGTGCTGTGGTGAGAGCACCGGTGCCAACTGGATCAGAATCTCCCAAGGGAAAAAACTGTGTCTGGATTGTTATCAGTCTTACGACCGATTTAATGTTTGATTTTTATGAGGGCAGGCATTCGCCTGCCCCAGCGCTTTTAATAAAATTACAATCCCATGCGCTTCTTTACCGCCAGCAAGCCAGGCTATTATTTATCCTGATGCCACATTTAGAATAGCCCGGCCGGCTGCTCCCGTGAGGCGTAAGCTGACCAAAGCAATCTGAAAAACCACATATATTCTGTAGAATAAACTATGATTAGAGTGTTAGTATTCTTTATGAAAAATAAAAACCGCAAAAACCGGAGCATGGCTGTCAGGGCGAATACTATGGCTGCCCGCTTACGGTGAAAAAGTTCAGACCGGAGGTCAGCATATGGAAAAAACAGAAGAAAATATTGAAAAGATAAATATTGAAACTCTTCAAAATATGCATCCTTACGATCTGTCAGAGCTATTTTTAAAGTGGGATGCGGATGAAAGACATGTGTGGATGTCACGCCTGTCCAGCCAGCAACTGGCAGAGATGTTTACTTATCTGGAAGCTGAGATAGCTCTGGAGTTTTTAAATGAACTGGATCATGACCGTCAGGCCCAGCTGATTGACCTGATGGAACCGGATGATGCCCGCGATCTTTTGTCTGAAATGGATGAGCCGGACCAGGAAGATATTCTGGACAAACTGGAATCCCAGGACACAATCAGCCAACTCCTCAGCTATGACGAAGATGAGTCAGGGGCTCATATGACTACCGATTTCGTCAGCTTAAAGCCTGACATGGATGTGAAGGCTGCTACTAAAATTGTCATTGCCAGGGCTAATGAAGTGGAAACAATCAGCCGCTTGTTTGTTGTCGATGAGGGGGGCAGGTTTTTAGGCACTGTCGCCCTGAAAAAATTAATCAAAACAAAATCACCTCAATCGATACAAGCCATCATGGAAGATTATCCTTCTGTTCTGGATACCGACCCGATCGAAAAAACGGTTCACAAAATGCGAGATTACTCGGCTTTTGAGATGCCTGTCTGTAATCAAGCGCAGATTTTGCTGGGCATGATTATGATGGATGATGCTCTGGATACCTATCATGAAGAAGCTACTGAAGATTACGAGAAATTATCAGCCTTGCCGGAAGCCCAGGAAGAAGAACATTATGCCAGATCTGCCCTGAAACGCTTGCCCTGGTTACTGATCCTGTTGGTCCTATCTATTCCCATCGCCTACATTACCACTTTCTTTGAGGAAGTTTTAGTTGCTGTAGCAGTCCTGGCTTTCTTTCAGCCTTTGATTCTGGATGCAGCCGGAGATGTTGCCACTCAAACTTTGGCTGTTACCCTGAGGATCTTAACTAAGAATCCTCAAAAAGCGCTTAAAAACGGTGTTAAGGAAGTTCTGACCGGTGTTATAACCGGCCTTATCATGGGTGCCTCGGCCTTTGTCATTGCTTATTTTCTAGCCAGGAATATGAATTCAGCCCAGCCTCTGACCCTGGCTTTGGTGGTTGGCTTGTCGCTCTGGGTTACTGTCATTATTTCTCCGCTCTTAGGGGTGTTGATTCCTGTGGGCATCAAGAAAATGGGTCTTGACCCTGCTGTGGCTTCAGGCCCTTTTATTACTACTTTGGCCGACTTAAGCAGCTTGCTGGTGTTTTTCGGACTGGCAACCACAATGTTAGGGGGGGTATAGCATGGACTACGAAAAATTAGATCTCTTAACAAAAGGTCATCCCCTTGATATTGCGCGGATGATCGAAAATGCTGACCCTGACCAGCAAATTGAACTGCTGAAGCAGCTTCCGCTGGAGCGGATGAATGCTGTATTCATCGAGTTAAGCAATGAGCTGGCCCTGACCTACATACATTCGCTTTCAGTGGAGAAGAAAAAAGAACTGCTGAATGCTCTGGAGATGGATGAAGTTCGTAATTTACTGGAAAATGTTGACAGCGACGAAGCCCGGGAAATACTCCCCCTGTTAGCTGCGCCCAAACGACAAAAAATGGTTCGCATGCTCGAGTATGATGAGGATTGTGCGGCTTCGCTGATGACTACTGATTTCATGGTTATTCAGGAGGGTACAAGTATAGCTGAGGCCACCCGCAACCTGATAAAAAATGTGAAAGACAGTGATTTCATTGATGAACTCTTTGTTGTGGACAGGGAACAAAAATATCTGGGATCTGTCGAATTAAAAAACTTGTTAGCAGCCCGCAAGGAGGATAGGCTCGATCAAATTACCGAAGGCAATCAAACTGTTATTTATGAACACGACACAGTGCACACTGCTATCCAAAAACTAAGAGATTATGACGATACCGTCATGCCGGTCCTAAATGAACAGGATCACCTGATTGGTATTATTACTGCTGACGATATCCTGGATATCATGATTGAGGAATATGAAGAAAACGTTGAACGTCTCGTTGCTATCGGCGACTATGAGGAAGATTCTTCAGCTTTAGTAAGAAGCAAACAGAGACTGCCCTGGCTCTTAGCCTCAATCATCCTGAACCTGGCCATCGCCGCTTTTCTCTCCCTTTTTCAAAATACGATCGAGCAGATCACTGCCCTGGTATTATTTCAGCCCATGATTCTGGGCATGGCCGGTAATATAGGCACCCAGGCTATAGCAGTGACCATACTTGATTTGCATCATGATAAGTTAGAAGGGCTGGATGAGACTAAATTTCATATCCGAAATGAAGTGCTGATCGGCTTGCTTAACAGCTTAGTGGTTGGTTTATTCGGCTTTATTATTTCCTTTGTCTTTCTGTCATTTGTGAACGCAGGTAATCAAAGTCCGCTTTATTTGGCCTTTGTCGTCGGCACTTCCCTAGCCGGGGGCATGTTCGTCTCCGCTATTTCCGGTGTTCTTATTCCCATTGCTCTAGACAGAATGAAAGTCGATCCGGCAATTGCTTCGGGCCCGATTATCAGCACGATCAATGACTTGTTTGCCTTAGTCATTTATTTTGCCATAGCTACTGCCATCTTGTTATAAATAATAATCTGTGATCGTGCTGGCTGCCAGTAAAATTTAAGGAGCTCTTGTGATGAAGAATAAGATTACAGTTGAAATATGTTGTGCTTCTGCTAATGATGTCTTTGAGGCAGCCCTGGCAGGTGCCGGACGGGTAGAGCTTAATTCTGCATTGTCGCTGGGGGGCCTGACTCCGAGCATCGGGACGCTAATGGCGGTACAATATGAATTCCAATACTGGCATGACGCAGAAGAGAACTTCGTCCCGCCGAAAATTTTTACCATGATCAGACCCCGAGAAGGAGGATTTTGCTACAGCGAGTTCGAATATCAGACCATGTTGTACGATGTAGAAAAAATGATAGAGCATGGCAGCGATGGCATTGTTTTTGGCATTCTCCATGCTGATGGCTCGGTCGATGAAAAACGCTGCCGACAAATCCTAAGCCTGGTTGACCCTCTGCCGGCTGTCTTTCATCGGGCGATCGATGTGGTGCCGGATTGGCGCAGATCCATGGACAGCTTAATTGATCTGGGCTTTAAACGCCTTCTGACCAGTGGCCAGGAAAGGTCTGCCTTGGAAGGCAGGGAAACAATACGGCAGATGCGTGAGTATGCTGCAGGCCGGATAGAGATCTTGCCGGCCGCGGGAATCAGCAGCGGAAACGTTAAGGAACTGCTGGAGTACACGGGCTGTGACCAAGTCCATCTGTCCATGATGAGAACAGGTGCTGATGACAGTACATCATCTAATTCAAAAGTCCATTTCGGTGGCAAGCTTCCTTCCTCGGAAAGCATCTATTCTCTGGCCGACCGCAAAAAAATAGCAGCTTTTGTTCACCAGGTTAATTCTTAATAAGGCTGGAATTTAGAATTTATTTCTTTTTAAAAAAGAAGAAGTCAGCCACTTCAGGGTGACTTCTTCTGCTAGAGATAAATTTTATCAACAGTTTTTAGGGACGGATGTAATAGTAACCCTCAGCCTGCTTTCTGATAATTTCTACAACGCCGGAGGGCACAATCCTGACTTGCTCCGGTAGTTTGCTCCGGTCTACTTCCAGTGCGTTGAGAGCGTTGCCGCAGGCCGTAAAATCTACTCTGCCGACCAGGTCCTCCGGCAGTTTATCATCACCGGCATAATACAAAACTGCCTGAGCATATGCGACAACTTCTACGCCGGCATCAGTTTCAACTTTAAGAAAATTCCTCACATTACTTAGCAAGAGAGGCCATTTGTCCAGTTCGTCAATATGAAAAACAACACGCATATTATGAGCTCCTTTCGTTTTAACTTCCTTTAGTATAACGCCTGAGCCAGCGGATATAAAACGTAGTATTCTACTTAGTATTAAGCACCAGTCTGGCTGGCCTGCACAGACTGATACATCTCTTGGAGATTTGTGCGATACTTAGGTCAGGGTATGCATCAGTTTAACAGGAGGTAGAAGCATGACTTTTCAGCCAAAACTAGCATCAGCCTTTAATGATACGCATCTACGGAGCCGGCATATTTCACCTCAGTCGGGTATGTGTTCCTTTTGCACTGAGGAGTGTGATGGCAGCTGCGAAATAGCCCTGGCAGCGGTTTTAGGCAAACAGACTGTCTATCCGACTAATACCGGAAATAATCAGGTAGCCTCGGAGAAAGACTATCCCATTGATTTTTCACATTTTAATATTAACGGTCGTGTCTTCGGAGCCCTTGGTGCTCAGCCGACTTATGAAGAAGCTAATATCTATCATGTGAATCTGGAAAGGGAGTATGGAAAGTTCCATCGGGTGAAACTGGCTATGCCCTTTATTTTGCCGGCCCTGATCAAGCTGAACTGGCAGGATTATTTCGCCGGGGCGGCTATGGCCGGTGTTAGCTGTGTTATTGGCGAAGAAGCCAGAGACAAGGACCCGGATCTAAGGATTGAAAATAAAAAAGTTATTGCATTCCCTGCCTTAGCCTCTATGCTGGATGCCTTTCGCAAATATGATCGGGGCTACGGCCAGATCATCTTGCAGGCCAATGTTGAAGATGACCTTTTGGGAATTCCTGAATACGCTATTCGTGAACACGGTTTGGAAGCTCTCGAATTTAAATTCGGACAGGCGGCAAAGGGTACCCAGCCGGTACGGAAACTGAAAAACAGGGTCCAGGCCTTAGAAAAGCAAAGTCAGGGCATCCTGGTGTTTCCGGATCCTTCGGATCCGGAGATTATTGAAAAAGACAAGGCAGGTATTTGTCCAAACTTCTACGTTTATACCCGTCTGCCCCTGTGGGACGAAGAATACATCATTGGCAGAATAGAAAACTTAAGAGAAATGGGGATCAGGAATTTCTATTTCAAAATGGCCGGCTATGATCGGGCTGATCTGGAGAGAGTGATCAGACTCGGCAGTGCAGCCCAGGTGGACATGATTACCTTTGATGGTGCCGGCGGCGGCAGCGGCTATAGTCCCTGCAAGATGATGAATGAGTGGAGTCTGCCCACGCTTTTGCTGGAAGAGGCAGTCTGTGACATAGCGGAAAAAGTGAAAGCTGAAAACCGCTATCTGCCCGCACTCACAATTACCGGTGGCTTCAGTTCTGAAGACCAGGTGTTTAAAGCGCTTGCCTATGGCAATAAAAATATCAGCTGTGTCGGTATCTGCCGGGCTGCGATGACGGCAGCTATGACTGCGAAAAACATCGGTGAGAGAGTAAAAAATGCTGATATCCCTAAGAACATGAAGCAATTTGGCGATACAGTCGAAGAGCTGTTTTATGACTTAGCTGATTTAAGGTCTCTTTATGGTAAGGCAGCTGATGACTTTTCACTGGGAGCCGTTGGAGTATACTCTTTTCTGAATAAAATAGATTTCGGTCTCAGACATTTTGCGGCCTTGAATCGAAAATTTGATATTTCTTATCTGGACCGAAGCGACCTGATAGCCTTGACAAATGCAGCTAAAGAACTTTTGGACAAGAAGATACTATAAAGAAAGCCTTTGTCTGTATTTCCTGTCCAATGCCCTTCGCCTGTACTTGCAAGCTTATTTTACGATTTCAATATTAATGTTGCCATTGTTATTCGTAACTTCTAATTTCTTATCTCCGCTTTTCTTTTCCAGGGGTAAATTACTATCACCTTTTTTGATTTTAGTAATGATAGAGAAATCATCATAACTTCCAACTACAACACCTTGGATATCTCCATTCTTTGCTGTCAGCTTTAGCATATTACCGACTGCCAGCTTCTCAAAAGTGAGATTTCCATTATTTGTCGAAAGAATAATATCATTTATTACAGATAAATCAGAAACTATAATATCTTTATTTGTCGTTGATAATGTCAATGACGATAAAAGAGAGTCAGGTATCTCCAGAGATATTTTCTTTACACCTGGAGAAGGGCTGATCCCTATGTAGTCTGTCCATTTCTTTTCAAACAATGCTGTCATAGTCAACACCTTGTCATCAGAAACAGAAATGTCATAAAACTCCTTTTCACTATCAAAGTAAGTGATGTGAATCTGATTATCCTGTGATAATGAGACTTGTATTTCTCTGTCACGAACATCTATGTTAACGGATACTATCTCATCTTCTGCCGAACTGTATTTTCTCTCTGTGAATTCTGCGTCATTAGAACAAGCTGCTAAAACAAGAAAAGAGAACACAAGAACTAGTATTAAAGCAAAATTTCTTTTGTTAAACAATTTATTCTCCTCCTAAAAACTTACATAGTGATTGAACTTCATATAACTTTATGCCAGTATCAATTAAAAACTATTGTGTTACACAAATGTCAATGGAAGTGAAAAATGAAGAAGTATTTTTCAATTGGTGAGGCAGCAAAAGCTGCTAATATGACGAGTGAGACCCTACGCCATTATGATCGTATAGGGTTAGTTAAAGCCAGCAAAAAGGATAAATGGACGAATTATCGTTATTATACAAGTCAAGATATTGTCCGCTTAAACACAGTCCGAATTTTACAAGTTATGGACTTATCTCTAAAGGAAATTAATGAAGTTTTAGAATATGATGATCTCCAAAAAGTTGTTGACTTTTTATCACAAGCGGAAAAACAAGCAGATAAGAAGATTGCAGATCTCCAATACAGCAAGTCAAGGATTCAATTAGCTAAGAAAAACTATGAAAACAAAATACAGGAAAAACAAAGTTTTGAAGGCAGCCTGATCAAAGAATTTCCCAGCAGGGTAATCATGTTTTCCGATACTTTAGAAGTCCCTGCAGTTGATGTTTTCTGGAATTATCTAAGCCATTTCTATGAGAGTATTGACCCATCATTACGAGATCAATTTTATTTTAAAGACTTGGCGGGTATTTATACGGAAAACGGATTATCAAGGCTCTTTGCCTTATGTATCCGTTACATAGAAATAGATGGAATAAAAACACTTCCGGCAGGGAAATATTTATGTGTTAATTGTAATGAGGAAAACAGAGAAGCCATCTTAAAAAAAATGATAGAAGAAGCAAGAAGAAAATACAAAGTTGATCCGAAGTTTTCGGTGGAAATAGTCCTTATTTCCGGCATATTGCAATGGAATTATCAGTTGCAAGTTTATCTATATGAGTAATACTATCTATTTATTCGTGATATTGCATAATCTTCCGCTATCAGCTTGACTCCGGAAAAGAGCTGGCGTAACTTGTGAAGAGAAAACAAGGCGCCGAGGTATTCGCATGCATGCACATTCCAGAAAATTTATCTCACCCGAAGAATTGAACAGGGAAAGCTTATTGCGCATCCTGGAGGAACAAGCAGAGATTCGCTTTGTTTCCGTAGCCGGAGTTGATCTGATGGGACATGAAACCGATGCCAAGATACCGGTGGAAGTGTTTCGTGAGAATATTGATGAGTTTCTCTATGGTATTGCCGTTAATACAGACGGTTCCTCTGTTGTCCTGCCGGGTATTGCCAGTATTAATAATGCCAGAATCGATATGAGGGCGGACACCTCCGTAAAATGGTGGCTGGACCAGAATGTGGACAATATTGACCCTGTGACCGGCCTGCCTGTCAGCACACTCAAAATTCCCTGTTTTCTCATTCATCATGAAAAAGCAGTTGATTCCCGGTCCGTGCTGAAGCGTGCTGTCGAACATTTTCAGCAGGAAATACTCAGTTTAATCCGGGAATACCCGGAGGCGGTTGCTCCTTTGAAGATCAGCCCCGGCGATGTGGCAGCAGTTGAGATTACAGCTGCGACAGAACTGGAATTCTGGGCGCGGGCGGAAGAGGATAACCTGGAACTGGAGGAGCTCTCCACTTCACAGGAACTCAAAGAACAATACTGGGCCAGAACCCAGGGTGACATTCGCACGGGACTGGAAAGAAGCCTGATGACCATGTCGGCATACGGTTTATCCCCGGAAATGGGTCATAAGGAAGTTGGCGGTGTTAAATCCCGCGTTAATAAAAACGGCGGTGCCCGCAGCATTATGGAACAGCTGGAAGTGGACTGGCGTTTTGATAATGCTATGCAGGCTGCGGATAACGAGCTGGTCGCCAAGCTGATTATCAGAGAGACATTCAGTCAGCTGGATATAGATGTGACCTTCCTGGCCAAACCCATGGAGGGACTGGCGGGTTCCGGCGAACACCATCATATGGGTGTTGTGCTGCAACTGACCAACGGAGCAAAGCTTAACCTCTTTAGCGGCGGTGAGAAACATTTCCTGTCACGCTGGGGCTACGCGGCCCTGATGGGACTCCTGCACAATTATGAGATCACGGCTCCCTTTATTGTCCAGAGCAATGATGCCTTCCGTCGCTTGAAAAAGGGTTACGAAGCTCCGATCTGTATTGTAGCTTCTTTGGGCAGAACTCTCGAAGTTCCTTCCCGCAACCGCACTGTTTTAGTGGGCCTGATCCGTGATATAGGTGATCCCTTTGCAACTCGTTTTGAGCTGAGGTCTCCCAATCCCCATACAAATACTTATCTGGCCATGGCGACTATGCTGCAGTCCATGTTGGACGGCATTAAATGGGCAGTCACCAATGAGAAGGATGAGGATCAGCTACTGGCTGAGCTCTGTAAAGAGCCGGGGGAGGAAGCTGACTATCTGGAAAAGGACCGCATGTACCGCAGCGAAGACGATGTTTTCACCGCTTATAGCGATGAAGAGCGTGACACCTTGTTCGGACGGGCTCCTGCCAGCGTCTGGGAAAATGTGCAGAGCTTTGACCGCTATCCTGAAAGAATGTCTGCCCTCACGGCCGGTGGTGTTTTTACCCCCGAGCTGATCAGTTCCTTCCGTATGGCTGTCACGGAAAAGTGGCAGGTGGAACTGGAACACCGCATTATTCCCAATTTTATCAAGGAAATTCGCAGCCTCAGCTGCCTGCATCAGAGTCCGGGCAATCCGGGAGATGATGAGCGCTGGGAAAAAGTGCAGACTCTGCGTTATCAGCTGATGCTCTCGCTTGATGGCAAGCCGGGCATCTTTGATCAGATTCATGAGGCTTTCGCGGCTGGAGATGATCAGACAGCTTCAAATCTGCAACAGACCATGTATGATGCGATGAAGGAACTCAGATTTAGTTACCACGACTATCTGGTGCACCTTCTGGACTAGCTGAAGGCAGGCTCTCAGACGGGTCAGCTTGTTTCTCTGTTTTTTTCTATGAAAACATGGCCTCAAGCTGGTCCGGATCGCTTAAACTGATGATGCTGTCGGCGAAATCAGCAGTTTCACTGCACACAGTCAGACAATACCCCGGCAGCGGATATTGCCTGAAGCGGACCCTGGCCGGCTTCCCGGCATCCCTGATCCGCAATTCATCTCCAAAGCTGAGCTCCAGCTGTTTAGGAGGCAGGGACAAACCGCTTCCCCGTAGCTTCATGTAACTCTCTTTTGCCGTCCACAGGACAAAAAACTCCCGCATTTGTGTTTCCGGCTCCAGTTGCAGCAAATATGCCTGCTCACTGGCAACGCTTACCTGTCGGATTAATGCATCCTCCACGGGCAGAATCTGCTCGATATCTACACCGACTTCCTCCTGGGAAAAAGAGCATACTACTTTGCTGCCGCTGTGGGAAAGGTTGTAGAACAGGCGGCCGGACAGAAAGGGCTTGCCCTTATCCCCCAGCTGCACAGCCCGGTGCTCGGGAATTCCCCTGCAAGCCAAACCGTAGGCCAGCAGGACACCTGCTCCCAAAGATAAGCACCGGTCTTTTTCAAAAATAAAGTTCCGAATTTTTTCCTGCCGATAAAGCGGCATTTTGGCCAGCAGCAGACGGTAGAGGCGCTCATCAGAGAACATCGCGGTATCCAGAATATAGCTTTCTAATAAAGACATGCCGGCACTTCTCTCTCAGGCTTTCCCGGAGCAAGCGAGAAATCACTCCTTGTACATAATCAGAGTCAGTCTGTTTTTGTTATCAGCCCTTTTGTAGTGCATCTCATCAACGAAATTTCGCACCACATGGATACCCAGACCGCCAGGATTGCGGTCTTTGATATCAGCGTTAATTTCAGGCTCCTCAACGGAGAGCGGGTCAAACAGGACTCCATCATCAACAAAGTCAAGCATGAACTTCTCCTGATCAGATTCAATCTGCACCAGAAGTTCACCGGGAGGTTTTTCATAGGCATACTGAGAGATATTAGCCGCGACTTCATCTGATACCAACAAGAGGTAAGTGATTTTTTTGGGGTGAAGTTCCGCCGCTTCCGCATGAGCAGAAATAAAATCCAGAATATCAGGAATAGCTTCTATTTTTGCCGGAAATACTTTTTCAGTCTTAACGTCTTTCATCGTCATCCTGCCTTTCCCTCGATTTTAAATCGGTAATACAGGGATTATTCAATTTGCATAATGTCGGAAAAACCTGTGATCTCAAATATCTCTTTCACCACATCATTTGCTCCGATAATTCTCATTTCTGTTCCCAGAGCATTGACTTGTTTTTGTGCTGCCAAAAGAACACGAAGGCCGGCACTGCTGATATATTCCAGAGAAGCAAAGTCAAAAACAATATTGGTTTTCTCTTCCTCGAAAACCTCGCTGACCTCCTGTTCGAGCTGAGAACTGGTGACCGTATCTAACCTGCCTTCAACTGCGATAGTGATAGCTTCTTCACCTATTGTTCTTGTGATTTCCATGTCTTACCTCCTAAGTATTCTAAGACTAACATCGTCATATCATCTGCCTGCTCGGCTCCGGCAGCGAATGAATCTACATCTTTTTTCACGGAAAGCATTAAGTCTCCGATCGGTATGTCCCGGGGCAGTTGGTTTATAGTTTGCAATAAACGGTCTTCTGAGTACAATTCCTGTGCGGAATTCGTCGCCTCTGTAATACCGTCTGTGTAGAGAAAGAGACGGTCTCCGGGCTCAAAGAAAATTTCCTGTTCACGATAAGCTATGTCTTCCATTCCCCCTAAAACCAGATAGGCTTTGGACTTCAACCAGGTATAATCTCCGCCTTGCCGGCTGATCAGAGGCGGGTTATGTCCTGCATTACAAAAAGAGAAAACGCCTGTCTCAAGATCAATAACGCCCAGAAAGGCAGTAACAAACATATTGGCTCTGTTGTTTTCACATAAGGAGCGGTTGGCTTTACAGAAGACTTCTCTGACAGGAATTTTAGTCAGAGCATAGTGTTTGATCAATGACTTGGCTTCCATCATGAACATAGCAGCCGGAATACCTTTGCCCGAAACATCGGCAATAGCCACACCCAGCAGGTTCTTGTCCACTACAAAAAAGTCGTAAAAATCTCCGCCTACCTCTTTGGCGGTAAACATAGTGCCCTTGACATTGAATCTATGATGTTCTCCGGTTTCCAGAATTCTCGTCGGCAGGGCTGCGAGCTGAATGGTTTTAGCATAGTAAAGTTCAGCATCGATTTTTGTTTCCACCTCTTTGATAGTTCTTTTTAAGGCTGCGACCATGGTATTTATTCCATCGGATAAAGATTCAAACTCCAGGTTGGTTCTGACATCGACATGCTCGTCCAGATTTCCTTCAGTTATGAGCTCCAGAGAATCATTTACCTGATAAATGCCGTTAATAACTTTTTTCTGAACCAGGACGGCGATTAATACAAAGATGATAGTGAACATAGCTAAGTTGAATACAACTAACAACTGAATCGTGCTGTTGCGGTTAAGGTACATCTCGTCAGCGGGCAGCAGGCCGATAATGCGGTAGCCTTCGTAATCATCATAGGCAAACAGGGTTTTTTCGCCATTGACTAAAGTCAGCAGGCTTTCGGCATCAGGATTGTCAAAGGTCCCTTCAGCAAAGCCATATTCCTCCAATGATTTATTTAGGTATTGGTCATTACCGATGCTGACTATAGTGCCGTCTGTATCGGCAATCATTAAAATTCCTGATTTTCCGACACGAAAGCCGGCAGCCAAATTCCTGATATCCGCAACTTCCATGGTCTCAGCCAGCTTTTCTGGACGATAACCAATCTGGATGATTCCGGGCAAATCGATGCGGGCCACCCCGGCATATTGAAAGATTTCATTGTTAATACCTTTGGGCATGGGATCCTGGACCAGTTCAAAGTCTTTATCTGAAATTGCGGGCATAAAGGCGGCGGACTGAGGAGCGGAAGCCATGTCATAGCCGAGATAGGAGGCTTCGGTTCCCCCGATCAGGATTCCCTGTGCGTCAGCAATATGCATCTCGTCAACTTCGAGCATAACCCTGATGTCCTCTAAGATTTCATCGAAGAAAATTATATCCGGATTCAGCTCGATCATTTTGGCTAAAGCTCTTACCTTGGCTAAGGCATTTAAATCAGACTCTATCCGGATCTCTTCCAGATTACGACTGTTGATATCCAGCTGTTCTTTGATATCTTCGATGCGCAATTGGATTAGCGTGTGCCCATTTTCTTCTGCCTGTTCAGTTTGGACATAAAAAGAGATAGCAAAGGTGGCAAAGAAGCCGATTATCATGAAAACCATCAACCAAAGTAGAAATGTCCTGCGCATAAGTGACCCTTCCAGTGTGATTCTGCTCTAGCTGCAGAATAAAGCTTAATGGCTTCTTGACAGTGTTGCACCTGCGGAGAGGAAGAGGAACAGCTCCCAGCCTCTGGCGGATAGTAAATTTATAAAAATAAATAAAAATATCTCTGATAAATTTTACATCAAATGAACAAAAATTACAGCAAGTTATAAGTCGGCACTGATATCCTCAGGCAAAATACAGGGGTAGAATTCTTTGCTTTGGCCTGCAGATTCATCTCCCCTGATACTGACAGGGCTGAGCACCGCTTTGTTTATTTCAAATTTGAAAATATCATTTCTCTGGTAATTACCTACGATATCGTGAATAGATTTCCCAGTGACAATTTCTGAGAGATCACATTCAGCGAGAGCGATCCCTTCCTGATTGTCTTTAATAATGTCACTGATGATGACACCTGATGGAGATACGATAAAAGAAGCTCCGTAAGTAAGTTCATCAAGTAAATCACGCAAATCTTTTCTTCCGTCTGACAAAATCTCGTATCCCTCAGCATCCAAAGCCTGGGATGATACTACTGTAAAAACCTTGCCCTCGTAAGACATTGAGCATGCCCTGACCATTAAGGTATCAAAGTAGCTCTGCTCCTTCGACGGATGGCGTGAAGTGGGGAAACACGCCGGATATGTAGAAATGTGGATCTGTTCACCCTGAGAAATCAGAGCATATTTGGCAAGAGAGTTGGTGTTCTCTCCGCAGATGAGAGCACCGATACGACCGATCTCTGTATCGTGGACATTGAGCGTTGAGCCATCGCCAAAAGACCAGATCAGTTTTTCTGACCATGTGGGCAGCAATTTCCGATGACGTGCTATCAGATTACCCTCCGGGTCAAAGATTAAATTTGTATTCCAGAGCAGGCCCAGACTTTGTTTTGTTGCCTTTTCAGTGATCCCTAATGAAAGAAATACTTGATTATCTCTGGCGATTTCCTGCAATTGCTGAAAGGCCGGACCCGGGATCTCGATAGAGTTTTGCGCAAACTTTTTAAACAGCTCGTGTTGGTCTACCGGGGCAAGCAGATGAACCCAGGAGGGAAATCCGGGGATGAAAGATTCGGAAAACACAACAAGGCCTGCTCCTGAATTTTTGGCCTTAGCAGTGTAATACCGCAGCTTGGAGATACACTTATTTAAATCAAAATACGTCGGTGCGGCCTGAACTGCTGCCACTATTGGTCTGGGATAATTTGGGGGATTCATAAACTATACACTCCTAATTCTCTGAACTTTGCCTGATGAAAATCCAGCTACTCACGTTCGAGGGCTTGAGCATCAACCAGCTCATCAGTCTCCTGCAGCTGAAGCAGAACAACCTTGTCATGGGCCAGCAGCTGAGTATTGCCATCAGGGAAGATGAGGTCACTGCCTTCCCGCTGGACTGTGATAATCAGCCGGTCATGCGGCGGGTGCAGATCTCTGATATAAACACCCTCCCATTCATGTCGCTCGGGAATAGTGAATTCGATCAGATTTTGACCGCTCCGGTCAAAGTGTGTCTCGCCTCCGAGCACGACAATATCATTTTCTTCAAAGATGACTTCGCCCCGGGGAATAATGGTCTTGCCATCCCGTTCGATCTTGGCAACAATAAAGTCGAATTCCATATTGAGATCTTTGACCTTGGTGCCGATATGTTTGCCGCCGGCCCTGATCCTGGTTTCCAGAAATCCGAGATTAGCTTTATCCAGATAATAGTTAAAGGTTTTCAAAACTGTATCACTGGGGTCGAGCATATCCCAGCCTCTGGCACCGACAGGCATGAGAGAACCCTGAAGCAATGAAGAAAGAACACAGATGCCGAAGACGATATGATAGACATCTACAGCAAAAACAGCGTCACTGTTAACTGCCATAATGGCGAAGGCAATGGCTGCCGCACCTCTGATGCCGGCCAGGGAAATCATCTTTAGCTGGTTGCCTTTCAGGCGGAAAGGCAGCATTAATCCGTAAACCGACAAAGGACGTCCCAGCAGTGTCATGAAAGCCATGATAGCTGCAGAGACAGGCAGGGCCTGTATAAAGTCAGGCAGGTTGGACAGGAGACCCAGCAGGAAAAAGAGGCCGATCTGCATGATCTCCGTAAAACCGTCGAAGAAAAAGACTACGTCACGCTTGCCCTGAAATTCTTTGTTGCCCAGATAGATTCCCAGAATGTAAAGGGCCAGATAGCCGTTGCCTCCAAAAATATCGGCAGCAGCGTAGGTGATCAGCATGGCTGCGGCCATAAATACTGCATAGAGGCCATCGGCCTGGAAGTTGATGTAGGTAAGCAGTTTGCCGATCAGGCAGGCGAGCACAAAACCCGCTGTCAGACCTATTACAATCTGCTTGGCGATCAGGAGTGGGACGGAGACATTAGTACCCATGATAAGAGACAGTACAATCATGGTCATGGTATAGGCTGTCGGGTCGTTTGATCCGCTTTCCAGCTCCAGCAGGGGGGCCGTATTGTACTTAAGGTTAAGGTTTTTGGAACGCAGGATATTCGACACACTGGCGTAGTCGGTCGAGCCGACGATGGAACCTATGAGCATGCCCTCCAGCATGCCGAAACCGAGAACATAATGGCAGAAGAGTCCGGTCAGGATGGCAGTTGCGATAACTCCGAGTGAACTTAAAATGATAGCTTCTTTGGCTACAGGTTTAACCATGGTCCAGTTAGTGCCGAAACCTCCGTAAAACATGATGACCATCAGAGCTACAGTGGCAAAGTTATCTGCAAATACGTAGTCATTAAATTCGAAACCGATGGCTCCGAAAGCCATGCCCAGAACGATAAACAGCAGAAGCGAAGGTATACCGTGCTTGTTTGAAACGCGAATGGCAATCAGTGCCAGGATCAAAACAAGACCTATAATTAAATACTGCAACTCTCGTCCCCCTTTTTATTAGTTATGAACATCTGGATTTTGGAAGTTGCCTAATTATAAGGTTAAGTCTGTATTATCTCAACTTTATCTCAGGCAGCCTGCTGTGCCGGGATGCCCATGGTCAGCGTTCTCTTGTCTTTTTGTTAGGCTTTTGACTTATTTTTTTAGCACGAGTGTGCATATTAATAAACTTATTATTTATAACTATGCATTTTTAGCTATAACAGGTAAGATCCAAGGTAATTCAAAATTGATCGGAGGCTAAGTCATGGAACGGGTCATCGAACTGCACAGCGAAAACATTAATAATAACATTCTGAAATTGATAGACCGGACAATTAAGCAATATGGCGGCAGCTACAGGATAATAAAAATCAATTTTGAAGATCCCGACCAGGATAAAGTCTATATTAAGCTGGCAGTTGAGGCAGAGGGCGACAAGTTTGAACAGGTCAGGCGGATTCTGACCAAGACTAAGGATGAAGCGGTGCAGACGCATGAAACTACAATTTTAAAGCCCAGCTTGAAGGATGCCACAGCACCGCCGGATTTTTATTCAACTTCTAATCACCCGACAGAAGTATTCATAAGGGGAGAATGGCTGCAGGTTAAGAATATCCGCATGGATGCTCTTCTGGTCTTGCGCGATGGCGAAATTTACGCGACTCAATTGCGTGATATTAAGCAAGGCGACTTGATTGTCTGTACTTCAGCGGGCGTACGTGTGAAGCCCGGAGAGCAGAACGAGGGCTCAGGAGAGTTTGCCTTTATGACAAATGAGGTCAGTTCGGAGCGCCATGTTGAACTGGAAGTCAGGGAACTTGCTAAAAAAATGAAAACAATCATTGGCCGCGGGGGCAAGGTGTATGTTGTTGCCGGGCCGGTTGTTATTCATACGGGCGGGATGATACATTTTCAGGATATCATCAGAAAGGGCTATGTTTCGGGCCTCTTATCCGGCAACGCGCTGGCTGTTCACGATATCGAATTTGATTTGCTCGGCACCTCTTTGGGGATTGACCTGAATACAGGTAATGCTGTACCGGGCGGACATTCTCATCACTTGCGGGCGATCAACGCTGTCAATATTGCGGGCAGTATAGCGGCAGCTGTAGCTGACGGCACCATCTCCAGCGGTATCATGTATGAGCTGGTGAAAAATGATGTGCCCTTTGTCCTGGCAGGTTCAATCCGTGATGACGGACCTCTGCCGGATACAATTATGGATCTGATTAGAGCGCAGGAAGCATACACCGCAATGATCAGAGATGCTGATCTGGTAATTATGCTTTCTACTATGCTCCACTCAATCGGCACAGGGAACATGCTGCCCAGCTATGTAGAGACAGTCTGTGTCGATATTAATCCTGCCGTAGTCAATAAACTTGTCGACCGGGGATCTGCGCAAGCCAAGGGGATAGTAACTGATGTCGGACTTTTCCTCTCCTTGCTTAATCAAAATCTTTAGTCACAAGCGATATAGATAAAGGTTGTGCATGCAATGGTGCCAGGCACGATTTGATGCATTAGTCACAGAACATAGAGGTAAGGATACTATGCAAGGGAGGGGAGAAGATGACGAAAGAAGCTAAGGGAGTTCGTCGTCGGGCTTTACTGGCGGCATTTCCTTATACAATTCCCATATTTGCCGGTTTCTGGTTTCTGGGTCTGGCTTACGGGATGTACATGAATGCGTCGGGTTTTAACTTCTGGTATCCGATGGTCATGAGCCTTGTGGTTTTTGGCGGCTCCCTGGAGTTTGTCATGGTTACAATCCTGCTGGGTCCTTTTGCTCCTCTGGCAACTTTTTTCTTAGCTCTGATGATTCAGGCCAGACATGTTTTCTATGGCATAGCCATGCTGGACAAATATAAGGGCCTGGGCTGGAAGCGCTTTTATCTTTACTTTTCCCTGTGTGATGAGACATTTTCATTAAACTATATGCTGGAGCCTCCCCCGGGGATAGACCGGGGCTGGTTTTATTTCTTCGTCAGCTTGCTTAACCATATCTACTGGATCAGCGGTTCAACTCTTGGCGGTCTGCTGGGCTCACTGGTCAAGTTCAATACAGAGGGCCTGGAGTTTGTGATGACAGCTCTTTTTGTAGTAATTTTCCTCGAGCAATGGAGCAAAGAAAAAAAGCATTACACTGCTCTGATCGGCTTGTTTGCATCTCTGGTCTGCCTCGTACTTTTTGGCCCGGATTCCTTTTTGCTTCCTGCCATGGGGCTTATCCTGCTTTTACTCCTGCTCTTCCGCAAACCGATTGAGAAGGCAGGCGGGCTGACCCTGACAGCTGACGAAAGGACGGTTGATCTGCCATGAACTTAACTGAACAGATCATTATTATAGCGCTTTGTGCTGCCGCCACCATGCTGACACGTTTTTTGCCTTTCCTCATCTTCTCGGACAAGAAAGCGACACCAAAATATATTACATATCTGGGCAAAGCTTTGCCGGCAGCAAGCTTCGCCATGCTGATCGTCTATTCGCTCAGGAATACAGAACTGTCCGGAGGGACTTATGGCCTGGCCGAAGCACTGGCGATTATGGTGACCTGTGTCCTTTACTTCTGGAAGCGGCAGATGCTGCTTCCGATCGCGGGCGGAACTATTACATATATGCTGCTGGTGCAGCTTGTTTTTTAAACAAAGGAGAAAGAGATGATAGTAACGAAATTTGGCGGCAGTTCCTGCGCAAACAGCTTGCAGTTCAAAAAGGTAAAGAATATCGTCGAGTCTGACTCCCAACGCAAAGTCGTAGTTGTCTCGGCGCCGGGAAAGCATCAGGGAGATAATTTTAAAATCACTGATACTTTGCACCTTTGCTATCAGCTTTCCAAGGAACAGCTGGATATCGGTGAGATTTTCAACAAAATTGCTGACCGCTACCGGGCCATCCTCACTGATTTGAAACTGAAGCTCCCACTGGAGGAGGAACTCGATCTTATCAGAAATAAGCTGATTGCCGGTAGCAGTGAAGACTATGTGATCAGCCGCGGTGAATACCTGAATGCCCGCTTAATGGCAGAGTTTCTGGGCTATGAATTTGTTGATGCTACAGAACTTGTGGTTTTTAATGCTGAGAGGAAATACGAGCAGGCCGCGACTTATGAGCGGCTGCAGCAATTTGCGGAACATGGACTGGAAACTGCCAGGGGAATTGTCGTGCCCGGCTTTTATGGGGCGACTCCAGCTGGAGAAATTGTCACCTTTCCCCGTGGAGGCTCGGATATCACCGGGTCTATTTTAGCAGCAGGCTTGCAGGCGGACCTGTATGAGAACTGGACCGATGTTGCCGGATTTTTAGTAGCGGATCCCAAGATTGTCGACAATCCCCAAAGGATCAAGTCGCTCAGTTATGTTGAATTGAGAGAACTCAGTTATTCGGATTCACAGATTATCCAGGCGGATGCAATTGCAGCCGCGCGGGAAGCGGAGATTCCGCTGTTGATAAAAAATACCAATGATCCGGACAATCCCGGAACGATGATTCACTCGAAAAAGCCTGCTAATGGCCAATTGGTAACCGGCATTGCCGGCCAGCAGAATTTTACCGTTATTCATCTAAATAAATATGGCAGGAATGCGGATTACGGTTTTATCAGAAAAGTCTGCACTATACTGGAAGCACACAAAATTACGATTCACCATATGCCGACTTCGCTGGACACTATGTCTATTATCTTTCATATTGATAACAAAAAAGAGCTGAAGCAGATTATCGAGCAGATTGATCTTTACTGCCGGCCTGATCAAAGCAGTTATGAACAGAATATGGCCCTGATTACAGTAGTTGGCGAGAGCATGGCTTATCAGCTCGGCATCGCCGGTAAGGTTTTCACAGCTTTAGGCAGCAAGGGTGTAAATATCCGCATGATTACCCAGGGAGCCAGTGAGTATAACATAATTGTAGGGATTGAGAGTCATCAGTATGATCTGGCGATTAAAACTCTCTATGACTATTTTTTTGGAGAGGATGAGGGAAAATGAATATCGCTATTTTAGGTTTTGGCACGGTAGGTCAGGGTATCTACCAGCTTCTTGAAGCTCGCAGAGCTGCTTTGGAGGCAGAGTGCGGCCAGGAGCTGCGGGTGAAGAGCATTCTTGTACGAGATCTTCAAAAAAAGCGGGGAAGTTTTCCAGCTGCACAGCTGCCTCTGACGGATTCTTTTGATGAGATTTTGGCTGACGATTCTATTGAGATTGTATTTGAGGTCATGAGTGACGGGCCCAAAGGCATCGATTATATCAGACAGCTGCTGGCCCGGAGAAAACATGTGATCAGCGCGAATAAGGCTGCTATCGCAGGAGCTTTTTTTGAGCTTCAGAATTCGGCCCGGGCTGCCGGCGTTCACTTTCGCTTCGAAGCCGCGGCAGCCGGGGGCATTCCCCTGATAGCCCCTCTGGGTAAAATCAGGCAATTGAATGCGATATCGTATCTGGGTGGAATAATTAACAGCTCCACCAACTATATTCTCTCTGAACTGAGTCTGGGAAAATCGCAGGAGGAAGTCTTCGCAGAAGCTTTGACTCTGGGGGTGCTGGAAGAGGATCCGACTAACGATGTGGAGGGCTATGATGCGAGAAGAAAAATTGCGATTTTGGCCTCAATGATTCTGGCACAGGAAATCCAGGAAAGGGATATACCGACAAGCGGCATCAGTGAACTGTCAGAGGAAGATTTTGCCTGGGCCGGATCAGAAAGGCGCCGGTTAAAACTGATTGCAGCCCTCAAACAAGATGATTGCTCGTATAGCTTGTCTGTTTTGCCGACTGCTCTGGCAGAGACCAATCCTCTGGCCGCTGTGGGGGGGATCATGAATCAGGTGCGGCTGGAAGGTGATACTATAGGATCACTGGTCTTTTCCGGAACCGGGGGAGGCATGCTTTCGACTGCACATGGGCTGTGGGCTGATTT
>DIRJ01000050.1:0-4912 GCA_002427505.1 Mageeibacillus sp. UBA5439
TCCGGAGTCCCCTTGCTGATCGTCATGACAATAGCTGCCGTGATCGGCGGTGGAATTTTCGCAGCAGTTCCCGGCTTTTTCAAGGCGAAGTGGGGCACCAACGAGACCTTATTCACATTGATGCTTAACTACATCGCTATTAATTTATTGACCTTCTTGCAGCATCAAAGCGCATGGAAAGCTCCGGGATCTAACTTCCCCATCGTTAGAGATATTAGCGACCGCGCTGCTTTGCCAACTGTGTTTGGAATACATATTGGCTGGATCTTTGCCTTACTAATTGCTGTTCTAGTTTACCTCTATTTGAACAAAACGAAGCAAGGTTACGAAATATCCGTTGTAGGTGACTCCATTAACACTGCTCGTTATGCGGGAATGAGCACCAACCGAATTCAAGTCAGGACAGTAGCTTTATCAGGTGCTCTTTGCGGCTTTGTGGGCTTTATGCAAGTCGCAGGTGCTGACGGCACCCTGACACAAAGCACTTCCGGCGGAGTAGGTTTTACGGCTATCACGGTTGCCTGGCTGGCTAAGCTAAACCCTTTTGCTATGATCGTTGTTGCGATGTTCATCGCAGTCTTGCAAAGAGGCTCTCTGGCTATTCAGTCACAAATGCGCATACCTGCATCAGCTGCGGATCTGCTTACCGGCCTGATTCTTTTCTTCATGCTGGCTACAGATTTCTTTATTGAATACAAGCTGATTTTCCGCGGTAGCTCACAAACACAGGAGGAGGCGTAAGTTATGCAAACTCTTATTAACCTGCTAAACGCAGCTGTTCGTTCCGGAACTCCACTTCTATTGGCAACCAGCGGAGAGATACTGACTGAAAAGTCAGGCAATCTCAACTTAGGTGTCGAAGGCATTATGTACATGGGTGCTATTGGCGGCTTAGGCGCAGCTTGGTATTTCGAGCAATGGTTCGGCGGTGGCGCCATCGCTGCTGTTGCCTGTTTTGTTATTGCTTTCCTTCTGGGTCTTTTGGGTTCCTTAATTTATTCAATCCTGACGACCACACTACGTGCCAACCAAAACGTAACCGGTCTTACCCTGACTATCTTCGGAACAGGCTTTGCCAAATATTTTGGCGAACACTTAGGCAATCAGGCCGGTGGCTATGTTGCAGTTTCTAAAGATACAACAGCCATCTTCAACTATGCACCTTTTGCAGCCCTGAAAGACATCCCCGTTGTCGGACCGCTCTTGTTCAGTTATAACTGGATGGTTTACTTAGCTATCGTCTTCGCTCTGGTCATGGGCTGGTTTTTGAACCATACACGTAAAGGTCTCATGTTACGATCAGTTGGAGAAGACCCCGCTACTGCCGATACAGCCGGTATCAGTGTTTCGCGCTATCGCTATGGAGCCACTCTAATAGGTGGCGGCTTAGGCGGACTGGGCGGAATGTACATGGCCATGGTCGGTCAGAACGGCATCTGGGCAACTGACTGTGTTTCCGGCTACGGCTGGCTCGCAATAGCTCTCGTCATCTTTGCAACCTGGAGTCCTTTACGTGCCATATACTGTGCCATTATCTTTGGTGGACTCGACGTCATGTATATGTACTTCCCGATCAAGGGCTTACCGACACAAATTTACATTTCACTTCCGTACATTGTTACGATCTTGGTTCTGATTTTCACCAGTATGAGACAGAGCAAAGAACACAGCATTCCTGCAGGCACCGGACTTAACTATTATCGCGAAGACCGTTAAAGCGTGATACATTCGGCCTGATACGTTAGAATATAAAAAACTAATACAATCACGTCTCTGCATCTAGCAGAGACGTGAACTAACGTAAAAGGAGAATAACAATGTACGACGTATTGATCATCGGCGGCGGTCCCGGCGGCTACATAGCAGCTGAGAGAGCCGGTCAAGCCGGACTGAAAGTCGCCTTATTCGAAAAAAATGCCCTCGGCGGCGTTTGCCTGAACGAAGGCTGCATCCCCTCTAAAACATTTCTAAACTCATCCAAACTCTACAGCCATGCGAAAGACAGCCAAGCCTTCGGTGTCAGCTCTGAGAATGTATCTTATGATCAATCCAGAGTACTGAAGCGCAAGAAGCGTGTAGTCAAAAAGCTAGTAGCCGGCATCGGCATGACAATGAAGGCTTCTGATGTAGAAGTCGTTTCCGCAGCGGCTGTTATAGAATCAGCGGATGAGGGAAGATTCACAGTTTCGGCAGCAGGAGAAACATACTCCGGAAAGCATTTGATCATTGCCACAGGATCTGAACCTCTAATCCCCCCTATTGAAGGCGTTAAAGAACATTTAGGATCTACAGTAATAACAAATCGCGAAATCCTTGACTTAGATGAAATCCCTGAAAGACTTGTCGTCATCGGCGGCGGCGTCATAGGCTTGGAGATGGCCTGCTATTATCAGACAGTGGGTAGTAAGGTAACTGTAGTCGAAATGCTGGATCATATCGCAGGCAATGTCGATCCTGATATCGGAAAACTCCTCCAAGAAGTCTACGAGAAGCAAGGCATGGAATTCCACTTAAACGCCAGAGTAATGTCCGTCTCCGGAAATGATGTCACTTTTGAAAAGGACGGCCAAACACAGACTGTAAGTGGCGACAAAATCTTGCTTTCCACAGGACGCAGACCCGTCACGAAGGGCTTTGGCCTTGAAAATCTGGCTGTTGAAGTGGAGCGTGGCGCTGTTGTGGTCAACGATAAATGTGAGACTGCTGTCCCTGGCGTCTACGCCGTTGGCGATGTCCTCGGCGGATATATGCTGGCTCACGTCGCTTACCGCGAAGGCGAAATAGCCGTCAACAACATTCTGGGAAATGAAGACCACATGAGCACCGCAGCTATCCCTTCAGTTATTTACACTGATCCTGAAGTCGCTTGGGTCGGCAAGACTGAACAAGAAATGAAAGACGCAGGTCGGAATCCTAAGATAGTTGAATTGCCTATGGCTTTCTCCGGTCGTTACGTTGCTGAAACCGAGCGCGGCACCGGCATCTGTAAGGTCATCCTCGATGCTGATACGGACACCTTGACCGGAGTACACCTGATGTGTCAGTACGCTTCGGAAATCATTCTGGCATTTGGTGTCATGATTGAAGAAAAAATGACACTGACCGAGATGAAAAGGATTATCTTCCCCCATCCGACAGTGGCAGAAATAGTCCGAGAAGCACTCTTCAAATTCGAGTAACAGGCCGCATCTATACACGCTCAGGCCGTAAGGGCTGTGCTAAACTTAAGTATATTAAAACAGGAGGCGTACTCATGAAACGAGACATCATTAATACCGACGCAGCTCCCGCTGCAATTGGGCCTTACTCCCAAGCAGTATGCGCTGATCAGCTGCTGTTTGTTTCCGGGCAACTGGGAATAAATCCCGAGACAGGCGAAATGCCTGATTCAGTAGAAGAGCAGACCAAACTGGCTCTGAATAACCTCGACGCCATCTTAAAGGCAGCAGGATCGTCTGCAGCCGATGTCGTAAAAACAACAGTCTTATTAGCAGACATGGCTGACTTCGCTGTCGTCAACGAGCTATACGGAGATTATTTCCCCAGCCCTTACCCTGCTCGAGCGTGCTTTGCTGTCAAAACTTTGCCCAAGAACGGTAAGGTTGAGATTGAATGCATCGCAATTCGCAGATAAGAGATTGCTGAAGCGTTTTATCAGAAAGCCTGCCGCATAATTAAGTTCGGCAGGCTTTTTTCATAAATTAATAAACTTCAATACTTAGGTGGTAGCAAAATGGCAGATCAAAAGCAGACTCAACTATTTGAAAACCGCAAATATGACGACAGAGAGTATATCCAATACCTGACGGAGCTTTTGGAGCTGCAAAATTTCCCTAAACTGCGTGCAGAGCTGGAAGACGACAATGAAGTCGACATCGCAAACTTTCTGGACACATTATCCGACGAAAAAATCGCTCTGGTATTCCGCATGTTGCCCAAGGACATGGGGGCTGAAGTATTTGCCCACTTATCGCCGGAAGCGCAATACAACGTGGCGCACGCCTTTTCAGATGCAGAGACCACACAACTTGTGGCCGAGCTTTTCGTAGATGACGCCGTCGACTTCCTAGAAGAAATGCCTGCGAACCTGGTCACGCGTGTTCTGCGTCTGACTAGCCCACAAAAACGACAAACGATCAATCGCATTTTGCAGTATCCGGAGAATTCGGCCGGCAGCATAATGACGACTGAATATACCAGTTTCCGCAAAAACATGACAGTAGGCGAGTCTTTAGAATACTTGCGACGGTTCGGCCACAATAAGGAGACCATCTATACCTGCTATGTTACTAACCCGAGCCGCATTCTTGAAGGTGTCATCTCTGTCAAAACACTGCTCTTAGCTGACGATTCTGAAATTATTGCTGACCTGATGGATACAGATGTAATCAGCGCGCACACCAGTGATGATCAGGAAAATGTAGCTTTGCTTTTTCACAAGTATGACTTCCTCGCCGTACCGGTTGTGGATATTGAAAACAGACTGGTCGGAATTATCACCGTAGACGACGCTGTTGATGTTATTCAAGCCGAGACCACGGAAGACTTCGCCAAGATGGCTGCAGTCGGACCCTATGAAACAGCCTATATGAAAAGCAGCATTTGGAACATGGGTCGCAATCGCATCGTCTGGCTTCTGATCCTGATGGTTTCGGCCATTTTTTCAGGCCTGATCATCCAGAATTTCGAAGGCGCTCTTCTGCTTTATCCGATCCTCTTCAGCTTTGTGCCCATGCTGACCGCAGCAGGAGGAAACGTCGGCGCCCAGAGCAGCACTTTGATTATCCGTGGTATGGCGGTGGGTGAAATTAATTTCCGCGATATCGCTAAAGTCATCTGGAAAGAATTCCGTGTGGGAATACTTCTGGGACTCGCTCTGGCTATTATCAATTTTTTACGGATTGTCATTTTT
>DIRJ01000050.1:5118-11427 GCA_002427505.1 Mageeibacillus sp. UBA5439
GGTGAATATCGATCCTGCAATTATGGCAACGCCATTCATAACGACCTTGGTGGATTTGACGGCCTTAATGGTTTACTTCCTCATTGCCACCGCTTTACTCCCCGGCCTCTAGTTTCGCTGTGATTGCCGTAATGCATGCTCTAAGGCGCTTCCAAGCTTGTGGTATAATAGGTTGTGGAGGCTGATAATAATGAACCTAATAAAAACAACTACAACCAGACGTCGCATGAAGTATGGAGCTTTGCGAAAGAATTCGGTTCAGGAAACTAAATCGGATGCTTATTTGTGCCCTAATTGCAAGAAGCTCGTCAGCTACGTCCCTGTATATACCCTGAGACGCTGTGTCTACTGCAATCAGGACTTAATCTGGGAAAATGAATCAACTGCAAACTAGTTCCTTCTTCTGATAGATCAATCTTTCGGCATTCAAAATTTAATAATTTTCAGATATAACAGTCATCAAAAAACCACGCTGGAGATTTGCTCTAACGTGGTTTTTTTACGGCTAAATATAGAAAAACCTAAGGTTGTATGATTTGATCAAAACCTGCCGTCCAGGTAGGGTTCGCAGTTGCTAGTGCGTAATTGGTGACCAATACCTCATCAATTCCTTCTGAGCTGACAAACTGAGGAACGCTGCCCTTGAAGTGGCGTGGATCTACCTCGTAGACATATTCGTAATTATTTGCTAAATGTGGCAGAAGCGCTTTTGCATAAGAGTCCTTAATAACTAGAATCTTCTTGCCATTTTTGACACCGCTCGTTATCTGCATTAGAGGAGCATCGCCGCCGGAGAAGGCCATGTATTTCTCATTGCTGTCGGGATTCCAAGTGGTGGCCAACAAATGCATCTGATAGCCCCCGGACTTGACCGAGTCAGGATAAACCCAAGCACTAGCTTCATAATCTTTCGGACGGTAGACGGTTACGTTGTCCGCCTTTATCGCAGCCTTGCCTTCACCATAAGAATATAGATAACCATAGAAGGGGCCGAGGTCGTGTTCTTCATACTCGCTCAACGGCAAAGCTTCTTGGCCGGAATCTTTACAAAACGCGACGTAACCATAATAGGCTCCGAGACCGGACCAGTGGTGATCTGTTTTAAAATAAATATATTCTTCGTAATGCTGCAGCATTTGATCATAGGCGTCTATTGGGATGATGTTGTCCTTTAAGCCGTCATAAATCATATTAATGGCTGTGCGTTGGGAGTGACTGCCGGTATGGTAATCGGCCGGAGTATAAAATTCGCTCGAAGTGGGAACAATCATGCTGTACAAACTAACCGTTGCAGGCAAATTGTCGCGAAGTTTATTAATTCGTGCTGAATAGTTGGAAATTCCTGTTTCGTTCAGGCCGAAGAGTTCCATGATGCGATCATTCATAATCATGATGCCTTGGTTGAAACTGGGCGTACCCTCAACATCTTCAGGATCTTCTACTCTCGGCTCTGTAGGCTGGGTAGTTGTGCTGCTTGACTGCGAAGTATTCGGAATTTTTGTTTCGTCTCCAGTTTCGACCGGGTCGGTAGATTCATCCGGATCAGTCTGATCAGGAGGATCGACATCTCCCGTCTCGGTTTCTGTCTTTTTACTTTCCGGGTTCAAAATATCTGCCGGATCTTTGGCGCAAGCACTTACTGTACTCAAGAATAATGACAATGCCAGAATGAGTAGTAGAAGCTTCTTTTTCATAGGTGTTCGTTCTCCTTAAATTAATTGAGAATAGATATGTATCCTTAAGCTCTTTTTCTGTCTAGCAGACACATAAGCTAATCTTAGCATATAACGTAAAGAGCGGAGCTAATTATAATTGCGAAAAAGCAAATTTAACCGGACCACGGTTCACCCCAAGCTTCACGCGTGTCTCTGCCATCGCCGGAAATGGGCATAACGGGATCTAAGCGGGTGGGCAAAGCGTCACTCTTAACTTCGTAGACCGCTTTTAATCTAGCTCCGTATTCCCGTAAAAAGGTATATGTGGATGATTGATAATTCCGTACGTCCGAGGCGTAACCATGATAGTCAAAGTCTAGAGAGCGGGCGATGTAAAGGGCTCGCTGAAGGTGGAAAGTCTGTGTGACCACGATTGCCTTTTCAATCTCGAAAACGTGATGTGAGCGATAGATAGAGTCATAAGTGTCAAGGCCGTAATGGTCCATGAAAATCACTTCATCCGGGATACCTTGCTCCAGCAAATAACGACCCATGACCCTCACTTCGTTATAATTATCTTCCCGATGATCCCCCGTCACAAGAATACGGTCGGAAAATCCTGCTTGATAGAGTTCAACGGCACTGTCCAAGCGGTCTTGCAACATAACGCTGGGATAGGAATTATTGAGCACCTGAGCACCCAGGACAATTATGGCATCATAAGGGGGCTCCAGTTCTTCGCTTTCCATGATGGCCCTTCCGCCCTTCCAAGCAACCCAACGATCTACTGAGAAAACTGTCAGCACTGCTAATAGAATGAGCACGACAACTGTGATCAGGATGACCTTAATAATCTTTCCGATTATTCTTATAATATTTCCAACTAGAGATCTAGATTTCTGCATGAGTCACTTTCTCTTGCTTTAAGCAATTCGCCTTTATTCTGCGTATAGCCGTGCCAATGACAAAAAGCTACTTCTTCTACGCGAATGCCAAGTCCTGTGGATCATGATAAAATAAAGCACATGAAGTGTAAACTACGTCAAAAGACTAAATCTATGACTGGCCTTGCGCTGGCAAGCAAGCTCGCAAGTTTCCTCTTGCTCCTAATCTTTGCCCTAAATCTCTTGCCTGCCTGTAACGAATCGTCTCCTCCTGCTAGCGAGGAGCCGACCATTACTGAAGGAACAAGCACAGGCGGTGAACCAAGCCTACCTAATCTGGACAACGACGTAATCGAAGCAAGTTTTTATGTCGGTCTGCCGGATGAGCGCGAGGATCGCTTCTCAATAGCCTATGCTGAAATTGATGATTTGTCTTTAAATCCTTTCCTCAATGAAGAATCAAACGACACTTTCAAACCTTACAATTTCATTTACGAAACGCTACTGAACTATAACAAAAGCAACGGCATTTACGAGTCCGGTATTGTGGAAAGCATTGACCTTAGGGGGCGAGAACTGGTCTTGCATCTTTACAACGACATATCTTTCCATAACGGTTTTAATCTGGCAGCAAATGATATCGTGCAGACTTTTGAACTTTACCAATCTGCAGGCCACGTCTTGGGACGCTTGTTAGATGAAGCTGTGCAATCTTACTCTATGTCCGATAATTACACAGTCGAAATCACCCTAGTGGATGAAGATGCTATCGTTACCCTCCTAGATTGTCTGGAAAGAGTCTATATCCTGCCTTATCAGCTGTGGGGAGCGCGTTTGCCTGCCAACAGCGACTTGAGTGTTTTGCAGGAACTGTCACCTCTCCCTACTATCGGCAGCGGGCCTTACCGGCTTGTGCGGCAAGATAATTTTGTGGTAATTTTGGAAAAATTTTCCCAACTATCTGAAAATGCTGATGCCTCAGCTTTTGATGACTATCCCGAATATCTTATTTATCACAAATACCAAATAGGCGAGCTTGCTCTGGCAGCTCTAGCACATAGCGATTTAGATCTCCTGCTTCGTCCCGAAGCGACTCATCCTGATGAGTCCCGGGAAAACTATCTGGAAACATTTGGCAACTTGCCCTTTTGGGAAGCAGAAACGAGCGACAGCATCTATACCCTTGCAGCCAAAGAAAAGCGTTTAGGTATAGCTTTTAATCCTCTCTCGCAGCTCGAAGAGATTGCAACCCGTAAATATATCCAGAGCATTTTGCTCAGATTGGATGATGCGCAGGAAAGCCTCTACCCCAACGTGCCTAACATTGTGGCTCTACCTGCCGGAAATCAGCTCACGCTACCTTCGATTCTGCCCCACACGCTGACAAGAACAGATTACCAACTTTTGCCCGACACCTCGCCTCAGGTATCGAATAGCTATTTGGAAGAATCTAGCTGGGAGCGGGATCCGCAAACAGGAATTATTCTTGATGAGAATGGGGAAACTGTGGAACTCGTTTTTTACTACCCTATTATCTCGACTGAGCTTACTAGCGTGTGTCGCCAAGCAGCAAGCCTTTTAGAAGAGAACGGACTTACTGTCACAGCCAGAGAGGTCAGCGTAAACGAATGGCAGCTGCGACTCCAGAATCAGGACTATGACCTTATTTACATGGAATCATTGCCGGACGAGAATATAGCTCAATTGATTTCCCGCTTGCAGCTCTGGCCGGGATTAGAACCGGACAGCGACTTGGCAGACAGTAGTGATTACGCGGCGGAAAGTGGGCGCCAATTACTGCAACAGTGCAGAAATGACGCCCTAAACTTTGCATCTATTATCCCGCGTCTGCAGGATCTGAACATTTTTCTGATTGAGAATAATCTCTTTCTCCCCTTGGGCATTGCTTACGATACGGGAGCCGTTGGCAATGATCTGTATTTCAGTTCAGACCTGAGTAAAAAACTAGAGCAATACTAAAACCTGCGCACATGCTCCCAAGTTAGTTCGTGCGGTTCTTTCCTGCTTTGGGCATAGCCGATAGCCACAGAGACGATGAAACGTTCATCCTCTTCCATGCCCAAAACCTGTCGCATGTGCTTAGGATTGTCTTCCGCAAAGGCGGAGCGACTCAGACCTATGATGCAAGAAGAAAGGCCCAACTGTTCTGCCGTCAAGCAGACCGACTGCGCTGCAATACCTGCATCAATATCAGAGCAGCGTGAAGGCACGGAAGAAATTACCAGCAGCAAGGGTGCTCCATAGAAGAGGTTTATTGCCTTGCGAGCTCTCATCCGCTCCAAGGTGACTTCATCCATGAGTTCATAGGAAGCATCCGAAATTTTCTGAATGAGATCTTCATCAGTAATCAGTGCAAAGCGCAGTGATTGGGCATTGACTGCTGTAGGTGATGCCAAGGCTGCCTCGAGCAAGAGCTCCACGTCTTTTTCTGAAACCTTTTTGTCTGAAAAATCACGACAACTACTACGTTGTCTTATTGCGTCTAAACAATTCATATATCTTTCCTTTCTGCAAAAACTGCTTTACTACATCCTATCATTGCTTCCTGACAGTGATTAATACTTTTGGCAAGCATTCCTATTTAAGATAGAATTGAAACAATTAGATATCCGTAAATGCACTGTGAGAGACAGTGCTCTAAATAAGTGAGGACAAGAAGTGCAAATTATCAATCTCAACGAGGCTATCCTTAACGGCAGAACCTCCTCAGGTCTTATCTACGTCAACTCCGATCCGCAGGTGCGACCGGGGCGTAAAGATTACATCTTGGGTGATTTGATGTATAAAGGCAAAGTAGTGCAATTTCGTTCCTGGGATGACGACGTGCTGGAAATCCTGCGTGCGCATGGCAAAGGCATCTACCGTGCTGATACCCTAGGACAGGAGTACAAGAGTTTTTCTTATATAAATATCCGTTCCATCGACTTGTATGTGGACAACGCCGTCAGCGAAGAAGATTTTCAGGATTGCATCCCTCAGGAAGAACTGGAAAGCAAATGGACTGAAGCTTTGGAGCAACTCCAGGCACGAGGTCTCTCAGATGCCTGCAGGAAACTGATCGACGACGTAGTGAACGATCCCGAACTCGAGGGTCGCTTTTTTACAGAAGGAGCTGCCATCAAGCATCACGACAATCTGATTGGTGGCCTCTGGAATCACAGTAGCAAGATGCTGCGCATTCTGATCGCTTTACTGGACAACAACAAAGAGCTACTACCTTCCGTCGACCTCATGACCTTTAGCGTTGTTGCGCATGATATCGGCAAGGTATTCGAATACGATGCCCTTTCCATGAGCGAGCACTGGTATGCCAATCACCGTGTCCGCGGGATTGAGTTCTTGGTGAAGTACCGTGAGCGCATAATTGACTCTTACAGCGAACAGTTCTATCGACAAGTCCAGGCCGTCATCGCCGGACATCACGGCGAGTATGGCGATAGACCCACGACAGTGGCGGCCGTTATTGTCCACTACATTGACAGCCTCGAAAGCCAGGCAACAGAGTTGCTGCGAGAACAGGAAGCCGCCATGGAGAGCAAGTTCTTCAGCACCGGCTTTGGATATTTAGAGTCCATCTGTCCCGATGACTTGGACTAAGGTATTGGCACGGTTTTAGTTAAATCTCAATTCATTGATACCGGTTTCAGGGGATTTCTCACGATCTAGACCGCCTGTTGTTTTTGCAATTATATTGATAAAAATCTCAGCCGTCCCGCTCACAATGGCTCGATCCAAATGACCGCCTTTTA
>DIRJ01000026.1:0-9357 GCA_002427505.1 Mageeibacillus sp. UBA5439
TTAGCTTTGATTTCCAGCTTGCTTAAGCTGAAGATCCAGGCTGTCGCATCCGGCAGATACAGGACAAGCTGCCCTTCAAACTCTTCTCTGTGCATACCTGGCCCTAGCTCGCCTGCAGTCAGAAATTGATAAAACTCTTTGGCATTACGTTGCAGCTTTCCGCTAATAACATTCATCAAGTAAAGCATCTGCTCATTCATCAGCAGGATGAGACCGTCAGACTCACTAAATAGAACAGCGGTATGTATGGAATCGATCGTATTTTTAATCGATGAAGCTGTGATAGTCCCGCGCATTTCCTTTAGTCTCCGGAAAGAAATAATAATACTGCGAGCGAGCAGGATCAGGATCGCTGCAAAAAACAGATAGGGAAAGCTTCTGGTCAGGATTAACTCGAAAGGAGGCAGCAAGAGCATAAACAGCAGAATCAGAGCTAGTGAATAAAAGTTCTTTACCATCAGTGCGGCCAGCAGTATGGTCAATGTAATCAGGGAAAAGCTTGCAATACGTAAAATTTCATATCCTGTGGGAACAATTATCATAGTAAAAAAAGAGTGGATCATCTGTCCGTACATGAGAGTGAATACTACTATTCCGAAAAGCACAAAAGATTCCAGAAAATTTTCCAGGATCAAACTGAATTTCCGTGGATATCTGAGAAAACTCAGGATTGTAAGTATTGTTTGCGAGAGCACGCTGAATGCAAGCAAAAGGATAAGCAGGTAGCGTACTGCATCCGGCCAGACAAAAAACCCTGTCATTTCACACACCTCCCCGGGGGAAAACAAGAGTGATGCCCACTGCTCCGTCCAGATCTTTACAGGCAAAACTGCCGGCTGCTGAGCTGATCTCAGCCTGCAGTTCTCTTCCCGGTTCATATGAGCGCAGATCTTCTGAAGCTATAAACCGCAGTAGAGTCTGATCTTTCTCCGTTAGCAGCTGCAATAGTAAGTGTGGATTTTCCGTCTGAGCTGCCCAGTCTACTACCGAGTAGGCAAACTCATATAGAGAACGGGCCTGCAAGACCGGTATTGTCTCCTTTATTGCACTGTTAACCAGAATTTTTATCCCGAAATATTGAGCAATCTCCGCCAACTCATCAACATAAGCTGTCAGCTCACCGGCTGATATAAAGTTCGTTTCCTGCTTGCGGAAAAAAAGGTTGCTGCTTCTTTTTACAAAGCAGAGAAGCAAGGCTATGCGGCCGCTTTCTCTGGACTCCTGATCCGAGACCGGCAGACTTTCTATCATTGAGGAAAGCCGCAGCAGATCTGCTGCTATTTCTGATTCGAGCTCAGTCATCACCTGAATCTTGGCGCTTTCTTCATCCAGCTCCAGTCGGATCTTTTCCTCTTCTTCCAAAACTGCATGGGCCAGCTCCAGCTTTTTCATTGATTCTTCTATTTGCTGATGCAGGAAATTCAAACTGCTGATATCTTCCTGCCACTGGGCATAACCTCCATCTATTTTTTTGGAGAAAAGCAGAGTATCCTTATCTGCCCGAACAGCCTCAGGATAAGCAGCCAGAGCAGCCTGTTGCAATTTCAAATCAAGTTTCGGGGCATGGGCGGATGCCAAAACCAGCTTTCTCTTGCTATTCAGAATCTGCATGTTGAGAGGCGAATGTGTAAAAAGGTCTGAATACTTATTATTAACCTGTACCAGGCCGCTTTGCATACTAATCTCCAAAAATAACAAACTTAGCATGCCTACGACCGTTGTGTAATCACTCTCCCAGAAAATTGGCACACGCGAAGTATAGCCAACTGAATATACAAGCATAATCAAGCAAAAAACCAGGGGAAAGATGAAGGCTCTTTTGCGGGGCAACTTACTGCTTTTGAATAATAACATGGCAATAGCAGCAATTAATTCTGCAATCCAGGTAAGAGTGATGATGTAAAAAACAGGACCATAAGAATAGTCAGCTGTGTAGGTCGGGCTGCTCAAATCAAATCGAAATACCCAATTATGCAAATCATTTGTCTGCACAAAAGCAACCAGAACTGTATTCCAGACAGTCAGGGCTGTTAAAGCTTTATTGCTTGCCGGCTGATCATCCATCTTATCGCTCCGCCAGACCAGCCAGAGCAGCAATATCGGCAAAGCCATCTGGAAGATGTAATATCCGTACCAAAGGTAGCGATTTAAAACACTGGTGGGAATCTGATATTTTACCAGACGCACTATAGTCCAGCCCAATAGAACTATGCCTATTAAGAGTAAGATCCGCTTCATACGCCGGCGCATGGCGCGGCTGATTATGGAAGCCAGCCACACGACAACAAAGATGATATAAAGCAAAGGAAGCAACTGATGTTCACGGTTATCCGCAGAGCTAAACAGACGCGTGCGGAGAACACTGCGCCGAAATACTTTAACTACATCCTGACTTACCTGGCTCAAATGGCTGTAATCAGCCAGTTGCAAGGCAGATGCATAATTTGCTTTTGGGTAATACTTGCTGTCAAAGTCTCCATTCCGCAAAACAAAACCCGCAGACAGCAAAGCAGCTTCTTCATCTCCCCTGAAACTCAGCTCTTCATTTGAGAGGATACCTTTTTCAAAAGTAAGAGTACCTTCCTGAGGCAGCAGTATTTCCAGCTCATACCCGCTCTTTATAAGTGCAGCCGCCTGGTAGTCAAAGCAAATTATGAAAGGGGCAGTAAAAGTATTCAGAAGCAGGTGTTCCTTCTGCCGGAGTCCCCGCAACAAATCAGCTGCGCTGTCAAGACTGAAGTCGACACCTTCCAAACCGTAGGAAATAGCCGACATTATTAGCTGCAGATGCGGTTGCTCATCCGTAACAGCAACATCCTCCCCGGCCGTCAACAAATCCAGCCAGCCGGAAATTTCCACATCCGTCAGACCACGGTCAATTGCTATGACAACGGTAGCCAGATATTGAGGATACCAGTGGCTGGCTACGCCGGTCTCGACTGCCTTAAATGCCTGCACATCAAAAGCGTCTGCAGCATAGTTTTTGTTAATGTAAGAAAATATAGAATTTCCTTTTTCTGCTTGCTGCAAACTGTAGGAAGGAAGTATTTCGGAGATAACAGCGGCATATGATGGGGGCGCATCTGAAGTGTAGAGTATCTTAGCCTGATCGGTATTTTGGCTCTTTTTATTTTCACCGCAGGAGACCAGAGAAAAAAATAGCGTTGCAATAATTGCCCACACTGCAATACGGCAAATAAGCTTTGCTAGTCCTTTTTCCAGACAAACGCCTCCTCCTATGTGTGCCTGATTAAAATCACATAGCTGCCAGTTTAGCAAAAAGGTAATCCAGCGATGTGTCATAAAAAACAAAATCGTCAGCCGTCTTGTTTTTTATGGCATCAATTGCCATCTCCCTCCCCTTAATATTATCCTGAGACACAAGGAGTAACAAGCGACAGCCGGGAACAGTCTGCCGCAGTTTGAGACAGAGTGTGCAAGTTTTTTCATTAAGCCTGGTACTCAGATCTGTAATATCAAGGAGAGCAATGTCAAGTTTTGCCAGATCGGCATCAAGAAGCACCTGTTGAGGGTTCAAAAGCAGGAAAGGTTCCAGCATCAGGTCGGGGTGGTTTTCGAGTGAAGCAGCCAGACTTTGAGCCAGCACTTTATTTGTCGTTACAAATCCGATTTTCTTCACGTAAGACCTCTGAATTTCGCTATACTAATGACTTTGCCCCAGTATTATATTGGATTTGACCAGCTTTCACCCTACCCCCTGTGGGTAGTTTTGTTTAAAGAGAATAACAATTCAGCTTTGCCGGATCAGCTTTAGCACTGATCCGGCAAAGGTCAGGCTCTTTATCATGTAAGATGGACTGCTCATTTAATTGTGGCTAAATACACGCCTGAAGAAGTCTGCGATTACTTCAAAGAGCTTCCTGAAAAAATCGACCAGCTGCTGCCACCAGCCCTCTGCCTTGGCACGGTCTATTAAGTCCAGCGCCATACCCCAGGTCTTTTCACCAAATGTCTGTAACTGCTCCAGTATTTTCTGCACATCTTCAGCACTGATTGTGTTTTTGAATTTTTCCAGAGTCGAAGTCAGACGGTCGATATCCGCCTGGGAAATATTGATATTGTACTGCTGGAGGACATTGTTTACGATCACTGTAATCTCCTCTATGGTGACATTGTCCTTGCCCTCTTTTTCCACCAGCTCAGCAATCTGCCCTTTTATCTCCGTAAGGGCTTTGGAAAACTCTTCTGAATCGTAGTCAGCATTGCCGGCGTTATTGTCCTCGATGATCTGGACTGTTATCAGTTCGTCATTGCCGGCCTCCAGCTTGTCTGCATCCAGTTCTACACCATAGATCTCCGCAGCTTTATAAACACCGGTCAGTGCTGAATTGCCTGTGACAGGACTAACTGCAGCGACAACTATAAGTGTGTCATATATGCCTGCAGTGATAGCAGCATTTGAGTATTGGTAAGACTTGACCTTGCTGATTCTGTCCGGAGTTACAATTTCAGTGCTGACACCATTGTTTTTATCCAGGAACTCTACCTTAACCGATGAAATCATGGCAGTATCAGAATATTTTACGCCGATATAACGCTCTGCATCAGCACCGGTCACCATGTTAACAGTCTGACCCGATTCCGGATCCACTCCTAGTAATTCCAGCGTCTGTATCCTTTGGGATTCATTTAAACCCGCCCCCAATACAACGATTTCATCAGCTTTGCCTGCAGCATTCGCAGTAAAGCCGGTTAATAAAAAACTCATAGAAAATATTGCCAGTAAGGCAATAATCAGAACAGTCTCAGGGTATTTTTTAATTTTCATATCTTCCTCCATAGACAAACATACGGCAACTGTCATAATAGTAGTGAAGTGTTTAGCTGTCCAGAACATTAGCGGCAGCTAAAACGAACAAATGTGACTTTGTAATGTCCGGCCGGATCACTCGGGTTTTTCAGACAGACCGGTATTAGCAGAAAGCCAACTGCAAAAAAAGCAACTTTAGTATTTTCCATCGCCAATCCTCAGTATCTATGTTTATAATGAGAATCAGATAGCTATTTATCGGACTGATATAATTTAGGAAAAGGAGAAAACTAATGTCAACACCTCACAATTCTGCTGAAAAGGGCGATATAGCCAAGACTGTATTAATGCCGGGGGATCCTTTGCGGGCAAAGTTCATTGCTGAAAACTTCCTGGATAATCCGCGTTTATTTAACGAAGTTCGCGGCATGCTGGGTTACACCGGCACTTATAAGGGAAAACCTGTCTCCGTCATGGGCAGCGGCATGGGGCAGCCTTCCATCGGCATCTATTCTTATGAGCTCTTTACCGAATACGATGTCGACAATATTATCCGGGTGGGAAGCTGCGGCGCTTATGATGAAAAGCTGGATTTGTTTGACGTCATGCTCGTCACGGACGCTTACTCCGATGCTACTTACGCCAAGATGCAGTCCGGCTTTGACGGAAAAATCCTGACTGCCAGCCCGGAACTGACAGAAAAACTGCGTCAAAGCGCTAAAAATCTGAACATCACTGTATTTGAGGGCAGGACTTATTCCAGTGACGTCTTTTATTATGAGCCTGATGCAGAAGGAGAACGCCCCTTGTGGGAAGTGCTGCTTGCAGACCACCACTGTCTGGGTGTTGAGATGGAGAGTTTTGCCCTCTTCCACAATGCTAAGATCACAGGCAAGCAAGGCGCCTGTCTGCTCACTGTCTCCGATACGATTTATGAGTATAAGGAGACCACTGCAGAGCAGCGTGAAAAGAGCTTTACCAATATGATGGAAATTGCCCTAGGCATACTCTAAAAACTTTATTGATTATCTGATATTTTTATAAGAAAAGACCGTCTGCCTGAAGACGGTCTTTTTTTCCGGCCGGAATACAAGGCGAATTATACGAGCTAAACTTTTTCTTTCTGTTCTGCTTGTGTTTTTTCCCACAGTTTGTCCGCCACGGCTTCCCAGTTATTGGCCGCATCAACAGTCTTGGCTGAGAGATCATGGACATCTTCCGGCGACTCCAGATCGGTCGACTTCGCATCTGTCGCAGTGACCATCTTTGTCAGAGCTCCTACATTGTCGAGTAAGGGACAGGGCCTCAACATATTCTCATTAAATGGTTGATTCTGGCGGTAGGCTTGAAAGAGAGGTGACTGGTAGGCCTCAAGCAAGGTTTTCTCATGAATATTTGAATCTGAATAATGGATAAAAGCGCAGGGCTCAATGTCGCCATTAGCGCTGATATGCAAGTAGTATCTGCCGCCGGCAATACAACCGTTAATGTATTCACCATCATTCCAGAAATCGATGGTGAAAATCGATTTAGTCTTGCGATAACCCCGGAGGGCATAGTACATTTGTTCACGCTGTTCCGGACTCGCTATCAGTTCAGTAACCGCATTGACACCAACCGGCATATAAGTGAAAAACCAGGCGAATTTACAGCCCCAATTAACGAGTGCATCTATAAATTCTTCACTGGCGATACTGTCCGTATTAGTTCTGGTATAACAGCAGGAGGCACCAAAGAGTAATTTTTTCTTCCGGAGAATTTCCATAGCTCGAATTACTTTTTTATAGGTTCCTTCGCCACGACGGGAGTCTGTCGCCTCCTCGAAACCTTCAATGCTAATTGCCGGAATAAAGTTTTTAACCCTTAGCATCTCATCAGCAAACTCTTCATCAATCAGTGTTCCATTCGTGAAGGCGAGGAAGAGGCAATCATCATGTGCTTCACAAAGCCTGATAAGATCCTTCTTGCGCACCATGGGCTCACCGCCCGAATAGATATACATGTAGCAGCCGAGTTCTTTTCCCTGCATAATAATGGAATCAAGTGTGTCATAATCCATATTCAATTTGTTGCCGTAATCAGCTGCCCAGCAGCCTGTACAGTGCAGGTTACAGGCAGAAGTAGGATCCATCAAAATCGCCCAGGGTACGTTGCAGTCGTATTCTTGGCTCTTCTCAACTTCTACCCTGTTTCCGATCAGGAAAGAGTTGATGATCAAATTCTCAAATATAGTTTTGAGAACCTCCCGGTCAAGATCGTCCCAGAGACTGCGAACGAGTCTGTACCAGTTATTATCCGGATTATCAACTATTTCTCTTATGATTCTTTGCTTATTTGCATTACCCTCACTTTTGTCTACTCGTTCCCACCAGGTCATCAGCTTGGGAATACTTTTATCCGGATCCTTCTCCAGATAAGACAAGGCCTTTTTCGTTGCGAAAACAGCAGCTTTGTCTTTTAATGTTTTCTTTGCCATAATGACTCTTTCCTTTCTTACTTAGTGTGCAGGAAGTTATTACACACATTTGACTTATGCCTCATATGTGTATTATGATACAAACGTGTATTAGCCACAAGGACAAATTTTCAGCAAGTGTGGTATTAGCCACATGTTCTAAGCATTTGTTGAATTTCTTAATGAAAATGGAAAGTTCAAGACCATGACAAAAGACGTTGATCCGAGAATAAGAAAAACAAAGCGCGCCATTCATAAAGCCTTTGCCGATTTATTAGCCGAAAAGGATATCAACGAGATCACAATCCGCGAACTGGCTGAAAGAGCCGACATCAACCGGAAGACATTTTATAACCACTACAGCGGCATACATCAGCTGCTGGACGAAGTCGAAGACGAATTGATTGAAAGCTTCAATGAAGCTTTGAGCAAGAGCGATTTGAGCAGTGGTATAAAAGATCCACTCCTCATATATAAGCAGTTAGGCAGTATTTTAACAAATGAGCTGAACCTGCGTTCTCATTTCAAAAAATTCGGTTTCAACTCCTCGCTGTTTCCCAAAATACTGGATGCCTTAAAGAAAAGTCTCATGTCAGTCTTCAGCCAAAAGTTGAAACTGGATAAAGCTACCCTGAAAATAGCTATAGAATACTGGGCTGCCGGTCAGTTAGCTGTCTTAAATCTTTGGTACAGGGAGGGCTCCCAGGAATCAATGGACCACATCATCACAACCGCTAGCATTCTCTCCAGTTCAGGTTTAAACGGACTGCTGGAAGCTCACAGTTAGAAATAATTGTTATAGAAGTTCTTTATCTGAAATATTTTAGTTTTCTGCTCTGAAAACCGTCTGCAGTCCGGCTTTTTTGATAGCTTTTTATTTGTGTCCGGTATATAGATAATATTTGCTCAGCGAAAATGTCAACCGAGAAGCGCTGACTGCTGATGATGGCGGCATCCGACATTTGTCTGCGCAAATCAGTGTCTGCCATCAAAGAAGTAAGGCCGCGGCGGAAATCTGCTTCTGAATCAAAAGAAAATCCATTGACACCCTCTTCAAAAACGCCCTTAAGGCAATCGTCATTAAATACCAGCAACGGCAGCCCCGCAGCCATGGCTTCAATATAGGTCAAACCTTGAGTTTCACTGCGGGAGGCACTGGCGAAAGCATCGCCCATGGCATAATACCGCGGCACTTCATCGGGACTGACAGGTCCGATGAACTTGATTTTTTTCTCCAGACCGGCTTCTGAAACCTGGTCACAATACTCCTGGAGCTGCGGTCCGGAACCGGCCAGTACAAAATAGAAATCATCATTTTCCCCTATTAACTGAGGTAAGTATTCCAAGATTTCATTGATAGCCTTTTCGTGTGAAATGCGTCCGACATAAATCAGAACAAAGGCATCCTGCGGAATATTGAAAGCTTGACGCAGCTGTAATCTTGATTCAGCGTCCGCAGCCGCAGCTGTAAAACGGTCCAGTTCAATCCCTGTAGGTAAAATCTGCAGCGGTGTTGTCACCCCATAAGCCAGAAGTACATCTTCAGTTTTCTGAGTTGGGACAATTATATAATCCGCACTGTTACAGAACTTAGTTGAAAAGCGACGAATGAAGTTGCGTGCAGCTTTACTGGCATGCCCCTCACCCAATTGTCCCTGCAGCCAATCTTCATAGAGAGTGTGGAAAGTATGAACATGTGGAATCTTCAGGTCTTGACGTACTCTGCGTGCCAGGTCGCCCATGACAAATTCAGTTTGCGTGTGAACAAGATCTAAATCCAGATCTGTAATCTGTTTGTAAATCATAGGCGGACACATAAAGGCCAGCCGTTTTGCGCTGACAAAAGGTATGCTCGGCACCCGGATGACATTTTCTTCCGCTTCCGCCTTCGGATCAGATGGTGTAATCACATAAACATCATGACCGCGTGCAGTCAGATGCTTCTTGATCAAATGTGACGCTGTGGAAACTCCACCAATCTGAGGCAGATATGCATCACTAAATATTCCTATTTTCACTGATCATATACCTTTCAAGGCCAGCTACTGCCATAAATATCTTCTTCATTGCACTCATTCTAAACCTATATAGCTGGTGTATGTGAAGATAAGCTTACTTTAGTATAAAGATT
>DIRJ01000026.1:9581-11857 GCA_002427505.1 Mageeibacillus sp. UBA5439
TGTAAGGTAACTATTGCTATGGCCAAATATGAGCGCAGGCTGCGCGGAAACTTTGATGAAATCCTGAGGACTGCGGATGATGCCATTATGAAAAGCATGTCCGCTTCAATAGAAGACAGCAGTGAAACCAGGTTCGGTAACGTCCGGGTAGCAGTCCGTGTCTATGAACGTTACAGCTGGATCGGCGGCAATCGCGTCAGCCTGAATCTGACCCTGGTCGGTGAGGGCACTGATCTCTTTGTCTCCGCTATCAGCTCAGGCGGCAGTCAGGCAATGTTCTTTAAGATCAATACCTGGGGTGAGGAAAGTTTTCTGGACACCCTGTCGGGATCTTTGGATCGCTATCGTATCTGATATCTCCAAAAATCCTCTATTTTTAACTGCTTTTACGAATCAGTAACCATAAGTCAGCAAGTCCCAATCTCCGCCATCCGTTCGGGCAAGCCACCAGTGCCAGTTGTATTCTGAATCAGGAATCCAAGATCCGCCGCCTTCTGCAGGCGACTGAAATTTACTGGCGAATTCTATGCATTATGTATATTGGACAGCTCCATCAGCCAGATCATTCATCCAGTCGATATTTTCCTGACTGTTACATTCATCCGAGCTATAGCTAAGGCTATAGAGCACAGCTCCCTCCATTTGAGCGAATTCTTCCTGAATTATTTCGATAGCCGCATCCATATCCTCTTTTGTATATAGGCTGGAATCGCCATAATCAACGTCAACTGTCACCGTTTTGTTGGTACAGGCTGTGAACACGAAGACCATTATAAATACCATTGAAATAGCTATATATTTTTGCATATTATTCCTCCGGTATGGCTCAGCTCTATTCTTCGACTGTGATTGCTTGTGTCGGACAGCTGTCAGCTGCTTCCAGAGCTTTATCCTCAACATCTTCCGGCACCTGGTCAGCGATTACCTCTGCCAGACCATCATCCGCCAGATGGAAGACCTCCGGACAGATTTCTTCACAAAGGCCACAGCCAATGCATCCGTCCCGATCAATGTGAGCTTTCATAGTATTAACCTTTCATTTATTAAAGACTATTTCTTAGCTTCTCGGCACCAGCTTGGTCCAGCCGAATTTGTCTTCAGCTGTGCCCAGCTGAATACCTGTCAAAAGGTCATAGAAGCGTTGTGCTACCGGACCTATTTTATTATTATTCAGAATTATTGTCTCATCACGGTAACTAAACTCACCAACCGGTGAAATGACAGCCGCCGTGCCGGTTCCGAATGATTCACTGAGGCGTCCCGATGAATACGCTTCAAAGATTTCATCTACAGATATCGGCCGTTCTTCAATTTTATAGCCGAAATCAGCTGCTAATTGCAGTACTGAATCTCTGGTGATTCCGGGCAAAATAGTGTCGCTGAGATCCGGAGTAACAATTACGCCATCGATCACGAACATGATGTTCATAGCGCCAACTTCCTGTACATACTTCTTATGCACACCGTCCAGCCACAGTACCTGATCAAAGCCGGCATCATGTGCTTCCTTGGTCGCCTTGAAGCTGGCAGCATAGTTACCGCCGGCCTTTGCCCGCCCCATACCACCTTTAACTGAACGGGCATAGAAGGCTTCAATACGAATCCGAACCGGTTGCATACCATTAGGGTAGTAGCTGCCGGATGGTGAACACAGCACATAGTAAATAAAGTTATGGGCAGAATGTGCTCCCAGAGCAGGTGTGGATGAAATCATCGTGGGGCGCAAATACAAAGAAGTTCCTTCCGATTGCGGAACCCAGTCGCGATCCAGATTGATCAGCTGCAAAATAGCTTCATACTGAAATTCCGGGTCGAGCTCCGGCATGCTGGAGCGAACTGCACTGTTCACCAGGCGTTTGCAGTTATCCATCAGGCGGAATACCTGAATCTCTCCGTCTTGGCGTCGATATGCCTTTGCTCCTTCAAAGATCTCCTGTCCGTAATGGAAAACTGACGAAGCCGGGTGCAAAGAGAGATTCTCTACCGGCTGAATGCGTGCATCACGCCAACCTGTACCTTCGTCATATTCAATAATAAACATGTGGTCTGAGAATACTTTTCCAAAACCAAGCTTGCTCTCGTCCTGCGGCTTCTCCTTAAATTCCTTTGTTTTAATAATCTTAATCTCCATGCTCCCCCCCTTCCAAGGCAGTATATTTATCCAACACTGTCGGCTCCACTTTGGATAGCATCAACGTTAAGCTGGACCAGCCTGGCTTTTTTCCCGGTAAAAATTTCCGACATCATATTCTGCACAGCTTTTAGATCTATCAGTT
>DIRJ01000026.1:12207-12897 GCA_002427505.1 Mageeibacillus sp. UBA5439
GCGCCGAACTTGACCAGGGACGGCTGATTCATTGCCACCAGAACTGTGGGCTCGGACACTGTAGGCGAAATAATTTCACTGTCAGCCACAACTACGCTGCAGTTGGCAGTGCCGCCGCGCATTTCGGGGCCGTATGAGGGCAGCCAGCTAACATTTAATCCTTCACGCATACCGGTTTCCGCCAGTGTCTGCCCCATGGCCATGACACCCTGACCGCCAAAACCGGAAAAGATAATCTCGGTATAAGCCATTTATTTTTCCTCCGCCGTTATGTCACGGTAAACACCCAGTGGAAACTCCGGTATCATATGGTCCGCCAGCCAGGATAAAGCATCATTTGGCGCCAGCCCCCAGTTGGTCGGACAGGTCGAAAGCACCTCAACCAAGGTGAATCCTGCCCCCTCCTGTTGCAGCTGGAAAGCCTTTTTGATGGCTTTCTTTGCTCTGATAATTCCCGGCATATTATGCACAGAAACACGCTCAATATAGGCAGCTCCCTTAATTGTGGCCAGCATTTCCGCCACATGTATCGGCGAACCGTAGTGTTCCTGCGAGCGTCCCAGCGGTGCGGTTGTAACTTTCTGACCGACAAGCGTCGTCGGAGCCATTTGTCCGCCGGTCATACCGTAGTTGGTGTTGTTTACAAAAATAGTAGTTATCTTTTCACCACGCATGGCGGCGTGAACAATC
>DIRJ01000003.1 GCA_002427505.1 Mageeibacillus sp. UBA5439
CTGGCACCAATCCATGCACAAGCATAGAAACGTGCCTGGCACCAATCCATGCACTGTCTTTGCTTCTTCCAGTGTAGCGTAAAAACCTAAAAATGGGGGTGGAGCGGGTTCAGATTCGTGCCAATTTAACTGCTAATTTCCGCTCTGTATTGATGTATACTATTCTAAGTTAATGCATTTTGACTACTAATTCCTAAGTAAGGATGTGTATATGACAGACAGAATTTGGTTGAGTTCACCGCACATGAGCGATGAAGGTTTTGAAAAACACTACATACAGGAGGCCTTTGATACTAACTGGATCGCTCCCCTCGGTGCTAACGTGACAGCTTTTGAGCAGGAGCTGGCAGCACGTGTGGAGAGCAAGTATGCAGCTGCACTCGTCTCCGGAACAGCAGCTATACATCTGGCCCTGGTAGCTGAAGGTGTCGGCAAGGGCGATATCGTCCTCTGCCAGGACCTGACTTTCGCGGCTTCCGCCAACCCGGTTATTTACGTAAATGCGACTCCCGTCTTCATTGACAGCGATTTTAAAACCTGGAACATGGATCCGAAACTGCTGGAAGCGGCTTTCCAAAAATACGGCGACCGCGTGAAGGCGGTTATTCCCGTCCATCTCTACGGTTTAGCCGCTGATATGGATCCGATCATGGAGATCTGCGACCACTATGGTGTACCCGTCATTGAGGATGCCGCCGAGTCCCTGGGGACCACTTACAAGGGCAGGCCCACAGGCAGCATTGGCAAGTACGGTGTTCTCAGCTTTAACGGCAATAAAATCATCACCACTTCCGGTGGGGGCATGCTGGTATCCAACGACGGTGAGAAGATAGAAACTGCCCGTTTTTATTCCACTCAGGCCCGCGATAAGGCTCCATATTATCAGCACAGCAAAATCGGCTACAACTACCGCCTGAGCAATATTTCCGCCGGTATCGGCCGGGGTCAGCTAAAAGTGCTCGACCAGCGCGTAGCAAAAAAACGTTACATCTTCGATTTTTACCGCCGCGAACTGGCCGGAATCAACGACCTGACCTTCATGCCGGTTAACGACTGGAACCTTCCCAATGACTGGCTCAGCGTCATCCAGCTCACAGGGAAAACCCGGCCCGCACAGCTGATCGCTGCCCTCGAGGCGGAAAATATCGAATCCCGCCGTGTCTGGAAACCCATGCACCTGCAGCCGGTCTTTGCCGGCTGTGACTACTTCGGCAGCGGTGTCGGCCAGCAACTGTTCGAGAACGGTGTCTGCCTGCCCAGTGACACCAAAATGACCGATGCGGACCTGGAGCGGGTATGTTCCATCATCAGGCACCAGTGCTAGTTTCAGCCCGGCGCTGACTTTTGATAAAAATACCATGAAATTCTCATGTGCTTATGAATATTGATTATAAAAATGATATCTACTTTGATTCTCGTTTAGGTGAAATCTACGCGAAGCTAGACCATGGAAAATTTCAGGAGTTTACTTTTGAAAATGCTGCCGGTAAAATCCGTCACCAATTCATTATCCGTCCGGTTGAACTGGAAAATGGTCTGGCAGGAGCTGATTTAGAAGCTTGTTATGACCTGATTACACCCTATGGTTATGGTGGCCCCATGATTCTGGACATGCTGCCGGGACGAAAAGAAGAACTGCTCGCAGCTTTCGCGGAAGCCTTTCAGAACTACTGCCGCGAACATAACATTGTCAGTGAATTTGTGCGCTTCCATCCCATTGCCAACAATGCCGCGGATTTTTCTTCCATTTATGATTTGGAGCTTTTTAACCATACGGTGGGGACAAATTTAAGCGACTATGACGACCCGGTTCAGGAAGAATTTTCCCGGTCCGCGCGCAAGCAAATACGTCGTTGTCTGAGGAATGGACTGACTTTCAGCCTGGAGGAGTATCCTGATACTCTGGAGGATTTTGCGGAGGTCTATTATCAGACCATGGACCGCAATGATGCTATGGAAAAATATTATTTCGACTCCTCCTACTTTGCCGCCTTCGTGGAGACCATGCCGGATGCTGTTCTCAAATGCAGCGTTCATTATCAGGGAAAAACCATCGCCATGGGTTTTTACCTGCGGTCACAGGACCTGCTGCATACCCATCTGTCCGGAACCCTGAGCGAATACCTCTATCTGTCGCCGGCTTACCTGCTCCGTTATGGCCTGGTCCAATGGGGCAAAAAGCAAGGCTACAAATTGATACATAATGGCGGCGGAACCAGCGGCAAAGCGGATGACAGTCTGTATGTCTTTAAAAAAAGATTCGGACAGAACACGGAATTCGACTACTATATTGGCCGGAAGATCTGGAATGAAGATTTATATCGTAGACTGGTAGAACTTACAGGAACGGCCGGAACAACATTTTTTCCGCAATACCGTTGCTGAGACAGCTGAGGAAATCTATGTGGTTTTTTAAAAAATTTCATTACTACTATACAAATATTGATGATTCCTTATTGGGAAAAAATATTTTCCATGAAATTTATATATTCATTGATTACCTGTTCAATTTTCTGATTCAAGGCTCTTCTTTGACTAATTATTTCATCTATTCTTTCTACTCGCTGAGAAATGCGGAAAAACGCAAGTATGTTACCTGGAGACGCCAGCGCTGGATCTACCGGCAATGCAATGATCCCGACTATATTCATAAGCTGCGGGACAAGAATCTGATCAATGAGATCTTCGGTGATTACCTCATGCGGGACTGGCTCTTGCCGGACGAAAAGACCTTTGAGCAATTTGCTCAGTTTGTGGCTGACAATCCGGTATTTATCGCCAAACCGGCGCTGGGAACTGAAGGAGCAGGAGTTAAAAAGTTTGATGTTTCTGCTGCTGACGAGGCGGCACTGCAGGCAATTTACGAGGAATTACAGGGTAAGCAGTACCTGCTGGAAAGATATATTAAACAGCATCCGCAGATTCACTGTTTGCATCCCCAATCGGTCAACACCATCAGGCTGACGACTATACGCAACCGGGACGGCGTCAATATCCTGACAGCCGCGCTTCGTATGGGCCGGGCTGACAGCGTGGTAGACAACTACACCACCGGCGGCATTGTCGCATCTGTTGATCTGGCCACAGGCATAGTCAGTTCGCGCGGTGTGGATAAGATGCATCATGAGTTTATTGTTCACCCGGACACTAATGAGGCAATTATCGGTCGCCAAATTCCCAAGTGGGAAGAAGTCAAGGCTTTTGTGAAAAAATTAGGGGAAGTAGTACCGCAGGTGAGATATACCGGCTGGGACATAGCTATTACTGAAGATGGTCCTGTCCTCCTGGAAGGAAATTACCAGGGAAATTTTCATGTACAGCAGCATCCCGACCATACCGGCAAATTCAAACTTTTTAAAGAAACGATTAAAAGGATTTAATCTGGGGAATGGCCAAGACAGGAAGTTTTTATCGAAGTTTCGGGAAGAGAGCTCTGGATATCTGCTGTTCCTTTATTTTCCTTCTGCTTTTTTCTCCGCTTCTTCTTCTTATCAGCCTGAGTATTCTCCTGACCAGCGGAGCTCCGGTCTTTTTTAAACAGGAAAGGCCCGGTTACAAGGGGCAAATCTTCAAAATGGTCAAATTCCGCAGTATGGCCAACCTGCTGGACGCCAGCGGCAAGCAGATGTCAAGTAACCTGAGAGTTACAAAAATCGGTCGTCTCCTGAGAAAAACTTCCCTGGACGAGCTGCCGGAATTATTCAACATTTTACGCGGGGACATGTCTTTCGTGGGACCGCGCCCCTTTCTGAAAAAGTATCTTCCATATTATACTGAAGAAGAAATGCATCGTCACGACGTTCGCCCGGGCTTAACCGGCTATGCACAGGTTGCAGGCAGAAATCTTTTAAGCTGGCAGGAAAGATTTGAACTCGACACATACTACGTTGATAACTACAGTTTCAGACTTGATCTGGCCATCATCCTCAAGACCGTAAAGAGCGTCTTTGCCGGCAGGAATGTTGCGGACATGCGCCTGGTACAAACAGATGCTTTCGGAGACTATTTCCTTCACAATGGACGGAAATACCGGCCCCTGGACGAAGAAAGAAAGTATGAACAATATCTGAAAAGGAAAGCGAATATGATGAATGAGATCAGCTATGCGGATATTTCAAGGCAGGAAATAGATCAGTATGAGGACAGCATCAAAGAGATGCTGGCCGAAAATACCTATACCTTCCATTATCCGGAAAAGGAAGTTGACCCTGAGTATATTGATCAAAAATACCAGCAGCTGAAAGAGCATCTGGATACTGAGAATACCTTCTTCCTCTCAGCTCAGCAAGACCGGCAGATCATCGGCTATATCTGGGTTTATAAACGTCCTTTCCTGAATTATTCCCGTTTAATTATTAACTCCTTCTTTGTAAGTGAGGATTATCGCGGTTTCGGTATCGGAACATCCCTGATGAAGCAGGCGGAAGCCTTGGCTGTCCGCCTGGACTGCGCAGAGATTTCCACACACTTTGCCCTGGTGAATCAGGGGGCCAGGGACTTTTACAAAGCTTATGAGTTTGAGGAAAAAAGAATAGAAGTTGTTAAAAAGGTAGGTGCAGCTGAATGAAGGAGATTGGATCCACTTACTGGATGTCAGATGAAAAGTACCGGGAACTTATAGCCAATGTGCCCGCTTCTGCTAACCGATATGAAGCCGGGGGAGAGGACAAGCTGTATTTTTCCACAGCCCGGCAGGCAATTCGCTGCTGTCTGCGGGACCTGCCAGCTGATGAGAAGA
>DIRJ01000019.1:0-53193 GCA_002427505.1 Mageeibacillus sp. UBA5439
AAAAGAGAAAATTGATACGGATTGCTTCGGAGAGCTTCTCCGTGAAATACTGCTGGACAATGAAAGCCTGGTCGAGCTGCATTCTTTACCTTCGCAAAGCTATGGAGAGGAAAGAGACGCCCGGGAGGCTGAAAGGCTGGGAACTGAAAGCAGGCTCTGGTCAGAGGAAGAGAAAAATACTCTGATCCGCCAGGAGGAGAAACTTGAAGCCTGGCAGCTGTCCTCTGACAGTGCGGAAGCACTGGCAACAGTGCCCTGCCTGACTTTGGCGGATCTGGCCCAGGAACCGGAATACCTGCAGACAGCTCAGCTGGAGATCGGGGGTCTGACAGTGCTGCAGCACCCGTCTCCCAGTGAGGGCCTTGTCTATCTGAAACTGTATTTTGATATTTCCGACAGCGCACAGGAGGACCTGCCCCGCCTAAACTTCATGACTGAACTGATGGGTAATCTGGGCACAAGCAAGCGGGATGCGGAAGAGATTCAGCGCGAAGTCAAGACCCATATCGGCAGCCTGGATTTTTCTATAAACCCGGTAGCGGATTATGATAATCCTGACCGCTGCCAACTGTTTTATGTTGTCAGCTGCAGTGTACTGAAAGACGAAGTGCCTTATGCCGTGGACTTGATCAGGGAGATTGTGCAGGAAACTGTCTTCGATGATGCTGACCGCGCCTACTCCTATTTGCTGCAAATACGCGAAATCATGCGCCAGGCAACGAATTCAAGTGCCCACAGCTTTGGTATTATGCGTGTGAGGGGGCATTATTCCGCAGCAGCAGCTGCTGCAGAAGCCTCTTCCGGTCTATCCTTTATTGTCTGGCTCAAGGAATTCCTCGCCCAGCTTAATCAGAACTGGGGACAATATGTCTCCTGGGCAAAGGCTTTTCAGGAAAAAATGTTTACCGGCGGGAGGCTTACAGTCAGCGTCAGCGGTTATTCTGCGGAGGCTTTAGGTACTGCCGTCGCAACTGCATTCCCGGTTGGCAGTGGCCAGAAGCTGAGATACGCGGACTATTCCGCCAGCTATCCCGCACACGAGGCGGTTGTTATTCCTTCAGCAGTATCATATGCCTGTATGGCATGTGACACACGCCCGACCGGCGGCCGATACTCCGGAGAATGGCTGGCTGTCAATCGGATTATCAGCCTGGAATATCTCTGGAACAGGATCCGTGTTCAGGGCGGGGCCTATGGCTGCGGCTTCAATATAGATAAGGCTGCAAATTGCTTTTTCTACTCCTACAGGGATCCTCAACCCTGGAATTCACTGGCGACCTATAATAACGCCGCCGCTTTCCTGCAGGAATTTGCTGCCAGTGAAAGCAAGCTCGACCGCTTTATCATCGGTACTGTATCCGGACTTGATCCGCAGCTGTCTCATAAAAAACAGGTAGATATAGCTGATCTCTGGTATTTTACTGATGATTCAGCGGAAAAAACTCTGGTCACACGACGTGAGTTGATGAAAACCACAAGCTCTGACCTGTTGAGACTGTCAGAAGTGCTGGCAAGAGCTGTTCAGGACAATACGATTTGTGTGCTGGGGCCAGCTGACGCAGTCCTGGAAAAAGAACTCACTTTGATCGATATCAGCTAAAGAATACTTAATCCGGAGCGGAGCATAATCCGGACATGAGAAAGGGCCGTCAGCTAACGACCCTTTCTTTTGCTGTTCAGTTAACTTATGGCGGAGGGCAAGAGATTCGAACTCTCGATACCATTTCTGGTACACACGATTTCCAGTCGTGCTCCTTCAGCCAGCTCGGACAACCCTCCGTTTAAGCCATTCCTTCACAGCCTCACGATTGTATCACGTGATATTTGCCAGTGTCAAACGCAGATTAGCCGGCGACGATATTAACCAGACGCTGAGGCACAATAATCCATTTACGTACAGTTTTTCCGTCCAGCCAGCTGTCAAAGTCACTCTGCGAACTGACGATATCTCTGATCTCATCATCGCTGGCAGCAGCAGGTATCTGGATGCGCTCTTTGATGCGTCCATTGACCTGAATAGCAATTTCCACTGTATCCAGACTCAGGGCTGATTCATCGTACTGCGGCCAGCCGGACAGGAAAATGGATTGCTCATGTCCCAGCTGCTGCCAGAGCTCTTCCGCCAAATGTGGTGCAAAAGGAGCCAGGAGCTTTACGAAATCTGCCCAGACATGCAAGGTCAGCTCAGGCTTGGCCTGGGGAGTCTTACTGTATTTATATAAGGCATTCAACAGTTCCATCAGGCGGGCGACAGAGGTATTAAACTGAAAGCGCTCGGCGTCCTTGGTCACTTCTTTGATGCTGTGGTGACGGACACGATTCAGTTCCTTATCGTCTGCACTGAGCTCTGCGGGCAGACCCGGTGTCAGCGAGCTTGTCAGTTCATCTGCAGCGTAGCTTTCGATACGCTGGACAAAACGGGCAATCGCGCGCAGGCCCTCATCGCTCCAGGGGCCTCCTTCCGTGTAGGCGAAGCCGAAAGCCAGATAGAGGCGGAAAACATCGGATCCGTAGGTTTCTATATAGGGGTCGGGAGAAATAGTGTTGCCCCGTGATTTAGACATTCTGTTTCCATCCGGACCCAGTATGACACCCTGATGAATCAGGCGGGTGAAGGGTTCATCAAAGTCAAGGTAACCCAGATCGCGCAAAACTTTGGTGATAAAGCGTGCATAGAGCAAATGCATGGCTGCGTGTTCTGCGCCGCCGACGTAGAGGTCAACCGGACACATCCGGTTGACCTTCTTGCTGTCGAAAGGGGCCTGGTCGTTTTTGTTATCCACAAAGCGGAACATGTACCAGGAAGAGCAGACAAAGGTGTCCAGTGTGTCCGGATCACGCCGGGCGGGTCCGCCGCAGACGGGACAACGGGTATTGATAAAGTCATCAGCTTTTGCCAGCGGGGATTGGCCGTCCGGCTTAAATTCCACATTGTAAGGCAGTTCTACCGGCAGCTGATCTTCGGGTACGGGCACTGTTCCGCATTTGTCGCAGTAGATAATCGGAATGGGGGTGCCCCAGTAGCGCTGACGGGAAACCAGCCAGTCACGCAAACGATATTGAATCGTTTCTTCACCGCAATCCTTCTGACCCAGCTCCCTGACGATAGCTTTTCTGGCGGCGGCAGAGGTCAGCCCGCTGTGGTCACCACTGTTGACCAGAATTCCATCCTGGACAAAGGCTGAATCCAGGACCTGCCACTGATCAGTTTCCTCCTGCGGGCGGATGACTGTGCGAATCGGCAAGCCGAAAGTGCCGGCAAATTCAAAATCGCGTTCATCGTGAGCCGGAACAGCCATGACGACACCGGTACCGTACTGGGCAATGACGTAATCGGAGGTCCAGAGCTCGACCTTTTCTCCCGTCAGCGGATGGACAGCATAAGAACCTGTGAAAACACCACTCTTTTCTCTTGTCACCGACTGACGCTCAATTTCGCTCAGATGTGCGGTTTTCTCCCGATAAGCTTCCACGACTGCCCTTTGCCCGTCAGTGATAAGAGCATCGAGCAAATCGTGCTCAGGCGCCATTACCAGATAACTGACGCCATAAAGCGTGTCAGCTCTGGTGGTGAAAACACTTAGTGTCAGTTCTTCACCGTCGAGATAGACTTTTTCGCCGTTTTTTTCCACACCGAACTTAATTGTCGCGCCCTCAGAGCGGCCGATCCAGTTGGTTTGAATCTTTTTGGTTTTGTCAGGCCAGTTCAGGTCGTCCAGGCCATTCAGCAACTCCTCAGCGTAATCCGTGATGCGGAAAAACCATTGGGTCAGATTGCGTTTGACAACTTCCTTGTGGCAGCGTTCGCAGGTGCCGTCACTCTCAACCTGTTCGTTGGCCAATACTGTGAGACAGCTGGGGCACCAGTTGACAGGTGCCTTTTTGCGATAAGCAAGATTGTGTTTATAAAGTTGCAGAAAAAGCCATTGATTCCAGCGATAATATTCAGGCCTGCAGGTCGCAAGCTCAGCATCCCAGTTAAACAGACCACCTATTTCCTTAAGCTGTCTCCGCATGCTGTTGATACTGTCATTGGTGCTGTCCTGAGGATGGATTCCGGTAGCTATGGCATAGTTTTCCGCCGGCAGGCCAAAAGCGTCAAATCCCATGGGCTGGAAGATTTCACAGCCCTGCATTTTTTTCATACGCGCGTAAGAATCTGACAAGGCATAGTTGTACCAGTGACCGACGTGCAGTTTTGCAGCTGAAGGATAAGAGAACATCTCTAAGACATATAACTTGTTGGCCATACGTTTCTCATCAAAGGCTGCTAAATTGCTTTCATCCCATTTTTTTTGCCATTTGCGGTCGATTTCCTTGGAGTAGGACATAGTGCTTCCTCTTTTCATAATTTTAAACAATATAAAAGTTGATATTTAGCTTTAAATTTTACGTCACTGTTCAGGATATCACAAACAAATAGCGTAAGAGAGCCACAATGAGCAGACTGCAGGGGAAGATAGCGTAGCGCAGGAGTCGCATTTTACCATTGTTGCTGGGTGAAGCGCGGGGAATAAGCACTGCAGGCAGGAAGACCAGGAGCGAATAAAAGTAGGCAGGGTTGGCGGCACTGCGAAAAAGAAAGAGCTCTATCAGATAGTAGACAGCATTAAAGCCCAGCAGAAGCAGAAAGGCGCGCAGCAAATGCTTTTCGTGCTGAAAAACTGATTTGCGGACCAGCTTGACAAAAATCGTCCGATTTACAAAATCATCATCTTCCGGATCTGTGTCGAAGGGATCGATCAGGGCCAGGTAAAAGCAGCTTGTCACAAGAATTCCGTAGACGGAAAGGGAAAAATTCATACGCCAGCTGGCGTAGACAGACAAAGCCATTGTGATGATCCCGAGGCTCAGGCCCAGCCAGGGCGGTAAATTATAGTTGCCCGGCTGGATTGATTTATAGTAGGGTCGTGGATCAGGCGCATTAGCGTTATTGGTTTCCAGACGCATTACCAGCATATAGGAGCTGCCGAGCGCCAGAGTCAGTCCTGTGATAAAACCCAGGGCAGCAGCATAGGTGAAAACAACATTGCGTGCCGGAAAATTCATATCCAGGAAACATTCAGCTAAGATCAGCATCAGTTCGACACTGAATGCTGTTAAGGTCAGACGAAGGAAGTATTTGAAAACATTTTGCGTGTAGGTCAGACCCCGGGCCAGAAGCAGGGCGAAGATAGCGAAGGCAACTATACCCAGGATATCAGCCAGGTACAAGAAAGCTGCTGGCAGGAGGGAGGAGAGAAAAATTGCAAGAAAATATATAAATGTTAAAATGTGACCGATGACACGAAGCACTTTTTTCCCTCTGACACAACTTGTTTAACCTTTGGATAAGATCTAGAATGTTATAGTATTCCTTGCTCTAAGTCGCGATTTATTGTATCATGACGCTGCCCGAATCACAATTTAGAGCGATTTTCCGGAATTACATTTTTAAAAACAATTCCGCAGGTGTTATGATATTTTTCAAACTGGAAATTTTATGCAGCAGCAAATATAGAGCATTGCGTCATCAGGAGCAAAAATGGGTCTTGGACTTAATATAGGTATTGATCTCGGCACAGCCACAGTTTTAGTTTATGTAGAAGGCCGGGGCATAGTTTTGCGGGAACCCGCAGTAGTAGCAATTAACACAAAAACAGGGAGAGTGCTGGCAATAGGTGAGGAAGCGAGCCTGATGCTGGGTCGGACTCCTGATATTGTTCAGGCGATTCGGCCCTTGCGCGACGGGGTTATTTCTGATTTCAGAATTACGGAACTTATGCTGAAAGAATTTATCGGTCGCGTTAACAGCGGTTTTCTGGCAAAATATTTCAAACCGACCATCGTGGTCTGTGTCCCCAGTGTAATTACGCCGGTAGAGCAGAAAGCGGTTGAAGATGCCTGCCGTCATGCCGGGGCCAAGGAAGTATATCTGATCAGGGAACCGGTGGCAGCAGCTATTGGGGCAGGTATTGACGTAACTTTGGCCAGTGGCAGCATGGTTATAGATATTGGTGGCGGCACCACCGATATTGCTGTGATTTCTATGTGCCGTCCTGTTGTTGATGAATCGATTAAAGTTGCCGGCGATAAGTTTGATGAAGCTGTCATTAAATACATTCGCCGCAAACATAATGTTTTAATTGGCGAGCAGACAGCCGAAGAATTGAAAATAAACATTGGCTGTGCGTATCCCCGTGAAGAGGAACTTTCGATGGAGGTAAGGGGACGCAACCTGGTTACAGGTATGCCGGCAATCTTAACGATAAGCTCCACAGATATGTTGGAGGCGTTGGAGGAACCCGTCAGCTCAATTTTTGAAGCTATCCATTCAGTATTGGAGAGTACCCCGCCCGAATTAATGGCGGATGTATCCCATCGCGGTATTGTCATGACCGGCGGCGGATCCCTGCTTTACGGCCTGGACCGCATGCTGGCGACGCGTGTGGGCATCGAGGTCCTGGTAGCAGAGGATCCGGTATCCTGTGTTGCAGTCGGCACCGGACTTGCTCTGAACATTATGGATCGTTTCAGCGAGATGGCAGACGATTAGAGACTTGTTTTCTCAAATTTTTAGAAAAATAGAATATTAGGAGCATTTATGTCCCAAATCGATTTCAAGGGTAAAACTAAGCAAGACCTTGTCACCATTGCGCACCTGTCTAATTTGCTGACGCCGCGTGATACCAGCAGGATGACAAAACAGCAACTGGTTGATTTTTTGACAACTGTTGCTGATGAAGCGGAAGTCAATCAAGCAGCGGAGCAAGTGCAGGAAGAAATTAAACAACCCGCAGAAAGCAGCAAAGCTGCTAAAACCAAGACAGCTGCCAAGAAAAAAACAGCCCGGGCTGCTGAAGCTGAAACTGTGGCAGAAATAGAAGAAATTGACACTTCTGACGAAAAAAGTGCTGACGGGCAGGAAGAAGCAGCGGCTGCAGCGGAAAGCGTAAGTGAAAAACCCAAGCGCAGCCGCAAAACTACCAAAAGCAGCCCCAAGCGCCAGAAGGCAAACAAAACAGATGAATCTGAAAAGACTATACAGGGTAACAGCCGGGAACTGCTTCCGCTTCCGCTGCCGGAGAATGAGGAAACAGCAATTGTGGAAGTGGAAACTGAAAGCATGCCCGGAGCAGCAGAAGATGCTGCTGCTGATGAAAAGGAAACAGTTACCGGTATTCTGGAAATAATGCCGGAAGGTTATGGCTTCCTGCGAGTAGAAAACTATTTGCAAAGTAATTTCGATATTTATATTTCACCGCAGTTTATCCGCAGGTTTCACCTGCGTACCGGCGACCTGGTTAAGGGACCGGCGCGGCCGCAGCGGGACAATGAGCGCTACAGAGCACTTTCTTTTATTGATACAGTCAACGATATGCCACCCGAACAGATGAAGAAAAGACCTGTTTTTGACCGTCTGACTCCGATTTATCCCAACGAACGCTTTAAGCTCGAGACAGATCGCAGTGAATTATCTACCCGGATTATTGACCTGGTTTCCCCCATCGGCAAAGGACAACGCGGCATGATCGTTTCGCCGCCAAAAGCAGGTAAGACGATGCTTTTGCAGAAGATCGCCAATGCTATCGTGCAAAACAATCCGGAAGTTAAACTGATGGTGCTTCTGATCGATGAGCGCCCTGAAGAAGTTACAGATATGCAGCGCTCAATCGAAGGCGAAGTTGCCTACTCGACCTTTGACCGCACTCCCGAAAATCATGTAAAAATTACCGAGCTGGTTTTGGAACGCGCTATGCGTCTGGTTGAGCTGGGTCATGACGTGGTTATTTTACTTGACAGCATTACCCGTATGGGTCGCGCCTATAACTTAACGATTAATCCTACGGGCCGTACCTTGTCCGGCGGACTTGACCCCGGAGCCCTCTATGGACCGAAACGCTTCTTCGGAGCAGCCAGAAATATTGAACATGGCGGGAGCCTGACCATTATCGCCACAGCGCTGATTGACACCGGTTCACGTATGGATGAAGTTATTTTTGAAGAGTTCAAGGGAACCGGCAATATGGAGGTTATTCTCGACCGTAAGCTGGCTGACAAGAGAATTTTCCCGGCTATTGACATTGTTAAATCCAGTACCAGACGTGAGGAGCTGCTCCTGTCGGAGCGCGAACTGGACGCTGTCTGGTCTCTGCGCAAAGCCTTTGGTCAGCTGGAAACCACAGCGGTAACTGAGACCATGATCAGCCTGTTAATGAAGACGCGTGATAATGATCAGTTTATCTCTTCGATCAATGTATCCTTCAGCGATCGTTCTCTCTTTGAAGCAATGCGCGGAACATCTAAGGGGAACGGCAACTCAAACGGAAACAGCAACAGAAGCTGATCTTTGCCCGGCTTTGAGTCCGATTAGTGCCTGTCGGACTTAAGGACTGCTGCATTTGTTTTAGCTGAGCTTTTGTACTATCATGCATATGTCAGGGGAGTCGTAACGCGACTGAGAGGACTTAGAGTCGACCCTAGAACCTGATCCGGATAATGCCGGCGGAGGGAGTACTGATCAGTGTTTGTTTCCAAAAAGGATGGAGTGTTTAAACAGCGCTTGCAGCATGCCTGTAAGCTGATTTTGCCGCCTGTGATTTTTATCCTGCTGCTGCTCCTGCTCCTGCAGTTTTTAGCTGACAGCGGAATCTTGAAAAGCTTTGTACTGCCGGCACCCAGTGCAGTCTTCCATTCTCTGACTGCAGATATGCCGCTCTTTAGCCCCCATATACTGCAAACACTTAAAATCGCCTGGCTGGGTTTTGTGCTGAGCATCATAGTGGGCATGCTTTTTGCTCTCTTCATGTATCGCTTCACAACTGCATATCGCATATTCTATCCCTTGGTGGTTGCCTCGCAGACGATTCCGACCATGGTCATAACACCGGTAATCGTGCTGATTCTAGGCTACAGTGATTTACCGCGGCTCTTCGTAGTGGTTCTGACTTGTTTTTTCCCGATCACAATCAGCCTTTTCAGAGGCTTGCGTTCCGTTGACAGGGACCTGTTGAAGCTGATGCAGACTATGGGAGCCGGCAGCTGGGAAACCATGCGGCATGTACTCCTGCCTGCGAGTATGCCTCAGCTATTCTCCGGTCTGCGGATTTCTGCCACCTATAGTGTGATGTCAGCTGTGCTGGCTGAATGGTCGGGTGGAGGCGACGGGCTCGGCATCCTGATGCTGCGGAGCAAACGTTCCTTCCGTTTTGACCGCATGTTCGCTGCCGTCATCCTGATTATTGTATTAAGTCTGGTGTTTTACGGAATAGTTATAGTGCTGGAGCGCATCATGATGCCATGGCAGAGATCAGTGAAGCAGAAAAACTGAAGCAGGCTGCCTGCATTAGTGCATGAACTGGTGCCAGGCACGAAAGTATGCTTTAGAAATAAATTTTATAATTATGAGAAAAGAGATGGGGTAATTATGTTTTTTTCCAAAAATAATGAGAAAAGAAAAACCGCGGGCCTTAGGGCACTGCTTGTAATTCTGGTCCTGCTGTTGTTGCCTTTGCCGGCCTGTGCCCAGAATGCTGATACAGATGATGAGCTGCGCGAGTTGGTTTTCGCACTGGATTGGACACCGAATACCAATCACAGTGGATTGTATCTGGCGCAGGAGCGCGGCTACTACGCGGAAGAAGGCTTAGACATCAGCTTCCGCGAATCTGACATGAATTTTATCGAAATGGTTGCAAACGGCACTGCTGCTTTCGGCATAGCGTCACAGGAGCAGGTTCTGCAGGCCAGAGCCTCTGCTGCTGAGATTCCGGTTGTCGCTATCGCCGCCTTGCTCCAGCACAATACTTCCGGTTTTGCGTCACCCGTAAATCGCGGCATTGAAACACCGGCGGATTTTGAGGGTAATACCTACAGTGGCTGGGGTACGGAGCTGGAGCTGGCTTTTATCCGCTCCCTGATGGAAAAGAGCAATGCCGATTACGATAAAGTCGATATTGTTAACCAGTCCGCCTCCAACTTTATCGCCAGTATGGAGACGGAGGCTGATTTTGCCTGGATTTATTATGGCTGGGACGGAGTGAACTGTGAACTGCAGGACTATCCCATAAACTTTATCCTTTTAGGAGATATTGATGAACGCCTGGACTTTTATTCACCGGTCCTGATCACGAGCGATGAGCTGATTAAAACTGAACCGGAGCTGGTGGCGAAATTTCTGCGTGCCAGCCGACGCGGCTATCTGGACGCAATGGCAGATGCCGACGCTGCGGTGGCTGCTCTGTTGAAGGCAGCACCGGAGCTTGATCCGGCTCTCTTGCTGGCAAGTCAGGAGTGGCTGAATCAGGAAAGTGAAAAAACCGCTGGACCCTGGGGATCGATGCTGGCTGAGCGGTGGGAAAACTTTGCTCTCTGGATGCGGGACAATCAGCTTCTTGAAGGAGATTTAGATGTAAACTCTGCTTATACTACTGAATTTCTGCCTGAAGAATAGGGAAGAGCAATGAGTAAGCTTTTGCTGTCCTGTAAAAATATCTACAAGAGTTATGATGACATGCCGGTGCTTGAAGATGTCTCGCTTGAACTGCACCGTGGCGAGATTGCAGCGATCTTAGGCAGGAGCGGCAGTGGGAAGTCGACACTGTTTAACCTGCTGGCCTGCCTTGATACTCCTGACAGCGGTCAGATAGAACACCATGCCCGCGTCGGTTATATGATGCAAAAAGATCTTCTGCTCGACTGGAAGACGGTTCAGGACAATATCGCTTTGCCCTTGCTTTTGCGTTCGGTGCCCCCGGATGAGGCCAGAGCAACTGCCAGAAAATATATGCCGATCTTTGGCCTCGAAGGCCTGGAAAACCGCTGGCCTGCTACTTTGTCCGGAGGCCAGCGCCAGCGCTGTGCTCTGCTGCGCACCTGGCTCTATTCACAGGAGCTGATGCTGCTGGATGAACCCTTCTCCGGACTGGATGCCTTGACGCGTGCAGCCCTCTACAAGTGGCTGCTGGAACATAAGGAAGAATTGGGCCTGTCGATCCTTCTGATTACACACAGTATTGAAGAAGCTATACTGCTAGCTGACCATCTTTACATTTTGCAGGGTGAACTGCCCTCGCGCTTGAGCCCTCCAATTGAAAATTCCCGGACAGAAGCTGCTTCCACGCCGGAGCAGATTCTGGAGCGTGAAAAGCTTCGCCAGCAAATCAATGCCGCTTTAGTTAACTGATGTATATTTTTGTTCCCGGCAGGCAAATCAGGCAGAAACAGGCAGGAAAATAAGTTATATTTAAGTCAGGGGAGTTGAAATGCTTTTTTTTAATTCTGTTTTATTTATTTTTTCGGGTCAAGCTGCCTGGCTGAATGAGTTTGTTATTCTGCTGGTGATCGGACTGCTCTTACTGCTGTTCCAAAATCAAATCAGCAAAGGAATCTGGCATCTTGTCCTTGCCCGCTACCGCAAACGGAGTTATGAGCATTATCTGAGCATGCGCGAACCGCTGGTACGTCCGCTGGGACTATTGCTGCCCGCCCTGGTCTTTAATACTGCCCTGCATCAGCTTAAAGTTATTCCGGATCCCTACTTTACTTTCCTGCTCAAGCTTGCAGATACAGCTACTGCCATGCTTGCTTTCTGGCTACTGCTCAGTGTTGTGACCGCTTTGGGGCTTATCATGATCAAGGAAAGCCAGGAAAAGGAAGCTAAGACTTCGTCCGGCGCCATCAGCCTGCTGGCGTCAACTGTACGCGTCGGGGTTGTGATTGTCGCTGTCTTTGTTATTCTCTCCTTCTGGGTGAAAAACCTTTCCGGCATTATCGCCGGTGTCGGCATAGGTGGTCTGGCTATAGCCCTGGCAGCACAGGACAGCCTTTCAAACGCTTTTGCCAGCCTGATGATCCTCTTCGACCAGCCCTTTGAAGTTGGCGATTGGATTGAAACTTCAGAAGTTTCCGGCAGCGTTCTTTCGATTGGCCTGCGTTCGACCAGAATACGCCCCCTTGACCAGAGCATCGTGACCATACCCAATAGCAAGCTGGCTTCCGCTGTGATCTTTAATGGCAGTCTGCGGGAAAAGCGCCGGGCTGATGTAACCATGGTGCTGCCCTGGACGCTGCCCTTCGAAAGCATGGAGGCTTTTCGTCAGGACGTCATGAAACTTCTGGCGCAGCACGACAAGATCGAGCCCGACAGTTTTATGGTTTATTTTTCAGAATTGCCCCTGACAGGTGTGAATCTGTCACTATATTATTATGGTCCGGCCGACCATGACGAGATGATAAAAGTGCGCAACGACATCAATATATCAATTTTAAAGTTAGCAGAAAAACACCAAATCAATCTTCAGGCTGAAGTTTTGTATCGTCTCCGGCAAGATGCTCCAGAAAAGCCCGGCTTGTAGGCGGCAGGAGTTTACCGGCAGCTGAATAATTTTTATTTCTTAAAAAGTCACGTATGCGTGATGCACTGACTACTTCTCCGTCCTGACACAGCCGCTCTACTACACACAGTTCAATTCCGGCAGGTGCCAGCTCCCGGCTTAAAACATGATTATAAAAATTGGTGAGGGCGGAAAGGGGTTCGCTTCCGACAAAGCGCCTGCTGATGCCGAGATACTCAGCTATCCGGGCGAAAAGTGCGGCATCCAGCTCGGCCTCATCATTGAGGAAAGGTGAACTTTCGTGCAGCTCTGAGGGCGGATAGAAATAGGAAGGAAAGCTGGCTGTGGAAACGGCGTAGGGTCCGCTGGCTGCTGTAAGCACTTGCGGCAGGTCGGCGCAGCCGCGCCGGACCATCTCAAAACGCTGCTCAAAGGTGAAACCGTCCGGGGGATCGTCGGAAAGGACCAGCAGCAAGAGTTGATCACATTCCTGCAGGGCTGACTCGACGAGAAAACGATGGCCCTTACTGAAGGGGTTTGCATTCATGACGATAGCCGCCCGTCGTGGTGGCCTGCTGCCGAAAGAGGGCAGTCGGCTGAAATCTGTTTCCAGTTTTCTTAGAAAATCAGGGAAAAGAGCGGCGCTGTTTTCCATAAGGGTGACACCGCGTCCGGTTTCAGCTAAGGCGGTAAAGCCCACAGCAGAGAAAAGCTTCCTGTCTTTGGGCTGAGAAACAAGCATCAGACGCTCGAGCGACCGCCGCGCAGCTTCTTTTTCCAGCTCGGTGATGAGCTGCGCCATCAGCCCGCTGCCCTGATGTTCTGCTTCTACAGCTATGGAGCGCAGGGTGTAGCGAAAACAAGATCCTGTTGCCAGCATCTCATTATCTGCATAAAGAGCCAGCGACCAGTCGATCAGCGGGTCAAGCCGGATACCTGCAGCTTGCAGCAAGTGCAGCTGAGATGCAATTTGCACTGCATCTTGCGGATCTATCAGCCTAGAATAAGTTTGCATCGTCTTCTCCTTTCACTATCAACTTTTACAGTTTAGAATAGCAGAAAAGGCATGTCTGTTGTGCTAGAATGTCTATTATTTTTATTCAGCACGCTGGCTGATTATAGCGGCGTGAGGAGGAGTTTTGATGCGAATCGTAATTGCCGGTTCGGGAAAGTATGGCCGCAGCATCGCCGGTGAATTGGTAGCTGAAGGCCACGACCTGACTTTCATTGAGGAAAAAGAAGAAATTCTGGACTCTTTGATTGAAGACTTTGATCTGTCAGGCATCGTAGGCAATGCTGCCAACTATGTCACGCAGCTGGATGCCGGTGTTGATAAATGTGATGCATTTCTGACTATGACCGGTTCGGATGAAGTTAATCTTATTGCAGCGATTTTGGCGCAGAGGCTGGGGGCAAAGAAAACCTTTGCCCGTGTGGTAAACAATGATTATTCACCGGAAGTTCCTTTTGTCAGGCAAGCTTTAGGCATAACTGCCCTCATTAATCCCAACCTGGAAGCAGCACAAGAAATTATGCGTATGCTGCGTTATCCTGCTGCCACCAGTGTAGAAAGTTTTTTCAGAGGGAAAGTGCATATAGTAGCTGTGCGTGTCCCTAAGGACAGCTTGCTGACAGGCTTGAAGCTTCTGGACTTCAAACAGGTCTGTGGTGACAATCTGATGGTCTGTGTGATCCAGCGGGATGAAGAGGTTTTTATTCCTGATGGCAGCAGCACGATCAATGCCGGGGACACCATCCATGTGACCGGTGAAATTGATACTTTGCAGGATTTTTATGCACGCACCAACACCCGGGTCCCGACAATCAAGAATGTGATGATTGTAGGCGGTGGTGCTATTTCTTACTGGCTGCTGGGTTTAATGAACAAGAAGAAGTTCCGGGTCAAGATAATTGAACGGGACAGGAAGATCGCTGAAATGGTGTACAAGAACTATCCCTGGGTAGATGTACTCTGCGCTGACGGTACCGACCATCAAGTGCTGGAGGAAGCCAGTATCAGAAGTTTTGATGCTTTCATTTCCTTAACCGGTATCGATGAGGAGAATGTTCTCGCAGCCATTTTCGCTTCGAAAAGTGGCGTAGATAAAACAATTACAAAAATCAATCGCACCCGTTTGCTGGAAATTCTGGATGACGAGGATTTGCAAAATATTCTCACACCCCATCATATTGTTTCAAACGAAATAGTGCGGGCGGTCAGAGCATTGGAGAATGGCAAGGGCTCGGCAGTGGAAGCACTTTATCGTATAGCTGACGGCAGGGTGGAAGTGCTGGAGTTTATCGCCGGTCCGCAGAGCAAAGTGCTCGGAAAAACACTGGCCGACCTGCAACTGCAGCCCTCCCTGCGACTGGCCTGCATCATGCGCGGTCACGATACCATTTTCCCCGCCGGTCAGGACATGATACTTGCGGGAGATCGCGTCATTGTTGTCAGTACCGGAAAACGTCTGTCAGACCTGGATGATATAGTGGGGGGCTGAGATTGAATTACAGTTCTGTCCGTTTTGTTCTGAGCCGGATTTTGCAGATCTGTTCTGCTTTATTTTTGCTGCCGATCATTGTAGCTTTGTTTTATGGCGAGACCGTGCCGGCTCTGAAGAGTTTTGGTGTAGTTGCAGCTGTTATTTTTCTGACTGCGAGCCTGACTAGCTTGCACCGGCCCGTGAAATTGCGCCTGCGTGCCAGCGAGGGCATGGTGATTACCTTTCTTACCTGGGTTCTGATATCTGCTGCCAGTGCCTGTGCCTTTATGCTGGCAGGAGAGATACCCGGTTTCGTTGAAGCTTTCTTCGAGTCTGCCTCCGGCTTTACAACTACCGGTTCAACCATAATTCAGGATGTAGAATCAGTATCACACTTTGTTCTCTTCTGGCGCAGTTTTACCCATTTTGTAGGTGGTATGGGTGTCCTGGTTTTCGCCCTGATTATTTCGTCCGGTTCAGCGGATTCAGTTAATATTATGAAGGCAGAGATGCCGGGACCGAGTTTTGGTAAATTGACTGCCCGGCTGCGTACCACCGCACTGGCTCTCTATGCTATTTATTTTGTGATGACGCTCGTCACAATCTTTTTACTTTATTTAGGTAAGATGCCTTTATTTGATGCGATCATACACGGGCTTGGTGCTGCCGGTACCGGAGGCTTCTCCAGCAAAAATGCGAGCATAGGTTACTACAACAGCTCCTATATAAACTGGGTTCTGACGATAGCCATGCTGCTTTTCGGTGTCAATTTCCAGATCTACTTTGTCAGCCTTACCCGGGGGATCAGACAAGCCCTTAAAAGTGAGGAGCTGCGCTGGTATTTAGGAATATATCTGACGGTGTCACTGCTGGTCTTTCTCAACAACCTCCGCCTCGGCGTCTCGCCCGCTTTTTCTTTTGAACACTCCTTTTTCACTGTCAGTTCCCTGATGAGTACAACCGGCTATGCCATGGTGGACTTTACTTTGTGGCCGCTGGTAAGTCAGCTTCTCCTGCTTCTGGTCATGATGATCGGAGGATCGGCCGGATCAACCGCAGGCGGTTTGAAAGTATCGCGTTTTGCGGTTTACATCAAGTCCATGCGTGAGCAGATAAACAAAACCCGTGAACCTCGGCATGTCTGGTCGGTACGCATGGATGGTGAGATTCTGTCTGATGCTGCCAAACATTCGGTCTTGCGTTATCTTTGCATTTATTTAATGTTTTTGGTCGTGGGTACCTTGCTGGTATCTTTTGACAGCAGTGACCTTATGACTTCCTTTTCCGCGGCTGTGACAGCGCTGAACAATGTTGGCCCCGGTCTGGGAGCAGCGGGGCCTGCTTCTAATTTTCACCAGTTTAATGATTTTACAAAAATCGTGCTCAGCTTTCTGATGATCGCGGGACGTTTGGAACTTTTACCGGTTCTGCTGTTTTTTTCGCCCAAAAGCTGGAAAGCTACTTCTTAAATTAACCGGCAGCTTTGTGACTAAGGAGAACTTCACTTTTTTGAGAGATGGTTCAGCTTTTCGTATGTTAGTATGAAACATAATTCTGTTAAAGTAGGATTGTTTTAGTAAGGAGCGTAGAATTATGAGTCGGTCGCGTGAACCCTTTGAAGCTGAGGGGGAAAACTCACGAGTTAAGAAGGAGACAAAGCGGAAAAATACCAAAGAAACAGCTCTTACACCTGCAGATCAGGGCGGAGAGCAGCGCGCTAAAATTAAGCGAATCTATCGGGTGCTTGTTTCGGTCAGTATGCTGTTGATTCTGGTGTTTTCCTTTCTTCTTGCCAATAAGTTGAAAAAGTCAGGTGCTTTTCTTGATCCTGAAGCAAGTGCAGTAATGCGTATGACTATTCCTAACACGGAAAATACGGAGGCAGCAGGGTCTGAATCCAGTGAAAGCATAGATACGACTGAAACAGATCCTGAGGAAACTGATTTTCCTTTCCCGACTTATCCTTATCCGACTCTTCCGGCTGACTATAATTATGGCGGTGGTGGCGGCGGTGGCGGCGGTGGCGGCGGTGGCGGAAGCACTCTGCCGGTAACACAAAGCACTGAAAGCTCATCAGCAACTGGCAACAGCTCGGAACTTACCACAGAAGACAGTTCGACTGCAGAAACGACTGTTAGTATAGAAACAACAGATCCTGCGACAGCACCCACAGAAGCTGTAACAGATGATGTTCCCGGTACAGATCTTCCGACTGATCCTCCCGCAGATACTGAGGGACAGGAAGGTGAAGGCGAAAGCGGAGAAGACTCCTGATATAGCTCAGGCATTATGCGGGAAAGCCTGTGCAGCTTTCTAAAAAAGCAGAAAGGTCGATACTGATGGCGAAAATTTCGGACCTGATTATACTTACTGTTGACGATCTTGAAGATCAGCTGGGCAGCAGTAAGTACCCAAATTTTGTCGCTGAATCGGAAAAGATGTTTTCTGATCAGGTAAATGCCTTTGCTGAAAAGGTTCTGGCTGATGAAAAGATCAGGGCTATTTTTGTTTCCGGCCCCACTTCGTCAGGAAAAACTACCTCTGCCAGACTGCTGTCACAGCGGTTAATTGCTAACGGCAGACATACTATCCCCATTGAGCTGGATGATTTTTACCGCGACCAGGATTTGCGTTACGACGCGGAAGGACGCCCGGATTATGAGAGTATTGATACACTGGACCTGGAATTACTGGCAGAAACATTGGGACGCCTTTTCCACGATGGAGAGTGCGAAATTCCTACTTTTGAGTTCGCCAGCAGGCGCAGATATTACGAAGATCACAAGAAAATTAAACTGAATGAGGGTGATATTGTAATTATTGAGGGTCTGCACGGTCTTAATGAAACTGTGAGTTCCCATGTTCCCAGGGAAGCCCAGCTGAGTTATTTCATTATGCCCCACGGCCGGGTGCTTGCTGATGCCAGAATGATCTCCAACAGCGATATCCGTATGCTGCGCCGTATCAGCCGCGATGTTAACAAACGCGGCTCGTCCGCTATTGACACGATTGACTACTGGCCGATGATTGACCGGACGGAAAAGGATTTTATCCCGGCTTATCTGGAAGCTGCTGATTACTTTATCAACTCCCTGCTGCCTTACGAATTCACCGTGATCGCACCTTTGGCACGCGAAAAAATCAATGAGTCACTGGAACGTTTTTTCGACGGCACTCTGGTCACGTCAACTTATACCAGAAATACAGACGGCCATTCTAATCTGCGCCTGGCAGTGCAGGAAGCAACGCGCCTGGTCTGGATCTGTGAGCAGCTGCCGGCAGTTTCACCATCTGTCGTGCCGGCCGGCTCGGTTCTGCAAGAGTTTATCTAATCAAGAATCCGTGTTTACTCCTTCAGAGGGCCGGGACAAACAGCCGGTCCTGAAATTTTTCTGCTATCAGCAGGCAAAAGCCGTGAAGGTAACTTTAGACACTAAAGTATAAAAAATACCTAGTACTTATTATCATGTACAGGACAAAAAGTGCCTGGCACTGGATTAAATAAATTTTCTGAAGGAGAAGTACTATGACACTAACATTAACAAAAGCGAATTTTAAAGAAGAAGTTCTGGAGAGCGAACAGCCCATACTAGTTGATTTCTGGGCCAGCTGGTGTGGACCCTGCCGCATGGTCGGACCGATTGTGGAAGCTCTGGCAGATGATTTTGACGGACGGGCCGTAGTGGGCAAAATCAATGTTGATGAAGAAGACGACCTGGCAAGACAGTATTCAATCATGAGTATCCCGACGCTGGTAATCTTTAAAGGCGGCGAAGTGGTTGAGCGTGTGGTCGGAGCCCGTTCACAGGGTGAACTGGCAGCACTATTGGAAAAACACATATAAGTAAAAAAACAGCTGCCGGACCTATAATTATTTTTCGGAGGTGACAAGTGCAAGGCACATATCGTTTAGTGACAAAAGCCGAACAAGAGTTGCTGGACAGAGCTTACACCAAGCTAACAGGTCTTCCTTCAATCCTTCTCATGGAAAATGCCGGCAAGGCTCTGGCAGATGCAGTTTTAAGTGTAGATACAGGAACGCAGGCTGCTGTATATGATTGTCTGGTTTTTGCAGGCAAAGGACAAAATGGCGGGGATGGCTATGTGGCTGCCCGCCATTTGCAGTCTGAGGGACTTAGAGTAGCTGTGGTTGATGTCAGCTCAGGTCAAGCTCATCGCAAGGATGCAGCTGCTAATGTTTCTGCCTGGCTGGAACTGGGCGGAGAGATTATCAGGGATCTGACAAGAGTGCCGACAGACTCGGTTCCGGTCATTGTCGATGCCATCTATGGCAGCGGCTTCGCCTTGGATCGGAAAATTGATGCGGATGCGGTGCACGCTTTTGCTTTGATGAGCCAATTGCAGGAAAGCGGTTCTACAGTTATTGCCTGCGATTTGCCCAGCGGTCTGCTTGCAGATACAGGACAAGTCAGCGCCCTGAGCTTGAAGGCGGATCTGACCGTGACTTTCGGCAGGATTAAGCTGGGGCTGGTAACACATCCCGGATGTCTCTATTCCGGAGAGATCTGGCTGGAAACCCTCGGTATGGACGACGATTTTGTCGACTGCCAGCTGAAGGGAGATCCGGCCTATCTCCTGGATGCCGCTCTGGTATCCGCTCTGGACAGCAAAGTTGCTGATGATGCTCATAAAGGGGATAACGGCAGAGCTCTGCTGATTGGCGGCTCGGAAAATATGCCGGGAGCCATGCTCTTATCGATTGAGGCCTGTGCCAGGTCCGGAGCAGGCTATACCATGGTGAGAGCACCGGAAGAGATTATTCCTCTGCTGGCGGAAGTCATGCCTTCTGCATTGTATTCAGCGATTCCTCAAGGCGAGAGCAGAAAACGGGACCTGCCGGGTCCCATGGACTCGATTGCTATCGGCATGGGGGCTTCAGATGCGGGCTGGATTGCCAAGGCTTTGACCAGCCTGATTCCAAACGAAAAACGTCTCTTGATTGATGCTGATGGCTTAAATGCCTTGGCCAGAATGCCGCAGGCAGATTTGCTCTTGCGGGAAAGAAAGGAAAAAGGCTTAGAACCGCTGATCCTGACTCCTCATCCCGGAGAATTTGAACGTCTGGCTCCTGAGCTGAGCTCTCTTTTACACGAAGATCGTGTTGGTGCTGCGCGTAGTTTAGCCGGCAAAAAGTCAGTCATTGTTGTACTTAAGGGTATGGCCACGGTTGTGGCTTTTCCGGACGGAACAGTTTTTATTAATGAATCCGGGAATTCCGGTATGGCTAAAGCCGGTTCCGGAGATGTTCTGACCGGCATGATCGCCGGCAATATGGCTGTGCTCAGGGACAGCTGCCAGGCCGTCCTGCTTTCAGTCTATTTGCACGGACTGGCTGCTGATATTGCCCTGTCCCTGCACGATGATCCCCGTTCGCTTTTGCCGGAAGATATTCTGGCTAATATCGCTGCGGCCAGACAGACTCTTTAGAGGTCTGAGCAGCTGATCTACTTGTCTGCTTCCCGATTAATTGCAAAGTGAAGCCTGCTCTGATCTTTCTTAGTGAGCCCGGCTTTGTTATAATGGTTAAAATCATTGAAAAGGTTTCTGCCGCTTTAGTGAATAAAGCTGACGGATATTCCTGATCACAGGGGGATTAATTGCCGAGCTTCTTTTCGGAAATAGGTGAATTTTTCAGCGGCATCTGGCAGAGCATGACGGATGGCCTGCTTTTTTTGGGCGGGCCGCTTGATATGATCGTTTCTGCTTTAGATATTCTGATTACAAGTCTGGTCTTCTACTTTATCCTGAAATTATTCCGGGACTCGAGAGCCTGGCAGCTTTTACGGGGTATTCTGCTGATTATTGCTTTTGCATTTGTAACCAGCTTTCTGGGCCTAAACACGATCAGCTTTCTTTTTAACAATACAATTTCCATTTTAGCGATTGCAGTTTTAATCATCTTCCAGCCGGAACTGCGTAAGACTCTGGAAAAATTGGGACGAAACCGTCTGGTTAAGTACATTTCGCCCAAGGACAGGGAGAACGCTGTCGATTCCGGCACCCGCCAGCTGATCGAGTCCATTGTTTCAGCCTGTGAGTCAATGAGCAAAACCAGGACAGGCGCGCTGATCATAATAGAACGAGCTACGCGTCTGGGTGAACTGCAATCACAGGAGAACGCTGTTCAGATAGACGCCGGTGTTTCTACAACTTTACTCAAACAGATATTTTATACCGGTTCACCTTTACATGATGGAGCAGTTTTAATCCGCGACGACCGTATAGCGGCGGCCCGGATTCACGTTCCTTTGTCGGATGCTTATCATCTGCGGCATGAATTCGGGACCAGACACCGGGCGGCAGTTGGCGCGAGCGAACTGGGTGATGCTGTTGCTGTCGTCGTGTCTGAGGAAAGAGGCACTATTAGCCTGGCTATTGAGGGCAGGCTCTTTGAACTGGCTAATGCAGATGCTTTGCGCAGCCAGCTATATCGTCTGCTCGCACCCGCAGGCAGTGGAGCAAAACGCAGCTTCAAAGAATGGCTGCAAGATATTTTCATCAAAAGTGAGGCAGAAAAACTGGAGCAGGATGCAGCAGCTGCTGCCGAAGGTCAGGATGAGGCAGAGGAGGCGGCAGTCAGGAGAATGAGGCGCAGCCACCGGACTAAAAGCGCCGGTTTGCTTAAACAACAGCGTTTCGGACTGGCAGCTTTCTCCTTTGCTCTGGCATTTGTCTTTTGGCTCTATGTGCAGGTTACAATCGATCCGGTCACAACCAGTTCCTTTAATGTACCTCTCACATTTCAAGGTGTAGAAGCAGCTGCTGAAAAAGGCTTGGGCATTCAAGGCTACCCGGTCAGTGATATTCAACTAACTTTAAAAGGGCGTACTGAGCTTTTGAACGATATATCTGTTACGGATCTTACGGCCTTTATCGACGTCAGCGGGGTTGATCAGGCAGGTGTGGTAGAATTACCTGTCGAGATTGAAACGGATACTCTGTTATATACGAAGACTGAAACGGTTTTGCCGGGTTCAGTACGTGTTAATGTATATGAGCTTAAACCCTGAAAATAAGAGGAAATATGTCTAGATTATTTGGAACAGATGGTGTTCGTGGTGTCGCGAACAAAGATTTAACGCCGGATTTGGCCTATAAATTGGGTTATGCAGCTGCCCACGTACTGACTGACAGGCATGTGGGCAGACCACGTGTGCTGGTAGGAGAAGACACCCGTGTCTCCCGCGGTATGCTGGCTTCCGCTCTGGTAGCCGGACTGTGTTCTGCCGGCGCAGATGCCATTGAATGCGGGATTGTGCCCACTCCTGCAGTTGCCTGGCTGGTCAGACATTTTGCTGCTGATGCCGGAGTGGTTATTTCTGCTTCCCACAACAGCTTTGAATTTAACGGTATTAAGTTGTTTGGCGGCGACGGTTATAAACTGGCTGATGAGACAGAAGACTTAATTGAAGCCCATGTGAGAAAGTATCGCGAAAAAGATGGTAACCGGCCCTATGGTGAAGATGTCGGACGCAAGATCGAGGCTTTTGAAGCTGCTGATCTCTACCGCGGGCATTTGGAAGAAGTTTCAGGGCTTGATCTTAGTGGAGTGCGGCTGGGTCTGGATTGCGCCAACGGTGCCAGTTACAAGATAGCACCGCGTCTCTTCCGTGATTTGAATGCTGAAGTTCACAGCATCGGGGTTGAACCCGACGGTTATAATATCAATCATGACTGTGGCTCCATGCATCTGGACCAACTTATAGCTCTGGTCAAAGAAAAGAATCTTGATCTGGGATTTGCCTTTGACGGCGATGCTGACCGTGTCTTAGCGGTGGACGCAGCTGGATCTGTCTGCGATGGAGATATAATTATGACCATCCTGGCCCTGGCTTTGCTGAAAGAGGGCAAGCTGAGGGAGAACACCCTGGTTACCACTGTCATGAGCAATTTCGGACTGGAACAGATGGCTGCAGAGAACGGGATTGTCCTGGAGCGTACTCAGGTTGGCGACCGCTATGTTATGGAACGTATGCGGGAAGGTGACTTCAATTTGGGTGGTGAACAGAGCGGACACATTATTTTGAGGGAGCATTCGACCACGGGCGATGGAATGCTCTCGGCTCTTCAGCTTTTGCAAGCCCTGAATGGTCGCGGCCAGAGTCTGGCAGAGGCCAGACAGGTGGTGAAAATCTGTCCTCAGGTTCTAAAGAATGCTCATGTCAGCAGTGAGTCAGCCAAGAGAAAAATAATGGGCCACAGTAAACTCAGCAGGAAAATCAAAGAAATTGAGGGTGTCCTGGGGAAAGATGGACGTGTACTGGTGAGGTCCTCAGGCACGGAACCCCTGGTCAGAGTTATGTTGGAAGGCAACGACACTGAAGAAATCAACGGCTATGCTGATGAGCTTCTGGCTCTGGTCTATTCTCTGGACAGGGACAGCAGGGAGAACTGAGCAGTGCGCCGCCGGCAAAGTGCCCGTATCGTATTCGTCACCAGCCTGCTATCGATTATCCTGCTGGTCTTGTCTCTTGCCGGTGTTTTGAACCCGCCTATAGCAGGAGCAGATCGTTTTGCTGAAGAACGTGAAGCTGCGCATAATCTCGGCGCTCCGGATTTGACGGATCCCGATGGAGTTGCAAAGAGCAGTGACCCTGCAGAGCAAGGGACTGATTCGTCAACAGATCCGACTGAAGCAAAGGGAGGGGATGAAAGCCCTGACCCGGGGGAAAGCGGGCCGGTTTCCACGCAAGCTTTGGATGTCAGCGGGAATGATCCGTCTTTGCTGGCGCCACGGGAAGACGGGCTGCTCCGAGTCTGGCCACAAGAATCATCCCTGCCGCAGCTGCATGATGTAGATTATGATTATTATCTTTCCCTTGAAAAAGAAAGCAAAGCTCTCAGTGGCATAACAGTAATACTGGATCCGTCTTTCGGTGGCAGTTCTACCGGTGCCAGTGTGGTAACGGATAGTGGCGTTTTAGCAGAAAAAGATATTGTACTTGCCATTGCTCAGATAGCTGAACGCTATCTGACAGAAATGGGAGCTGATGTGATCATGACGCGCAGCAGCGATATTGAACACTCTCTCTTCTATGTGACGGCCTTAACTGCTGATACTGTACTGGAGCGTTATGCCAAGGAAGCCGCAGCTGCTAATTATGATACGCAGCTGATCGATGACCTGCGTCTGCAGATGTCCGACGTCATGCGTATTAACCAAAATAGCGCTGATTCAGGCGGTCGCGGCTTATTTGGCGGAATAGGAACTTCTGCCCGCCTGCGTCTGATCTATGACATACAAGCTCAGTACGGCGATGTGCTTTTTATTAATATTTCTTTGAATCAGGATAATGATGCTAAGAAGTCGGGTGCGGAAATCCGTTTGATGAAACAGGACTTCGTGACAGAAGTGAATAACAGCTATGTTGAAGACCAGGATCCCAACACTTTGTCTCCCAACTACAGCATGATTGACAGTCAGAGCCGGGCAAAACTGGCCTGGCTGCTTTATGGGCACCTTCAGCATCAGTTGCCCTCAATCGCAGCAGAGACGGATCCGCGTCTTACTGAAACTGATATGGCGGTGCTGCGGCTGAATAATCTGACTGCGGTGTCTGTTGTGCCCGGCTATCTCAGTAATGCAGCTGACCGGGCAGTGCTGGGCTCAGAAGCAGGCCAGCAAAAAGTTGCCTCAGCCATTGCCTATGCGGTTCGCCAATACTATGTTGGTCCCTAGTTTTGACAAATAAAAATGGCTGCTTGAGGGACACTTCTCATAAAGAAGTGTCCCTTGAACTTTGTTAAGACAGTTGGATATGATTATTTGTAGTAATAATTACATAATGACTGCTTATTTTTAGAGATAGAAACAGCCCTGTTTCTTATAGCTGGTTTTACGTATTTCCCCATTTGATCGTGACGCTCGTTCTAATTCTGAAACTGAATTGGCAATGACGAGAACACTGGCTTGTCACTTGTACCAAGTAAATACACACGATGACAATTGCTCGAGTAAACAAGATATCCCTTAGATCTGTAACATGTATAACTGTGAGACTAAATATGTAAAATTGTAACTCAGCAGCCTAATTATTTCCCGTGATCAAAATACTCTTGACACTAAACCGTATCGGTCGTATAGTACAGTTATAACCGTATTACACATGCGATACGGTAGCTAAGGGGTAAATTTGAGTCCTATGATTTCTTTCGACTTATTTTCAACCCAGGATGGGCGTCCGATTTATATGCAAATTATCCTGTTTGTTAAGAGGGGAATTGTGTCCGGCATCGTATCGGACGGCGATGAGTTGCCTAGCCGCAGAGTGCTTTCCGCGCTACTTGGTATCAATCCCAACACAGTGCAAAAGGCTTACCGGATGCTTGAGGACGAGGGGCTCATTGAATCGCGATCCGGCGCAAAAAGTTATATGTCGCTTAGTGATACAGCGGTGGAGCGCGTGCGCTCGGAGTTGATGGAAACGGATATTCTTTCGGTTATAAACGCCCTGAAGCAGGCGGGAATGAGCAAAACAGAAGCGCTGCGGCTCATAGATAAAAACTGGGATGGGAGAAACGAAGCAAAGTGAAAAAACATCTATCGGTGCTGATGCTGTTTATACGCAGCACACTCTATAAATTCCTCTTGATTGTACTTTTTATGGCGGTTGTGCAAGGTATGCTTTTCTCTTTTGCTTTCAAAGGCGCCGAAGGTTATTACGGGCTAGATACAGTCCTTGCAGCAAGTCATTTAGGGATTGTGTGCGCTGTGTGTTTCCTGATGCTATGCGCACTCCTGTGTTTAGCCGGCTGTAACTTTGGCAGTAAGCAGAGCTATACACTGGCACGATTGCGAGTTTCGTTAAGGTCTGTATTCATCTGGCAGTCTATTCATAATGCGGGAATACTGTTTTTGTTTTGGGCAGCAGAGTGTGGCATAATTCTCGCGTTCTGTAGCGTTTATATCACTCAAAATCCCCAGCCGCAGGCGACAATGCTTGTGTTTTATCAAAATGCTTTTTTGCACAATCTATTTCCGCTTGCCGATTGGAGTCGCCATGTTTACAACATAGTCCTGCTTGCATCACTTGCCACGAGCATGGCGTGTTTTCCGATTAGAATCCGCAGAAGGCAAAAGCCTCTAGCATCCTTCGTGATAACCGCCGTATGTATACTGAGTTTCAGGCATGAAATGGGAAGCCTCGGGGTCAATATTTGCTTGTCTTTTGTGGTGGCATTTATCGCAGTTATGGCTGTAAGAGGCATCTGGAAGGAGCTTGACTATGCAGGACTTTCTTGAACGTAATCTTCCGCCCGGATATGTCTGCAAGACAGAATTACTTGCTGTAGCATTAGCGTTTTGCTGGGCGGTTCTGAGCAACCTGATAGGCTTTCTCAACGGTTATTTAAACGAAAGACAGGCGCTTTATCTCCGCACAGGCACGGAGTTAATTCTGGATGAAAGCAGAGTTATGCCGGATTTCGTAACGATTCTCGGCGATAAGCTGCAAATCATGATAATCTTTGCGCTGCTGGTTTTAATCCTCCCCACCGCCATTCATTACGCATACTACTACAGTGGCGGTAAAAGCATCTATCTTATGCGCCGCCTGCCAAACGGATGGGAGCTTCATCGTCGCAGCCTGTTTATTCCGCTGCTGTACGCTTTGTTATTTGTCATCACAGCGGTCATACTGTTTTTAATTTTCTATACTGTCTATATGAACTTCACGCCGGAGGCCTGCCTGATGCCCGGCCAATGGCAAAAGATATGGAGTGTGTTTCAATGATTGAGATCAACGGTCTGAAAAAGCAATACGGTCATACAACAGCGCTTAAAGACGTGAGTCTGTCACTTCCGCAAGGGGAAATTGTCGGTTTGTTTGGCGAAAACGGAGCGGGTAAAACGACGCTGATAAAGTGTATCCTGGGCTTATTGCGCTACAAGGGCGATATTGCGCTGGACGGCGAAGCGATTACACGCAAAAATATTTCCCGCCTGTCCTTTGCAACAAGCGAACACTCCTTCTTCCCAAACCTCACGCCGGCGGCGCACGCGCAGTTTTACGCCGAGCACTTCCCGCGCTTTTCCGAAAGGCGGTTCAAAGGGCTGATGGAATTTTTCGAGCTACCAAAGGGACGGAGTCTGTACTCCTGGTCTGCTGGGCAAAAGAATCAGTTCGAGGTTATTCTCTCTCTTTCGCAGGGGGCTGACTATGTACTTATGGACGAACCCTTTGCGGGAAACGACGTGTTCAACCGCGAGGATTTTTACAAAATGCTGCTCGGGATTTTAGAGCCTCACGAAACCGTTTTACTCTCTACCCACCTGATTGAGGAGGTCTCCGGATTTATCAGCCGCGCCGTACTTTTACGCAAGGGAGAAATTATTGGAGATGTGCAGACGATCGATCTGGATGAGCAGGGACGTGACCTGATGGATTTTGTTAAGGAGATGTACCGTTACCGCACCGACCGTGTCAGTCGTGCAATTAACGACATCGCAGAAGAGGAGGAATAGTATGAGAAAAGCCTCAATGCTTTTTGCACTCCTGCTTGTGGTCGGTATGGGCGGGATGCTCTATGCACATTCGGCATTAACCGCCTCACAAACTGAGGTTTCGTTTGTCGAGCTTGCCTCATATGGCGATGTGGCCGCTGCCGCTGGACTTGAAGTGTCGGTTCAAGCACAGCTTGCGGAGCATCTTGCCTGGGATTCAGTTTATACTTTCGGGAAGCAAGCTGCTACAAAAACCGATTTCAAGTTTTCCACAACTGCTCTTCAATGGAGACCCGACAATACGTCGGAACTTCTATCAATAAGCATACCTTCCGATCTTTCTGTCACCACATCCGGCAGTATGCTGGATGACACCGCTGGTGCCTCAGCTCCAGGCCCTGAATTCGATTCGTTCATTGTGCTTTTGCGGGATGTTGCATCACGCACAAATAACGGCGAGAGCCACAAAGAAACCGTAAACTACAAGGATTATTATGACTACTATCCCATTTCTGTAGATCTTTGGACGGAACCGGAGCAGTATTATTCCGCGTACGACGATAAAGGTGAACAATATATTGGACAGATGACAGGCGAAGGCGAAATGAGCAGGGCTTTTGGCAGCTACTTTAAGATTCCGGTTCTTGAGGACGATAGAATCACGGTCGAAATAACAAAAGACACCGCGGGAAATGTTGTCGGGATGTCCACATCGAAAAACAGCCCGGTGTGGCTTAGCACGGTTAGCGCAAAGCACGAGAACGGTATCTATTTCGCACTACAAATGGAGGACGGGTTAACCGACTACAGCGAAATCACCGGGGGCTTCGGTATTTACCTGCTGCCTGCATCCACTATTGAGGATGATGACGGCAATGAGTTGCCAACGCTTGATTACGAAAACCTCAGTACAGTATATTCTTTATCTGAAACAGCAAAAATTTACAGGCTTTTTCTGTCGGAGGACAAAAGCTGCCTGAACCTGATTACAATGGAAAACGATAACCTTTTACTTACGGTTATCGACATGGACACAATGGCAGATAAACAGGTGCTGCCGCTCTTTACGGACGTTGCAAGCGAAGCCGGGCTGCAAACCGCAAGCTATGTGGACGGGCTTTTATTTGTACTTTTGAATGACGGGCGCTTTGTTCTGGCCGGGAAAATGGGCGATAACACCTATCGCACGGCGCTTTCAGGTGTAAGGAATATGGAGCTGCTAAATGAAGATTCTTTCTCTGGAGGATATTTTAGATGGTTTGAACCTGTTTTGGCTTGGGACGGAAAGCGGCTGGCGCTTATTACGGCGACGCAGCGATTTGTTCCGCGACACAACGATGTTTCCATCGGATACAGTTATGACACCTGCGGTTTTATGGTCGAGGTTTTTCGCCAAGATGGCCTTGCATACAAGGGTATTTACCACAGCAGTCTGGATGCGCTGGCAACACAAGATAATTATAACGGCAGGGTTCGCCTGATCGATACAGGAGCTTTGTCCCTTGGCTGGTAGGGCGTAAATATCAAAAACAGGAATTAAGCTACCCTTTTTCAGGTAGCTTCATTCCTGTTATTTTGCTGTTTACAATAATTCTACATGCAAAGAGGCACTTTTGAGTCTTGTTCCAATGCTTCAAAAACTGAAAATGATGTTGATAACAGCAAGATGAATGATGTGCAACAATTTATAGAAGGTGCCAGATACTATACGCATATTAAAGAGCTAAGCCCGGCCATTGTGAATAAATTTGTTGACCGCGTTGAGCTATCTCACAAGCAACTCATTGATGTCCATACAGTTTGTCCAATCGGCATTTTCTATCGTTCAAATAATTATTCTTTATTCTGCAGCCGAGAACTTGGAGAAATTTAAGGCATAGCTGGCAGATACTGACAGAGCATAAGCGGGATCACTCTTATCTAAGGCTCTAAGTATCTGGAGTATCTCCTCCTCTTGTTCTTTTTTGATTACCATTAAAACCATATTTCGCTCAACATCAAAACTTTCTCTAAAAAAACTGCCGGCTTTGCCAGTGTGCCTGATACCGCGCCCGTGCATGATGCTTGCTCCCATATTTCCTGCTGCTTCACAGGCCTGAATTATATCTTTTGTTTTGGGGCGGTTAACCATCACAAAGAGAGCAGTATGAGGGCTGGGAGCCGCAACTGCCCGAGCTCTGCTAAGCAGCTGCTCGGCGTTTTCATGACCCATGATGCCTAATGTTTCTGAGACATAAAGTGAAAAGATTATTCCACGGCCGGGCGTGCTGGTACGAAAAGCAGCTAATAGTGCTTCCTGCAAACTGTCGGCTTTTTCTTTATTGCTGATCAACAGGACCAGGTCTTTGCGTGGATTAATATCAAAATCAAAGATATGGGTACTATGATCAGCGCTGCCCATTGCAGAAATAATAGTGGCTCCGGCAGCTCCGTTTTCCCTTGCAATATCGACAACAGCATGACCCTCACCATTTTCAACGATGGTGATCAGAGCCCGATAGTTTGTTTCTGTAGTCTCAATTTCCCTATTACCGGCTGCCGGATTATCTTTATTCTCCGTAATATCCAGTAAAGGCTGGATAAAGGCGATACCGATGTTTTTTTCGCTAAAATGACCGGTGTCTCTAATTTTATGCAAAAGCTCTGAGGCAGCTTCCTGCTTGCTTAGAGTTATGAGGATAAGTTCACGCCGCACCTCATCTAAACCCAACATGCGCAGGATAGGCTTGGGGACAGTTCCATGGCCGGAAAATACTGTGGCGCTGCCGGCACCTTCTTCCAGTGCAAAAAGAGCAATCGCCTCAGCGCGCCCATGGGGCACAATCAGAAGCAGCATGGCTTGGTTAGCAAAAGCTATATCAGAAATAGTAGTCATTTGTTCCTCCTGGAAAGGCCGTGCCGCAAGCCGGTTTATTCCGGGTCTTCGCTGGCAGCGACTTGCTGTTCTTTGCGTTGACGGTGTTTATAAATCAGGCCCATGCCTTGTATTGTGATCAAGGGGGACATCGCTACCAGTGCAACCACACCAAAACCATCGATAAGTATATTGGCCGCAGGATGTGCTCCCGCAGCTCCCTGGGCAAAAGCAAGTATAAAAGTTGCCGTCATCGGCCCGGATGCTACACCGCCGGCATCAAAGGCGACACCTATAAACAGATCGGGTGTGAAATAGGTCAGGATCATGATGAGAATATAAGCAGGCAGAAGAATATGCCAGAGCATCAGGTCTTCAACATAAATCCTGATTATAGCCAGAACAATGGAAAAGGCAACGCCAATTGCCAGTGACATTAAAGTCAGATTCCGGGGAACCGTGCCGCCTGTACTTTTCTGTACCGAGTCGGTGAGTACGTGAACAGCCGGTTCTGCAATAACTGTGAGCATACCTAGGAAAAAGCCTGCCAGGACTGCCAGAAAGGGTGAATGTTCCAGCACAAGCTGAGCCCCGATAAAGCGACCGACCCGCATAAAGCCTCCATTGACCCCGACCATAAAGAGACTGAGGCCGAAATAGCAATAAAACAGACCGATCATGATGCGGGAAACACTCTGGCGTTTAAGTCTTAGAATTCCGAGATGAATGACAATAAAAACAAGGGCCAGAGGCGCTATACTCAGCAAAGAATCAACTAAGACTCCGGATAAAGATGAGGTAAAAGGCTCCAAAAAGTAAGCGGGGGCAATGTTTTCCGCGATGTCGATTTGTTGATAACTGCCCGGGGAATCAAGAGCACCCTGGACCAGCATAGCCAATATTGCGCCTGCAGAAGCCAGACCTACCATGCCATAGCGATCTCTGGCATCTTCAGCTTCACCTTCGTATAAACCGGCGATTCCTGCGGCGAGTGCGAGCAGGAAGGGAGTAGTGATGGCTCCTGTGGTTGAACCGGAAGCATCAAAGGAAAATGCGTGAAATTCAGGTGAATTAAATAATGCCAACAGAAAGATCAGTCCATAGGTGATCCAGAGAACAGTGCGCAAACGGATACCTTTGACTAAACGCCAAAAACCAACCATAACCATCACTCCGACACCGATAGATACGACCAGAACCATCTGCCATCTGCCGACTATATCGGCAGTAAACTGTTCTACCTGGACAGACAGAACATGCAGATCGGGCTCAGCAATGGAAATAATGAAGCCCAATAGAAGCCCGCCCAGCAGAAGAACGGTTATCTTGTTTGTTTTGACCAGAGCCTCGCCACTCAGTTCACCTATAGGTGTCGCCCCAAGATCAACTCCGACCAGAAATATTCCCAGGCCGACGATAATCAAAACAGCACCTATAATAAAGCGCCAAAAATCATCGGCAGGAATGGGGGTTAATGTAAAATGTAATAAAATAACGAAAAAGGTGATCGGTAAGACCGATGCACCCATTTCTTTTAGTTTCTCAGTGAATAATCCCAAAATATACCTCTCTGATTAAGGATAACCTGATTAGAAGAATGGCGCAAACACCATGGCCACTATGGTCATCAACTTAATGAGGATATTGATTGAAGGACCGGAAGTATCTTTGAAGGGATCGCCAACCGTGTCACCCACAACAGCAGCACGATGTGCATCACTGCCCGGACCTCCTTCATGGCCTTCTTCAATATACTTTTTGGCATTGTCCCAGGCACCGCCCGAGTTGGACAAAGTGATCGCGAGAACTACACCGGTTACGAGTGCTCCGGCCAGCATGCCGCCTAAGGCAACAGGACCTAAAGTCAAGCCTATCAGGACCGGTCCCAAAACCGCCAGCAAGCCCGGCAGAATCATTTCGCGGAGAGAGGCATTAGTGCTGATCTCAATACAACGGTTATAATCAGGCAGTTCCGTTCCGGCTATGATACCCGGCTCATTTCTGAACTGCCGCCTAACTTCTTCTATCATCTGGAAGGCGGCTTTGCCCACCGAGTTCATAGTTAAGGCGGAGAAAAGGAAAGGAAAGGCGCCGCCGATAAATAAACCGATGATAGCGGTCGGATCCAGTAGATCTATAACTGCCAGCTTAGATACTTGTGCATAGGAGACAAACAGGGAGAGAGCTGTCAGAGCTGCAGAACCGATGGCGAAACCTTTGCCGATGGCAGCAGTTGTATTGCCGACACTGTCAAGCTTGTCGGTTACTTCGCGGACTTCATGCGGCAGGTCAGCCATCTGGGCTATGCCGCCGGCATTATCTGCGATGGGCCCATAAGCGTCGACTGAAATCGTCATTCCGACTGTGGACAGCATGCCCACTGCAGCCAGAGCAACTCCATAAAGTCCAACTAATCTGAAGGAGGCGAAGGTGGCTGCAGCAATGAGTAAAATCGGTATAAAGGATGAACCCATACCCAGGGCAAAACCGTCAATTACGTTAGTAGCAGCTCCGGTACGGCAAGCCTTAGCCAGATTTTTTACCGGTCTGTAGTCAGCAGAAGTAAAATATTCAGTTGTTGTACCGATGAGAACACCGGCAATCAGACCGGAGGTAACAGCGATAAAGTGCTGGTAGGTACCAAAGAGCCAGTAACTCAGCCCCAAGGCAGCCAGCATAGTTAACAAGCTGCTGACATAAGTACCGGTATTAAGAAGTTTTGCAGGATTTTTCATTTTCAGCCTGGTTACGACAATAATACCAATGAGAGAGAAAAGGGCTCCGGCTCCGCTCAGCAAGAGTGGATATGAGATAGCTGCTATCCGGTTACCGATCAGCTCAACAGGCAGGGTAACAGCCAGAGTAACTGCCGATACGATAGCTCCGACATAAGACTCGAAGAGGTCACTGCCCATACCGGCGACGTCGCCGACATTATCACCAACGTTGTCTGCAATAACTGCAGGGTTACGCGGGTCATCTTCGGGGATGCCTGCCTCCAGCTTGCCTACCAGGTCAGCGCCGACGTCAGCAGCTTTGGTATAGATACCACCACCGACACGTCCAAACAAAGCCATTGAAGAAGCGCCCAGGCTGAAACCGGTAAGAGCTTCCAGCAAGGCAGTGCCGCTGCCAAAATGAATAATTGCGCTGATGCCGAGCAAGCCCAGACCGACAACACTGAGTCCCATTACTGTTCCGCCGCTGAAGGCAACTCTTAAAGCCGGACCCATGCCTTTTGACTTTGCCGCTTCAGCAGTACGGACGTTGGCCAAAGTTGCTGTACGCATACCAAAAAAACCGGCCAAAACAGAGAAGAGGCCTCCGATAACAAAGGCGATAGCAGTAGGCCAGCCCAGCAGTGCCAGCAGCACAACAAACATGACCACAACGAAAATGGCAATAAATCTATACTCCCGTGAGAGGAAAACCATAGCCCCTTCTCGTATGTATGAGGCTATTTCCTTCATCCTGTTGCTGCCTTCAGGTTTGAGTTTTACTGTACGGTAGATGATGAATGCTGCGATTAGAGTAATTAGTGCAGTGACGGGTAAGATAATTCTGGAAAATATCTCGTAGTTCAACTTCTTTCCTCCACATAGTCAGATTTTTTTATTAAAAACAATACGCTTAAGCGGTTAAGCCCCTCTTCAAAACCGTATTGTTAATCCACAAATCATAAGCTGAAAGTCCTTCTGGCATTTCGTATTAATCAGCAAAATAAAAAAAATAATTTTCCCTTTCTCAGCGGGCGAGGCAGGGTCCTTATTTATTTCCTGGTCTATTAATAGCTATTGGGCAACTTTCTGAGACGCTCTGCACGTTTCTGTTCCGTCTCAATTTATATTAAGTAGTATATTGTATAAAAAGTTAAAAGGCAAAATTTTCTTGCTGATATTATGAATATGTATGAAAGTTTGAAGGAAAATTTGGGCAAATAGACAAGAAACTTAAAGTTTTCATTCTTTTAGTGCATATTGTTTTTGGGCAAAATTACCAATGATATGCTAATATTTAAATGATTTCTTTCTAATATAACTACTATCTGGAGGGGCTACCATGGACAGCAACAGAATATTGGAGCATCCAATATTGGAATTTACTGAGGGTGAGGATCTGCCCTTTAGTTTTGACGGCAAAGAATTCGTGGGCAAGTCAGGTGACACGATAGCTTCGGCCTTGCATGCTGCCGGAGTGCGGGTGCTGGGCCATCATTTTAAGACCGGTCGTCCGCGTGGCTTTTATTGTGCCATCGGCAACTGCTCGTCATGTCTGATGATCGTCAACGGTGTGCCCAACGTACGTGTTTGTGTCGAGCCTTTGCAGGCCGGCATGGTCGTATGTTCTCAGAACGACAGGGGGGTCTTGCCATGATTTCCGTTCCGCTCTTAATAGTGGGAGCAGGTCCGGCCGGCTTATGTGCTGCATACAGAGCAGCACAGGCAGGAGTTGACGTGCTGATTCTCGAGCGCGCGCAGAAGCTTGGCGGGCAGCTGGTGAAACAGACGCACAAATTTTTCGGATCAGAGAAACAGTTCGCCTCCAACCGCGGCTTCGAAATTGCTAAGATTCTGACTGAGCGGCTGGAGGGGTTACCGGGTCATGTCGACTTGCAAACTGACGCGACAGTCCTGGGTTTTTATGAGGATGGTGTGGTTACTGCCGAGGTACAGGGCAAGTTTGTGAAATACCGCCCTCAATCTTGCATTGTGGCAACGGGAGCTTCAGAAAAAACTCTGACTTTTGCGGGAAACGATCTGCCGGGTGTTTATGGTGCCGGTGCTGTGCAGACCCTGATGAATGAATACGGGGTCCGGCCCGGAAATAGAGTTTTGATGATAGGAGCCGGCAATATTGGCCTGATAGTATCCTATCAGTTGCTGCAGGCCGGCGTGCAGGTGGCGGCGGTTTTAGATGCTGCAGACGAAATTGGCGGCTATCTGGTTCACGCCAGTAAGATCCGCCGTGCCGGAGTACCGATTTTAACCCGGCATACGGTCGAACGCGCCTATGGCAGGGAGCAAGTTGAACACGCTATTATTCATGCTTTAGACGATGAGTGGAACAAAATACCGGGGAGTGAGCAAGAGCTGGATGTGGATGTTATCTGTGTAGCAGTAGGACTTTCGCCTCTGACGGACCTGCTGTGGCAGGCTGCAGTTAAGATGAAGTATATTGGCGTTCTGGGTGGCTATGTGCCGCTGCGTGACGCCGACATGATGACTTCAGCAGAAGGTCTTTATATTGCAGGAGATGTTGCCGGCATAGAAGAGGCCAGTTCAGCTATGGTCGAGGGCGAAATTGCCGGCATCGCTGCAGCCCGGCGGCTAGGTTTTTCTACTGAAGAGAGTGAAATTTTGAAAAAGGATTGCCTGAATCAGCTGCGTCAGCTGCGTGCAGGTCCAGGCAGCGAAAAGATCAGGACAGGCATGGCCCTGGCAGGAGCGTATGTTTGATGAATACTGAATTATCACTGTTAAGAAGGGAAGGCCTGGCTAGCGCAGATGATCTGAGGGGACGCCTGCCGGGTGAAGAGGACAGGAAGCGGGGCCCCTACGCGGTTATTGAATGTTTCGAAAAAATACCCTGTAATCCCTGTGTGGTGTCCTGCCGCTTCAATGCAATTTTGCCGTTTGAAGATATCAACGATCTCCCCTATGTAGATTTTTCCGCCTGCACAGGCTGTGCTGTCTGCGCCCGCGTCTGTCCGGGTCTGGCTATCTTTATCGTTGATGAATCCATGGAGGGGGAGATGGGTACAATCATGCTGCCATATGAGTATTTGCCTTTGCCTGAGAAAGACCGGCAGGTACTGGCGAGAGGGCGCGACGGGAAGGTACTTTTCCCGGCCCGGGTTGTGCGGGTGATGAAGGGCGGCAAGGGAAAAACAGCTTTGGTCACTTTGGAAGTACCCAAGGAATATTTGCAGGAGGTGCGGTCTTTTTCAATTCCGGAGGAGCAAGTGTCCGCACCGGGCGTCTGTACAGCAGCTGACTTGCCGGAAGAGTCTCCCATAGTTTGCCGGTGTGAGGGAGTAGATCTGGAAGAGATCCGCGATTTGATCGCACGCGGCTATAAAACTGTAGACGAGATCAAGCATAGAAGCCGGGCCGGTATGGGCCCCTGTCAGGGACGCAGCTGCCGGCAGGTAATTCTATCTGAACTTGCGCGGGATGCGGGGGTTTCACTGGAAGAATTTGAAGCTGGCAGTTTCCGGCCGCCGACGACACCGGTGTCCATTGATGTTTTAGCGAAAGGTAGCGAAGAAGATGCAGAAAACAGCTGATGTCGCCATCGTAGGCGGTGGGATCTCAGGGCTTTCGATTGCTTTTCAGCTCGCTCAGGCGGGTGTGAAAAATATTGCAATCATCGAGAAAAACTTCCTTGGCAGCGGTGCGACCGGTCGTTGTGGTGCAGGCATTCGTATGCAGTGGGGGACCGAGCTCAACTGCCTTCTGTCCAAGTATTCCTGTGAATTCTATGAGCAGGCACATGAGATTTTTCATAACGATATCGACATAGAATTTGAACAGGGCGGGTATTTGATTGGAGCCGGAACGGATGAGGAGCTGGAACAGTTTAAGCGGAACGTGAAGCTGCAGAATAAACTGGGTATTGAATCCGTCTTCCTCAGCCCGGAAGAAGCGGGAGAGATTTTGCCTCATCTTGATATTACGCAGATCAAAGGGGCGACTTTCTGCCACAGGGATGGTCATCTGAATCCTTTCCGCACGGTAGAGGCCTATGCTGAAGCTGCCAAAAGTCTGGGCGTCTCGATTTATGAATATACCGAAGTCAGGGAGATTCTGCGTGACGGCAATACACTGAAAGGCGTGCGGACGAATAAAGGCGACATCAAGGCGCCGATAGTGGTTAATGCAGCGGGTGGGTATTCCGGCCTGATCGCCGGTATGGCAGCTGTAGATCTGCCTGTGTACTCACAACGTCACCAGATCATGGTTACTGAGCCGGTTGAAGCTATGCAGGAGCCGATGTTCATGGGGTTCTCACTGAATATTTATATTCAACAGGTACCACATGGCTCCTTTATTATGGGCAGAAGCGATGACAGTGAACCCAAAGATTTGCGTCTGACTTCGTCCTGGCACTTTCTGGAAGAGATGAGCAAAACCTGTACAACTCTTATGCCGCGCCTGGGCAGGCTGAAAATTATCCGCCAGTGGGCAGGCCTCTACAATATGACAGCGGACGCACAGCCGATTTACGATGAGGCTCCGGAATTACCGGGTTTCTACCATGCAGCGGGCTTCTCGGGTCATGGCTTTATGCTGGCTCCGGTTACCGGTCACGTAATAGCGAAAAGAATCCTGGGAGAGGAGCCGGATATCGATGTCAGTTGTCTGAATGTCAGCCGTTTCAAAGACGGCGGCCTCCTGCCGACAGAAAGTTCGGTTGTCTGATTATTCTGGAGAATACACTATGAAAAAAAAAGGCCGCTGATTGCAGTAATCAACGGCCTTGTTTATCAATGAAAATATCTGTCCGCTTAGCTTTCCTGCATGAAGGGATAGCTGATATCTGCGGAGGGCAATAAGTTTTCCTTAATGGTACGGGGGCTGACCCAACGCAGGAGGTTCAGCACGCTGCCGGCCTTATCATTGGTGCCGGAGGCTCTGGAACCGCCGAAGGGCTGTTGACCAACGACTGCACCGGTGGGCTTGTCATTGATATAAAAATTGCCGGCGGAGTGGGTCAGGGCCTGCTCCATTTCGACAATGGCAGCCCTGTCCTGAGCGAAAATTGCACCGGTAAGCGCATAGGGCGAAGTTTCGTCGCATCGGGTCAAAGTTTCTTCCAGTTTTTCATCCTCATAGACATAAATAGTCAGGACCGGCCCGAAGAGTTCTTCCCGCATCGTGGCATAATCCGCTTTTTTAGCCAGAATCACGGTAGGAGCAATGAAGTAACCGACAGTGTCATCGTAAGAGCCGGTCAGCACTTCGGCGTCATCGGAGATTCTCGCCTGATCAATTGCATTCGTGATTTTTGTAAAGGCTTTGCGGTCAATTACAGCTGAGAGGAAATTTGTAAAATCCCTGACATCGCCGATCTTTAATTTCTCGATCTCCTGCAGCAGTCTGTCTTTCACAGCCGGCCAGATGCTTTTCGGTATATAGGCGCGGGAAGCGGCTGAGCATTTTTGACCCTGATACTCAAAAGCGCCTCTGACCAGTGCCGGCAGCAAATTGTCTATATCCGCTGTAGGATGTGCGAAGATGAAGTCCTTACCCCCGGTTTCTCCGACCAGACGCGGATATTGATGGTAGCTGCCGATATTTTCTCCGACGAGTTTGAAAACACTCTGGAAGACTGCGGTCGAACCTGTAAAGTGGAAGCCGGCGAGATCCGGATCCTTGAGTATATACTCTTCAACATCTTTACCGCGCGAGGGCAGAAAGGAGATAACTCCCGGAGGCAGACCGGCTTCCAGAAGAATCTGATAAAAATAATAATTTGACAGTGTCGCAGTACGCGCAGGCTTCCAAATTACTGTGTTGCCCATCAGAGCGGGCGCTATGGCCAGATTGCCGCCGATGGAGGTGAAATTGAAAGGTGATATCGCCATGACAAAACCATCCAAAGGCCGATATTCCTGGCGGTTCCACACACCGGGAATGCTCTGGGGCTGCTGCCTGTATATTTCTTCAGCACAGGAGACACCAAAGCGAAGGAAATCACAGAGTTCACAGGCAGAGTCGATTTCCGCCTGCATTACCGTCTTGCTCTGCCCCAGCATGGTGGCAGCATTCACGCGGTCGCGCCAGGGCCCGGCCAGCAGATCCGCCGCTTTCAGAAAAATAGCAGCTCTATGCTCGAAAGGCATGGCGGCCCAGCCGGCTTTACTTTCCATAGCAGTTTTAACCGCTTCTTTCATCTCAGCCTCTCCTGCCAGATGCGCAGTGGCCAGGATATGCTGATGCTGATGTGGCATCACTAGCTTCTCCGTAAGCGCTGTGAAGATTTCCTTTCCGCCGATAACCAGCGGAATGTCTACAGTCAGCTTGCTCTGGCGATCCAGTTCAAGCTTAAGAGTTTCTCTGGCTTTGCTGCCAGGTTCATAGTTCAGGATTGTTTCATTACGGGCTTCCGGCACTTTAAAAATGGCATTGTTCATGTTACCCTCCGTGCGGCTTAAAGAATTGGCGAAAAGCTGGGGCCGCATTACTATAATGCTAACATAACAAGTGAGTATTCAGCTCTTGCCCTTATCAGAGCTGATTAGATTGGTCTTGCTAATGAATACTGAAACAGAAAACAATTCAGATGATAAATGCCTTGTTTACTTTATCCGCCATGGACTGACTCAGGCTAATCTTGAAAGGAAGTATATAGGCAGCCGCAGCAACCCCGGCCTCAGCTCTGACAGCAGACTGCTAATTGCGGAAAGAGTCCGCAGCGGAGAGGTTCCTGAGATAAATAGTCTCTGGATTTCACCCATGCGCCGGGCTCTCGAAACTGCAAAGCTATATTTTCCGCAGAAACAAGCTCTTGTTTCAGATGATCTGAAAGAACGGGATTTCGGCATTTGGGACGGACTTACCTGGGAAGATCTGAAGGATATCGAACTTTATCGCCGCTTTATTGACACTGAGGGACGGGTTACCCCGCCGGAAGGAGAACCCTATGAAGATTATGCGAGACGACTTGACCTTGTCTTAGAAAAAATAAAAACACTGATCGCTGAAGAACCCGGATACTTTCCCCTGGCGATCGTCTGTCACGGGGGGCCTGTCCGTTACTGGACCGGTAAAGTTTTTGAAAAAGGTGAGGAGTTTCATAATTATATGCTCTCCGGTGCCGGCTGCCTTGCCATAGAAGTGGCTGCTGCCGACCTGAAAATTACTTCCGTATATGATTTTTACTCTAAGCAGAGAGACTGATTATTTGCCCGGATAGCCACAAGATGCGGGTGGTAGCTTGACAGTCTTTTCAGAGGAGTATACAATCTAATTCGGCTTAAAATAGCAAATTCTGGAATCGCATACGAGGCCAAGTTGCTTTCGCGCGATTACCACGAGAGGTGAGAACCATGAAAGAAAATATCCATCCTGATTATAAAGTATGTACAGTACGCTGTGCTTGTGGTGAGACTTTTGAAACCCGGGCAGTAGTAGATGAAATGAGAATTGATATTTGTTCCAAATGCCATCCTTTCTATACAGGTCGTCAGAAACTTGTAGATACCGGTGGACGCGTGGACAAATTCAGAAAGCGCATGCAGCGCGGCGCAGGCGAATAATTGTTCTAGGGGGGAGCTTGCTGCTCCTCCTTTTATTAGGTGCATAAGTTGACAGAAGAAACTAATTTAAACCCAACAAGTGATAGCTATCAGGAACAGAGTGTCGCCAGAAAAACCAGTATTGGCGGTCAGGCGCTAATTGAAGGCCTGATGATGCTGGGACCTGATAAACAGGCAATTGCTGTGCGACTTCCCTCCGGTGAGATTGATCTCGACGTGAAGCCGCGGACTCAGGGCGCCGGAAAGTTCAATGTACCTTTTTTGCGTGGGTCTGTGCGACTGGTAAGTCAGTTACGGGCTGGTGTCAGTGCCTTAATGCGTTCAGCTGATTTGAGTGTGGGTGATGACGAAGAAGAAGAAGTGGAATCAAGTAAAATTGACCAGTTTCTCGAACGTCATCAAGGTTTAGCCATGACTTTGACTGTGTTTGTGTCGCTCCTGATATCGGTGGCAGTCTTTGTGCTGATTCCAAGTTTATTTGCGGATCTGATACGCACGCTGACAGGTTTGGGCCGCAATGACAATTTTGCCGGGGTATTTCTGCTGTCTCTGATCGAAGGCGTTACAAGAATAGCTATCTTCCTATTATATGTGTGGTCAACTTCAAAGATGAAAGAAATCAAACGGGTCTGGCAGTACCATGGAGCGGAGCATAAAACCATAGCCTGCTATGAGGCTGCTTTGCCCCTGACAGTGGAAAACTGCCGCCAGCAGCCCAGACAACATCCCCGCTGTGGCACATCATTTCTCTTTATCTTTATGTTTGTCAGTATTCTGGTCTTTGCCCTGATCGGCCGATATGCTGTCTGGATTAATGTGCTGCTGCGTTTGGCTCTGCTGCCTCTGGTTGCAGGTATTACTTATGAAATAACCCGTTTTGCCGGCCGCAGTGACAGCAAACTGGCCTGCGCTCTCTCTAAACCGGGCCTGGCTTTACAGAATCTGACCACAGCAGAGCCGGATGACGATATGCTGGAAGTATCAATAGCTGCTATGGAGGCCGTAATCCCGGAAAATGCCGGCGATGATGAATGGTAGACCGGCAGTAAACAGATTTCCCCTGAAGCTCAATTTTCTTAAATATAACCGGTAAATACTGATGTCTGATAACATTTCTATTAGTGAAATTCTGAAAAAAATAGAGCAGAAACTTAATGCTTATGGAATTGAAGATGCCTGGCTGGAGGCTTCTTTGCTTGTGGAATCCTGCAGCGGTTTCGATCGGCTGGAGCAGTTGCGGCGCCCGCAGCGCCAACTGACTGATCAGCAGATTACAGAGCTGCAGGCAGCTGTCCGGGAACGCTGCCGGCATAAGCCGCTGGCCCAGATACTGGGAGAGATCTGCTTCTATGGACGCCCCTTTTATGTAAATGCAGATGTTCTGACGCCCCGCGCTGACACTGAAATTCTGGTGGAAGCGGTTATACAGGAAGTAAGAGAACGGTACACGGAGGCGAAAGCGGGGATCAGAGTATTGGACACTTGTACGGGAAGCGGCTGCATCGGTCTTAGCATCAGGCTGGAGTGTGGAGAAGAGGACTTCATCCGGAAGCTGGATCTTGTTGATACATCTGCAGCAGCTTTGGAAGTAGCCCGTCGCAACTCTGAAAGGTATGCCTTGACCGGGAGTCATCTGTCTTTTTACTGCTGCGATTTATGGCCGGATGCAGATACACTGTATGATGTAATAACGTGCAATCCTCCTTACATAAGTCGGAGAGACATGGCAGGATTGATGCCGGAAGTCGCCTGCTATGAGCCGCAAAGGGCGCTATACGGTGGTGAAGACGGTTTGGATTATTACCTGAGATTGGCAGAGGAAGCAGCTGACCATTTGTCTTCCGGCGGTATTCTGGCTGTGGAACATGCTTACGACCAGAGGGAAGCGATAAAAAAAATATTTGCAGCTTCACCCTTGAACTTGCTCAGGGAAGCTGATGATTATGGCGGCAATGCGCGCGTTCTTATCTTTGAAATGACCGGATAAATGCATTTCACGGGAAAGACTTGCCCATCTGGCGTCATAGAGTAGAATAAGTAAAACACAGTTTTGTGCCCGACAGGCTTTGGTGCCTGGCACTGATCTATGCGGAATGTAAGCACGACTTCCTGCTTGATCCTGATAAAGAGAGAATATATGGAATTAGATCTTGATAATCTTGATAATAATAATATTACAGCCAGTGAACAACGCTATGAAGAACTGAACAGGCTGATTATGGATCCTGAAGTAATGCGGGATCAGGAACTTTATAGAAAGTATACGCAGGAACACTCTAATTTGTTGCCAATAGTCAACAATTTGCGTCGTTTACGCGAAGTTGAAGCTGCGCTGAAAGAAAATACCCTGCTCTTATACGAATCAGAAGAATCCGATTTCCGGGAACTGGTCCGGGAAGAGATTTCCGAACTTGAAGCCGAGAAAAAACAGCTGGACCGGGATATTCTACTGGCTATCCAGCCCAAAGATCCGAACGATGATAAAAACGTCATTGTCGAGATCCGGGCCGGTGCCGGTGGAGATGAGGCCGGCCTCTTTGCTGCTGAACTTTTCCGCATGTATACCGCCTATGCCGAAAACAGAAACTGGACAACTGAAATTATCGATGCCAACGAAACAGGTATTGGCGGTTTTAAGGAAATCGTGTTTATGATTGAGGGCAGGGGTGCCTTCAGCCGACTTAAGTATGAGAGTGGAGTACATCGTGTGCAAAGAGTGCCGGTAACGGAATCAGGCGGGCGCATTCATACTTCCACCGTGACGGTTGCGGTTTTACCGGAGGCTGAAGATGTAGATGTCGATATCGATCCTTCTGATTTGCAGATAGACACATACCGGGCTTCCGGGGCCGGTGGACAGCACGTCAATAAAACAAGCTCAGCCATCCGCATAACACATCTGCCTACAGGAGTGGTGGTAACCTGCCAGGATCAGCGTTCCCAGCACAAAAACCGGGATAAGGCGATGCGCCACCTGCGCTCAATTCTTCTGGACCGGAAGCAGAGCGAGCAAGCTAGTGCTATCGCCAGTGAGCGCCGCAGTCAGGTGGGCACGGGCGACCGCAGTGAGCGCATTCGCACATACAACTATCCTCAGGGCCGAGTGACTGACCACAGGATAGGTCTTACCCTGTATCAGCTGGAAGCAATTCTACTGGGCGATTTAGATGAAATTATCGAAGCTTTGGTGACGGCTGAACATGAAGCAGCAATGCGGGAAGCGTAATTTTGGGAAATGAAGACTGAAGTTATCAGAGTAGGAACAGAAAACGCGGCGGAGCTTTTGCAGGCTCCCGCTTCAGCTCTGCGTCACGGTGAGATTGTAGCTTTCCCTACAGAAACTGTGTACGGACTTGGTGCCAATGCTCTGATCACAACAGCTGTACAGCGGATCTTCTTTTTGAAGGGGCGGCCACAGGACAATCCTCTGATTGTTCATTTGGCAGATAAAACAAAAATTGACCGGATCGCGAAAAACATACCCCGGGAGTTTTACCGGCTTTACGAAGCCTTTTGTCCCGGCCCTTTAACTTTTATTCTGGAAAAAAACGACCTGATTCCGGACGTGGTCTCTGCCGGTCTGAAGACAGTTGCAGTACGTTTCCCCGATCAGAAAACTTGTCAGCAATTCCTGCGGCTGGCAGATGTTCCGGTGGTGGCGCCCTCAGCCAATATCTCCGGCAGACCGAGCGCGACGCGCGCTTCCCACGTTCTGGATGATTTTGCAGATAAAATTCCCTTTATTATTGACGGCGGTGCCACGGAGCTGGGCGTGGAATCAACTGTGCTCGACCTGTGCAGTCCCCGACCGCGTATTTTGCGGCCCGGCGTCATAACTGCAGACGATATCAAAGAACTTACCGGTATTGAAGTGCTTTCTTATGGTGAAGGCTTACAGGAGACGGATCTGAGTCATCCTGCTTCTCCGGGTCTGAAATATCGTCATTATGCTCCTGATGCCAGAGTGATACAGGTCTGCAGCGACCATGAGAAATCTTTGGAAGCAGCTGTCTTGAGTGAACTGGAGCAACTGCCGGACCTGAAGCTTGGTCTTTTTATTAATGAAAAAAGTTGGGACAAACTGCGTCGGCAGGCTGATATAGCTGAGAGAAACATTACCGAGTATCTTTTCTCTGCAGAAAATCCGCATGAATCTGCGGCCCATGAGCTGTATGCAGCGCTGCGAGCGCTGGACGCGGCCGGTGTTGATGTTATTTTAGCTGAAGCTATTCCGGGGGCTGAGGCCTACATGAATCGTCTGGGCAAAGCTTCGGCTTCCAAGCAGCCGGATCAACAGGAAGTGAAGAAGATTCTCTTTGTCTGCACAGGAAATACCTGCCGCAGTCCCATGGCAGCAGCTTTATTCAATGCTTATGCTGAAGAAAAACAGCAAGCTTCGAAAATAAAGTGGCAGGCGCTGTCAGCCGGCCTGCATACCAGGGATGGTCTTGCAGCTTCCGAATTTGCCATTTCAGTTTTGCGCGAGATAGGTATCGATATCAGCGGGCACAGTTCAGTGCAGCTGACGGAAGAACTGCTGGCGGAGGCGGACCTTGTCGCTACCATGACCGGCAGTCAGCAGGATCTGCTGCGAGGCTTCCTGCCTGAGCTGGACAGCAAGATTAAAACTCTGGCAGAATGGGCACATGAGACGGCAACAGAATCGGCAGGGGATGTTCCTGATCCCTATGCTCAGCCGGAAGCAGTCTATCGTGCAACGAGAGATCATCTGCAAGCCCTGATCGAATCTCTGTGGCAGCAGATCAATTTATAATCTGCTGATTGACGACAAGAACAATTTTGATCAAATCAAAACTTATAACTTTTGTTCCTGTTATGATTGATCTAGTTTGGCGAATCTTTTACGGTCTTGACGAAACGCTTTGATTCGTGCTAGATTAACGGATGGATTTTAAACATCCTCGCTCTGCCCTTTGCAGAGCCATTTGACCGAGAGGAGGTGAACTAATGAAAAAGAAGTACGAATTGCTTTATGTTCTTAACGGGACATTGACAGATGAAGCACTGAACGAGCAAATGACCCGCGTGCAGGCTGTTGTTGAAGCCGTCGCGGAAATCGAAGAAGTCTTTATCTGGGGCCGTCGCAAACTGGCGTATGAGATTCAGGATCTACGTGATGGTTATTACGTTATCATCCATTTCCACGCTGAACCCGATCAACCACAAAACATCGAACGTCTGCTGAGAATTTCCGACTTTGTATTGCGCTATTTGATTACAGTGTCGGACAATGATTATATGCCCTCAGTTAAACAACTGAGTGAGAAGGAAATCGACGAGCTTTCGGTTGAAGATCCGGAAGAGTTGGTTGAGCAAATGATCGTTGAGAGTGCTCAGGGAGACGAAAAAGTCAGCGATAAAGAGCCTGCTGAAAGTGTCGAAGAAAGCGTTGAACAAGCTTCGGAAGAAGTTGAGGCAGCCGAGACTGTTTCAGACGCTGCTGAAGACGCTGAGCAGACATCTGAAGAAAGGACTGCTGAATGAACAAGGCTATTTTAATGGGACGGCTTACTAAAGATCCCGAGATTAGAACAACGCAGAGCAACATATCAGTAGCTAATTTCACACTTGCCTGTGACAGAAGCTACAAGTCAGCAGATGGCTCGCGCCAGACCGATTTCATTCCCTGTGTCGCCTGGCGCCAAACTGCAGACTTTGCCCATCGTTATTTCCGCAAGGGTGATCGCATGCTGGTAGAAGGTACGATTCAACCCCGATCCTGGGAAGATCAGGAAGGACAACGCCGCTACATCACAGAAATAGTTGTTGATCAAGTTTATTTCTGTGAGTCGAAACGCTCAGATGACGGGCATGGCCAAGGTCAGAACTACGATTATGACAATTACTCAAACAGTTTTCCGAGTGAACCGTCAAAATCCAGTAGCGGAGGCGGTTTCCTGCCGGATCCGGACGAAGACGAGACAGCCTTGCCGTTTGACATGACTTGATAAATAAGTTGAATTAAGGAGTTAATATGAGTAACAGAAGACGCCGCAGTTATGGTGGTGGCGGTCGTGGGCGTAAGAAGTATTGCGCTTTCTGTGCAGAGCATGTCGATGTCATTGATTACAAAGACATCAGCACTCTGGAGAAATATATCTCAGAAAGCAAAAAGATTATGCCTCGCCGAATGACAGGTGTCTGCGCCAAACACCAGCGCGGATTGACCAATGCCATTCGACGTTCGCGTCACGTTGCCTTACTGCCATATACGGAAGAATAGTTCGCTTACCAGAGGACATTCTCCAAAGACTATCTGTTGTCTTTCAGGACAACTGTAAATTACTTGGCTGCCGGTCAGAAATTGACTGCGGCCAAGTTTTTATTATATAAAAAAAATAATCCATGCTAGAATAAAGATTCAGAAATAAAGAATGATAGTAAGGGGGCAGGAGAGCGCAATATATTCAGCCAGACAGATCTGAATCTATTGGGTATTCTCCAGACACATTATGAAAGTAATCCTGACTGAGGGCGTTAAGAAACTGGGGCAAGCAGGTGATGTGATCGAAGTGAAGCGAGGCTATGCAGAGAATTTCCTGTTTAAGAAGGGCCTGGCAGTTCCGGCTACAGCTGCCCATATGAATGAAGTTCAGGCTAAAGCAAAGGCGAAAGCCGACAATGAAGCCAAACAGCTGGAAGAAGCTCGCAAGATTTCTGATGAGCTATCCGGAAAACATATCGAAATGAAAGTTAAAACCGGTTCCGGCGGACGTCTTTATGGCACCATTACAGCTCAGAATATCGCCGGCTTTCTGCAAGAGGACGGCTATAGTGTAGACAAACGGGATATTACACTGGCTGAGAGTGTCAAGACCGTGGGCGTTTACGAAGTCACAATTCGTCTGCATCCCAGTATTAGCACCAAGCTATATATTGACGTTAAATCAGAAGAGTAGTTAAGAACATTAGAGGAGGAAGAAACTTGGAAAAGAAGCCGGCCAAGCTTTCCACCCGCCTGCAGGGCCTGACACTGCCGCACTCCGTACAAGCTGAGCAATCAGTACTGGGGAGTGCACTCTTTGGCAGCGAGCAGCTGGCAGCAACTGTGAGTGAACTGACAGTAGATGATTTTTACGATCCGAAGCATCGGCTGATTTATGATGCGATCCTGGCTCTGACTGAACGCAACGAAGTTTGCGATATTTTGACGGTTACAGATTATCTGGAATCTAATAATCAGATCGGAAATGCCGGTGGTTACGAGTACATAGCTTCCTTACCCGATAAGACGCCGATCCTGGCTAATTATCCGCAGTATATTGAAGTTGTGCTCAATCATTCCGAGAAGCGTAAGCTGATTTTCGCTCTGGACGAGATTATCGGTCTCTGTTATTCCTCCAACGAAGATTCTTCAACCCTGATCCAGCTTGCAGCGCAGAAGATATACCAGATTCGTGAAAGCAGCGATAATGCCGGCTTTGAACGTCTGGGGCTGGTCCTGAGGGAACGCATCCGTGAGCTGGAGGAGCGGGCCAGCGGCAAGGCACCACGTCAGCTGAGTACACATTTGCCCAGCATTGACTCAATTATTGGCGGATTGCGCAAAGGCGGCCTCTATATCCTTGCTTCCCGGCCCGGTGTCGGTAAATCAGCACTGTCACTTAATATCGGGCAAAATGTTGCCAATTTTGAAAATGCCACAGTGGCAATTTTCAGTTTGGAAATGAGTAAGGCTGAAGTAGCTACCCGTATTTTGATTTCACGTTCCAAAATGCCTTTGAAAAAACTGGAAACACTGCGGATGAAGGACGAGGCGAGCTGGCAGGAAATCGGTGCAGCTCTGGGCGATCTTTACAGCAAGAAGATTTTTATCGATGACAGATCGGCCATCACGGCAGTTGAAATCCATGCCCGCTGCCGCCAGCTGCAGCTGCAGCACTCCCTGGATCTGGTAATTGTTGACTATCTCCAGCTGATGGGAAGTGCCAGCCGCCGCTCTCTGGCTGAGAACCGCCAGCAGCAAATTGCTGAAATATCACGAACCCTGAAAGTGATGGCACGTGAACTGGATGTGCCGGTCCTGGCTCTCTCGCAGCTGAATCGTGAAATCGATAAAAGCGGACGTCAGCCCAGATTGGCTGATTTGCGTGAATCCGGATCGATTGAACAAGATGCGGACGTTGTTATGTTTTTGCACAAGCCGCAAGATGGTGAAGACGATTTTGCAGATCAGGAAACAGATGTGGAGTTCATTGTTGAGAAAAACAGACAAGGACAGACGCGCAAGACTATCTTAAAATTCAATCCCTCATTAATGACTTTCTATGAAGCTGAAGACACAATGCTGGAGGCACCTTTCTAGTAACAAGCATGAAATCATATTCAAGACAGAGCTACAATTTACTTAATTCCTTGCGGGAAACAGTTGAGCGGGAAGCTTTGATTTCATCTGCTGATCACATTATTTGTGCTCTTTCGGGCGGCCTTGACTCCGTAATGCTCTTTTACTTTCTGCTCTATTACAAAAAACAACTTGATTTCAAGCTGACGGCCTGCCACTTGCACCATGGCATTCGCGGGCTGACTGCGGATGAAGATGAAAGTTTTGTCCGGGAACTTTGCCTGCAGGCAGAGGTAGGTCTGGATGTCAGACATGCAGATGTTCCTGCTCTGGCAGCAGAAGAAAATCTAAGTCTGGAAGCCGCCGGCCGCATGGCCAGACATGATTTTTTCCGCGATTTGATCAGAAAATATTCGCCGTCGACTGCGGGGGCCTGCCGTATTGCTCTGGCGCATCACGCAGACGACGCAGTAGAAACATTCCTCCTGAATCTGGGACGCGGCTCCGGCAGCAGAGGTGTCAGCTCTATGCGGATAGCGGATGGATATATTATTCGCCCCCTGCTGGAGACACGGGAAGCTGACTTAAGAAAAATAGCTCTGGCGGAGAGTATCAGCTGGCGGGAGGACGAGACAAATTTGTCGCCGGAATTTTTGCGCAATCGTATTCGTCATCAGCTGCTGCCCTTATGGTCTGAGCTTGTTGCCTACGATGTAAGTCCGGTTTTACTGCGCTATATAGGAACAGTCCGTGAGAATGAAGATTATCTGAACAGACAGGCAGAGGAGGCTCTGAAAAAAGCCTGCCTGCCTGATAATAGTCTTTCCTCTGTCATTATTGCTGATTTGGATCCCGCCATCCAAAAGCGCAGCCTGCTCCTTTATCTGGAAAAGTACTACAAAGATGAACTCGACACTGATCAGGCGGATATAAGCAACGCCCACCTGACAGCAGTGTGTGCTTCCATACAGGAAGCTGTCTACGGGGATAAAAAACAGCGGCGGCATTACCTGCCTCAGGCAGTTGTGGCAGAGATTGCAGAAAGCCGTATTTTACTACTCAAAAACGAGAGGCTGTGCTAGAATACCTCAGGTAAACTATCGTTATTCCGGGTATGACTTCTCAGTAAAAAAACTAAAACATCAGGAGGTTTATTATGGCTAAGGTTGTTGATCATTTACTGGTATCAAAGGAAGAAATTGAAGAGTTCTGCGAGCGCATCGGGAAACAAATAACTGCTGATTACGCGGGACATGAGATATATCTGATCTGTGTGCTGAAAGGATCCTTCATGTTCCTGGCCGATCTGGCACGCCATATTGAGCTTCCCTGCATGATTGATTTTATGGCAGTCTCAAGCTATAAAGGCGAAAAAAGTACAGGGGTAGTGAAGATCCACAAAGACCTGGATTATGATATTTCCGGTAAAAATGTCATAATTGTTGAAGATATTGTTGACACCGGACTCACTTTAAGTCATCTCAAGAACATGCTGACGACAAGAAATCCTGCTAGTATCCGTATTTGTACAGCTTTTGATAAACCTTCACGTCGTCTTGCTCCCATTCATATTGATTATGTGGGTAAAGAGATTCCTGACGAATTTATTGTCGGCTATGGACTGGATTTGAATGGACGTTACCGCAATATGTCTGAAGTTGTAGTATTAAGAGATGATGAAGCTGATGCTTAAGAACAAAAAAAGCAATTGGCCAAGATGATTAAAATGTAAGAAGAATTGCTAAAAAGACATAAGTAAAGGATAAACATGAAAAGAAGGTCAAAGGGTACGTCGTTTTATTTGATTCTGATGATCGGGATTCTGCTTCTGACTGTATATATGTCAAATCAAACACGTGAACCAGCGGTCACCCTTGATGAGGTTGAGAGCTATATAGAAAACGGGGACGTTAAGAGCATTGTGCTCGACGGCACTTCCTTGCAGCTTACTCTGACAGAAACAGCTGTTGCAGCAGGTAAACCCGCACAGATACAGAAATCCATACCGTCTGCATCAATAGAGGTGTATCTGGAGAAATTTCTTGATGCGTCGCGGGAAGGGAAAATAGAAAGTTTTGACTATAAACAGCCGAAAGATTACAGCAGTATTATTAATCTGGTGTTTCTGGTACTGCTGATGGTGTCTATCGGTGCTTTCATTTATGTTTCCTATTCGCGCCAGGCAGGGGACGGCAAGTCAGCTATGTCTTTTGGCAGGAGTCGGGCTAAACTGAACGATCCCGGCAAGAACAAGGTGTCATTTGATGATGTTGCCGGTGCTGAAGAAGAAAAGGCTGAACTGCAGGAAGTTGTTGATTTTTTGCGTAACCCGAAGAAGTATTCAGAACTGGGTGCGAAAATCCCCAAGGGAATTCTTTTGGTAGGTGCACCCGGAACGGGAAAAACTTTGCTGGCTAAAGCTGTGGCCGGAGAAGCTCAGGTACCCTTCTTTTCCATCAGTGGTTCCGACTTCGTCGAAATGTTTGTCGGCGTAGGAGCATCAAGAGTGCGCGACCTTTTCAATAATGCCAAAAAGCAGTCACCCTGCATTATTTTTATTGATGAAATTGATGCTGTAGGCCGTCAACGCGGTGCCGGTCTGGGTGGGGGGCATGATGAGCGCGAGCAGACTCTGAACCAGCTTCTGGTTGAGATGGACGGTTTTGGCCCCAACGAAGGCGTAATTGTACTGGCAGCAACCAACCGCCCTGACATTTTGGATTCAGCCTTGTTGCGCCCGGGCCGTTTTGACCGGCAAATTATGATTATGCGTCCTGACATCAAGGGGCGTGAAGCGATTCTGCAGGTTCATGCACGCGATAAACCTTTAGCAGATGACATAGACCTGGGCGAGATCGCCCGTATAACCTCAGGCTTCACCGGAGCTGATCTGGCTAACCTGCTCAATGAAGGAGCTTTATTGGCAGCCCGCAATCAGCAGACAGAAATAACTTACGCGAATTTGAGTGAGGCTGTCTTCAAGGTCATGGTCGGTCCTGAGAAAAAGAGCCGTATCGTCAGTGAACGCGAACGCAAAAGCACTGCCTATCATGAAGCGGGTCATGCTATTGTTCTGCGAGCGGTTTCGGAAACCGACCGCGTGGAGCGGGTTTCAATTATTCCGGCCGGAGCTGCCGGCGGTTATACCGCCTGGCGTCCGAATGAGGATATATATTTCAAAACACGTCGTCAGCTTCTGGGTGAAATCATGACAGGTTTAGGCGGACGCGCAGCTGAAATGATTATTTATGATGAGATGAGCACAGGAGCAGGACAAGACCTGAAACAGTGTAATGCTATCGCGCGTCAGATGGTAACTAAATACGGTATGAGCCAGCGTCTCGGCAACGTCATCATAAGTGATAATGATGAAGTCTTTTTGGGCCGTGATTATGGTCATACCCAGAGCCACAGTGAGAGCCTGCAATCGGTGATTGATGAAGAAGTCGCCCGCATACTGGAAGAGTCTTACAATGAGACAATAGCTATTTTGGAAAAAAATCGCCTGCTGCTGGACAAGTTAACTGAAGCCCTGCTGGCTAAAGAGAAAGTCAATGCTGAAGAGTTTGAAGAAATCTACAGAACTTACGCAGTAGATTTTAAGCCGGCTCCGGGTGATGGGGAAATTGAAAAGGAACATAGTTTCAGTCCTGAAGAAATGCAGGTTCCCCCAGCACAAGCTGAAGGCAGTGTGGAGGAGGGCAGTCAAAGCGGCGAAGCCACGATTAGCTTCTCCGGATGGTTCTTCAGCTCCTGACAGATCTAAAATAGCTTAATACTTGGAACATGAAGGGGGAATTCAGCACAGCGGGATTCCCCCTTGCAAAAAGGAGTGTCGTATGAAGAAAGCCAAACTGCTCTTGCCTCTAGTTCTGCTGGCAGCAATCTTTTTGACCGCCTGCGCCAACCCAGCCACACCGACTGCTGATCCCACACAGCCGTCCCTTCCATCAACTTCCGAGACTGCGGAGACTGCAAGAACGACTGAATCCACGACTTCCACAAGGGAAAATGTCATTACTGCTGTCACTAGGGAGACGGTTACTGAGACTACTGAACCAAGCAGCTCTGCACCGGAAAAAGTACAGATAACTGTCGATTATGCAACAGATGAGATTTTAAGCAACTATGATTCTCTCTCTGAATTTATTGAATCTGAAGAAATCTCTCAGAAGATTATTTTTACTACTAATGTCAGAGTGAAAAAAATTAGCTTCATAAAAGTTGTTTATGAAGAGAAAAATGGTGAGTTTGCATTTTTTGATAACGGGGAATTGCATTCTCTTGAGGACTTTTCACCCGAGAAGCCTTTCCTGGTGAGTTGGATGGATTTCGGGGCTATTCCGCACAGGGGCATATCGTTTGTAGATGAAAACGACATGACAAGATATTTTTACCTTGCGACGAGTGGCGAGGATGGCTCACTTATCCTGACTGAATTTCACAATGAATAGGGTCGGAGCCATGGAGTGGCTTAGTTCTCAGCACGATTTTTGATAAAGAAAACCGGACC
>DIRJ01000019.1:53514-55556 GCA_002427505.1 Mageeibacillus sp. UBA5439
TAGGTGGGGATTGAAGCGTTGAGCGTCTTGACCAGGTCTTTCATCAATTCCATAACCTGCTCGTCTGACGCATTCTTGCCCAGACGCTCTTCGATACCTTCCTTGTCAGGGAAAATCTCGACAACGATCAGATGATCGCCACTTATTCTAGGTTCTGCTGATACTATGCTTTCAGCAATCTCGGGGTTGCGGTTGAGAACTGCTTCCAGTTCTTCAGGGAAGATATTCTTGCCATTTTTGGTAATGATTGTATTTTTCTTGCGGCCGGTGATAATCAGGAAACCTTCATCAGTGATATAACCCATGTCGCCTGTATGATACCAGCCGTCAACGATTGCTTCCGCCGTCAGCTGCGGAGCTTCATAGTAGCCCAGCATCATATTGGGGCCGCGCCCGATAATTTCGCCGATGCCGTTCTCGTCGGGATCAATGATTTTGATTTCCTGTCCGGCCAAAGGAAGACCGGCGGAATCATGGCGGAAATAATTTTCACGGTTAAGTGCGAGAATCGGGGCAAACTCAGTCAGGCCGTAGCCTTGAACTGCGACAAAGCCCCAGTCATAGAAGTCCTGCATAATTTGGGGATCGACAGCCGCACCTCCGGAGATGAAGGTGGTCATCCTGCCCCCAAAAGCTTCATGAATGGAAGCGAAGACTTTCCTGCGGATATCAATACCGATTTTCTTTAAACCGCGTGAAAGTGACATCATGCGGCGAACCAGTTTTTCTTTTCCCTGCCTGCGGATATTTTTCCACACCTGGCGGTGTACTGACTCCAGCAACAGAGGAACGGCCAGGATGGTGGTGACTTTTGATTCCTTCATGTTTTCCGTGATGTAGCGCAGACCCTCCACCTGAGCGATAGTATCGCCTTTGTAAATCTGATAGAGGAAGCCACAGGTGCACTCATAGGTATGGTTCAGAGGCAGGACTGACAGCACAACATCGTCATGGTGGAGACCGATAAAGAGCAGTTGCCCCATTTCCATAATGTTGGCGCAAATTGTTTTGTGGCTGTGCATTACGCATTTTGATTTATCTGTAGTGCCGGAGGTAAAGAGCAGCACTCTGACCGCCTCGGCGTCAATTTCAAACTGACGGAAGCGCTGATCGCCTGCGGCGAGCAAAGTGCGACCCTGACGCAGGAGGTCATTAAACAAAGAAACGGGGACAAGCTGTCCCTCAGTCAGCTTTATTTCTGCAGGACGGTCCTGCGTAAATGCAGGGTTGTCTTCTTCCGTTTTTCCGGTAGCAAAAGATGGATCACTCATCAGTATCAGGTGTTTCAGGGTGGGAACCTGAGAGGCCACTTTCTCAATGCTCTCGGCATATTGAGGAGAATAGATAATACCATCACAGTAAGAACGGTTAAAGAGACTCAGCAGTTCCTCGGAGTGAAGCTCCTTGTCAATCGGTACCATAGTGGCTGCACCGTTCATACCGGCCAGATAGGAGACATACCATTCATAACGACTCTCAGCAACAATTGCCAGACGGCTGTCAGGGCCAAAACCAAGCTCCAGCAACATTGTACCCACAGCCTCAACATCTGCGTGATATTGTTTATAGCTGACAGGGAAGTATGGTTGCCCTTTCACCGGTTTGGTCAGGAAGGCGACATTGTCAGGATAGCTCTCAGCAGCCTGATCCAGCATGTCTTTCAAATCCCTAATCTCATGGTAGGGATGCAGCGGATACTTATAATCAGTCATTGCGACTCCTCCAATTTTCGGTATTAAAAAAATAAATATTAATACACGTTGTTCAGCTTAGTTTACCAAAAGAATCAACAAATAAACGGGAGAAACTTAAAAATCTTTAACTTCTTTCATGTGATCATGACGACCTGTCAAGTTATCGCCGACATTGCGCAGATCCACCCCCATGATCAAAAGCACGTCGCCCGGCTCCAGCAGGGTCCTCAGCTTAGCTTCCAGCTCTTCATTGCTGGGGTAATACTCTGCATTGCCGCCGAGTTCATTAATACGCTCAACAATATCTCTGGAACTAATGGAGCTGTCCCGTTCTCTGTCATCATAGAT
>DIRJ01000019.1:55795-56457 GCA_002427505.1 Mageeibacillus sp. UBA5439
CTGCTGTGAGTTAAGGGCTGGAAACAAATCCACAGTCTTCGGGCCGGCAAGTGTTTTGCTGCATCAATGGTTACTTCGATGGCGGAGGGATGGTGAGCGTAATCGATGATTACCTGCGCACCGTTGTAATAGCCCGTGCGGGTGAAGCGGCCCTCAGCTCCTTTGAAGCGGAGGAGAGCTGCGGCGACAGAGTCGCGATCTGCTCCCGCCAGATGTGACACCGCGATTGCAGCCAAAGCGTTTTGCACGTTAAACTCTCCCGGGATTCTTAGCGCCATACTAGCCCAGTCCTTGCCGGCGCAACGCACGTGGAAAGAGGGATTCCCCGCCGCATCATATTTGAGATCAGAGTAGCTGTAGTCAGGCTTTCGGCCGTCCGGTGTAAGCTGATCTTCGCGCCCGAAGTAGAGAATATTCAGGCTGGCCAAATGCCCGGGCAGCAGCTCTTCCACTTTTCTCAAAAAACTGTCCAGCCTGGCTTCATAGGAGGGTAAAATTAAGGTTGAGCCGGGAGCCTGGAGCGCAGCAAAGCGGGCGAAGGCGTCGATCATGTCATCCGGTGTGTGATAGCTGTCGATATGATCGTGAACCATGTTCAGAATTATATTGATGTCTCCTGAATAATGGAAAAAACCGCGGCGGAATTCGCAGGCTTCGGACAA
>DIRJ01000031.1:0-989 GCA_002427505.1 Mageeibacillus sp. UBA5439
GTAACAAAAACCAGCAAAACGCCGGCCAGCCCGCCCAGATAAATCCACCAGTCGCCCGAAGGCCGCTGGAAGAGCAGCGAGATCTTGTTGCCCGGCATGACCAGAGCCAAAAGCAGGGTCAGGGGCAGACCGACCAGGTGATTGATAAAGGCGCCTGACATACTGCCGCTGAACTCCGCCAGTCTCCCGTTGATTGATCTTGATATCACGGTCGTAATGCCGGAGGCGAAGGCGAAAAATATAGCCAGAACAGCACTGGGATTAATGCCGCCGGACAGGTCCAGCATCACCAGGACACCGATAATGGAAAAGCCGAATCCCAGCAGCGAGGATTTTTTAAAAGGGCGTTTCTCCATGCCGAACCAGCCGAAATTGTCGATAAAAATCGATACGACAGTCTGTCCGAACAAGGCCAGAGCCAGTATGCTGGTCAGGCTGATCTTGCCGAAGGCAGCGTTTTGAAAGAGGGCATTAAAGATGCCGACTGCTCCGCCCAGGTAGAACCAGAAGGGAACCTTTTCACTCGGGAAAAGTTTCTTTTTGCCGAGCTTTAGAAAGATAAAGGAAAAAACGACAGCGACGAGGTGAATGATAAATGTCGCGTTATAGTTAGCGTATACATCGGTCAGCTGGCCATTCAGTGTGACCACAACCGCAATAATAAAGCCGCTAAGCAAAGCTAAAAAATTAAACATATTTACCCCTTCCTGAGTGCCGCTATATTATACAACAGCTTTTTGCCGCTCTTGAAAATGCTCGATGATAATGTTTAGAAAGATGCCGGCAGCAATGATCAGGCCGCCATAGAAGGTGATCGGGGAGAAGCTGCTTTCCAGGATCAGGTCCAGCAGTATGCCGACAAAAACTTTGCCGACAAAGTTGAGCAGGGTTTGGTTGAAAGCGGAAATTTTCGGCACCGTGATGTTCATTAAAAAGACTGAGACTGCCCCGCCCACACCGCCGAGATAAATCCGGAAATTCGCTGAAGG
>DIRJ01000031.1:1213-2772 GCA_002427505.1 Mageeibacillus sp. UBA5439
CAGGATGAAGGGCAGACCGACGAAATGACTGATGAAGGAAGTCGGCATGCTGCCGATATGCTCCGTTAATCTGGCATTAATTGTGCGGTAGACCACGATCGCCGTCCCCGAGAGAAAAACCAGAACAATGGCCAGAATGGCCGGATTATCAGTGCCTCTGAGGTCAGTCAGCATGATGCCGATGCCGGTTAAGGAAAAAATAATGCCGATCAGGGAAGTCTTTCTGAAAGGATGCCTTTCCATCCCCAGCCAGCCGAAGCGGTCAAAGAGCAGCGAACAGAAAGTCTGGCCGAACAGGCTGAGAGCCATGATGCTGGTCATGCTGATTTTGCCAAAAGCGAAGTTTTCAAAGAGTGTGGGGAAGATCATGAAGAGGCCGCCCAGATAAAACCAGAAGGGCAGTTTCTCACGGGGGAATATTTTCTTTTTTCCGATTTTGCAGATGATTAAGGTGAAAACTACAGCCACCACATGGAAAATGACTGTGGCATTGTACATGCCATAGTATTGCGTGAGTTCTCCATTCAAGAAAATCATGGAGCCGATAATGGCACCGCTGATTAGAGCCAGAAAATTATACATTGGTCCACAACACCTCAATAAGACGCCTCAATTAAACAGTCACCTTATGAGTATAGCATTGAAAAGCCCTGACACAGGAAAGAGCCAGGGCTTGACATAAGTATGACCTAACTGCATGAAAAGGTGCCAGGCACGATTTCATGCACAAGCTGATGCACAAGCTGATGCACGAGTTCGCTCAGTGCATAGAAAGGTGCCTGGCACCTTTCTATGCACAAGACACCTTTCCATGCACAAGTGTGAGCTGGCTGCAGAGGGTGCTCCTAGGCAGTCGGGTTTTCGCAGATGCCGATGAAGCAGGGTGTTTCCAGAGATCTGCAACCGTCTGTATCCGGGTAGGAAACGTATGTTGTAATGCCGAAGAGGAAGGGGCGGTTGAGGATCATCTCGGCCCGGTCTTCAGGCTGCATGGCTCCGACAAAAGCCAGATCGGTAAAGGCTGAGGCCTCGACACCGTCTTCGTTGACTGCTATGTGCGTCTCCTGAGTAAGTGAGCTGATGTAGGCTAAGTGGTCGGTGATACCGCTGAAATCAGCCTTGGCAGGTAAGAAGCTGCTCTCAACCCCCAGGGCCTGCAGAATCTCTTTCAGCTCCAGTTTGCTTTGGAAACTGAACTTAGGAATCTCCCAGACGACCTCACCTGAGAAAAACTCGCCGCCAGTGAATACATCCTCCAGTTTTTCCTGCGTAGCGACCAGGTCGGCAGGGGAGACACCCTCATCCGGCAGAATGAAAACCATGTTGCCGCCGTTTTTTAGCGCGAGACTGGCCCGCGTGTAACCGTCGCCGCGATAAAACATGCCGGTGTCGAAAGTCTGCTTCATGAAGTCGATCTCAACTGCTTCACCCTTGGACAGATAGAAGCTGCCCGGCTCAGTCTTCTGGGCATTAAAACGATCTGTCCATTCGTCGTGGTAGTAGACGGTATTGATAATGGAAAGAATCTGCTCGGGATCAACTTCCAGTTCCGGCAGCAG
>DIRJ01000020.1 GCA_002427505.1 Mageeibacillus sp. UBA5439
GTCGCTGCTCCAGAAAGAAATTCAGCAGTTCCTGTGCCAGCAGGCTGTGCAGATTCCGGTCCCACTCATCAATGACCATGACGTGAGCTTGCCTGGTTTCATCGTCCAGCGACAGGATCAGCGGCGGCAGTATGTCCAGTAAATGCCGGATGCCTGATGCTTCCTGCCGCAGGGGAAAACGAATTTTCTGACCGGAAGTATCACGATGCACGGCAAAGAGCTGCTTCTCCTTGTTTGCAGCTAGTTCAAAGTGGTCAATGCTGTTGTCCAGCAAAGGCAGCAGCTTATTGATCAGATCCAGCAGCTGTGGCTTTTCCCCCAAAGACTCGATCAGATCAAAGCGTGTTTCTTCTGAAAAACGGCTGTTTTGTACAATCAGGCATTCCCGGAACCACATATAGGCAGCTTCCGCCGCCTCCGATTCCGCTATCAGCTGCCGGAGGAGCAACTGCTTAGAGTGATCGCAGGCCAGATACTCCTCAGCTCCGGCCATAGCTTCTTCCGACAAAGTGTCGGAATGAATCAACTCATCCTGCTGTCTCTGAAAAACGGTAGTTTCAGCATGTAAATCCTGGTCAAGCTCGTAGAGAGCCTCATGCAGGACCCGGCTTCTGTCAATGGAAAGCTGGTAGCGCAGGAGCTGCTCCCGATAGAGAAAATCTGCCTGAAAATTTGTAGGAGCCTGTCGTTTTTTTTCATCTAGTAAAAAGGGCAGACTATCCTGGGGCAGGAAGTGTCCGACCACTAAACCGCGTAAATAGCCGATGGCATCAAAAAAGTTCGATTTACCTGAGGCGTTGCCGCCGAACAGCAGGCTGACAGGCAGGACGCGGCGTTGGCCCGGAATGACTGCCAGGTGTGAAGAGAAGGTCTCGCCGGGAGTGGCCATCATGGAAAAACCATAGGGCTCACGATAGCTCATCCAGTTTTCCAAACCAAAGAATAAGAGCATCGTATTTCTCCTTATTTAGATTTACGCTGTAAAAAATGGGCGCATACCATACACGTGTTTAGTGTATCACGTTTCGCTCCATACCTTGTGCCGCCACCATCTTGCTGTAGATACCTTCCTGCTGCATCAGCTCCTGATGGCTGCCTCTTTCCACAATGTGTCCCTGATCAAGCACGTAGATTCTTGCCGCGTGACGGATAGTGGAGAGACGGTGGGCGATGATGAGGGTGGTGCGCCCTTCTGCCAGGCGTTCGATACCGTGCTGAATAATGGATTCAGTTTCAGTGTCAACGTGCGAGGTGGCCTCATCGAGAATCAGAATATGCGGATTCTGAGCCAGCGCGCGGGCAAAGGAAATCAGCTGTCTTTCGCCGGCGGAAAACTCCTTGCCGCCTTCCTTTACTTCCGTAGCCAGTCCGTCTTTAAGCTTGCTGATAAAATGCTCACCGCCTACCTCGATCAGAGCATGGCGGGCATCATCGCTGTCCAGATTATGTCTGCCCAGAGTGATATTGGACTCGATGCTGCCGGCAAAGAGGAAAGGATCCTGTGAGACGATAGACATGTGTGAGCGCAGGTCGTCTTCCTTAAGATCCTCAATGTCCTTGCCGTCAATCATGATCCGGCCGGATTGAGGTGAATAGTAGTGGAAGATCAGGTTCATTAAAGTCGATTTTCCCGAGCCGGTCTGCCCGACAAAGGCTGCAGTTTCACCGGCTTCAACAGAAAAATTAATCTTGCGCAGGACATCCTCGTCGGCTTTGTAGGCGAAAGTGACATCTTCAAATTTAATCGCGCCCTTCATCTCAGGCATGGCCTGGCCGCCAAACTCCGGCACAGGCTGGTCCAGAAGTTCAAAAACATGATCGGCAGCACTGCGCGACCGTTCCAGCTCGCCCAGTCTGGTCATGGCATTATTCATCTGACCGAAGAAACGAATCATGTAGTCGATAAAGATATAGAGGTGGCCTACAGGCACGGCATAGGCACCCTGCAGGTGACCGTAACCGAAGTAAAGCAAGGCCAGTGCCAGCAGCAGATAATTCAGGGCACCGGTGGCGGTGTGCGTGTTATAGGCAAAGAGGTGGGACATGCTCAGACCCTTGTGGTAGACATACTCGTTGACCTTGTTGAAGTCGTCGTACATGACGCGCTCTTTGCCGAAGGCCTGAATCACTTCCATGCCCTCAATGTTCTCGTTCAGGTTGGCATTCAACTCACTGATGCCGCGGCGATATTGATAATTCAGTTTAGAAGCCTTGCGCCGGTAATCGCGGAAGAGGAAAAAGAGAGCCGGGAAGGAGAGCACGGCAATAGCCAGCAGTCTCAGGTCGAGACTGGCCAGTGCCAGCATGATACCCAATGAATACAGCAGGGCTGTCAGCATCTGGGACAGGACGACCTGAAAGAAGGAGCGCAGGGCACGCGTGTCATTGGTGACGCGCGAAACTACTTTGCCGGCCGGCAAAGAGTCAAAGTAGGAAATGGGCAGCTTTTGCACATGGCGGAAGATGTCCTTCTGCACGCTTTTTGACACTACATTGGCTGCTTTCTGGTTGCTGATCTGTCCCAGAAAACGCGTTAGGGCAGAGGCCAGAACCGACAGAGCATATAAAAAGAGCAGCAGGTAAAAGGTCCGCGGCTCCACGCGGCCATGGACGGATATTTCACTATCCATAATTCTGCCGACCAGATAAGGACCGGCCAGATCGAACAGCACCGAGACCAGGGACAAAGCAATGCCGATGGCCAGAGGCACCCTGACACGCGCAGTCAGAGCGAGAATCCTTTTCAGACTGGCCCTTTCTTTCGCTTTGCGTGTTTTTTTATCTTGACGCTTGGACATCAGGCATCTCCCCGTTCCAGCTGCTGCTTCAGATACTGCACCCGGTACCAGCCGCCTGCTTTCATCAATTCCTCGTGCGTGCCGCGTGCGGCGATTTTGCCGTCCTCCAGCACCAGTATCAGGTCTGCCTCCATTACGGCAGACAGGCGGTGGGCGCTGATAATAGTAGACCTGCCCCGGCGCTGCCGGCGCAGTTCACGCAGTATATTCTCCTCGGTAGTGCCGTCCACAGCGGAGAGCGAGTCATCCAGAATCAAAACTTCCGGATCGGAAAT
>DIRJ01000034.1 GCA_002427505.1 Mageeibacillus sp. UBA5439
CAGCCGGGCTGGGCGGAAGTAAAAGCGGAAAGTGTGTGGGAAAATGTGTGTCTGGTCACCCGGAGACTGGCAGATAATATGGGCGAGGATATCCAGAAGATAAAGGCCTGCGGCGTAACAGCAAATCGTGACAACATCGTTGCTTTAGATGAGGATTTAAACTGCATCAGGGACTGGCTGACCTGGCTGGATAAAAGAACTAGCGATCAAGCGATAGACGATTTAGTAAAAACATTTACACCGCCGGAAAAGATCATCTATCTGGCCAGGAAGAGTTTTTTCGATAGTGTCATCAGCAGATCCAAGTTTAACTGGTTCAAATACAATGAGGTGGAGACCCATCAGAAAGCCAGAAGATATTGCACCATGTCCGGTCTGCTGACACAGAAGTTAACGGGAAAATTTCATGACTCCGTCGGCATGCAGTCCGGCATCCTCCCCTTCGAAGCTAAGAAATTCAGATACTATGAGTGGGATTTTATTTACAAGATTCTGGGTGTCAGAAGAGAACAATTAGCTGACAAGCTCTTTCAGTCCGGAGAAATAATGGGTTATGTCACAGAGGAAGCGGCTGAGGCCAGCGGGCTTCCCCGTGGTTTGCCCATTGTGGCGACAGGCGGCGACAAGCAATGTGAAGCTCTGGGCAGCGGTGCTTTATCCGAAAATGAAGCAGTCATCAGTTATGGCACCATGGCCGTTATTTCTCTAATCAGCAAAAAATACCTGCAATCCGGCAACTTGACTTTTTACACCTTTCCCAGCACGCTGCCGGAACACTGGAATCTTGAGTTTGACCTGTATACGGGTTATTGGCTGGTAAGCTGGTTCTGTAAACACTATGCGCTGGAGCAGGACTATCCCGAGTTTTTAAAACAGATGAACCGGGAAGCTGCAGACATTCCTCCAGGCTCCAACGGTGTCTTTGTCTACCCCTACTGGGCTTCGCAGCCTGAGCTTTACCCTTGCGCCCGCGGCAGTATTATCGGCCTTACCGACAGGCATCAGAAGGCGAATATTTTCCGTGCTTTGCTGGAAGGCGTCGCTTATTCTCTGAAAGACGGTCTGAACCTTCTGCAGAAGAACAGCAAAGAAAAAGTAAAAAAAATATACGTGGTGGGCGGCGGCAGCAATTCGGATGTGGCCATGCAAATAACGGCCGATGTTTTCAACATCCCCTGTATTCGCCTGAAGCATAAGGAAGTCTGCGCGATCGGAGCTGCAATTCCTGCGGGAGTTGCCGTCGGAATTTATGAGAATTTTGGGGAAGCCGTCAGCGCACTCGTTGAGGAAAAAGACGTCTTTGCACCCATCGAACAAAATGTTAAAGTTTATAACGATATATATGACAGCATCTACGATCAGCTTTACAAAAAGAATGAGCCTATCTTTCGTTTATTAAGAAAATACGAAAAATGATCTCTTAAGGACAGCTTGTGGAAAACAGATTATTATTTAACAAAAAAGGACTGATCACTATAAAGCTGGCCAAAGAGCTGCTTCAATACTCCCCGGGAGATCGTATTGACACCGTCGACTCCTATTCGAAAAGATTCCACTGCTCCCGCGGCATTATTCAGGAAGCTCTGGCTGTGATTGAAGCGGACCGGGCCATCCAAACCGAAAAACGTGGTTCGCTGGGCACTTTTCTGCAGGAAATAGACTACAAAAAGCTGATCAAGCTGGCCAACTGGGGCATTTTTACAGGTGCCTCGCCCCTCCCCTATACGCGAAGGGTCGAAGGCTTCGCCACAGCTATTTACCATGAAATGGAAAGTAAAGGAATTCCTTTTCATTTCGCCTATATGCAAGGTGCGAGAAATCGGGCAGCAGGAGTGTTGAACAATAAATACGTTTTCGCACTGATGTCGAAAACTTCAGCCCTGGACATAATCAGTGAACAGCCGGAGCTTTCCATACTGATGGAATTTGAAGATTTTACCTACACAGGCGGCTATGCACTTTTGTTTAAAGATGATGCTTACGCTGACAAGGATGTCATCCGGGTAGGCATCGATCGCAATTCTCCGGAACATGTCGACCTGATCTCGAAAATTTTCCATGGCAGGAAAGCGGAGTATGTCGAAGTCCAATACACCAGAATGATTCCCGAGATTCTCTCGGGCGGTATTGATGTGACTGTTTATAATAAGGATGTGCTTGCACTTCAGATCGTGTATGAAAATATAAAATTCAAAGATATCGAATTGTCCGCAAAAGATCTGGATGCAACCAGGACCGTTCTTTTGATTCATAAAGAAGATTACGGTATAGCTAATGTCCTGAACGAGATTATCAAAATTGACAGTGTCACGAAAATTATGAATGAGGTTGTTACCGGCAAAAGCATGCCGGTCTACTAACAGCTTGAACTATTAATGGCTTTAGTAAAAACAAGCTCCGAGAAGAGTAATAATAAATTGAGATGAGAATCAACAACTACATCAGCTCGACAGGCCTTTGTTCCCGCAGGAAGGCCGATGAATTAATCAGGGCAGGCAAGGTAACGATCAACGGCGTCGTGGCTGTACTGGGCGCGACTGTAAATCCGGCTGACCTTGTTGCTGTTGATGGCCAAACAGTGAAGCCGGTGAAAACTGACATTTACATTGCTCTAAACAAGCCCCGGGGAATCATTTCCACGACCGAACGGCAGGTCAAGGGCAATATCATTGATTTTGTCAATCATCCCGAGCGGATCTTCCCTGTCGGCAGGCTGGACAAGGATTCCGAGGGCTTAATCCTGCTCACGAATGACGGCAGCTGCGTTAACAAAATCCTGCGCAATGAGAATAAACATGAGAAGGAATACATTGTCACGGTAAACAAGCCGATCAGACCTGCTTTTCTTAAAGGCATGTCGGCCGGTGTGAGAATATATAATCCCGTCAGGAAGGAATATACCCTGACCAACCCGTCCAGAGTCATCCGGATAGATGACAGGACATTCAGGATTTTTCTGACCCAGGGGCTGAATCGTCAGATCCGCAGAATGTGCTCTCATTTTGGCTATCAGGTAGTTAAACTGCTCCGTGTCCGCATCCTGAACATTGAACTGAAAGACCTGCCTTCAGGCCAATGGCGGGATCTGACAGAAGAAGAGCTCAGGACCTTATTTGAACTTACCGGCTTGTAAAAGCCCGGCAGCAGACAGCAGGATTTCGTGCCCAGAAAGCAGTGTCCGGACACGAGTGCATCAAAACGTGCATCAAAACGTGCATCAAAACGTGCCTGGCACCAATTCATG
>DIRJ01000041.1 GCA_002427505.1 Mageeibacillus sp. UBA5439
AAACGTGCCTGGCACCAATTCATGCACAAGTTAAACTAGTGGTTGATGTAGTGGAGGAAGTCTGCATAGTAGGCTTCCGGGAAATGCTCGTAGTCTTCGTCGAGGGGCAGGTAGAAATAATAATCGTAGACATACTCCTGCCCCGGTACATCGTCGCTGAAAGTATCATTCCAGGTCGTGTCTACCAGCACCGGTTCACTGCCGTCACAGGGATAAATCATATTCCAGGCATGACTGGAAATGTCGTCTTCATTGCCATAGACATATGCCGCATTAATACCTGCGTACTGAGCTATCAGGGCGAAGCCTCTGGCATAGCCTGCGCATACGGCAGTATAGTCGGGGGCGGCCAGAGCATTGTAGGCCTCCTGGTAGGCATCATAATGTTCCAGATAGGTCAGACTTTCAGGGTCATAACCGATCGGCGCATAGGTAATTCTTCTGGCAATGAAATCGTGAATCTTCTTTGCATAGGCCTTTTCGCCCTCAAAATCTGTAAAGCCGGCTACTGGAACAGGGTTATCCCTCAGGAATTCTACAGCGGCCACCCGCGCTGCCTGATCGTATGCCGGCTCCTTATACTCCAGCTTTATAGTCGCCAGATACTTAGCATTCAGCTCATCGAATTCAACATACATATCAATAATTTCGTATGCGCTGAACAGATAATAGGACATGGCAGTTTCGCAGGCTGCATACACTATGTCTTTTTCCAGGTCCTCATCACAATAAAAGTCTTCTCTGATATAAAAACTGAAGTCAAAATCATTATTTAAAAACTTGTGCAGGATATACTTCGTCACATCATTTTGTCTGACAAAGGTCGGCACCGCCTGATAGTTTAGCTCTCTTAACCCCAGCACATCCGGGTGCAGGGAGGGATCCTCTTCCCTGACCGGCGTAATTACATCTACCTGACTGGACACTGTAGTGCTTTGGGTCGTAAAGCTTGTGGAGACGCCGGGCTCAGTCGGCCGGGCAGTCGTTTCCGGCAGGACTGCTTCCCTGCTCTCACTGACGGTTGCCGCCGGTTCAGTCGGTGGCGGGTCGTCTGCAGCCCTGATCAGGATAAAGGTCAGCAGAGAATAAATGATCAGGGCCAGCAAGGCTGCACTCAAAATTATAATCAGCGGGATTAGCCACTTTTTTTCCTTCCGGCGGCAGAAAAAAAAGCTCAGACCGGAAATCCCGATAATTAAGAGCGCAATCAAAAGCAGTGCCAGACCTACAGGCATCAAGAGTCCTCCGGATCAGAGTTTCATCGAAAGATCAGCACGTTTCATCGGCTCCGTCTCAAAAAATTCACGTGCCTGCTGATGCTGCAAGTTGCCGATCAGGCTGCTGGGAAAAGTGACCAGAAGCTGGTTGAATGATGAAACGTTGGCATTATAGAAACGGCGCGCTGCCTGCAGGTGGGCTTCAGCATCCTGAATTCCGTCCTGCAGCTTGCTGAACACTTCTGCTGCCCTGAGCTGTGGATATTGTTCCGCCACCAGCCTGATACGATCTGTCATCTCATCCATCTGCACCGCAGCTTTTTCCCGTTCAGCCATGCTCATACCTGTGCGCAGACTGACGATCCCTGTCAGTGTCTCCACTTCGTGGGCAGCGTACTGGCGGACTACTTCCAGCATTTTGGTCAGAGTATCGTAGCGCTTGGTCAGAGCCACATCGATACCGGATTCGCTTTCATCAATTTTCACAGCCATACGACGAAAGCGGTTGCCCGTCGAGATGGCCCAGATGATCAAGAGCAGCAGGACTGCCGCCGCAACAATTAAGACGATTTCGATTGTTCCCATTTTTTCCCTCTTTCTTACTGATCTTCAGCCTGCACAAGCCTGCTCAGGCCGCAGCCGCCGGCTTGTATTTTTTAATAAATATTCTCATTCAGCAGGAGCAGGTCGACGATGTCGGTCACATACTTGATTTCACTGCGAAACCGGTTCCGAATGTTATCAAGGGAGTCCAGTCTGACCCGGTTTAACTCCAGAGAATCATGTCTGCTGTCAATAGCAATGTGCACCTGGCTGCCTTCAAAACATAGAGAAGTCGGGGCAGCAGCCAGTTCACCGGCCTGCATAATGTACTCCATAAAATGCGGAGTTAAGACATAGAATACTGTATGACCATCCTGGCTGCTGATCTGGTACTTTTTGTTAAAAGCTGCGTTTTCCGTCTCAATATCCGACTTGGGTCTGAACAGCTGACTCCTGCTTTTTTCTCTCACCAGCAGTCTGGCCGGAAGTTGTTTACCAAAATCGCAGATCATCCATTGACCCTGGAAAACAGTCACATAATGGGTGGACGTCGAGCCATCTGCGTCGATGTCAGTTTCTTCCCGCTCCAGATGAATATCTGAGTACAGGATATTCAGGCCACGATACTTGCCCCGCACGAAATCACTGCCGGAATATCTGTCCCAATTGTCGACCAGCTTAGAAGCTGAAATGATCCGCTCAGCTATCCCCTGGTCCGGCAAATATTCCTGCAAGTCAAAAATCTCCTGTAAAACCGGCAAGGTAATAGTTTGCCCCAGCAGTATTTTCAGTTTGCGGGAACGCGAGCTCAGGATCAGGCTGCTGCCGGTCCAGAGAAAAATCAGCAGACCGATGGCCGGCAGCAGCCAGGTCCAATTTCCCGTGGAAGCCAGGCAGGCTACAAGCACAAAGCCTGCCCCAGGCAAGACTACTGCCAGAATCCTGCTCAGGCGAACAGTCTTTTTCAAGCCCTGCATCTGTCTGAGCAATTCCTTGTCACCGGTACTGGCGGAGCCTGCACTGTCTTGATTAAAAGTGTCTTTCAAAGTCAGCTCCTTCTACAACAATCTTTCTGCTAGTAATTTTTGTTATATAGTAACAGCAACAGCCTGTCAATGAAGGCTCAGCCGCGATTTAAAGCAGACTGAAAGAAAATCAATGCTAGAATGTTAAAGGTAAGCATTCACCTTAAGTTGGGAAAGTAATAATAATCAATGAGAAAAATTAGACAATCAGCACTGGTATTAGCTTTATTGGCAATATTGCTATCCACTGCACCTGTGTCAGCCCAATATTTTCTCACACCAGATGAACAGGATTATATAGACAAGACCGGTATCATCCAGGCTGTCTCGCTTCACGGTGCGGCCCCCCTGCAATATGCTGATAAAAAGGGTGAGATTAAAGGTATTTCCATAGAAGTACTGGAAAAAATATCCGAACTGACGGGACTTGTTTTTGAATATCGCTTACTCGAGTCAGTAGATGATGCATATGACTCACCGGCTGACCTTGTTTTTGGCATATCCGACAGCTATGCGGATGAAAATATAACCTTGTCACATCCCTTTCTGGAATCACAAACCATACTTTATTTGAATTCCTCTGTAGACCCGGAAGATTTAAGTGAGAAAATATATGCCGGTACCATGGGCAGTACTCAGCCCCAAGGGATTTCACTGGAATACACGATCAACTATGAAACACGTGAAGACAGCCTGAATGCGGTGGAAACAGGCCAAGCGGACTATGGTTACGGTAATGCCTATTCCGTAGCATTTTACACCCTGCAAAACGGATATCAGAACATTATCACCATCCCCCGGGGGAAAGAAGACCGGGCATATTGTTTCGGAGTTCCCCGAGAAAACAAGCTGCTCCTGTCAATCCTGAACAAGTCAATTGATGCCATCGATGACCGCGAAATGCAGACATTAATCTTAAATTCGACCACTAACATTGAACGCAGAATCACACCGCATATGATTGTCAGCAGTTACGGTCTGGAGTTAATTGTGCTGGGCACTCTGATCATTACAGTTTTGTCAGTAAGCATCTTGAAAAATCTGAGAGACAACAAAAAACTGAAACTTCAAAACGAACGTTATCAGATCCTCTCCAATATATCCAATGAGTATATGTATGAGTATTATGTCGAGCAAAATGAGCTGCATCTGTCGAAAAATATTATCCATTTGTTTGAAAACCAGGAAATTATGGAAGAGGCGGTAGCAATACTTAAAGAAGCCTTGCAAAACAGCGCTTTTCTTCAGAGCATCTACCGGATTGAACTGCCGCTTTCAGCAGAGAAAAGAGTTATTTTCAAATCCGTGAGTTCACTTATCTGCAACGACAAGGGAAAAGTTTATTCCATTATCGGTAAGCTCATTGATGTCAGCGAAGAAGAAGCTGAAAGGCAGGAGTTGATTAGAAAATCAGAAACTGACGGTCTGACCGGTCTCTACAATGTCAATACCACTAAAAGGCTCATCAACGAAATAATGGAAAAAAATGATCCTCACAAGCTGGATGCACTCCTGCTTCTTGACTGTGACAAGTTTAAAGAAATCAATGATACTCATGGCCATTTGCGCGGAGACAGCGTTATCGTCCAGGTCAGTGAAGCCCTGCGAAACACTTTCCGCAAATCGGATATTATCGGCCGGGTCGGCGGCGATGAATTTTGTATTTATATAGAAAATGTCTCTTCCCGGGACTTTATCATTTCCAAGTATCGTCAGCTGGTTAATTCTCTGAAACAAATCAATCCTGATGCAGATATTACCGTAAGCCTTGGTGCAGCTCTGTCCAAGGGCGAGAAATCCTACGACGATTTATTTGCCAAGGCTGATACAGCCCTGTATGTAGTTAAGAACAGCGGCGGCGATAACTTATCCTTCTACAGTGAAAAAAAGCTGTAAGTCTCAGGCACAGGTCTTTACACTGCTAAGTTAAGGCGGCCGGCCGGCCGCCTCTTCGATTATTCATTTAGCTGACGATAAGCTAAAATTGATAAATAGAGTTTACTCTGAAATAAAATTGCGAGGTTGATCTATGAACAGAAACAGGCCCACGGGACGTCAAAAAAGAACTGTCAGTGGCGGCGGCAATGCCCGCCGGCGTGGCAGCGGCCTGGGCACAGGACCTGTCGGTTCCGGCAGCAGACCGCCCGGATCAGGCTCATCCTGGGGCGGATCACCAGCACCACAACGCGGTGCCGGTGGTTCATCCGGAGGCGGCTGCCTGTGGCTGCTGATGGGTTTTCTGCTGGGCCGGGGTTCGGGCGGCAGCAGGGGCGGCACAAAAGGCCGGGGCTGTCTCTCCCGCCTGATTGCTTTCCTTGTGATCATAGCCCTGCTTATGTTCTTACTGCAGTTTTGCTCCGGCGGTGATGATCCCCTGCCCTCCGGCAATGGCGGCAGTTCAGGCGTTTCCGATGAATATACGCAGCTGTTTTCCGGATTTTCAGGTTCGACCGCGTCTGCTGCGTCCTCTGATTTAGTTTACAGACCGCATGAAGCGGATTACACAGTTTCACCTCTGGCCCGCGACAAGAAAACTCAGTTTGCCGGGACCGGCGAAGAAATTTTCACTATTATGGTTTTCATGTGCGGTTCAGATCTGGAGTCCCGGTCCGGACTTGCCTCCGACGATCTTCAGGAAATGGCCCGGGCAAATCTGGGCAGCAATATCAATCTGATTGTGGAAACAGGCGGTGCCAAACAGTGGAAAAACAATATTGTCAACTCTCAGGGCAATCAGAGATATCAGATTGTTAACGGCGGTTTGCGGGCCCTCGACCGGAATCCGGGCAGAAAATCAATGGTGGAACCGGCAACTCTCGCTGATTTTATCCGCTATGGCAAAGAAGAGTTTCCGGCTGACCGCTATGCACTCATCTTCTGGGATCACGGCGGCGGTTCGCTCAGCGGCTTCGGCTACGATGAGCACTACCCCGGAGACAGCATGACCCTGGACGAGATTGAGCAGGCACTGCAGCTGGCCGGCTGTGATTTCGACTTTATCGGTTTTGATGCTTGTCTGATGGCATCATTGGAAACTGCCCTTGTTGCTGAAAAATATGCCGATTATTTGATCGCCTCCGAGGCTGTAGAGCCGGGTACGGGCTGGTATTACACCAGCTGGCTGACAGAATTAGCCACTGATACGGGCATGTCAACTGTGGAGATCGGCAAGAACATCATCGATTCCTATGTTGCAAAGGTCGAGCAGGAGGGCTTAAGCACCCCGGCAACCCTCTCACTGATAGACCTCTCTGAACTGGCCGGCAGCCTGCCCGAAGCCTTTAGCCGTTTCTCCGAGGGAACCGGTGACTTGATTGCCGGCAACAACTATAATCATGTAGCCGACGCCCGCAGCAGGAGCCGGGACTTTTCCACCCAGCAAAAAATCAATCAGATAGACCTGATCCACTTTGCAGAAAACCTGGCCACCAATGAAGCAGGAGAACTGGCCGGGATCCTGCGCAGCAGTATCAAATACAACCGCAATTCAAGGAATATAACTCACGCCAACGGAATCTCGATTTACTTCCCCTATAGCTCGCTTGCCCACGTCAGCACTGCCCTTAACACTTATGAAAAGATCGGCATGGACGCATCCTACAGTGACTGTATCCGTAACTTTGCCAGTATGAGTGCCGGTGGTGCCGTTGCTGCCGGCGGCAGCTCCGGTCCTCTCGGCAGCCTGACGGGCAACTCCTCCGGGTCGCTCTTCGGCTCCCTCTTCGGAGTGGACATGACTACGGGCTCTTCAGGCGGCAGCTCATCTTCGCTGGTCTCAGAGCTGATCGGTGCCTTTCTGGGCTCCA
>DIRJ01000025.1 GCA_002427505.1 Mageeibacillus sp. UBA5439
GTCGCTTTCACTTAGTTCATCCAGGAAGGAAAAGTATTCAGCAGCGGTGCGGACTTCCTGGTTGTTTATAGTCATGACTAAAGATAATATTGGCTTCATCTCGTTACTGTCCACTGTAAGCTTTAACCCTTCCTGTGGCAGCGGTCCCTCTGAATAATTCAGCAGAGAAGTGGCCGTCGTCAAAATCAATTCTGGTCGAACGGGGAGCAAAAACAAAGATATATTGTGAGACCATTTGCAGTATGCCGCCTATGGCATAGGCAGACCCGGATACAATATCCTGAAAGCGGACACGAACGTCCTGATTCATGCGCTCCGTATTGCAGATGACCGTATATCCTGATTTGACATGGTCACAGACAGGCCAGGCTGAGTCGATATCCACAGCTTCCACCAGCATCACGGTATGCTGCGAATCGTTGCGTGCGTCCCTGATGTCAACAACACGGGAATCGCGTGCAGGTTTTTTGGGCTGACGGCTGACCGGCAACTCTTCATAAGCCCGATTCTCGACCTCATAGTCCTCTTCATAATCATAGAAGTCGTCGTAATCTTCCTCAGGTGGTTTTCCGAGTAATTTGTTCAGGAAGCTCATAGGCTCATCCTCCAAATATTAGCTTAATTACATTATAGGTATGCTGTGGCCGGCTTTCAAGAAAAACACAGGCTCGTAATTTCACATGTTCAAATTATCTACAGTTGTTATAAGTGTACCAGTAAATGACCTTCACTGGTACCTGGAGCCGAAGATAGCACTTCCGACTCTCAACATGGTGCTGCCTTCCTCAATCGCCTGATGGTAGTCGTTGGTCATGCCCATGGACAGCTGGTCAAAATCAGGAAGATTCAGGTCTGTACTCAGTTTTTCCTGCAGCAAACGTGCTGCCCTGAAGATAGGTTTCGTCTGCTCGGGATCGTCATAATGCGGAGCCATGGTCATGAGACCGCGAAAACGGATGTGGGGAAATTTGTCTCTTTTTTGCAAAAGCGGTGCAATTTCTGCACTGGTGAAGCCGTGCTTACTCTCTTCCAGGGAAATATTCACCTGTAATAAGACTTCTGTCACACAAGCAGCCTCAGCAGATCGCTTTTCAATCTCTCTAAGCAAAGGCAGAGAATCCACGGAATGGATCATAGCAACACGACCCACAATCTGACGTACTTTGTTTCTTTGCAAGGTCCCGATCATGTGCCAACTGTAAAGCTGATTACGCTCTGTGTAATAATCAATTTTACTGTTCATTTCCTGTACTCTGTTTTCGCCCAGTTCTGTGTGGCCCAGAGCTAAAATGGCATCTATATCTGCAGTGCCGAAGTTTTTTGTTACAGCAATCAGCCTGACCGAATCTGCCGGTCTGCCGGCTCTGACGGCACTTTGCCGGATATCCTCCTGCAAAGTTTTGTAGGCCTTTTGAATCTCAGCCTCACGCTGCTTATTCGCTTCAGAAATCAAAGCTGTCAATTGGTTGTCCTCTTTCTTGTTGGCGCTGCTTTGCAGCGCACATTTATTCAAGCAAGCTGCCCGGCTCACTGGTCCAGGGGTTCAAAACATAGAGATCATTTTCTGCCGGAGCTTGGCTGTCACCGGTCCGGCCTTCAATAATAGCATGACTGCCATCTTCTGCCTGAACAAAAACAATAACTTCTTTGGTAATGCCGTCACTGATTTTCAAAAGTCTGGCGATATGGTCTGTTTCCGAGTAATCGTAGAGGCTTTGCAGGGGAACTTTTATTCCTGAATAGCTTTGCACCAGCAAATCCGCCTGCCGGATGATTTGCTCGTCCAGCAAATCTCCGAAAGCTGCTTTCGTCCGCAAGACTAATGCTGTATCAGTGCCGACCTCCTTTTGTACTAGTGTAATATCATCCAGCAGCAGCTGGCGTTCCTCCCAGCTGATGCCGAAATCTTCGCTTTCCCGTGTCAGGGCGTAGTCGGGTATCAAAGCGACTAAATTATACTCCATTGAGTTGATGCAGCGTGCTACGGGCTCACCTTGCTGCACAAGAGCAGACTGCTTATTAGTTTTTTCATAGAGATCAATATTATTCACAAGCTCCTGCGTCTGCTGCAGCGTAAGTCCGGCGAGCTCTTCCTCCTCAATCTGCGGTGTCGCTCTGAAAGTCGTGAAGCTGATCCAGCAGGGATTACTTGTGCGGAGAATGCCCGCTGCCGGCGCTGCCTCGGTGAGCTGCCGGAAGAGGGCGGCCTCCTGGCTGAGGAGATTGTTGAGTTCCGCGTCATTGGTGCTTTCCGGTTTTAGCAGAACAGATCGCTCTGCCAGAGCGCTGTCCAGTTTCTTTCTTGCCAGTGCCAGGGCTGAGATGTCATCGGAGAAGACTGCGGCGCGCAGGTCTGACACTGCTTCCTGGACTAATTCCTGACTTAAGCTCAGGCGGCTGCTGGCTGTAAGCTCGGCCTGACTTAAGCTCAGGCTGCGTTCGATAATCTCAATCTGGATCTTCCGGTATGAATCTACCAGAGCAGCTGCGCTTTCAGGCAGGATCAGAGCGTAGGT
>DIRJ01000029.1:0-2403 GCA_002427505.1 Mageeibacillus sp. UBA5439
CAGCACGGTCATGCACCAGCTCTGGTCCAGCAGCTGGTCAAAAAAGATCAGCACCCGGTCCTGCAGCAGGACGTAGTTTTTCCTGAGCGAGGCCCGGGCCTGCCAGAAGGTGAGATCACAAAAATCCTGGATTTTGTTGACGATGTCCGCCGGTCTGGCCACCGGCTGGTCCGTGTCGTTTTCCGGGGGGAAAAGTGCCTGATGCAGCTTGACATGTGTGTCGCCGTTACTGCCGGCGAAGCGCAGCCGCCGGAAGAAGAGCGGGTAGTCATTGCTGAATATCGGCAGGGAGCTGAAGACCACAAGTTCACTTTCCGGCTGCCGCTGATAGTAATCGGAGAGAATGACACAGAAATAGTTGAGAATTTTCATGTCTCCGAGCAGGGCCTTGCCATGATCGGGATAGTCCAGGTCCTGGTCATTGGCCAGGGCCAGATCCCGGTCCATGACGTATTCCAGGGCCTGCTGGAGAAAGGATTCCAGCTCATGCTGGGAATGGAAGTCGTAGATGACGGGGAAGAGCTGCTTAAACTTCGGGAAGCAGTAGGGTTCATAGATATGGCCTGCCAGCACCGAGGCAGCCTGCTGGCAGAAAAGCTCTTTATCCTTAAGGCCGGGAAGCCGCTTGCCGGAGAGAATCAGGCTGAGTCCGCTCGGGGTCATGAAGCTGTCCATGGCAAATTCGCTTTTGCTGATTCCGGCAATTTCGATCAGCGCGTCAAGTAAAGCACCAGTTGTCATCAAAAAACTACCCCTTATCTACTAAATGATCATAATCAGTATAGACCGTAAACTTACATTACTACAAAGAGTTATTTAGCCTTTTTTAAAAACTTTGCCAGTTCTTTTTCGCTGATGCCGAGACCGCCGGTGGCGTCGAGCTTCTTGCCGTTCATGCGCAAGGCCGGGATGTACCAGACACCGTTCTGCTCATAGGCGTAATCATTGCCTGCGAACTGTTTTTCCTTATATCTGCCGCTGCGCAAAGCTTCGCTGAGTTCTTCCGGGTCGAGCAGGTCTTTGACATATTCGGCGAATTTGGCATGGTCATAGCGGTCAACCCGGTCGACATTGGCAGCCTGGAAAACGCGGGTGTTGTAGGCGAAAAGGTCGATGCCTTTTTCCTCAGCGAAGTAATAGCCCTGGATGCCGAGATTATAGGAATAGGGGTTGGCCTCCGGCAGCGGGTTAATATCGCAGGGCCGCCAGATGACTTCGATGTCCGGATGCTGGGCCAGGTTTTCGAGCAGGGCGTGGTAACCCCGCATACAGAAGGGGCAGTCATAGTCATAGAAAAATTCCAGTTTACTCATATAGCTTCCTCTCCTAAACGACAAAACAGTCGGTGTGATTTTTAGTTCCCTAAGTATAGCAAAGATACCGGCTATGACTTGGAACAAATCTGACCAGGTCCAGTCAGTGCATGAAAAGGTGCCAGGCACCAATCCATGCAGTTAGCATCGAAACGGACTGCATCAAAAGGTGCCAGGCACGAATCCATGCAGTGAGCTGGGTTTGGCTGTTATTTTGTCTTTTTTCATATATAATGGGCAACCGAATGTTTCTAAAGAGGTGATTATGGTCGATTTTGGCAGAGATGTTAGTTTTCTGCGGGATAATAATTTATTCCGTCTGCGTTCCTGTGCGGTGATTTTACATGACGAAAAGGTTCTGATGGCGAAGAATATTGAGGATAGTTGGTACTATTCGATCGGCGGCGCTGTCGAGTTTGGTGAGAGCCTCGAAGATGCGGTCAGGAGGGAAGTTCTGGAGGAGTGTGGTGTCGAGCTGGAAATCGACCGGCTACTGGTCGTGCATCAGAACTTTTTTCAGGGAGATGATGGGCACGACTGGCATGAGATTGCTTTTTACTTTTTGATGGATACGAGTTCGGTAAGCGACTGGTCCGCTCTGGTCCGGCATGAATCCTACTGTATGTCAGGTGTTCCTGAGGGGAAGGAGTGGCTGGAGATTGGCCACTATGCCGAGGAAGAAGCCTATCCGGTTTTTTTCAAAGACATCAGGGAGATTCTTAAGGCGGAAACGCCCTTGCTGGTGACGACTCGCGAAGAGCCGAAGAACTGAGCATTATCGCGGGACTGCATAAATTGGTGCCTGGCACCAATCCATGCAGTGATCAAATCGGGTGATTAGCATGGATTGGCTTCTCAGCCGGTATTTTGCAATAATATGATGACTAGTATTTTTGGAGTGTATTAAATTAATGACAAAAGAGCAAAGAGAAAAATCTGAAGATAATATAACCGAACCGGCCTCAGCCCTAGCTGATCCGGCTTTGCCTGAACCGACCTCGGCCGAAGAGACTGCCGGCATCAGTGGTGTGAGAAAACTTGGCAATTGGATTCTGCGCCTGATCAAAGGCGTGCTGATCGGTATCGGCGC
>DIRJ01000029.1:2670-5548 GCA_002427505.1 Mageeibacillus sp. UBA5439
ATTTTTTATCCCCATAGGCATTGGCGGTATCATCGGCCTGGTAGTTTTTAGTGCCTTCGTTAGCGAAGCTTTCGCCAGCAAACATGCCGCTGTTTTTATTTCTCTCTTTATCGGTTTCGTCATCGGCACCCTGCCTTCGCTCTGGCGGACTGCCGGCTCGCAGGGCCGCGGCGCCAAAGGCTGGAGCGCCCTGATCATATCGGCACTTCTGCTGTTCGCTTTCATGATGTTAAGGCAGGCGGAACTGACCCGAATTGTGCCTAACACTTTGACCTGGATCATCAGCGGTGCCTTCGTCGGCCTGGGCTTTGTGGTGCCCGGCCTGGCGACTTCGAATTTTCTCATGTACTTCGGCCTTTACGATCAGATGGCAGCCGGCATTCAAAGCTTTGACTTCGGCATTATTATTCCGCTTTTCATCGGCCTTGTCGCCTGTGTTCTTCTGACGGCAAAACTTGTCAACTGGCTGCTGAGCCGCCAGCATGAGATTATGTACCATGTCATTTTAGGCCTGGTCATTGGCTCCTCCGCCGCCATGGTGCCAAGCCTGATTGCGCCGTCTTTTACCGGGCCAGCGCTGGCGGAGCTGGGTCTGCAGTTTTGGCAGTTGCTGCTGATGGCAATCGCGGCCCTGCTGGTTGGCACCGCCCTGTCCGTTTTTTTCAGCAATCTGGAAAGCCGCTATCCGGCTGATACTATGGGCGCTTTGCTGGATAAGGGAGAACAGTCCTGCCTGGATTAAGTTGTTTTTTAAAAATTGACCAGGGTCACGGCCAGCTTGTGTTTCTGCTGTTAATATGTGAATAATAAAAAAGAAAAAGGCTGCGGATCAGGCAGCTCTGGAGGAAAAAATATGGCAAATACGGTAAAAGTTACATTGGATGAAATTGCTCCGTACATCCCGATCGTGGATCGCATTCATGGACCGGCACACCCCGAATTCCACGAAGTACGTGATATTTTTAATAAGCTTGTCGAAAAAACTGATGCGGCCGGTGAGGAGTGTCCTGAACTGGAAGACGAATTCACCCGCTTGCGGCAGGTTACCAACAACTACCAGCTTCCCTGTGATGTCTGCGAATCTTATGAAGAAGTCTACCGGACTCTGGAAAAACTGGACAAAATCTACTCAGGCTGCCCCTCCCGAGCCTAAAACCACCAGTCTTGTGCATGGAATCGTGCCTGGCACCAAACCATGCACAAGAGACTAATTCTGCATAGAATCGTGCCTGGCACCAAACTATGCACAAGATTATATGAGGCACGTTTCTATGCACGAAAGGAGTCGGTATGTGTGGCAGATATTTATTTGATGCTGACGCTGATCTGCCTCAGCTGCGGCTGATCCAGGACTATATCGGCCAGCGCTTCGGCCCTGAGCGGGCTGCACAGCTGCAGAGGGGTGAGGTTTTCCCCGGCAATGAGCTGCCGATTCTTCTGACGGCGGAAGCAGACCCTTTCCGGCCGGCGGCTGACTCTCTGCCGGAGCCTGAGTCTGAGCCTGCGGATCGTTCGCAGGCCCTGCCGGCCGGTGACTCGCAGCTGATTGCCCTGCCCATGGTCTGGGGCCTTCCGGGATTCAAGGGCAGTCAGCTTTTGATCAATGCCCGGCAGGAAACTGTTGCGGAAAAACCGACTTTCTGCGAGTCCTTTGCCCGGCGGCGCTGTGTCATTCCGACGACAGGCTTTATCGAATGGAGTCATGATGAGAGGGGGAAGGCAGTGGCTAAATTCCGCTTCAATAGCCCTGAAACACAGCTGCTTTTTTTGGCGGGTATTTATACTTTTGTCGGCCAGGAGCTCCGTTTCGTGATTTTGACCACGGCCGCCAATGCCAGCATGGCGGAAATCCATCATCGCCAGCCCGTGATCATACCGGCACTGATGATCCGTCCCTGGATCAATGATCCCGCAGCTGCAGACGAACTGCGGCAAAGCTCCGGGCCTGAGCTGGTCAGGTCGCTGATGCAGTAGGGGCAGCAGCAGTGCAGAGCAGCGCAAAGTAGGGGCAGCAGCAGTGCAAGCCAGGGGGCTGAACGAAGTGAGGGCAGATGACCAAGCCACAAGTAATTTCGCATCCCATCGCGCCGGTTTTTGATGAAAATTCGCGCATCCTGATTCTGGGCAGCTTTCCTTCAGTGAAGTCGCGTCAGATCGGTTTTTATTATGGCCACCCACAGAACCGTTTCTGGCCCCTGCTGGCCAGGATTTTCTCGGAACAGACCCCACAGACAGTGGAAAGTCAGCACGCTTTTCTTTTGCGTAACCGCATAGCTGTCTGGGATGTGATTGCCACTTGCCGCATAGAAGGGTCCGCCGACAGCAGTATCAGCGATGTCGTTCCCAACGACTTGTACCCGATTTTAGAAAAAGCGGATATCCGGGAAATTTACGTCAATGGCGGCACAGCGGCCCGGCTTTTCCACAAGTACCAGGAAGAAAAGTCGGGTCGGCAGGCGATCCGCCTGCCCAGTACCAGTCCGGCCAATGCCGGCTGGTCTTTTGAGCGGCTTCTCCAAGCCTGGCAGATGATATATAATTCAATCTGATGCATTTTTTCAGTCTGCTGATATAATGTCCATGATCAAAAACGGGAGTGTGTGAATATGGCCAGAGCCAGTATGATGATTGTCCTCTTTTATCTGATGCAGTACAGCGGCAGGGGCTTGCTGCTGGATTATGGGATCGTTCCCGCAGCCTGGGCGTCCTTTATTGTTTATGCCATCCTGTTTATTGCGGGTATTCTCCTCTATGGCAAGCAGCTGGTCACCGACTGGTCCCGTTTTAGAAAAAGAAAAAAGAAGATCTGGAACTTTCTGCTGGAGATCTTGCTGTGGTCACTGCTCAGCGTCGCCATAACTGTTGCCCTGTATTTCAC
>DIRJ01000045.1 GCA_002427505.1 Mageeibacillus sp. UBA5439
GACGGTGACGTTTACTGGGAAGGTATGGGAGAAGCACCCGACCACCTGATCGACTGGCAGGGCAAAGACTGGATCAAGGGCTCCGAGGCCAAAGCGGCACACCCCAACGCCCGCTTTACAACTCCTGCCGCCCAGGCACCTACGATCGCAGATGACTGGGAAGACCCTCTGGGTGTGCCGATCGACGCAATCCTGGTCGGCGGACGCCGGGCAGGAACGGTACCCCTGGTACACGAAAGCTTTGACTGGCAGCACGGAGTCTTCCTGGGCGCCACCATGGGTTCGGAGATTACAGCCGCCATTATCTCAGATAAGATCGGGCAGGTGAGACGCGATCCCTTCGCCATGCTGCCCTTCATCGGCTATCACGTCGGCGATTATCTGCAGCACTGGCTCTCTATTGGCCAGTCTGCTGATCAGTCAAAACTGCCGAAGATCTTTTCGGTCAACTGGTTCCGCCGCGACAGTGACGGACACTTCCTCTGGCCCGGTTTTGGCGAAAACAGCCGTGTCCTGGCCTGGGTCGTGGGACGCTGCGCCGGTACAGCAGGTGCGGAAAAGACCGCCATCGGCTACCTGCCGCGGCCCGAAGATCTCGACCTTACCGGTCTGGAAATCGATCCGGCCGCTATCGAAGAAGTTTTGCGCGTCGACAAGGATGCCTGGCAGCAGGAAAGCCAACTGATCGAAGAAAACTTTAAGGGCTATGGCGAGAGAATGCCGCAGGAAATGTTTGCTGAGCTGGAGGCCTTGAAGAAAAGACTTGCTGAATAGGGGTACTTATGGATCAACGTGCACACAATGAACTGCTGCAGTCCGGCAACTGTGAGGACACGAATTACCGGGAAGAACTGAAGCATAAAGAAACAAAGTTCATGCCTAAGGTAGAAACTTCCTTGCGCAAAAAAATAATAACGGTACCCGACGTGATTTATAAAGCGTCGGGTCTCTTGCTGATGAGACGCAGAATCAAGTCGCTCATTTTTACGACGGATATTTCGATCATGCGCAACCATAACGGCAATGCTCTGATGGTTGTGTATCCCTTCACTCCGGAGCTTGTGATCACTCAGGCTGCCATTTCCGTGGCGAACGTACCGGTTTTTGCCGGTGTCGGCGGCGGCACCACGACCGGTAAACGCTCGATCGGCATAGCCTTTCAGGCTGAATTGCTGGGAGCCGCGGCTGTAGTAGTTAACAGCCCGACCTCCAATACTGTCATCAAAAACATGAGTCAGACAGTCGATATCCCGGTCGTGGCCACAGTTGCCTCCAGCTACGACGACATTGTCGGCAAAGTTGAGGCCGGCGCGTCCATCCTGAACATTTCCGGCGCCAGAGAAACACCGGCTTTGGTAAAAAAAGCCAGAGAAATAGTCGGCCCCGACTACCCGATTATCGCCACCGGAGGACCGACCGATGAAAGCATCCTGCTGACGATTCAGGCCGGTGCCAATGCCATAACCTATACACCGCCGACGACAGCGGAAATTTTCGCAGAATCGATGATAAAATACCGCAATGATTCCGAGAAAAAAGCACGGGCAGCCAGCTTCGAATAATCGACCTGCTGCGCAGAGAATTTTGTGCCTGATGATACAGCTGGTCTGACTTAAAAGCATAAAAGTTAGGAAAAAAAAGAGAGTATCTGCAAATATTCTCTTTTTTTATGCATAAAAATCATAGACCTGGCCAGTCAAAACCTTTATCTCAGCTGATTAATTGCCATTAAAAGCCAAGAAATCAGGCAAAGCAGAGTGTTTTTGTATAAAATCCTCAAAAAAGTCGGATGTATATTTATAGTTTTCCGTCAACTTGTTGCATCAGCGCAGATCATATATAATTAAACATGTCTTAAATGAATTGAACTTAAGGATAAATAGATAAGCCTTAAACTTTAGGACAGAGAACAAGGAGGACAATATATGAAAAAAGCACTGGCATTATTAATGTCTCTGGTCATGGTTCTGACTTTCGCTGTTGCCTGCAACAACGGTAAAGAACCTGCACCGACAGACGCGCCGGTCAGCGGAATCGCAGCGGACATCGTGGTTCAGGCAGAGACCGAATGGCTGGAATACTATCAGGCCGCTGCAGACCGTGTTATCGCAGCCAACCCTGACAGCAAAATCGAATTGATGGAAGTCGGTTCCTTCGACCACATCGACACCCTGGATCAGACGGATGCAACCAACCCTGACGTAGCAGACGTTTTTGCTCTGCCTGCAGACCGTTTGACCAACCTGGCAGGAAAAGACCTGCTCGGCGCACTCGACTCACACGCCATAGCTGCAGCAGCAGGTGGCTGGGATGATTTCGATGCCGGTCTGGGCGGACTCTTCGTCGTCGACGGTGAGTATCTGGCCTTTCCTTTCAACATCGAAACACTGATAGTCTTCGCCAACGAAGCCAACGCAGAAGCTGAAGGCATCGACCTGTCCGCACCGGTCGAAATGAATGATATTGAGAACCCCGCACACGTCCTGCTGCCGGCCTTTGACGCCTGGTACGGTGTTGCCCTGACCAACTCTGCCGAGATTGATCTGCTGGCACCTGCAGGCGACGGTTTTGCATCCGACCTGGCCAAAGACTGGTCAGAGCTCGAGCCTGCAAAACAAGCTGCAATTGAGGCTCTCTACGATTACTGGAAGCTGAATGCAGAAAACAATACAACACTCTTTGATGCTGATGCAGGCTGGGGCTACATTGATGAGCAATTCCTTAGCGGCAATGCAGGCGTCCTGCGTATCGGTGGCCCATGGGAGACCGGTAGCATGAGAGACAGAACCAATGACGGTGCAGATCTCGGTATTTACAACATTGACCAGATCACCGTTGCCGGACAGCCACTGAGACACTGGCAGGGAGGCTGGGGCCTCGCCATCAACCCTCGTATCGAGGATGATGCTGACAAGGTCGCACTGGCAGAAGCCATGATCGCCGAGATCATCAACCCTGACTTCGCCGAAGACCTCTTCCGCGCTACAGGCAAGATTCTCGAGAATGCAACAGCTGAGCAATATGAAGCTTCAGGTTTGGATGAAGTTGACAAGACCATTATCGCGGCAGTCATCAGATCCTTCAATATTTCACCCGGCAGACCCCTCTATCAGGAATTCGGTCAGGTCTGGGAGACCTGGAAAAACAGCGTCCTTTCCTGGAATAATGTCCAGCCGCAAGACGTTGAAGCAGCCTATGCAGAGCTGCAGGCAGCCTTTAGCGCCATGATGGCAAATATCGGCTAAGAAAAACCGGCTCACAGTCAGAAAAAAGCTGAAAGCATTATTTGCAATGCTTTGCTAAAATAGACAGCAGGGGAAGCAATTCCCCTGCTGTTGTACTATCAAAAGCCTGACTTTGATGCTGCAGGCTTCGGCAAGTAAAAATTGAGGATGACGATGAAGGATAGCCCGGTGCAGCAGAAAACTGAAAGGAACAAGCATAGACGCCAGCTGACAGTTCTGCTGTCTTCCTGTGCCGCCCTGATTGTCGCAGCCACCCTGGAGACTCTGATTCTGGCTAATCCGGAAGCCTACCAGGCCTGGCTCACCCTTTATCCGGAAGGAAACACGGCGGATTACTCATCCATCGTGCTGTCTCTCTTTCTGGTTAATATCGTGGTTCCGGTCAGCCTGTCCCTTTACACATTTTTTTCCATCAAAAAACTAGGCACGCCGCCCCTCTACAGACTTATCTGGGGAGCCATAGTTGTTCTGGCCGGAGTTCGCCGCCTGCTCATGTTCCAGACCCAATCAATCCTCTGGTACCTGACACTGGCACTGTGGGCGATACTCTTCCTGGTCGTGATCAACATGCATCGACTGGAGACGGTGCCAGGCACCTAAGACAAT
>DIRJ01000018.1:0-32708 GCA_002427505.1 Mageeibacillus sp. UBA5439
TTTTCGTGTCCCGTAGTGGTGTAAAAATTCTGCAAAAGACTGTTGATGGCATAAAAGGGAAGGCTCAGGGCAAACATGCGAAGGGCCGGAATCATCACGGCCAGATCCTGAGGGGACACAATGCCAAACCATCCGCCCACCAGTTGGGGCCAGGTCAGGAAGAAGACCGCCATGAGACTGCTGGCTAAAAGGACGACCCGGCTTGCTGTCTTGGCCGTAGCCCGCATGCCAAGGGCATCTCCCTCCCCATAAAGGGTCCCTACGATGGGCATCATGGCATCCGATGCACTGCTGACAAAGATAGCCGTAATGGCCAGGGCATTGATGCAGACCGCCATGGCAGCCATACCCGGTGACCCCAGGCTAGCCATGATAAGAGTGTTGAGTACTGTGGCCCGAAGTAGAGAGGTCCCCTGGTTTAAGCCCTTGGGAAGTCCGACACGGACGATATTTCCCAGCCGGGACCAGAGTTTTTTCCCCGGCCAGACAAAGTGGAAGCTGCGTTTTTTTGAAAACAAATAGGGTAATACCAGGACCGTACCTGCCAGATAGCCAAGGGTGGTGGAAAGACCTGCGCCCGCAATGCCCATGTTGGCAAAGCGGATCAGGATATAGTCCAGGACCAGATTGACAGCATTGGCTGTCAGGGCCACCACCGCCGAGGCTCTGGGATTCCCGTCGACACGATGAAATTGAGCCAGGCTGAAGGAAAAGGTCAGCGGTATACCTGCCAGTACCAGTGGCCTCAGATAAGCCAGAACCTGCTTTTGCAAGGAAGTGTCCCCCTGCGCCAGAGCAGCCGACAAGGGTTCAGATACTAGTAAAATCACCAGAGCATAAAGGGTGAGACAAGCAAGTCCCGTGAGCAGGCTCACCGTGAATAATTGATCAGCGCTTTTGTGGTCTCTGCGCCCCTTCACAATGGAGGCCGTCGTCAGTCCGCCCACCGAGAAGAGCAAATGCAGAAGATTCAGCCCGTAGATCACCGGTGCGGTAAGTCCCACCGCTGACAGGGCAAGGCTGCCTAGCAGCCTGCCCACAATGATGCTGTCAACAACAGTCGCCAGGGAAACTGCTGAAGACATTAGAAGTGCCGACAGGAGAAACTCTCGGAACTTGTGCGTTACCAGCAGCTGATTGCGTGCATACATCTCTTTACCGCCTCAAGTTTTCTCCCCGCCCAAGGGGTAGATCACAGATATCCGGGATTGTGTCTCAAGTCAAATACCTGTCCCTGTGCTTGTCTGTCATGGTAAGTATTATACAGTTTTTCCTGCAAAATAGAACGAATAGATTGCGAGTCACTAGCCTGTTCCAATGGTATAATTTACCCATATCACTAGAACTTCTTGTACAACAAATACCCACTATGCCGTTGATAGAAAGGGTTTTCATATGTATAACTTCCTGGACGCCATCCGTGAACACGCTCGGAGGACACCGGACAAGGCCGCCCTCATCTTTGAGGATCAGTCGATAAGCTATGCCGGATTGGACAAGGCAAGTCAGGCCGTCGCATCCCGATTGCAGAAGAGAGGTCTTGTAGCTGGCAGCATGGTGCCCGTCCTGTTTCCCCGGGGTCTTGAAGCTCTGGTTGCGGCTCTGGGTGTACTAAAAGCAGGCTGCGCCTTTGTCATGCTTAATGCCGATGACCCCGGGGAGAGGATCAGCTTCCAACTTGAAGATGTCGGCGGCTTTCCTCCGGTCGACAAGGCTTTTCTCTCCGCTTCCCTTGAAAATGACGACGACTCCATCTGTCAGGACATCCGGCCCCGGCCGGAAGACCCGGCCCTTGTAGTCTATACCTCCGGCTCCACCGGGCATCCCAAGGGGGTAATCAACAGCTGGCAGGCCCTGAATCTGGCTCTGGAGGCTATGATCCTGGGCCGCAGCGAAGAGGATGTATTTTTATCCACCATGAACCATTGCTTCATCGGCATGACCGGGGATAGCCTGGTAGCCTTGTATTTGGGAGCTACCCTTCACATCGCATCCGAGGACATCCGGCGAGATGCGGACGCTTTGCTGAAATACTGCAGGCAGCATGCCATCACAACAGCCATCTTACCGCCCCAGTTGCTGGCCGAGGTACTGGATCGGGGTCAGGTGCCCATGCGGATCCTGCTGACAGGCTCTGAAAGAGTATCAGGAATCTATAGTGACAGCAGCCGGATTTACTGTCTCTACGGTGCCAGTGAGACCTGCGGCCCTTTTACCAGCTTCCCTGTCGACAAGGCTTACCCGACCACCCCTTGCGGCTTGCCCGCCCCGGGCAGCGCTATTTACATCCTTGATGAGGAGGGCCATGGTCTGCCGGCGGGAGAGACAGGGGAGATTTGTGTCAGCGGGCAAATTGCGACCGGCTATCTTAACCTGCCTGAGCTCAGCAAGGAAAAATTCATTGCCAACCCTTTTGCCCAAGGCCGGGGAGATAACAGGCTCTTTCGGACAGGTGATCTGGGTTATCTCCGAGAAGACGGCATTCTGGAGTATGTTGACCGGAAAGACTGGATGCTGAAAATCCGTGGATTCCGAGTGGAACCAGGTGAGATTGAAGCCGCCATTGTTCAGCGCACACCAGCCCGGCAGGCCGTGGTCACCGGTTTTAAAAATGCATCCGGCCAAGAAAGCCTTTATGCTGTCTATACGGCCGACCGGGAACTTCCGGCCAGGGCGGTAGAGGAGGCTATTCGTGACTTCCTTCCCGACTATATGCTGCCTGCCCTCATGGAACAGGTGGAGTCCCTGCCTGTGAGCCCCAATGGCAAGATCGACCGGAAGTCTATCACGGCGCCGGATATCGAACGGTTCAAGGCAGATTACCAGGCACCCGCCAACGCAGAGGAGGAACGTCTCTGCCAGGCCTTTGCCAAGGTCCTGGGCCTTGACCGGGTAGGCGTTTTGGATGATTTCGTCCTCTTGGGAGGTGACTCCATGTCCGCCGTCCGCTTGCAGTCTATCCTGCCGGACCTGGAGCTGGCCCTGCTGTTTTCTCTGCGCACTCCCCAGGCTCTTGCCTCTGTCTTCTCTGAGCACTCGGAACTCCTGCCTGCGGCAGACCGCCCCTCTTGGCCCCTGACCGATGCTGAAAGCCAGATGGTGGCGGAATATGCTCTCCACCCCGGTACGCTGGCCTACAACATTGAAGACACCCTTTCACTCAAGGGAAAGATTGATGCGGACCGCTGGGAGAAAGCACTGCAGGAGCTGGTGGCCCGTCACCGCATCCTGCGCTCCTCCTATCCTATGCATGAGGGCGAATATCGCCATGTGATTCATGACCAGGTCCCTGTCAAGCTTCTGCGTCTGGAATGCGCTCCGGAAGAAGCCGAAGACCTGATCAAAGACCTGAGCCGGCCCTATGACCTGGAAACCGGCCCCCTCTTCCGCTTCAGCCTGCTGGTGACCGGCCCCGAGAGCGGGATCCTGCTCCTGGCTTTTCACCATATCGTCCTGGACGGTTCCTGCGCCGGGATACTGATTAAAGATCTCCAGGACCTCTACAATGGTAAAGCCTTACCCGCACCCGGCCCGGACCTCTTTGACTGGGCAGTCTGGCGTCAGGAGCACCCGCGCGGACCGGAAGCTGAAGCATTTTTCAGGGACATGTTCCGGGAGGGATTGCCCGAATACGAGATGCCTACCCGTCCCATCCGGCCGGATATCCTGCCGGTCCCCGACCGGACTGTGGAATGGACCATGGCCGCAAAAACCATCGATGATACTGCCCGCCATTATGGGGTGACAGCCTATACGCTTATGATGGCGGTTATCGGCATGGTTCTGGGTAAATATACCGCCAGTGAGGATGTAGTGGTCGGTGCCGCCATGAGCGGCCGGGCTGAATCCAACAGCCGGTCTGTCCTGGGCATGTTTGCCAACACTGTAGCCCTCCGCCTGAAGCCACTGGGTAGTCACGACTTTGATCTGTATCTGGCTGAGGTCCAGGCCCTGCTCAACGAAGCCAAACGCTATCAGGACTATCCCTTGCACGAACTTATCCACAGTCTGGAAGTGGATCGGATCCCCTCCCGAAATCCGGTTTACGATCTCCTGGTGAATTATATCAGCCGGCTGCCCGTTATAGAGCTTGACGATCTGGAAGCCGTCTACCGGCACCGGGCCAACCAGCGCCTGCCGATTGATCTTCAGTTGGAGATCTTCCGCCAGGAGGATCTCCTGCGCTTCGAACTATCCTACTCCGAAGCCCTCTACCAGCCTGAGATTCCTGAGAATTTAGCTGACCAGCTCAAGGTCAGTCTGGAGCGGGTCTGTGCCGGCCGTTCGCTTAGTCTGGCCGAAGCCCTGGAATTGCCGGGAAAACAGCGTCGCCGTCTGCTGGAGGATTTTTCCGGGACAGAGAACAATGATAACAAGGGCCTGACTGTAGTGGACCAATTCAGGCAGCAGGCCCGCAAGCTGCCCGGCCAGCCGGCCGTCCGCTCCCAGGATACCCTGCTTGACTATGGAGACCTTGATGACCTGACCGACCGTCTGGCCTGTGAACTGTCCCGGCGGGGTCTGGGGCGGGGCGACTGTGTCGGCATTCTGGTGGGCCGTAATGAGATGATGCCTGTTGGAGGTCTGGGAGTACTCAAGTCCGGTGCAGCTTACCTGCCCCTCGATCCCAGCTATCCGGCCGACCGGCTGGAATTCATGCTCCAGGACGCCGGTGTGCGGCTCCTTGTAGCTGATAAATCTCTCTCAGATGTCGTACCGGGCTATGACGGTGAAGTCTTCTTCACGGATGAAATCAGCAGTTTACCTCCGGGCCAGCTGCCCCCAGGCCCCCGCGAAGAAGATCTTTTCGTCATCCTCTACACCAGCGGGACCACCGGAAAGCCCAAGGGGGTCTGTATCCACCATGACAACATGACCCACTTTTGTGCCTGGTACCGAAGATACTACGGACTGGAGAATACTGACAGAATGGCAGCTTACGCCAGCTTCGGCTTTGATGCCTGCCTCATGGACCTCTACCCTGCGCTGACAACAGGCGCCATGATCCATATTATCCCCGAAGAGATGCGTCTGGATGTTGAAGCCATCGACCGGTATTTTGAAGATCAGGGAGTAACTCTGACCTTCATGACCACCCAGCTGGGCCGTCAGTTCGCAGAGGGCATGGAGGGAAGCTCACTCCGTCACCTGTCGACCGGAGGCGAAACTCTGGTACCTATCGACCCGCCGGCTTCCTATCACTTTCACAACCTCTATGGGCCCACCGAGGGAACCATCATCTCCACCGCCTTTCCGGTCGACCGCTTTTATGACCGGGTACCCATTGGCAAGCCCATCGACAACACCCGTATCTATATTCTGGACAGTTACAATCGTCTGGCGCCCATCGGGGTGCCGGGCGAGCTCTGCATTGCGGGGCGGGGAGTTGCCCGGGGTTATTTAGGCCGGCCTGAGCTCACCCGGGAAAAGTTTGTCGCCAATCCCTTTTCCACGGAAGAGGACTACCAGCGACTCTACCGGACCGGAGATCTGGTCCGCTATCTCCCGGACGGCAATCTTGATTTCGTAGGCCGGAATGATTTTCAGGTCAAGATCCGCGGTTTCCGGGTGGAGTTGCCCGAAATTGAAGGCCGCATCCGGACCTTCCCCGGCATCAAAAATGCGTCAGTCCTCCCCATTGATGCGCCCGGCGGCGGCAAATGCGCCGTGGCCTATGTGGTCATGGAAGATACTTTGGATGTGGCAGAGCTCAACCGCTTTATTGAGGAGAAACTGCCCCCCTATATGGTGCCCGCGGCCACTATACAAGTGGACCGGATCCCCCTCAACCCCAACGGCAAAGTGGACCGGAGAAAATTGCCGGCCCCCAGCTTTGCCGAGGATACTGCAGCTGAAGCGACCGAATTCGTGCAGACCGATCTGGGCAAGGGGATTGCCCAGGTAATGGAGGAAGTTCTGGGACATAGTCACTTTGCTCCTGCAACGAATTTGCTCCAGGCCGGTCTGGCCTCCCTGGGGGCCATCAAACTATGCAGCCTGCTGAAAAAACGCTTCGGGGCGGCACCGTCTGTTCAGGAACTCCTGGCCAATCCCACGCCCTTGTTCATCGAAAACAAGATCATCAGCGAATTGTTGGATCAGAGAAGCGACAGGCAGGAACCTGTCAGCCCGGCTGAGGATATTCCTCCCGCAGGCGGCGCTTATCCCCTGTCCGGCAGTCAGATGGGGGTCTACCTGGACTGCCAGAAGAATGCTGATACCCTAAGCTACAACATCCCCTCCCGCCTGGCCCTGCCCACAAGCGTCGATGCCAGACGGCTGGCAGCCGCGATTCAAACCGTACTTGAAGGCCACCCCGGCATCCGTGTCCGGATCCAGGAAGCCCCCGACGGCATCCGGCAGCTAGCTCTGCAAGAAGATGTCCGGGTTGACTGCCTGCGCCTGACTGAGGAAGCAGCCGAATCCTTTGCTAAAAGCTTCGTCCGACCCTTCGACCTGGCGACCGGGCCCCTCTACCGGCTTGCCCTGGTGGAAACTCCCGAGGCTCTCCTGGTCTTTTCCGATTTCCATCATATTGTCTTCGACGGGGCTTCTATGGATCTCTTTCTCAGAGAAGTGGGCCAGGTTTACGAGGGCAGCAGCCCCCTGCCCGAAGAGATGGCCGGCCATACTTATGGACAATGGGAGGTGCAAGAGGAAGGCAGAGGAGCCTGGGAAAAGCACAGAAGCTATTTTGCTGATCTGCTCGGGGACATCGAGGCCGCCAGTGAACTCTCCCCCGACCTGCCGGGCAAAAAAGAGGGCCGCCTGGCCAAGGCGGAATGCCCGGTTGACCGCCAGGCAGCGGAGACCTTCTGCAGCCAGCATGGCCTGACTCTGGCCGGCCTTTTTCTGGCCGCCACCGGCTATTGCCTGGGCCGGTGGACAGGAAGCCCCCAAGTCAGCCTGTCCACCATCAGCAGTGGCCGCAGTGACAGCCGGATACTGAACAGCTTTGGTATGTTTGTGCGCACACTCCCTCTGGTCATCTCTATGGACCAGGATCAATCCGTCCTGGATTATATCCGTGAGGCACAGGCTGCCCTGCATGCCTCTGTCTCCCATGAAGCCTATCCCTATACCCTCATCGCTCAGGAACACGGCTTTCAGCCCAGTATCATGTATACCTATGAGCTGGGGGTCTTGTCGGACTACCGGATTGCCGGTCATACAGCCCGTATTGAAGAACTGAGCACCCAGGCACCCAAGTTCAAGATATCCATCCACATTGAGGAGCGGGGAGCCGATACGGTTTTCTCGGTCCAGTATAATGATGCCCTCTATTCTGCCTCTATGATGAAAAGTCTGGCAGAAAGTCTGGCCTTCAGCTTCTCCCAGATGCTGGCCAAGCCGGAAGAAAGAGTTAGAGGGGTCTCTCTCCTTAGCGAGCAAGAGGCATCCCTGATCAGGAGTTTCCAGCCCGCCGGCCCTCCCCGGATCCCCTGCCCTCTCCTGCACGGGATGTTTGAAGAGGCGGCAGACCGGTCACCCGAAGCCACCGCCCTCATCGCCTGTGAAGGTCACTACAGCTACCGTCAGCTGGACACCGAGGCCAATCGGATTGCCAATGCCCTGCTGGCTCTGGGTCTGGCCCCTGAGGAAAGGGTAGCCTTCCTCCTGCCCCGGACCGGGCGCATCCTGATGACCATGCTGGGAATTCTTAAAGCCGGCGGCGCCTATATTCCCCTCGATCTCGAGTATCCCAAGGGGCGGGTGGAACAAATCCTGACTGACAGCCAGGCCAGGTTTCTGATCACAAGTAAAGAATGGCGGACCGAGTATCCACAGGCCCTGGATATTGATGATCTGCGCACCTGTCCCGATGACAGGCGGCCGAATCAGGCCGTGGCAGCTGACCAGCTTGCCTACATCATCTATACCTCGGGATCTACAGGAAAACCTAAGGGGGTCATGATCGAGCATCACAGTATCGCCAATTACCTGACCCCGGCTCCTGAGAATCGACATATTCACGCCCTGGTTGAAAACGCCAGCTGTATGATGTCCATCACCACCGTCACTTTTGACATGTTTCTGAAAGAGAGTATGGCTGCCCTGTGCAACGGTCTGAAGCTGGTCTTTGCTGACGCAGATGCAGCAAGAGACCCGGTAAGGCTGGCCGACTTGTTTGAGGAAACAGGTGCGGATGCCTTCAACGCCACACCTTCCCGGATGATGGAATATATCTCTTATCCGGCCCTGCTCGCTGCCATCCGCCGCTGCCGGGTAATCATGGCGGGCGCCGAAAAATATCCCGCCCAGCTGATGGAGCGGCTAAGAGAGGGTGAGGGGCAGAAGGCCCGCCTCTTTAATACCTATGGCCCTACTGAGATCACCGTCTCCTCCAACGCCAAAGAACTGACGAGTGCCGACAAGGTCACCATCGGCAGCCCCCTCCTTGGAGTGGTGGAGTCGGTGATGGATCCCGACGGCAATGAACTGCCTACGGGCATTGTCGGCGAGCTCTGGATCGGGGGGCCCGGCGTGGCGCGGGGCTATGTGAACCTGCCGGAGCAAACCAGGGAACGCTTCGTCGTCCACAAGGGCATCCGCATGTACCGTTCGGGTGATATGGCCCGCTGGACTAAAGACGGAGAGATCGAGCTGCTGGGCCGCAATGACAAACAGATCAAGCTGCGCGGCCTCCGGATCGAGCTGGGTGAAGTGGAAGCAGCCCTCCTGGCCATCCCGGGCATAAAAAATGCTGCGGTTGTCATCAAAGAGGTACAGGGAGCTGACCGGCTCTGCGCCTACTACACTGCTGAGCAAGAGATGGCGCCCGACTACTTGCAGGAGGAAATGTCCCGGCATCTCTCCCCCTATATGGTGCCCACCGCCTGGCTGCAGATTCCTGCCTTTCCCCAGACTTCGACCGGCAAAATCGACTATAAGAAACTGCCTGACCCCAGCCCCCTCCGCCTGCAGCAATACACCGCTCCCGCCACGGCAACAGAGGAAAAGCTTGCTGCCCTCTTTGCCAGAGTCCTGGACCTCGATCCTGACGAAGTCGGGGCTGAGGATAGCTTCTTTGATATCGGCGGCAGCTCACTGTCGGTTACCCGGGTAGTAATTGCCCTGAAAGAAAGCGGTCTGGAAACGGCCACTGGAAAAGCTGTCAGTTTCGGTGATGTCTTCGCCAATCCTACGCCCAGAGCTCTGGCCTCACTTCTGGCCCGGGGAGATGTCCGGGAGAGTGTTTCAGAAGCTGCAGACAACTACGATTACCGGGAAATCGATCGCGCCCTGGCAGACAATAGCCTTGATTCTTTCAGAAGCGGGTCAGCTCGCGAACTGGGACAGGTGCTTCTCACAGGAGCCACCGGCTTCCTGGGCATCCATGTCCTCCGCGAACTGATCCGCGATCCCGGAGCAAGAAAAATCTTCTGCCTGATGCGGAGCGGACGTCAGAAACAGTTCCATGAGAGGCTGAAAAACCACCTCTTCTACTATTTTGAGGATTCCTACGCTGACCTCTTCGGAGACCGCATCATCCCACTTGAAGGCGATATCACAGAGCCGGCCTCTCTAACCAGGCTCAAGGATGCCGGAATCGATACAGTCATCAACTGCGCCGCCAATGTTACCCATTTTGCAAAAGATGACAGTATCTTCAAGATTAACACTGCCGGTGTCGATAACTTGATTGACTTCTGCCTTGAAACCGGCGCCCGGCTTATTCAGATTTCCACTGCCAGCATAGCGGGCTTTTCGGTAGACGGGAAACCCCTGCCGGGAGAAAAACTCACTGAACAGGGGCTTTATCTGGGACAGAATCTGGAAAACCAGTATGCCTACAGCAAGTTCCTGGCCGAGCGCAATTTGCTGGCAGCCTCTGCCAGCCGGGGTCTGGACGCCAAGATCATGCGGGTCGGCAATCTTATGGCCCGTAACTCCGATGGGGAATTCCAGATGAACGCGAGTACCAACAGCTTCCTGGGGCGTTTAAGAGCCTACAGCGTCGTCGGGTCTTTCCCCTATTCGGCCTATCTGGCCCCTGCCCGCATGGCCCCCATCGACAGTACGGCGGAGGCTGTGCTCCTGCTGGCCAAGACACCCGCTGCCTGCCGGGTATTTCAGCCCTTCAACGATCATTCAATCTTCCTGGGTGACATTGTCACCATCATGCGGGAAGAAGGGATTCCCATTGATTTCCTGGAAGACGAAGCCTATGAAAAAGCACTTCAGGACAGCCTGATCCAGGCGGGCCGGGCCGAGTACCTGACCAGCCTTGTGGCCTACCAGGGTATGGCCGGAGGCAAGGTTCTGGCCCCGGTCGCGGTCGATAATCACTACACCAGCCAGGTACTTCTGAGGATGAACTGGCGCTGGCCGGTTACCGACAGCGACTACCTGCGCAAGTTTTTGCGCGATCTGATCAGCCTGGGTTTCTTCGAAAAACCCCACTTGCTCAAGTCCAGATAGGAGGAGAACCGTATGCAAAAGATGCCACTTATGACCCCCTGGCTGGCAGCTGCCCTGGTCAGGCAGGCTGGCCAGATGACCGGTCCGGAGATCCGGGCTCTCCAGAAGGAGCGTCTCCTGATTCTCCTGGATTATGCCCGGCAGCACTCTCCTTTTCTTAGAGAAAAATACCTGCAGATTCCTGACTGCCCCGAGCTTTCCGATATTCCCATCACCCTCCGTGAAGAAGCTATGCCCCAGCTGGACCGATGGGTCTGTGACCCTGAGATTACCAGCTCCGGGCTCGACAGCTATCTGTCCCGTCAGGACGAAGCCTCAGCCAGCAGCCTCTTCCTGGGGCGCTATCGGGTACTCACAAGCTCCGGCACCACCGGCGTGCCTCTCCGTATGGTCCGGGATGACCGCCATAATCTGATCCACGCAGCTGTAATTTCACAGCGCCTGCTGGGCAGCGGAAAAACAGAGGGAAACCCCGTGCCTGCCCTGCCTTATCCCCGCACAGCGGGTGTCCTGGCGAGCGGTGGATACAGCTCTACCTACCTTTCCTTCCTGAGGACCAGGCAGGCCTATGAGGCGGCTGGCATGGCCGGGGAGATTATGCCCCTCTTTGTGGGGATGGCAACCGGCGAAATGGTGGCAGCTCTCAATGCTTTCAGACCCAGCCTTCTCACCGGATACCCCAGCAATATCCGCGTCCTGGCCAGCCAGCAGCGGCTGGGCAAGCTGGATATTTCCCCCGATCTGATCGCCTGCAGTGCCGAACACCTTTCCCTGGAGGACATTCACTACATCGAAGAGAGTTTTGGCTGCCCCGTACTTAATAACTATTGTTCGACTGAGGGCGGTGAAGTTGCTTGCCTGTGCAGGGAAAACCACATGCATCTGAATTCCGACTGGGTCATCGTCGAGCCCGTCGACCAGAATATGCGGCCGCTAGCTCCCGGTCAGGAGAGTGACGGGATCCTCCTGACCAATTTGGCCAACCTGGTCCAGCCCTTCATCCGCTACTATATATCGGACCGGATCGTCCTGCACGAGGAAGCCTGCGCCTGCGGTTCCCCTTTCCCCTATATGGAGATTGAAGGCCGGAAGGAAGACAGACTGTCCTTTCAGGACGAGCAAGGCTCCTGGATCTGCCTGCCCTCATCCCTCTTCATCGATATTTCGTTAGATACGCCCAATTGTGGCCAGGTTCAGTTTGTCCAGAGAGGACCTTCCAGCCTGGAAATTCGCTGTATTCCGGAAAACGGAGAAGGACACGAGCAGCTCTGTCGTGACCTCCTGACCGTGACCAAAGACAGACTCATACGTGAAGGACTTGACAAGCTGGAGCTGACGACAAGTCAGGAAAGACCCATTCTGGGCAAGAGCGGAAAAATGCGCAACACCTTGATCCTTATGGACAGCGAAAGGAACTAAAGCTTAAAAAGCAGTTTTCATTGATCAGGCGCTTTACACACCACTGTCCCTCGATTCTATGAAATGAACGACAAATGAAAGACTGGATGAAAGAAGATGTTTTCGTTTGTTCAGCCGCCACATCTATACATTTTCTTCACTACGATTAAATCTGGAAGATACATTTCTGCTTCTTTGACCATAAACAGCATAATAAGCAAGCAGACAAACCGGGATTGCTGCCAGCACATCCAAAATAGAATGCTGTTTCAAAAATACAGTAGATATGGAAATCAGGACTGCGGCAGCTGTAAAGGCAATTCGCCAGCCTTTAGAGCTGAAGTGTTTGCTGTGCCAGGCACAGGTCATTACTGCAACAGACCCGATCACATGGATAGAGGGGCAGACATTGGTATTGGTATCAAACTGATAAAAACCTGCTAAAAACCTGGTAAAAATATTATCTCTCTCGAATACCAGTGGCCGCAGCTCCTGGCAATTAGGAAATAATATGTAAATCAGCATCGCTGTGGAATATGAAATAATAATAAATTTCATCAGTTTTTCGAAAGATTCAACATCCCAAAGTAAAGTGTAAACAAGCATTCCTATCAGATAAACAAACCAAAATAAATAAGGAATCAGAAAATATTCGCAAAAAGGTATCAGGTCGTCACAGGCACAATAAATGGGAAAGTAACTGTCTCTGATCCAAAGCTGTTCTATTGTTAAAAACATCAGACCGAAAACAGGCCAGAAAATAAGCAGTTTTAAGTGTGAGAATTCCGGAGTATTTAATTTGCTGAACCGAAAGTTCCGGTAGTCTACAATAGTTGATTTTTTCATTAATTTCTCGTTTCTAAGATAAGCGTCAGCTTTTCATTTTTGTTATTCTGCGACCATTCTGCCGGCTTTAGGTCTTTGCAAAAAACTTGAAGAAAAACCTGTTCTCCTTTTTACAGTTTGTCTTTACTCTTGTTGCAATACTTGGTAAATGTGCGCTGCCCCATTGGGCTGGCTGTATCTGCGCAACTCTTCTTCCATCTCCTGCCTTTTTGCAGGGGAATGAAGCAGATCAATACTTTTGGCAGCTACTTGTTCGGGTGTGTCAGCTGTGACCGCAGCACCCATCTTCAGGAAGAAATCCATATTGTACTCTTCACAGCCGGCAACTGTATTGATAAAAACCATGGGGAGATTTTTCACAGCAGCCTCGGTTACACTGATTCCACCCGGTTTTGTCAGGTACAGATCTGCAGCATCCATATATAAAGAAATCTTGTCGGTATATCCAACAATATGGATTCTTCGATCTGTCCCGTATTGACGCTTCAGGCTTCGGTATAAGCGCTGATTGCTTCCACATATAACTGAAACTTCTGCCTGTTCGGGTAGTTTTTCTACTATATGGCGCAGAATTTTCTTCATGGGTCCGCAGCCCATGCTGCCGAACATTATCAGGAGGTCGATACTGTTTTCCTTTATCCCTAACTGGCGCTTGGCAGCCGCCTTTTCTCTGTGTTGTAAAATTTCAGGGCGGACAGGAATACCGCTGACCATTAATTTGTCTGGAGGGATGCCACATTGAACGAATGCTTCAATCTGAAGCTGGCTGGCAATAAAGTTCTTTTCCAGATAACAGGCATAGAGTCCCGGATAACAGGTATAATCGGTAGCAACAAAAGCTCCCGGCACAGCTATAGCAGAATTCTTCTGTATGTTATCCAGCATAATCGCGGCTATCTGATGAGTGCAAATTACGGTATCATATTCTTCTTCAACTATGTATTGGCGGAGTTTCTCCGTGCGTGATGCTAAAAAATTATAGACGAAGGAGCCATCTGCAAGAATAGAGGGCTTCTTTTCACAGTATGTATATCCCCACTGGAAGAGTCCCGGCAGATGACGATATACAAAACTGTGTCCCCATGATATAAAAGCTGCCAGGCGCACAGATATGAAATCTAAGACATCCCAAAGTTCACATGTTACCCCTTGCAGCAAAAAATACTCTTTAATTGCTTTTGCGCAGGAGTTATGCCCCTGGCCTGTGCTGCAACTCAGTAAAAGAACTTTTTTCATATGCTCCCCTCCGGGCACTGGCTGCTGTCGCAGCTTTTTTTTCCTCTAGTCTTGTCAACAGCCGCAGAAGTTTGGGTCTGTTGTGACGCTGAATGATGATATAGGGCAAATTGCCTAGTGCAAATATAATAGAAACTATCCATCCTCCCAGGTTTTTCCAAATCAATACACAGCCGAAACCCACGACAGACAGTAAGCCATGTATCCACTCTGAAATGCAAGTTTCCTGTACCATCAGGGTCAGTTCCTGTGACGTAAACGACCCCGGAAGCTTTTTGGACGGCAGCAGACCGGGAAAGACTTCACTCATATCCGGTAATTTATCCTTCCATTTTCTCACTCTCAGGGCATTATATAAGACTTCTTCTTGTTCAGGATATGCAGCATAATACGGAAATTTATCATGACAAAACCAGTGTTTCGGGACAAGCCTGCCCAGCACAAAGGAAGCTGCTCCGATTGCCGCAAGGTAAAGAACACATTTTGTAAAAGAACTCACAATCAATCTCCTTTTTATCACTTGATGTGTCTCATAGCTCTTGTATTACCTATTACATAAAGGACAAAGGAGAGGGCGATCAGCAGTGTACACACAGCCATAAAGCCACACGATGACCGGGATTAAGCATATGCGAAAAACAGATAAGTTCTTTGTAACTGTAAGTATTTTTGATTCTGTATTCTTATTATCAGCCTTCATCGATTTCTTCTTTTAAGATGCTGGTAAATTTTGTTAATGCTGTTGTGCATGCGACAAGTTCTCCGGGATCTATCCGCTGCAATACTCTCTTTTCTGCCTCAAATATGGGTTTTACAATGCTTGCACCGTATTGTCTGCCCCTGTCAGTCAAGCGGATTATTTTGCGATTTCGTGAATCCGGAACAAGTTCGAGAATTACATACTTATTGTGCACCATCTGAGTGATAATATTGTTGACTGTTTGCTTCGCCAACGACCAGATGTTAGAAAGATCTTGTTGAGAATATTCATCGTCAAAGAGTATTAATGAATACCAGATCCAGAACACGTTCTCTGATACTCCGCTATGGCTTACAGCATCACGATAAACTCTGGTCAATTCCTTAAATTGCTGAAGAAGAGCTTCCAGTTGTTTTTCTGCCATATTCTCCAAGAGTAAACTCCCTTTCCAGCCGCAATAGCAGGCGCTAAACAAGAGTCCATTTTGGGACTATTGAAGGATAGTCCCAAAATAGACTCTTGTCAACATTGCCCGATGCTGCATTGTCCGACAATTTTGCCTGTCGCTAACTTATTCCCAGTCTTTGCAAACATCAATCCAGGCTGTGGCCCCGGAGTATTGTTCTAGCTCATCCAGGGAAAGCTCGATGACGCTGTTGCTGCTGCCGGCAGCAGGAAAGACAGTGTCAAACCTCTTAAGCGAGATATCCAGGTATACAGCGACATCTTCATGTATCCCGAAGGGGCAGACACCACCGACATCGTGGCCAATTAGGTTTTCCACCTGATCAGGATGGATCATCTTAGCCTTAGTCTGAAATTGTTCTTTGAATTTAGGATTGGAAATTCTGGCATCGCCTGATGTCACTACAAGGATTGCCTGGTCATGCAGGAGAAAAGACATAGACTTGGCAATTTGTTTTTCCTCGCAGCCAATGGCCTGCGCTGCCAGCTCCACCGTCTCGCTGGAGACATCAAATTCCAGAATTCTATCTGCCAGCCCGGATTGACTGAAATATTCCCGTACTTTTTCAATAGCCATGTATTTTCCTTTACTTTTTGCTTATCTTCCTCCGGCCTGATCTGTATATCTGCTGATAAAATGCATTATTTTGCATAATATTTTCCATCAGTGTAACAAGATAGCCTTGCTTTGCCAAATCAGGCAGACGGCTTCAGCAGTATCCCCACTTTCCATGTATGAAAGTATGCTATTTGTATATTATTGCAGTCTATCCGACAGGCAATTCTTGGTTGTCAGGCGAATTAATCAAGAGTTTAACCTTAATTATCCCAAGAATTGTACAGTATATTTATTTGTTATGTGTTATAAATATGCAGTAGCAAAAACAGTTCCCGGACTTGTCCCTGGGATATGAAAAATGAACTCTGGCTAAAGGAGAAAAAGTGAAAAAGCAAAACGTAATTATCATCGGTGCAGCGGGAAGAGACTTCCACAACTTCAACACTTATTATCGGGATAACGAATCCTACAATGTGATCGCCTTTACCGCTACACAGATCCCGGATATCAGCGGGCGGAAATATCCCGCCGAGCTGGCCGGCAAGCTCTATCCCGATGGCATCAATATTTACACTCAGGAAGAACTTCCTGAATTGATCCGCCATTTCAACGTAGACGAATGTGTCTTTTCATACAGCGATATGAAGTATAGCTATGTGATGGCTCTGGCGGCTGTAGTTAACACCGCCGGTGCCGACTTCCGCCTGCTAAGTCCTCAGCACACTGCTCTCAAAAGTACAAAGCCTGTTATCTCTGTCTGCTCAACACGAACAGGGGCGGGTAAGAGCCAAACGTCACGGCAAATTATTGAGCTTCTCATGGAAAAAGGGCTGAAGGTCGTTTCTATACGACACCCTATGCCCTATGGGGATTTAGCTGCCCAAAAAGTACAGCGCTTCGCCAGGGTAGAAGATTTGGAGAGGCACCACTGCACGATTGAGGAAATGGAAGAATACGAGCCGCATGTGGAAAGAGGCAATATCATCTACGCAGGTGTGGATTTTGAAGCAATTTTACGCGCTGCTGAAAACGACCCTGACGGCTGTGACGTCATCCTCTGGGACGGCGGTAACAACGACTTCTCCTTTTATGAAGCAGATTTATCGATCGTGGTAGCTGATCCGCACCGGGCCGGGGATGAACTAAGCTACTATCCCAGTGAGATAACCCTGCGCCTGGCAGATCTGGTTATTATCAACAAGATGGACAGCTCAGCCCCGGAGAAGATTGCCCTGCTCGAGGACAATATCAAAAAGGTCAACCCCGGGGCAAAACTTATCTATGCAAACTCCCGGATCACTGTCGATCAGCCCGAGCTGATCAAGGGCAAAAAGGTTCTTGTCATCGAAGATGGACCTACCATGACTCACGGCTGCATGAAGTTCGGTGCCGGCACAGTTGCTGCTGAGAGGCTGGGTGCTAGTGAAATCGTAGATCCCCGTCCTTATACGGTGGGAAAGCTGAGCGAGACCTTCGAAATTTACCCCGACATCGGTTGCTTATTGCCGGCTATGGGCTATAGCGGTCAGCAAGTAAAGGACCTGGAAGCAACGATTGGCAAGGCAGATTGTGATACAGTCATTATCGGTACACCCATGGATTTATCCAGAGTCATCCAGATCGATAAACCCTATACTCGCGTACATTATGAACTGGAAGAACTGGAAGGACTGAATTTAGCCGAAGTGATGGATGACTTTGTCCATAAACACTCAAGCAAAATGCTGGTTCACTCCCGCTAAGACCGGACTATCTGTCATACAGGGCCCTTAGTTGAATTATCCGCTAAGGGTCCTGTTTTTCAAAAGCATTTAAAAGGCAATCTTTTGCAGATCTGCTGATTTACATTACTATCAGGCTTGTCTATAATTAAAAAGTTAATTTGAAGGCAGGTAAGATGACGCATACAGTAGACAATGCAATTATTATGGCAGCCGGCCTTTCCAGCCGTTTCACTGCGCAGTCCGGAGGAATACCCAAGGGACTGGTAAAGGCAAAAGGTGAAGTTCTCCTGGAACGTCAGATTTGCCAACTGCTGGAGGCGGAAATACCTGAAATATATCTGGTGCTGGGCTATAAAGCAGAAAGCTACCAGTATCTGCAAGATATATTTCCAGTCAAGTTTATCTATAATACGGATTATGTAACACGCAATAATAACGGCAGCATTTATGCGGCACGTAAGTTCCTGCGTAACAGTTATATCTGTTCTGCTGATAATTATTTTGCAGAGAATCCTTTTGAAAAAGAACTGCAAGACAGCTATTATGCAGCAGTGTATGCTGATGGTGAAACTGAGGAATGGTGTCTCAGTCTGGATGAGGATGATTACATTAAAGAGGTGACCACCGGCGGGAGTAATAGCTGGTACATGCTGGGTCACGTCTTCTGGAATCAAGACTTCAGCCGGCGCTTTCTGGCTATTCTGGAAGAGGAGTACCATCTGGAAAAAACCCGTCCCCTGCTCTGGGAAGCAATTTTCCGGGAGCACCTGGATACTTTGAAAATGAAGGCCCGGAAATATCCCCCCGGCATCATTTACGAATTTGACACAGTGGACGATCTCTGCGCTTTTGACCCGGATTACCGCAAACAGGTAGAATCGTCTACTAAATAAATACTTTTTGAAACTGGAAATGAGCAAATGTCTGTAATTGTTGAAGCAGATTTAACCCTTATCAATAAATTAACCAAAGATATTCCCGGTCTGCCTGTGGCAGCAGACACGAGCAGGAATATCCGGCGTTTAGGTGGCCTCACCAATCGCTCTTACCATCTTGTTTTCGCTGATGGCGAAGAACTGGTCGTGCGTATTCCGGGTGAGGGCACAGAAGCTATAATCAATCGTAAAAACGAGAAGATCAGCACAGAACTTGCCTGCGAGCTGGGTATCGATGCTAAGTTGATTTACTTCGGAGATGACGGCAGCAAGATCAGCAAGTATATCCCGGGCGCCGTAACCATGACGGCAGACCAGCTTCGTCAGCCTGAAGTAATCAAACAGATTGCTGAAGTATTAGCGAAAATCCATCATAGCGGCCAGGATACAGGAGTGCCTTTTAATGTTTTCACGATGGCCGAGCAATACGAAAGTATTATTGCAGACCTCAGGGTGCCCCTTTTTGAAGACTATGAACAGACGAAAGAATCAGTTTCCAGGATTAAAGGCTGGCTGGATCAGGCTATCAAGCCAGCACTGCAGCCTTGTCACAACGATCCTCTGTGCGAAAACTGGATCATGGGAAGGGACAAGCTCTACCTGGTTGACTGGGAGTACGCCGGCATGAACGATGGTATGTGGGATCTGGCCGCTGTGTCTATAGAAGCAGAATATGACGCTGATTGTGACCGCCAGCTCCTCGCAGCTTATCTGGGAGCGGACAATCAACTGGAAGCCATGCACTTTCTGGCATCAAAAATCTTCGTCGACTATCTGTGGACTCTGTGGGCAAAAGCCCGGCTGCCCTATGGCGGTCAGGCTATGGAGGACTGGGCTCAGAAGCGCTACACGAGACTAAAGAAGTTTCTGGCGGAATTTACCGGCAAAGCCGGCGGCTTAGGCCTGATGCTATGAACATTAACAGCATCAGCAGATGCGTCCTGTATATTGATCCCGGCACGGGCAGTATGCTCTTTACAATTCTTATGGCCCTGCTGGGAACAGCCTTCTATTCTCTGCGTCTGTTTTTTTCCAAGCTGCGCTTTCATTTGAACAGCGGCAAAGTTGACCAGCAGGATTTTGAACCGGATTTAGTCATCTTCTCGGATGACAAGCGCTACTGGAGCATCTTTGAACCCTTATGTGCGGAATTAAATCGGCGAGGTCAGGCTGTGACCTACTTAACGGCTTCAGAAGATGATCCGGCACTGAGTGCCAACTATGAGCACATGGAAGCTGAATTTCTCGGTCAGGGGAATCAGGTCTATGCCAGACTAAATATACTGAAGGCAAAGCTGCTGCTTGCCACCACCCCCGGCTTAGACGTTTACCAGTGGAAACGTTCACAGGGAATAAAATGCTATGTACATATACTGCATGCTGCCAGCGAGGTCACTCTTTATCGCATGTTCGGCCTGGATTATTACGACGCTGTTATGCTCTCCGGATTATTTCAACTGCAGGATATTCGTGCTCTTGAAGAATTACGCCATTTGCCGGCTAAGGATCTGCGTGTGGTCGGCATTCCCTATATGGATGCAATGAAAAAACGACTGCAGGAGGCAGCTGCTCTGCCGCCCGGGCCCCGCACCATCCTGCTGGCACCCTCCTGGGGCAAAAATGCTATTCTCAGTGTCTACGGCGGCCGGATTATTGAACGTTTGCTGGCAACGGGCTGGAAAATTATAGTGCGCCCCCACCCTCAGTCTTTCCTGAATGAGAAGGAAATGCTGGATGATCTGATGAGCAAATACCCCGCCTCGGAGCAGCTGGAATGGAACCGGGATGTCGACAACTTTGAAGTGCTGCGGCGGGCTGATCTCTTAATCTCCGACTTTTCAGGTGTGATTTTTGATTTCGCCCTGGTCTACGACAAGCCGGTGCTGTATACGGAACCTGATTTTGATCTGTCTGTTTATGATGCCTGGTGGCTGAAGACACCCTTGTGGACAACTTCCGCCCTTCCCCGGCTGGGTCTGGCCCTGACTGAGGACAAGCTGGACCAGCTGGAAGAACTGATAGAAGATCTGCTGGAGCAGCCACGCTTTGCAGCCGGTCGAGATGAAGTCAGGCAGGAATGCTGGGTTTACCCAGGTGAAGCGGCCGTTCGCAGCGTCGATTTTCTGTTGGAAAAGCTGGAGGAAGTCAAGCAGGCGGAAGCCAGGGAACTGCTCGCTCAAAAGGAAAAACCTGCTAAACTCAGAATTGTTGGCAAGGAAAGAAAAACGACCTCCGGCCGCAAATAGAAAGCCTGTGCGAAAAAAGGAAGATGGGAAACATCACTGTAGGAAAAATTATGGATACTGCTTTGCTGGCACCCCTGAAGCTCCTGTTTCAGTTGATTTTCGGCTTTGTTTACGAGACTCTGGGAGAGGCCGGCTGGGCAATTATCGTGCTTAGTCTGGTGATGAATCTGATCTTGCTGCCTTTTTACCGGCAGGGCGACAAGATCCAGCAAGCAGCTGCCGACAAGGAGCGCAGGCTGCAAAAAGGCGTCCGTCACATCAGAAAGACTTTTTCCGGTGAAGAGCGCCTGATGATGCTGCAGACCTACTATCGTCAAAACGACTACAAGCAGACTGACGCCCTCCGCGGCTCAATAGCTTTGCTGCTGGAAATACCTTTTTTCATCGCAGCTTATCAGTTTCTATCGGGTCTGACCCTACTGGAAGGCGCCAGCTTTGGTCCGATCAGCAATCTGGCTGCCTCCGACGGGCTGCTGCAGATCGGCTCCCGGCAGCTGAACGCCCTGCCGCTGCTAATGACTTTGTTCAATGTTTTGTCAGTCATTGTCTACACTCGGCAGTCTACTCTGCGCACCAAGATTCAGCTCTATGCCATGGCAGGTTTTTTCCTGATTTTCCTGTATAACTCACCTGCAGCGCTTTTGCTCTATTGGACCCTGAACAATCTGATTTCACTGATTAAGAATCTCCTGACCAGCAATCCCTGGAGTGAAAAGCTCAAAGTCAGGCTTAGCGAGAGCAGGAGCCGGCGGGCAGGTAAACTCAAAGTTGTCAGCCGGGAAAGTCTGACTAAGTCACGCCGGCTCTTTCTGGCTGCCGCCGTTTTTCTGACAGCACTCTGTGGTCTGCTGATACCTTCCACCTATATCGCATCTTCACCGCTGGAGTTTGTCGATATTTATCACTATGAGCATCCGGGGATTTTTGTTCTGACTACTTTCCTCTTTGCTGCCGGTGTCTTTCTGGTCTGGCTGCCTATCTTCTATCGGCTTTCTGCCCCTAAGATCAAAGCTTTTCTCAGTGTGGCCGCCTTGCTTGTCTCCGGCCTGGCCCTGTCTAACTATATGTTCTTTGCCAGGGATCTCGGCGTCATCAGCCCGGTCCTGCAATATGAAGAAGGAATGACCTTCCTGCCACGGGAACAGATCACGAACTGGCTGATAATTTTACTTCTGGCTGCTTTACTTGTGCTGCTGCTGCGTTTGTTCGGCCAGAAACTCATCTCGATTCTGCTGGTCGGTGCCCTTGCCCTGAGTGCCATGTCAGTCAGCAATCTGCACAGTATCAATCAAGCCATCCGCGACCTTGATCTGACCTCAGCTAACGGTATCTCATCAACCCTGCAGTCACAGCCTCATTTTTATCTAAGTAAAAAATCCAGGAATGTTGTTGTGATGATGTTTGACCGCGCCCTGGGGACCATGCTGCCCTATATTTTTAATGAAAAACCTGAACTGGAGCAGCAATTCGCAGGTTTCACCTATTATCCCAATACAATTTCCTATGGTGGACACACCAACTTTGCCGCCCCGCCGCTCCTGGGCGGTTATGAGTATACTCCGCTGGAAATGAACAAACGCTCGGATGAAGCTCTCATGGACAAGCATAACGAAGCACTCAAGGTGATGCCGGTTATTTTTTCAGATAATGGCTATAAAGTTACCGTCTGTGATCCGCCCTATGCCAATTATCGCTGGTTTTCGGATTTAACCATATATGATGATTATCCCGATATAGAGCGCTATATCACCAAGGGAAAATTCAGCCGGCAGGAGAGTCAGGCGGATCTGGGGCGAAATAATCGCAATTTTTTCCTCTTCAGTTTGATGAAAACGCTGCCTTTGAGCCTGCAGCCCTTGCTTTATGACCAGGGTAATTATCGCTATCTGCCTGACCAGCAGGGAGAACTGGCTTCCAGCTCCCAGACCATCCAGTCTTTATCCAAAGCCTCCGGATTTAGAAAAGCTTTCCTGCAGTCCTATGATGTCCTGCAGAACTTCTCGGCAATGACAAAAATCTCGGATGAGGAAGAAAACACCTTTTTGTTTTTATCCAATGACACCACACACGAGCCGATGCTCTTACAGACGCCTGATTATGTACCTGCTGCTCAGGTTGATAATAAGGACTATGATGCTGCCTCCGGCAGCCGCTTCCAAAACAAGGAAAACGGTCGCAAGCTGAAAGTGGAGACAACGAATCAAATGGCTCATTATCACATTAATATGGCGATGATGCTGCAGCTGGGACAGTGGTTCGATGACTTGCGCGAACAAGGTGTCTATGACAACACACGCATTATTATTGTTTCAGATCATGGCAGTGACCTCAGACAGCTTACGGAACTGATGCCTGACTATCCCGGCGGCGGAAAGATCGGTCTGGAATTTTACTGTCCGCTGCTGCTGGTAAAGGACTTCAATTCCGACCAGTTTAGTGTTTCTGAAAGCTTCATGACCAATGCTGACGTACCGACCTTAGCTTTTGCAGGTCTGATCGACAATCCCGTCAATCCTTTTACAGGCAAAGAGATCAATAATAACGAAAAATTCAATCATGAACAGTTTATAACCCTGTCCCATGTCTATCAGACAGACATTAATGATGGAAATACTTTCCTGCCCTCCGCCTGGGCCAGTGTCCACGATGATCTCTGGCAAGCGTCAAACTGGAAATTCTATCCGGAAGAGCAGGTGTTGTCTGAGTATCCCTAGAGCTTGCTAGAGTCTTTGTATATCAAATCCACCCACAGACTCAGCTGCTTCCGCCAGCCTTTCATGGCAGGAAAATAATAGGATCTGGCGTGATTCTCCCATGCTGTCCCGGGCAGATTTCTCCCTGCTTAGTTCCGCCAGCAAGTCCAGAGCGGCTTCCATGCGTTTTTCATCAAACTGGACCAGGACATCGTCCAGAATCAGGGGCGGAGCCTGTTCTCCCGTAATGAGTTCGGACAGGGCAAGACGCAGAGCCAGATAGACCTGATCATAGGTGCCTCCACTCATGTATTCCGCTTCCCGGAACTGCGTCTCTCCGGCTATGTGCAATTGCAGCTTCATATCTCTGTCGATGAGAACATCGTCATAGCGGCCTAAAGTCAGTTTAGCCAGGTAGCCGGCTGTCAGCTTTCTCAGTTCAGGGCTGAAATTGCGGCGCATTTCTTCGTCCGCAGCCGCCAGATACTTCAGAGCCAGTTCCAGCTGCCGGACACGCGCCTCTGCTCTTGCAATCCTCTCATCGACCTCCTGCAGACGGATTTCAATGTTCTCAGAACGCTCTGAGTAGCGATAGGCTAAAGCCATGTGCGCCTGTTTCTTGCTGTGTTCGCTGAGGGCCTGGCTATATCTATTGCGGCTAAACTGCAGTTCCTGCTTGCTCCCGGCCAGGGATTTGTTCAGATCCTCCGGGTATTCTTCTTCTTCAATCGCTATAGCAATATCTCTCTCAGTCACCGGGAAACCTGCAGCTGCAGCCTGTTCCAGCAATTGCTGCTTTTTCGCAGCGGGCAGCAGCCTGTCGCTGCCCTGTCCCGAACTCAGCACCCTCAGATGCTCACGCAACTGATGCCGGCTTTGCTTCAGATCCTGAACATAGTTGTTCAGTTCAAAGTAACTGTCTGCAAAGCGTTTAAACAAGCGGAGCGCTTCGCTGTAACGGCGTTTGCCGGCATCAGTCTCTTCTTCAAATAATTGGGCAGGATAGGCCGGCATCCGGCTGCTGCTTGAATACTCCAGGTCTTTGAGCTGTGGCAGAACCTGCGAAGATTTTATCTTATCCACGATAGCATCTGTATTGAGATAGGGGTAGCTTGCCAGCAAACTGTCAATGGCATCACAAAACTTTGTCCTGCGTTCCAGATGACGGGCTAGATTATTGCTATAGCTCTCTTCCCTTACTCTTGCTTCCTGCTGTCGCTGCAGGATCTGTGACTCTTCGTCTTCCAGTAAGTTCTGTGCTTCATCCAGCAAGGCTAGCTCTGCTTCCAGCTGCCCGACTTCAGCAGTCACTGCAGCCAGCTCTGTCTCTGCCTTAGTCAGACTGGTCTCCAGCTCTATGCGTTTTTCTTCGGTTTTAACACGGACTGAAGAATATTCTTTTGACTTCCGGAAAAAGTAAAAACCGGGACCTGCTATCAGCGCCAGGCCGAAAGCTCCGGGATGCCACATAAAGCCTACAAGCAGAGCTGAAGCGAAAGCAAGCAGGATCAGCGCCAGTCCCAGAATTCTATACTTTTTCTCCTGTCCCTCTGTGTTCGGCACGATGGTCCCGGTAAGTTCCTCCTGAATCCGTGACCGGTTCATTTCTTTCTGTTGCTGGCGGGCATAGGCAGCGCGCATTTCCTTGTCACAAGCCTGGTCCCGGCGGCGCAGTTCCTGGCGCCTTTCGTGAAAACTCAGTTCCTCACCTGCATCGGGGTCAAGTGTTTTGGATTTGCTGAAGGCCTGATTCAGTTCATGCTGCAAGGCTCCGCCTTCCATTTCCAGGCTCCTGCTGTTGTTCTCTAAAGCCGAGCTCTCGACCTGCAGCTGCCGGATCACTTTTTCCAGATCTAAAAACTCCTCAGCGCTGACTGAGGGTTGCAGACTCTCAAGCTGCTCCAATTGTTTCCGGAACCGGTCCTGCTGATTTCTGATTGCGTGTTCTTCGCGCAAGCTTTCCTGCAGATTTTGCAGCTGAATCAAGTACTCGGTCTTCTGCAATTGGCGCTCACTGGTCCTGACCCTGTCTGCCAAAAATTCGACTTCAGCATTCAAGGCATGCAGCTCCAGCAGCTCTTCCGCTTCACGTGCCTCGCGCTCACGCGCTTCAGTCAATAAGGTCTGCAGTTGAAAGCGCTCATTTTCCAGCTGGGGAATGACAGCATTCTGACGCTGGCTGCTGCTAAGTGACAACAGAGCTTCTTTCAGATTCTTGCTCACTGCCGTAGAAGAAATATCAGATGTTCCCGCTGTGCCCAGGCTGGCCAGCTGGTGCAGTAATTCACCCTGTTTATCATCCTTGACATTCAAAGCTAAAGACATCTGCTGCACATAAACAGATTGGTTAAAAGCGTGTTGCCCTAATCCGAAAATATGCTTGCCCAGAGGCTCCCCATCAATTTCCTTGCTGGCAGCCAGGCTCTCATCTGTCAGGATAATGTGGTCCAGACGCTTTTGCGCGCCAAACTCACAACTGACACGATAGGCAAGACCGGCAGCCTCATAAAAGAGAGCACCACTCATACTATCCTGTTCCCAGGGCATATTGCGCGAGCGGTTGCTGCTGCGCAGGTCGGCTTTATTGTGATCCATGCCGTAAAAAACCGCAAAAATAAAATCAATCAGCGTACTCTTGCCCCATTCATTGGGAGCAACAATCAGATTTGCCCCAGGCTTGAAGTCGAGGGAGATATCCTTCAGCTTGCCGAATTGTCCGATTTCAATGCGTTTAATAAACATCATGCAAGGTCTCCCCTCTGAAAGCAGATAAACCAAGTCTCAGTGCTTGCTGCAAATCATCCCGTTCCGCCTCCATGTCCAGAGTTGTCAGGTCCTGGAGTATTTTTCTGACAAAAAGGCCACGCAGGGTTTGTTCTTCTCCCAGCTCTTCGACATTTTCCGCGGGATGTAATTCGTCAAGCAGACTGACATAGCCGATCTGCTCGCGCAGGCCGGCAGCCAGACGAGCTGCACTTAAGGCCGGCGGAGCTTCACCCCTCAGACGAATTTTATAGGAATGGCGCTTATAGCTGGTCGGGTCAAGAGCTTGTGCTTGCGCCACTATCTGCTCAATGATCTCCTGATCTGCTTGTGTACTGTCCAGTTCGCTGCATATTTCCAGGAACATGCGCGAAGCTGAAGGCAGGGCTGACACGCTTTTTAGCTCAGAATTATCAAGTTCGACTATCAGTGCATGCCTGGGGCCGCTTTCATTAAAAGAAAGGCCCTGCGGGCTGCCCGGATACATGGCCAGAGTAGTGCGGCGGTCTAGATGGTCAGCTGCCGGCAGTTCGCTGGCCTTATGGATATGGCCCATGGCCAGATAATCCAGTCTGCTCTGCTTTATCTGCTGTGCTGGCAGGGGGTTGTAGCTGCCTTCAGCTTTGGAACCGGCCAGGTATTCACCATGCACCAAACCTATTTTATTGGTCAGGGCTGAATCAGGTTCAAGCTCCTGTTCCACAAAATCAATACCGTCATAGACCAGGACAGTCGCCTCGCTTCCGACATCCGGCAAGAGCATTGTCTCCTGATACAGTGAGGAGAAACTGATCCCCCAGACAGATGTGTCCCGGTCCGGAAAATCCAGGCGGACTATTTTCTCAGCGGGAAAAACATAGACCCGGGGGATCTCCGGAAAGACTGTAGCATAGGGAGAAGCCGGAGAATAATAATCGTGGTTGCCTGCTGCCAGCAGAAGCGGGAAAGAGCGTTCGCGTGCCAGCAGGTCACAGATACGATTAAGTTCACGATCTTCAATTTCCGCCATCTCCAGAAAATCACCGGCAATCAGAAAAAAATCAACTCCCAGTGCTGCCGCTTCCAGCAGCAAGTTATCAAAGCTTTGAATCAATGCTTCCTGGAAATCAGGAGCAGCCTGGCCCAACGAGCGCATGCGGCTGCCCAGATGCAAGTCTGCCGTATGTAAGAATTTAATACTCATAAAATATCTCCTTCCTCTCATATTATCTTAATTTGATACCCATGGGATGCTAACATCATGCTAGACTGGTTACATGTTCAAGAGAAATGACAAGAATAATTTTCGCTCTGAAAAATGCAGAGATAAATATCGAAATTCCGAGCTCAGATATGAGAGGTCCTGTGGGGCTATCGTGTTCCGTGAGATAAATGAAGAACTGCGCGTGCTTCTGGTGCAGCACAGCGCCAGCCACTGGTCTTTTCCCAAAGGGCATGTGGAGAATGGTGAAAGTGACTGTGAAACGGCCATCCGGGAGGTCAAGGAAGAAACAGGCATTGATATTGAGATCAGCTCTGACTTCTCGCGGGCTTCCACCTATTCACCCTATCCCGGCGCCCGGAAAACTGTCATTTTTTTCATAGGTGATTATCTGGGCGGCAGCTTGCGTCCTCAGCTGGAGGAGGTACAGCGTGTAGCCTGGCTTAAGCCTGCAGACAGCATGAAATATCTGGTTTTTGACCGGGACCGTGAAATCTTCAAGGATGCCCTGCGAGAGATCGGCTACACTGCGGCTTCTGATTGATGCCGAACTGGCTGGCAGCAGGCTGTTTTCAGAGAAAAGCCCGCTGACCTGATCAATTAACTTCCCGGCAGTGAAAAAAGGCGCAGGGCGTTTTTTGTTGTCTGCTGCGCTATTTCTTCCAGAGATAAAGCTTTAATCTCTGCAGCCTTTTCGCCTACAAAAGTCAGATAGGAAGATTCATTGCGTTGGCCGCGAAAGGGAGACGGTGTCAGATAGGGAGCATCCGTTTCCAGCAGGAGTCGCTCCAGTGGTGTTGCGGCCAAAGCCCGACGGGCTTCCTCACCCTTCTTGAAAGTAATCGGTCCGTCAAAACCGATCATGAATCCCATGTCAAGAAAGTCAGGCAGCACAGCTAAACTATCTGAGTAACAGTGTACAACACCGATCTCGGCATCAGCACGGCTCCGGTGCAGCAAGCCCTGCCGGCGGGCCGCACGCAGGACTTCCAGAGTATCCTCACTAGCTTCTCGCATATGAATAATCACCGGCAGATCGTACTCGGCGGCGATTTCCAGCTGCTGTCTGAACACCTGGCGCTGTGTTGCCGCCGGTGAAAGCATGTAATGGTAGTCCAGGCCGATTTCACCGATCGCTACTATGACAGCTTCCTGCCCCGCTTCCCGGCGCAGGCGGTCCGCTGCAATCATGTTCGCAATTTCGCCGGCAGAAGAGCTATTCCAGCTGTCGGCTTCATGCGGGTGATAACCCAGGGAAGTGTACAGGCGGGGCCACTTATCCTGACCCTGTGTCAGAGCTAAAGCGTAGGCGGACCTGCTGTCGTCCAGGTCTGATGTGGCCAGCAGTATTCTGGTGACAGCGGCAGCAGCAGCCCGCTCCAGAACCTCAGACCGGTCCAGATCAAAAGCACTGTCCTGGAGATGTGAATGAGAATCAAACCACATTATTTTTTGTCCAGTTTTTCTATGGCCTTCAGCTCAGCCTCAAGATCTATGCGCGGAAAAATGGCCTGCCCCTTGTGCACAATAAAGTCGTCCCGGTAGAGTCCGGATTGAGCCGCTGATTCCCAGCTGCTCAGCTCTGCCTCTGTTTCGGCACCGGCTGCGCTAATACCCAGTTGCTCACGCATTTTTGCCGGTGTAGACACCATGAAGGGTGACAGCCAGACCGCCACGCGGCGCAGGACATCCAGCAAAGTGTAAAGAACAGCTGCCAGACGCGCCCGGGAGTTTTCTTCTTTTGCTAAAATCCAGGGCGTAGTCATATCGATATATTTGTTGCTCTGGCTGATCAGGCGCCAGATCGCTTCCAAAACCAGCGAGAACTCCATTTTTTCAAAATGCTGCTCTAGCTGAATGACTGTCTCGTCAGCTAATGCAGTCAGGTCAGCATCTATCCCGGCAAAGTCTTTTTCCGCCGGAAGACCCTGGGGGAAGGATTGCGTCGTCATAGCTACAACGCGGCTCAGAAGATTACCCAGATCATTGGACAAATCACTGTTGCTTCTCTTGATCAGTGCTTCTGTGGAATAGTTGCCATCAGAACCGAAGGGGAATTCACGCAGCAGGAAATAACGCAGGGCATCAAGGCCATAGCGCTCAACTAAAATCGCGGGATCAACCACATTGCCTTTGGATTTGGACATTTTCCCGCCCTCGAACAAGAGCCAGCCGTGACCGAAAACTTTCTTGGGCAGCGGCAGCTCCAGAGCCATCAGAATGGCAGGCCAGATCAAGGAGTGGAAGCGCATAATTTCCTTGCCTACAAAATGGACATCTGCGGGCCAGTAACGGTCGAAGAGTTCTGTATCGTCGGGGTAACCCAAAGCACTTATGTAATTGCAGAGGGCATCAACCCAGACATAGGCAATACTGTCTTTGTCAAAAGGCAGCGGCACTCCCCAAGAGAAGCTCGAGCGTGAAACAGCCAAATCTTCCAGACCGGCTTCGAGGAAATTGTTGATCATTTCGTGTGCACGCGAGACAGGCTCGACAAAGTCAGCTTGTTCGCTGAACAGCTCTTTCAGACGATCCGCATACTTTGACAGACGGAAAAAATAACTTTTTTCACGGGTCTTCTCAACCGGGCGTCCGCAGTCAGGGCACATGCCTTCCACCAATTGTGATTCTGTCCAGAAGGATTCACAGGGTGTGCAGTACCAGCCCTCATATACCCCTTCATAGATATCGCCCTTTTTATAAAGCTTGGCAAAAATATCCTGCACCGCCTTAACGTGCCTGGAATCAGTAGTACGGATGAAGCCATCGTAATCTACATGCATCAGGCTCCACAGGTTCTTTATTTTAACAAGCATCTGGTCGACAAATTCCTGCGGTTCCAGCCCACGATCCCGGGCAACCTCCTCAATCTTCTGGCCATGTTCATCTGTGCCGGTGAGGAAGAAAACGTCATAGCCGCGCAGGCGCTTATATTTTGCCATGGTATCGGCGGCAACCGAGCAATAGGCATGACCGATATGAAGATCGTCGCTGGGGTAATAAATAGGTGTTGTAATATAAAATGTTTCGCGTGACATACTGGCTCCTTCGTAAGCACTCAATTTGATGTACTTCATTTTACTGGCGGTTGATTAAGTCATTTTATAATGCACTTGCCAGTTCTGACACTGACAATAAGTTAATGAACCCGCACCATCTAGATAGTTTAGCAAATTACAGCGCTCATCGTCTAATAAGATTAATTACTGGTTTAAGTCAATGCCGTCTTCTTCAATTTTCAGGGCTAAATCATATAGGCGGCGTTGCTCAATGCCGCTGGCATGAGCCAGTATTCTGGCTGCTTGCTTGGTCCGCACTCCTTCAGCCAGAAGCTGACGCAGCAAATCTTTCAGAGTCTCATCCGAATGTTCTTCCAGCTTGGTATCGGTGCGTCTTTCGAAGGCCCTGCTTCCTTCCAGAACCAGCGTAAACTCTCCTCTGGGCTCAACAGTCTCATAGTAGCGCAGGGCAGACATGACATCGAGATAGAGAAACTCTTCGTATTCCTTAGTCAGTTCGCGTGCGATCGTCAGGCGGCGCTCACCTAAGCCCTGCTTTTCCAGATCAGATAAAGTTCTGATGAGACGATGCGGAGATTCAAAGAAAATCACTGTGAGTTTTTCCCGCGCCATTTCTGTAATAAAATCGTCACGCTTGCGGCCTTTAGGGGGGATAAAGCCGACAAAAACAAAGCGGGAAGGATCCAGACCGGATGCTGACAAGGCAGTCAGGATGGCTGAGGGACCGGGCACTGAAACAACCTTGATATTGCGCTCGATCGCTTTTTGCACCAGACCGGCTCCGGGATCGGAGATACAGGGTGTCCCGGCATCAGAAATCACTGCCACTGATTTCGCATTCCAGAGCAGATCGCTCAAAATCTGTTCATCCTTCTCTTCTGCATTCTGTTCGTAATAACTGATCAGCTCGTTGCCGATACCGACAGCAGATAGAAGACGTGCTGCCCGTCGTGTATCTTCCGCTGCTATATAATCCACGCTTTCCAGAATGGAACGCGCGCGCGGACTCAAATCATCCGGATTGCCCAGTGGGGTGGGAACTAGGTACAGAGTCCCGCAGGTAACAATATTGCCGCCAAAACTCTCATGTGCACATCTGTCAGTCACTATATTTCGCCTTTCTAAAAAACCTCCTGGATCAGGAAGTCCAACTACAAGTAATCAGCCTTTGATATTCTAATTCACAGGGAAAAACTTTGCAGTGTCAAAATGAACAGCCACAAAAAAACGGCGGGTAATCCCGCCGCAGAAAAGTTTTTTCAGAGTTTCAGATCCTTATGCTTGTGAAATGCAGTCTACAGGACAGACTTGAACGCAAGATTCGCAGTCTGTGCAGAGATCAGGATCAATTACATAGTGTTCATCGCCCATTGAGATAGCGCCTTCCGGACACTCTTCTTCGCAAGCACCGCAAAGAATACACTCATCACTAATTACATGTGCCATAGATATTCCCTCCTGATATCATAATATTGCTACTTTTAGCATCAACCTACAAAAGTGTAACATTTTCCTTATTCTTGTTCAAGTCTCGCTTAGCAGCTCAAATCTGCAGCTTTGAAACTTTTGCTGACTCTTTCATCTCCTTTGTCAAAAGATACTGTCACCATTTCAGTCAGCAAATTAACATCCATAACAACGCCGGGACCATCCGGAGTCGTAACCTTGTCATTTCTCTTGGGCAGACGCTGTCTGGCTTCGACATAGGCTTCCTGCTCATAATTGAGGCAGCAGAGCAAGCGGCCGCAAGCACCGGAAATTTTCTCCGGGTTCATGGAAAGATTCTGCTCTTTCGCCATTTTGATTGATACCGGCTGGAAGTCATGCAGGAAGGTTGAGCAGCAAAACTCACGCCCGCAGCTGCCAATTCCGCCACACATGCGGGCCTCATCGCGGACTCCGATCTGTCGCAGCTCTATCCTGCGACGGAAAATTGCCGCCAGATCCTTGACCAGGTCACGGAAATCTACGCGTCCGTTAGCAGTAAAGAAGAAGGTAATTTTCTTGTTGTCAAAACGGAACTCAACATCTACCAGGGACATGTCCAGGCCATGAGCTTCGATGCGCTCCATAGCAATGGAAAAAGCCCTGTCCTCCTCATCCAGATTTGCTTCATATTGTGCAAGATCTTCTGCGGAGGCTAGACGCAAAACGGGACGCAAGGTACGTTCTTCACCACCTTCAAATGCTTCCAGAGGAAGAATGACAGTTGTAACTACGCCGATCTCCACGCCTTGCACAGTCTCGACAATCACGATATCTCTTTTTTTTAAATCCAGACCATTGGTCGAAAAATCATATGCTTTGCCCCGTCCGCGCAGGCGAACCCGGACCAATTTATCTTCGTTCATAACAATCCTATCTAAAGGCAATCCTCGCTGAACGAGCACTGCTGAAAAATATATCTAAGCTAGAGTATAGCAAATAATTGTGCCGTAGGCGGTTCTCGCTGCCATAGCTGGCGGCGTGACCATGCCGGACAGCAAATAACTTAACAACT
>DIRJ01000018.1:32872-34116 GCA_002427505.1 Mageeibacillus sp. UBA5439
CTTAGGTGCCTGGCACCACTCCGTTCACTCCGTTCCTCATCTGCAGTAAAAGACGTGAGATGGTGTGGTCGTAATTGGTATTCGAGGATAAGGCTCTTTTTGTTTCAGACAAGAGCTCCAGTAAGGCCTCATAGTCAATCGCCAATTTTGCCCACTCGGCCAGCTCTGCATCCGAAAAAGCTGAGCTGTCAGTCAGGACCTGTTCCCGCTTGTCTGCCAGCAGAGCAACACTGAGCTCGCGCAAAAAAGATTGCAGCAGCCGGATAATCAGATCAGTACTTTCTTTATTTGCTTTAAAAAACTCCAGGCCGCCGGTTAGGAAAGCTGTACGGTTTTCTCTGGGAAAAGCCTTAAACAATTTCAGGCTCTCGTCATAGATCTGCCGATATTTCTCATCCCGGGCCAAAGTTAAAGCCACACCCGGCCTGCCATCGGAGCAATCCAGAGCAAAGCTCTTTGCTGCCGGGTCTTCAATCCCGGCTTCATTCAGAATTTGCCTGATATCCTCATCGCTGCGGTGTGCCAGGCGCAGCATTTGCACGCGCGAACGGATAGTAGGCAATAATCTGTCGCTGTCTTCACAAAAGATTATGAAACGAACAAAAGCCGGGTGCTCCTCCAGAGGTTTCAGAAGAGCATTTTGACAGGCCTCGCTGAGCGTGTCCGCTTTTTCAGCCGATATTATGAAAACCTTGTTAGGGGAAAGGCGGGGAGCCTCAAAGATCCGGGCAGCTACTTCCGAGCGCACTTCATCCACTTTAGACTTGCCGGAAGGACCGGGATCCAGTGTCACTAAATCAAGATGTGAACCGGTGGCTGAGATCATGCGACAGGAAGGGCAGCTGCCGCAGGCCGACCCATCGCTTTTGACAGCAGCGCAAAGATAAGATGCCGCCAGGCAATTTGCTAGTGTGTGCTTTCCGGCGCCTTCGTTTCCTATGATCAGGAGCGGATAAGGTTTTGACGTGACAATCTGTTTTAACTCCTGACGCAGGTCGTCACTTATCGCCAGAGAAGACAGCTGAAATATACCGAAATCCACAAGATCGGGTGCAGAATTATTCCGGGAACCGGGCTTTGACACCATGCTAAATCTTCTCGTAGTGATCCACCGGCACAACGAAAACAGTAGCACCGCCAATCTTGACTTCTACCGGATATGGCATGTAGGACGTCCCCATAGAGGGCGGCGGTATATTGGCATTGATGGAGGTTTTGCGGCTGCGGGAATACTTGCGGATAAT
>DIRJ01000018.1:34349-41132 GCA_002427505.1 Mageeibacillus sp. UBA5439
AAAGCCACCGGTTGAATGGAGTTTTGTTACGCGATGACCAGCCCGATTCAGCTCAGTCATCAGCCGCGAAGAATCTTCATCACTGACAATAGCAAAAATCAGCTTCATAATAGCACTCTCCTAACTAGTTCAAGTACGAGACCGGCAGTCTCTTCCTTAGTACCTTGCGTTTCTATGCAGCCAAAACGCTCAGGCTCCCTTGCGGCCAAAGCACGAAAGCCACGGTCTACGTCAGACCGGAAATCCTCAGATTCACCGTCGAGACGATCAGCAGCTTCCAGTGCATGACGTTTTTCCAGCCTTTCCGCCAGTCTGTGAGGCGGCAACTGCAACAAAACCGTTAAATCCGGTTTTGTCTCGCCGACAGCAAAATCATTCAGCTTATCAATCAGCTCAAGATCCAGACCTCTGCCATAGCCCTGATAGGCCACTGTTGAATCCATAAAGCGATCACAGATTACCCAGTTTCCCTGCTCTAATGCCGGCCGGATAACTTCACGCACTATTTGAGCGCGGGCTGCCTCGAAGAGTAAAACTTCGGTTTCTGCTGTCATCTTATTTTGTGAGGCATCAAGCAGGATGTCACGAATTTTTTCACTGATTGCAGTTCCTCCCGGTTCGCGGAGGATCAGAACCTTAATGCCGTCAGCTTCAAGACTTTGCCCTAAAAGCCGGCCCTGGGTGGTTTTCCCGGTCCCGTCTACACCTTCAAATGTAACAAATTTGCCTGGCTGCATCTGCCTGCCGCCTCCCTTAAATCCAACTGCTGACTTCAATTTAATATTACCATATTGCTGGCAGGGCAAAACTTTGAGCAGCAAAAATCCTGCCGCCAACTTCAGCTATAGCTGATTCATTTACCTGTTAGAACTTCGATTTTTCCCGATTTAAGGCCACGGACATCGTAAGCCAGATCCAGCAGATCCTGCCAGAGGGCAATATCAACAGATTTGATCTCTTCGCCCGGCCAGAGCAAAGGCACCCCCGGCGGATACGGTGCGATAACACCGGCGCTGCGTTGACCCTCGGCATTTTGGAAATCCATCTCCGCACTTTCAGCCAGAAAACTATCCCGCAGTGTGAGGGAGGTCCGGCCTTGACGCAAAAAAGCTTGCCTTTGGGCCAGGTCAATCTTAACTTGCGAGTACTCCGCCTGCCCCGCCTGTGCAATCTCAGCACAGGCTTGCCCCAGCGCGATAAAAGATTCGCGCGGCGTATCCAGGGGCGGAATGCAGACTATGCATCTGGCATCAATCAGTTCTACATCAACCCTGTGTGCGTCAAGAATTTTGAAAACTTCCTGCCGGGAACAGTTACTGGCCGAGTAGTCCAGTACCAGACGGCAAGGATCATCTCCGGCTATATAGTCACGGGTCAGTCCGGGCGGCAGCTGAGCCTCAAACTCTGCCAGTAAGTCCAGCAGTCTTGACACATAACCAGCTGCATCATGGTCAACAAAATCACGTGCGTAGTCCAGACTGGCTGCAATCGGAAAAGAAGGGCTGGATGTCTGGAAGACCGGCAGCATCTTAGCCAGACGAGCAGGTGATACCCGCCCCGAGTCTATAGCAGCCTGTGACAAATGCAGCAAGGAGGCGGGAGTAAGCGCCGGCAGCGTTTTATGAGCGCTTTGGGCGACCATATCCGCTCCCTGAGATAAGGCGGTGCGGGGCCAGTTTTTTTCGCCGGGAGATTTCCCGCTGACCTTGATAGCAAAGTGAGCACCGTGGGCGGAATCAACTATGACCGGAAGGCCCAGAGCATGAGCCGCCTGACAAATTTTTTCCAGAGGCAGGTTTTCTCCGTAATAACCCGGCGTTGTCAGGAGCACACCTGCCAGATTCTCTTCCTCTTTCAGGCTGCGCAATACTTCAGCTTCGCTTACCTGACCATCAGCAAAACGGGGCAAAGCATCCTGCCTGATTAAAACCGCTTCCAGACCCAGAAGCGCGCAACTGTTAGCCACGGATAAATGGCTGCCCTGGCCCAGAAGCACCCGGTCGCCCGCTTTGAATGCCCCGGCTAGTGCAATTCTCAGAGAAGTAGTGGTGCCACTGGTAATGAAATAAGTTTGCGCAGAGCCGAAAGTTCTGGCAGCTAATTCGAGCGCACGCAGTACAACACCATTCGGTTCATTGATATCCCCGGTATTATCCAGCTCGGTCGTGTCCAAATAAGTTAAAAGACTGCGAAATTCAGCAGAAAAAGACTGACCTGCCCGGTTACCCGGCATATGGAAGGAGTGTCTGTTTCTGGCTGTTTTCAAGGCTGAAACGAGCGGGAGTTCCCGTTCGGAAAATACTGCTGATTCACTTTTCTTCATGGCAGCAAGCTCAGACTTCTAAAGATCCAGACTGATGGTCTGGATGCCATCAATATCAAGACGGATCGAACGCTCGATCTGTTCAATATCACGGCGCACATCGTCAACAGTCTCTACAGCGCGAATTTTTCCCTCATCAAGATTTTCAAAATGTCTCTTGCGGGGACGTTGCTTGCGGGCTTTTGGCAAGTTCTGCTGTGAGCCTTTGCTTTGAGTTGACTGTTGTGCAGCAGGATTCTTCTGCCTTTCAGCAGTCTGCTGCTTTGAAGCCGGCTTATGATTTTGTTGCTGGGTTTTAGCGCGGCCGCCTTGCTGGTCGCGGGCAGCATTCTGCTTCTGACCTTGCTGTCCTGCGGTTTTTTGAGCTTGTGGCTTGCGGTTCTGCTGGCCGGGGGCCCGCTGAGTTGTTTTCTTTTTGCGGCCTTTATTGCGGTTAATATTTGTATTACGCGCTGGACTGGTTGCAGGTCTGTCCGTTCTCTTCTCCTGAACAGGCGACTCATCGCGCGGCGCCAACTGGCGGCTTTTTACTTCTCTATTACGATCCTGTTTTGTATCAGACATGGTCGTTTGCGCCAAACCTCCGTTCTTTAACTTCTGTCATTCTATCATGACTGGACCTAAAATATAGTTCAGCTGTTTTATCCGCTGATGCAGGCAGTCACTGACTGGTCATGCTCCTTTTTGGTGGCTGCTGTCAGCTATTGTCAAAATCTCCGGCTATATTTTTAAATCTGTGACCTTATGCTAATTGCAGGATTATATGCAAGGAGTGGCTTATGTTAGTGGAAAGACCGGTAAAAGTGAATAGTATCAGAGAAAGCAGGATCAACTTGTTGCATGATGCATATGGGCGCTGTTATCAGGCAAAAGCCCTTGCTTCTTTTACAGACTATACTCTCCTGCCGCATCTTTATCGCTATCGCGGTCCACATTTACTGCGCTGTCTGGGTGTAAACAATACAGATAATCTGGATGTTGAATCATTGTGTGACCTGCGTACAGGGCTGCTGCTCAAGCAGATAGGCCAAATCAACCTTAGAGAGAATCCGGCGGAGATCGTCGTACTGTTTGAACACCTGTCCGGCCTGACCCTGCGCCAGTTTTCCATACGGACAGTGACAGGTATCACGAAAGAGATTTCCTTCCTCTACGAGAATTTGTTTGACCAGATCCTGTCTGCTCTGGAAGATTTTGCAGAGTTGAGCGGCGTTGGCTTGTGGCATGGAGACATCAGTCCGGACAATATTATGATCACCGGCAGAGAAGACGCCGTTTTGATAGATTTCGACAAATCAAGGGTTTTTCTGCCGGGTTATTCGAAACCGGTCGCTGATAAGCACTGTAGTAAAACCATCTCTTTAACCGGCACCCCCGGTTATACCAGTAAACTGGCTTTGCAGGAGCAGGCTGAGCTCAGCGCTGCTGAGCTGCCAGACCCTGCTTTTGTCCATCCGGCGGATCGTGAAAGTCTGGGCCGCTGTTTTGTCGCCGCTTTAATTAAAAAACCCGGCTCCGCTTTGACCGCCGCGGATATCAAATCCGTCTTGTCTCAGCTACAGCCGGGCTTTGCATATAAATTACTGGGCGCTCTCTGCGCCGCTGTCTAGGCCCCTTCTTCCAAGGCTTTTTGCTCTGAGTAGACCACTGTCGGCGGAGCTTGCTTGCGCACAGCTTCCTTGCTGACAATTACTTTGGCAACATCGGTGCGCGACGGAATCTCATACATAATGTCCAGCATTACATCTTCGAGGATAGTGCGCAGACCGCGGGCTCCCATCTTCAGATCCTGGGCCAGACGCGCAGCTTCCCTGACAGCATCATCTTCGAAAATCAGTTCGACATCATCGTAGGCCATCAGCTTCTGATACTGTTTAATCAGTGCGTTCTTCGGCTCGGTCAGTATCTGGACCAGGGCATCCTCATCCAGTCCCTCCAGGGCTACATGAACAGGAACGCGGCCGATGAATTCAGGTATCAGACCATAGCGCAGCAGATCTTCGGGCAAAAGCTGGGTGAAGATCTTAGAGTCATCTTTCGTCTTGGATTTGACATCAGCGCCAAAGCCAATAGCGGAGCTGCCAATACGGCTCTGAATTATTTTATCCAGACCATCAAAGGCTCCACCCAGAATAAACAAAATATCGCTTGTATCAATCTGGATGAACTCCTGGTGCGGATGTTTGCGTCCGCCCTGAGCAGGCACATTGGCTATAGTACTTTCCAAAATCTTCAGCAAAGCCTGCTGTACACCTTCTCCGCTGACATCCCTGGTAATAGAGGGATTATCCGAACGGCGGGAGATTTTGTCAATCTCGTCAATATAGATAATGCCTTTTTCCGCAGCTTCAATATCAAAATCGGCATTCTGGATCAGGCGCAGGAGAATATTCTCCACGTCTTCACCGACATAACCGGCTTCGGTAAGTGCGGTAGCATCAACAATTGCAAAAGGCACATGCAGGATTCTGGCTAAAGTCTGCGCCAGCAAAGTTTTTCCCGAACCAGTCGGTCCGAACAGCATAATATTACTTTTGGAAAGCTCGACATCCTGGTCCGGACTATCGATTTCATCGGAAAACACACGCTTGTAATGATTGTAAACCGATACAGCCAAAACCTTTTTCGCATAGTCCTGGCCAATGACATATTCATCCAGCTTGCACTTAATCTCATCGGGAGATAAAAGGCTGTCTTTATTCAGCTCGTGTGAGCCGAAACTGATTTTTCTTTCTTCATGCAGAAGATCATTGCACAGAGCAACGCATTCATTACAAATGTAAGCACCGGGGCCGGCAATCAGGCGTTCAACCTGAGATTCCGGCTTACCGCAGAAAGAACAATGAACCCGTTCAAAGGTATTATCGTTGTTTTGTTTATCTATCATCTCTCTGTCCTTAAGCACAAGTCGGACAGGCTCATTACTTAAGCCTGTCTGCTCATGACTTTATCAATGATTCCATATTCTATGGCTTCCTGTGCATCCATCCAATGGTCGCGCTCTGTATCGCGTTCAATTACTTCCAGAGGCTGATTACAGATATCCGCCAAAATCACATTGAGGCGTCTGCGCATTTTCAGAATATGCTCGGCTGCTATGCTGATATCTGAAGCCTGACCCTGGGTGCCGCCTGACGGCTGATGAATCATAATTTCAGCGTTGGGCAAAGCGAAACGTTTTCCTTTAGTTCCGGCACCTACCAGGAAAGCGCCCATACTGGCAGCCATGCCCATGGCAATTGTCTGAACATCAGGTTTGATATATTGCATTGTGTCGTAAATCATCAGGCCTGAGGAGACTTCTCCGCCCGGGCTGTTGATGTAGAATTGAATATCCTTATCCGGGTCTTCTGCTTCCAGAAACAATAGCTGAGCAACGATAAGGTTAGCACTGACATGATCGACCTGATCGCTCAGGATAACAATGCGCTCTTTTAATAAACGTGAGAAAATATCGTAAGAACGTTCTCCGCGGCTTGTCTGCTCAACGACTACCGGCACCAGATTGTTGTAGACTGCTTCCATCATAATAATTTACTCCTTTTTGGCAGCATGGGGCTGCCCTTCTGATCTATTATAACTTTACACTACTAAACCTCTTCGTCTCCGGTTTATTCTGCTTCGTCTTCTTTGTCTGCTTCGCCTTCCTCGTGGTCATGGTCGTGGTTACAGTGTTCATCGTGAACATGCTCATGCTCGTGGGCATGTGGATCAACATCAGTGGCCAGACTCCATTCACGCAGGAGATCGAGCAATTTTTCGCTCCTGACCTGATGCTCGAGACGTTCTTTGCTTTCTTCGTTATCTTCCAGATACTGGTCTTTATATTCTTCCACAGACATCTGCAGCTCTTCAGCCAGTTTCACTATTATTGCTTCAGCTTCTTCATCTGTAACTTCCAGAGCTAACTTTTCATCAAGAGCATCCAGCGTATAGGCTAAATCCAGGTTCTTGCGGACGCTGGGGAGCATTTGCTGGCGAACACTTGCCAGTGTCTGTCCGGAATAAGCCAGAAAATCTTCATAGCGCAGGCCATACATCTCGAACTGCTGGCTCTGGTGCTGGATTTCTCTTTCCACATCATCTTCCACCAGGAAGTCTGACATGATAATCTCACTATTTTCCGCGATCTGTTCCACAATATTCCGCTCATAAACCCGATCAGCCTGTTCAGTTGCTGCTTTTTCCAATTCCTGACGGATTTCAGCCCGGTAATCTTCCACCGTATCGCTGCTTTCGCTGACATCTTTGACGAAGTCGTCATCTATTTCCGGTACTTGTGTGAAGGTCGCAGCCTTGACCACTACCGAAAAAACTACCTCCTGGCCGGCCAGATCTTCAGCATGATACTCTTCCGGGAACTTAAGTGTGAGGTCGAATTCGTCACCGACATTTTTGCCCACTATGCCATCTTCAAAACCGGGAATGAAGGTGTTGGACCCTAATTCCAGATCAAAATC
>DIRJ01000018.1:41379-42478 GCA_002427505.1 Mageeibacillus sp. UBA5439
AGTGCCCGGTCAGTAACCGGCAGCTGTCTGGCAACTTTATCCTGTGCCTCTTTAATCTTGGCATCTATATCTGCTTCAGAAACTTCAACTGCCGGACGATAGGCTTCAATACCTTTGAATTCGCCAAGTTTGACTTCAGGTTTCAGAGCAAATCTGGCTTCCATAACCAGTCCGTCTGCGCCGCTGATACTGACCAGATTCAATCTCGGTTCAGAATAGGGTCTCAGATCGTGCTCTTTCAAGGCGTTTTCGTAGGCAGCAGGAAAGGCATACTCAATGGCATCGTCATACAAAATGCCTTCACCATAGTGGTTAACTACGATCTGATAAGGGGCCTTGCCTTTACGGAAACCGGGAACCTGAAAGTGACGCTTATTTTTTTGGTAAGCCTTCTCCAGAGAACTTTTGAATTCTTCTGCGGGAAGCTCAATATTTAGATAGGCAACTCTGTTTTCTTTTTGCTCAAATTGCGACGGCATTGGTCGTCCTCCTCGTTTTATCTACTATAATATTACTTTGTAAGCTAAAGCATTCTACCACAAATTAGCCGGGACTTCTTCCTCTGATGCCTTAGTTACTGCAGAAAAGCTGACAGCAGCACTTTTTTCACAATATGCTGCTAATGTATCCGCTCCGTGGCTCAGAGACGTTACATAAATCCTCCGACATTGAAGCTAAAAGCCCGACATGTTAATATTAGTTTGCCTGAGATGGATGGCGCTCTCATTTTTGGACCACCGTTTCTTAAAGGGGAGTCCGAGTTGATGTGGAATGTGAACATGCCTGCTTGCAGGAAATTCTAAGACCACCACAGGTCACCCACCTGGTTTTAAATAGCTGGGTATCAAAAAGGGAGTGCGCCATTTCAGGTGTTTTTTGCTGTTTAATAAATGGCTTTTGTTTTTGATGTTTTGACTGGATAAAGTGAAGGCCGATTAGATTTTTGCATGGAGGCATTATGCGTATTTATAACACTGCAAGTCGTCAAAAGGAAGAACTGATACCGCTGGAGGCAGGATGCTTCAAGATTTACGCCTGCGGTCCTACCGTTTACGATCTTATGCATTTGGGTAATGCGCGCCCCATAGTAACCTTTGAT
>DIRJ01000018.1:42691-43557 GCA_002427505.1 Mageeibacillus sp. UBA5439
GTAACTTATGTACAGAACTTCACTGATATTGATGACAAGATGATCGCCCGCGCCAGGCAGATGAATATTACTGTCAGAGAGCTGGCTGACCGGATGATTGAAGAATATTTTCATGATGCTGACAGCCTTAATGTGATGCGGGCTGACATCCATCCCCGGGCAACTGAATCCATACCCGCCATCATAGAGTTAATTTCCAAGCTTTACGAAAAGGGGCATGCCTATGTTACAGATGACGGTGTTTATTTTGAAGTCGCCTCCTTTGAAGAATACGGTAAGCTGTCACACCACAAGCTGGAAGATCTGGAGGAAGGCGCCAGCGAGCGCGTCACGGATGTAGAGGGCAAGCGCAGCGCACTGGACTTTGCCCTGTGGAAATTCAAGAAGGAAGGCGAACCCTTCTGGGACAGTCCCTGGGGCGAAGGCCGGCCCGGCTGGCATATAGAATGTTCCGCCATGAGTCAGAAAGCTTTAGGTGATACTATTGATATCCACAGCGGTGGTGTGGATCTGGTTTTTCCCCATCATGAGAACGAGATCGCCCAGAGCGAGGCAGCCAGTGGCAAGCCTTTTGTCCGTTATTGGATGCACAATGGTTTCGTCAATGTAAATCAGATAAAAATGTCTAAATCCAAGGGGAATTTCTTCCTGGTGCGCAATCTGGCGGAACTTTATCCCTACGAAATAATTCGCTACTATATTTTACAGTCACATTATCGTATGCCGATAAACTTTACCCTCACAGACGATAAGGATGAGGACAATCCTCTGGATGCAGCAGTAACCAGTTACCGCCGCATCCGCACTTCGCTGCAGACACTCGACATTGTGGCCGGGAGCGTAGCGGAATCCGGTGACAAAGAAGT
>DIRJ01000016.1:0-48151 GCA_002427505.1 Mageeibacillus sp. UBA5439
CAAGATCCGACGCGCCTCTCTTTTGCAAGGCGCTTAGCTAGGATACCAAGCTTTTTGAAGCTTGTCAACAGTTTTTTTTAACTTTTTGCAAACTTCACTAATCTGCCCTGTTCTGCACCAGCTGTACTTCTTTAAAGGTTATTATCTGAAGTATAATATTGTATAGCCGTATATAATACTTGTACTATAGTATATATGTATCAGGAGAAAACAGAGGTGATTGCAGATGATTAGTATTCATGAAATCTCCAAGTCGTACGACCAAAAGACGCAGGCAGTGGAAAGTCTCAGTCTGGAAATTTACGATAATGAAATTTTTGGATTTTTAGGTCCTAATGGGGCCGGAAAGACGACATCTTTAAAAATGATCAGCGGTCTGCTTTTGCCCGACCACGGCAGTATCAAGGTTAATGGCATAGATGTGGTGGCAGAGCCGCTGGAAGCCAAGAAGAATCTCTCCTTTGTCTCCGATGATCCAAATGTTTTTCTGCGACTTAAGGGCATTGAGTATTTGCGTTTTCTGGCTGACGTCTATGAGGTAGCCGAGGATGTGCGTGTCGAACACATCAAGGATTTATCGCACCGCTTCGGCATGAGCAATGTGCTGGACCAAAAGATTCAATCTTATTCTCACGGCATGAGGCAGAAGATTGTGCTCATAGGTGCTTTGATCCATAACCCCCCTACCTGGGTTCTGGATGAGCCGATGACAGGACTGGATCCCTCCTCCTCCTACCAGCTGAAAAATATGATGCGGGAGCATGCCGACAAGGGCAACACTGTGCTTTTCTCTACACACGTACTCGATGTAGCGGAAAAAGTCTGCGACCGGCTGGGGGTTATTGCAGAAGGCAAACTGCTTTTTGTCGGCACCATGGCAGAGTTGAGAGAAAAACATCAGGACGACAGTTCTCTCGAAAGTATTTTCCTGGAAATGGTGGGAGAGGAACAATTCAGCCCCTTTGCTCTCAGCGAGGAGGAAGCGGGCAGCCTATGAGAAAATATCTGCTTCTATTGCGTGTTCTGATCCCTGAATCGGTAAGGGGCATTGGTGAATCAGGAGGTCTGAGGCCCGGGAAAAAGCGAAAACGGGCTTCGCTCTTTGCCGAAAAGCCCTGGCTGGCCCTGCTTGTTTCCTATTCCTTTATCATGATTTATTCCGCCTTCTTCGGAGTAGCCCTGACCGGAACTCTCAAGCTTTCAGGTCTGGAAGATCAGTTTGTCTCTTCAGTCGCCTTTATGATACCGATCATAACTGTCATTTTTGGTTTCATGCAAGGAATTTCATCGCTTTATCATGAAAGCAAGATTGATTTTTTCCTGGCCTTGCCGATCAAGACCGGAACCTATGTCGCCGCCAAGCTGACAGAAGTCTATCTATACATATTTATTACGGTAGCCTCATTTTTCCTGCCGGCTCTGCTGGCCCATGCCATTGTGGCAGGACGGACTGTGGGTTTTTATTTTCTGATTCTTCCCTTTGTAATTTTCAGCTCAATTGCCCCCTTTGCAGTCCTCCTGATTCCGGTCTTCGTTTTGATGCGTTTCACACGTTTTGCCCGCAACAAGGATCGCTTCCAGTTGATTTCCAATCTTGTTTTCATGGTGGTTATCATGACCTTTGCTCTATCGATGAGCAGGGTCTCATCGCAAATGGACATGGAGCAGACACCGGGGCTCCTGGTACCTGAAAGCGTTTATAGTCGAGGCCTTCGTTTTCTTCCTTCTTCCCTCTTCGCTGACCTGATGCTGAAAAATGCAAGCTCCTGGCAGTCGCTGTGGTATCTCCTGCTGCTGGCAGCAGTAACCATGGTCTGTGTAGCCATCATGCTGCTGGTAGCCGGTAAACTCTATTTGCCGGGAGTTCTCGGCAACAAAGGTTCCAAAGCGGTACGCGTCTTAACGCAGGAAGAGTTCCGCAAAGCCCTGAAACCACGTTCACAGACCCGGGCTCTGATCAGCAAGGAATGGAAACTGCTCCTGAGGTCGCCCACTTTTTTTATGCAGACAATACTCTCGTCAATAATTATGCCGCTGGCAATGATCCTCGGCGGCTTTGTCGGCGGGACAGCGGGCGGTGATTCTATGGGCTCACTTTTCGGAGACCAGATGGCTTACTTGCAGACAGATGCCTGGTGGCGGTCAGACCTCTGGATTGTCGTCATGGTTTTGGTCGCGGCCGGCATCTTTTTCGGCAGCTTCAACATGGCGTCGTCCACTGCTATTTCACGTCAGGGACAGACCTTTCAGACCAGCAAACTGATTCCGGCAGCCCCACACAGGCAGCTGATTGCCTGGGTTTTTCCCGGCATATCAGTATCCGGCCTGCTCTGGCTGCTGACTATCCTGTTCATCGGTACTTTCCTGAAGTTTTCTCCGCTGCTGATGCTGGCCGCCACTATAATCGGCTGGATCAGCTGCTATACGGTGCAGATGGCAGGGATCTGCATTGATATGAAATACCCCACCCTGAGCTGGACCAGTGAGAATCAGGCTGTGAAAAATTCAAAGTCGGCCATGATCGGCATGTTCGGCAGCATGGGGCTGGCCGGTGTCGTTGTGGCCCTAAGTTTCCTGCTCAATGCAGTGACTCAGGGAAACTCAGCAATAACAAGTGCCTTTATGCTGGCCTTCGCCCTGGGTCTGGCCGGCTTCTTTACCTGGCTGGCCCGGCGTATGGCAGCGGAACTGTTCCGGCATGTAGAGATCTGAATGCTTGGCTAAACGGCAGCAAGCCAAATATTCACGCTCCATTCCTGTCTTAATAGACGAAGGCAGGCGGTCTCTCCAGGTATGCCCGGCATCGTGTAATAATATGAAGCTGCCGGTGGAAAATTGACTAAAGCTTACACTGCAAGAATAGTGTCAGCTCCTGCGAGAAAGGATGGCAAGTATGAAAAAAAATAAATATTTACCCCTGTTACTGAGTCTGCTCCTGCTTCTGAGCCTTTTTATCAGCGGCTGTTCCGCAGCTATTAGCAAAGATCAGGCACCACGTGAACCGGAATATGGCAACGAATATCCCGGATCGGCTGCTCCTGATGAGGATATGGATCTGCCGTCCATAGACCCTGATTCTGTAAGCCCGGCTGATCCGAGCTTACCGCGGAAAGTGATTAAAAACGCGGATATGACTGTGGTCTCGACGGATCCGGTCAAGACTAAAGCTGACATTGAAAGTAAAGCGAGTTCACTCGGAGGCTTCGTCTCGGATTTTTCGCAGCAAGTCAATAACTACATCTATATACAGATGACGGTTGAAGTGCCCGGTGACAAGCTGGATCTTTTCTTGCGCCAGATCGGCGACAGCGGCGTCAAGGTTGAGCGGCAGTCGGTCACCAGCGAGGATGTCACCGATTCTTACTATGACACTGAAACCAGGCTTGCGACGACACGCGACCTACTCAATCATTACCGGGATATGCTGGCAAGCGCTGACACTATCGATGAGACCTTGCAGGTGCAGGCAAAAATTGACCAGCTGACCCTGGAGCTCGAATCCCTGCAGGGGCGCTTAAATCGTTTAGAATTGCTGACAAGCTATTCCCGGGTTTATCTGGAAATCTATCAGGAGAAGGATCCCCTGCTCGAAAAGCCGAGCGAACTCGAACCTTTATCCTGGGAGCATGTTAAATACTTCATCAGCAATGGTTTTGGCAGACTGGGCACAGTTCTGCTCCTGGTCGCCCAGTATCTCTTCATCGGCATAGCCGTGGGCTTCCCTGTCATCCTGGTGGTCGTGCTGATTATCCTGATCATCTACTTGGCTAAAAAGCGGAAAAAGAAGAAGGGTTTGCCTGCTGCCTCTGCTGCTGATGACAATGTGGAACAGAAATAATAATACTCCGTTTTAATTAATGAAAAGGGGCATCTCGGCCGGGATGCCCTTTTTATTATCTGTTTTAATAAGCGCTGAGTTTTATGTTCTGAAATACTTGATCCCAGAGTCGGAAACAAGGGCCCCCGTCCTGACAGGCAGACTTTCGCCTCCCAGCAAAGCGAGCGGTTTAGACTCATGTTCCGAGCGATTGAAAAGGAAGGTCAGACTCTTTTCACCCCCGGCAGGCCGGCCAAAGGCATCAGTCCAGGCACCGCCCTCAGCTGCAGGCGCATTGAGAAAGCGTCTGATCGCGAGGACATCTGTATCGGCTGCCTTCACTTCGACCTCGCCGGTGCGCAAAACTGCATGCTCATGGCGTAAATTCAAGATGGTGCGGAAGAGGCCGGTCAAAACCGGTTCTTCCTGCTGCCAGGGGTAAGTGCGCCGGTTAAAGGGATCCTTAAAGCCTTCCATAGCGCGCTCATCACCATAATAGAGCTGAACCGCTCCGGGGAAAGCTACCTGCATCAGCAGGGCCAGCAGCAGGCGTCCTTCGCCCTTGCTCCGTTCTTCCGGGGAGAGCCTGCGTTTCTTCTGGTCTTCACGTCTGGCCGGTGTCGGAACTCCGGCCAGAACATTCACAGCGCGTTCGGTATCGTGACTGCCGAGTGGATTCAGCATTACGTATAAGGCTTCCCGCGGCATTATCAGCAGGTAGTAATTAAATCTGGCGCAGCTTTGCTCCGTTGTGTCAGCACCCAGCAGCCAGGAAAAGGCAGCTGCGCGGGCCGGGTAGTTGGTCGTGGCATCGTGTGTACGGCCGAAAATAAAGTCGCGGTGAGCTCCGTAACTGATCTGAGATGTGGGTCCGTCCCAGACTTCGCCCACGATATAAGCATCTTTGTTGACCGCCTTGACCCGCCGGCGCAGTGAACGCAGGAAGGGATCGGGTATTTCATCCGATACATCCAGGCGGTAACCGCGGGCGCCGGCTTTTAACCAGTAAGCCAAAACGCCGTCTTCACCGCAGATAAATTCTTTATAGGACAGTTCTTCTTCCCTGACATTGGGCAGGTTATCAAAACCCCACCAGGAGTCATAGGCTAGTTTGTCTTTGCCGGCAGCACTGACTGCCGGCACTTCCGCATCCGTATCACCGGCAAACTTGTACCAGGCAGTATAAGGGGAAAGCTGGCCTGCAGTTTTTTCCTGCCAGGCACCGACACTGTCGTAGCGGCCATATTTGTTAAAGTATCTGCTGTCAGCGCCGGTGTGACTGAAGACTCCATCAAGTATCAGGGAAATCTGATACTTATCCGCTTCAGCGCAAAGCTCACGAAAATCAGCTTCCGTCCCCAGCAGCGGATCAATCTTGAAATAATCACCGGTATCGTAGCGGTGGTTAGTACGCGATTGGAAAATCGGGTTGAGATAGATACAGTCAACACCAAAAGATGCTATATAGGGCAGTTTTTCCTTAATACCCTGCAAGCTGCCACCAAAGAAATCATTGGCTTCATAAGGAAAACCGGGCTTGCCTTTGATGTCGACCTCTGCCAGCCAGTCGTCGTGCCAGATCCGTTCTTCATAATGGAGATACGGATCTAAGAGTTTTTTATCAAAATTCTCGCCGCGATTAAAACGATCCGGGAAGATCTGATAAACCACAGCCCCCTTCATCCAGTCCGGAGTCTTAAAATCCTCTTCATAGACCGTTACTTTAAAGCCCGGAATCTCTTCTGTGCCATCAAGAGAAAAATGCAGGCTGTCAAGAAGTGTATGCCCCTGAAGATATGAGCTGTCCGGATCGGGAAAGCACCAGCGATAACGCTGGTCTTTCAGCCGGACTTCAAACCAGTAATAGAATAAGCCGGCCACATCGTCCATGCGAATAGTCTGAACAAAAGAACTCTCTTCCCCGCCTGCAAGATCACAGGTCATGGGCAGGGAACCGGAAAAGAATCGCATTAAGCCATAGGCATAATAAAGGCGGACGGATTCCACCTCCTCCACCGGCTTATTAACATCGATTCTCAGGCTGAGCTTTGTATTGGCAGCTACCGCCCCCAGCGGAGATCTGTAGCGCTTGTCATTAATGTAATGATCCAGTTTTACATCAGTCAATCTGAGAGGTCTCCTTCATAATGTCCTCGTAGAGTTTAATATATTCATCTGCAGATTTATCCCAGGAGAAATCACTGCGCATGGCTGCCTGCACCATGTGGTTCCAGGCATCCGGATTATTATGGTAGACAGAAATGGCCTCCTTGGCTGTGAAAAGCAGTTCATGGGCATTTATATTCAGGAAGCCAAAGCCGGTACCCGTGTTTTTAAACTTGTCATAGGCCTGCACCGTATCCGCCAGGCCTCCTGTCTGGCGCACGATCGGCAGGGTGCCATAGCGCATGGCTATCATCTGTGACAGGCCGCAGGGTTCAAAGAGAGAAGGCATCAGGTAGAGGTCACCGGCACTGTACATACGGCGGGCCAGCTTGCCGTCAAACCTGATCAGGGCCCGCATCTTGTCCGGATATCTGCCTGCAGTTTCAGTTAAGCGGTATTCATATTCATGATTGCCGGTTCCGAGTATTACCAGCTGTACATTTTCCTCCAGTAGTTCATCAACAATATGCAGAAGGAGATCCAGGCCCTTTTGCTCTACCAGGCGGGTTACCATGACAAATAGCGGAGTTTTTGGATCCTGAGCTAAAGCAAGTTCGGCCTGCAAAGCCTTCTTGCAAGCTGCCTTGCCCCGTTTCCAAGCCTGAGGGCTGTAATTGGCAGTAAGTTCTGAATCCGTTTCCGGGTTGTAGCTGTCAGTGTCAATACCGTTGAGGATGCCGCTCACCTTCCAGCCCTGAGCTGCCAGCAAACCGTTCAGACCTTCGCCGTAATAGTCGGTCATAATTTCTCTGGCATAGTGGGGTGAAACGGTCGTCACCCGGTTAGAATACTGGATGCCGCTCTTCAGGAAGTTGGGAACTCCGTCCTTCAAAACACCGCCTTCTGACATATATTCGTCAGGCAGGTCAAAGAGATCCTGAATTTGCTCGCGGCCGTGAATCCCCTGATATTTCAGGTTATGAATGGTCATGACACAATTAACAGCTTTATGATAGCCCTTAGATTTGTAATGCGCTTCCAGTATCACAGGAATCATGCCGGTCTGCCAGTCATTGAGATGCAGCAGGTCCGGTTCAAAATCCATCTCCGCTCCCAATGTCTCCAGGACAGCCCGCTGGAAAAAGGAAAAGCGCTCAATATCGAAGCTGTAGTCTATGTAGAGATTATCATGGCCGAAGTAGAATTCGTTATCGATCAGATAGACGGGAAGCCCGTTCAGGTCAAGGCGGAAGAGGCCGCTGTACATAGTGCGCCAGCCCAGTTTAATCATGGCCCAGCGCATAAAGGTGAGATCTTCAAAATAGTCGTGTTTTATCTGACGATAAAGCGGAAGCACAACACGTACGTCATGTCCTTTCTGACGCAATACCTGCGGCAGGGATCCTACGACATCTCCTAATCCGCCCGTTGCCGCCAATGGATTCATTTCCGAGCTTACAAATAGAATTTTCATAAACAGAACCCACTCCTAAGGGTTTTATACGATCGAACCTTTCCCGATAACAACAGGAAAGCCGGGATGACCTAATAAACGGACACCCATTTTCACCACGCTGCCTTTGTCGATAATGACATGGTTCAAATTGACGTCATTGGATATCTGTGTGTCCTGGAAAATAACTGAGTTGCGCAGCTTGGCGCCTTTGCCGACAGTAACTCCGCGGAAAAGAACACAATTCTCCACATCACCCTGAATGACGCAGCCATCTGAGGCCAGAACATTCTTCACTCTGCTGCCGGGCTCGACAAGGCACGGCGGTTTGTTCTTAACCTTGGTGTAAACCGGAGTTTTTCTGGAAAAAAGCTCATGTCGGCGTTCATCGTCCAGAAGCCCCATTGAAGCTTTGTAGTAATTGGCCATGGAGTTGATCCGGAAAATCCCGCCCTTGTGTTCGCAGCCTCTGACTTCCAGTTGTTTATAGTATTCCAAAATTCTGACAAAGGTAAAATCTGTCACTCCGCGGGAGCGTGCATCCTGCAGAAGTGACAAGAGCAGGTCTTTTCTGATGACTGCGACATTAATTGCACTGATATCAGAGGGCGGCGTATTCACGTCAACCAGGACATCAGTCACACGCTGGTCCTGGTCCAAAGTCAGCGAGATATTCGGCAGGCCACATTCAAAACCGTCGTGATTATAGAGCACCGTAATGGCAGCCCCCGAATCCAAATGTGCTTCCAGAATGTCATTGTATAAGGTATTCATGACCAGGTTGCAGTCTGTGATCACAACATAGTCCTGAGAACCGCTTTCGATATAATCGATAATACTGGTCAGGTCTGAGCGTTCTGACGAGCGGGTCAAAGGGTTGATATAGGGGGGCAGCAGGTAAAGCCCCTGATTCATGCGGTCCAGATCCCAGGAGGCACCGGTGCCTAAGTGATCCATCAGAGATTTATACCTGGTGAGAGCTATGACACCTACCCGTTTAATACCTGTGTTAACCATGTTTGAGAGTAGAAAATCGATAATTCTGAAACGGCCGGCAAAGGGCATGGCTGAAAGCGCACGCGGCTCGCTCAGAGGTCCCAGTTTAACTCGCTGATTGTCGGCCAGAATTAGTCCCATTGCGTTAACTAACATTTTCTACCTCCTAATATGAATACCTGTTTGGCATTTCAGAAACTATATGCGGATGGGTCACTGCATCTTGCGGACCGACCATGGAGTTGCCGCAAATTCTGGCACCCTTATGGATTATGAGATCCTGACCTATGACGCTAATACCATCCTCACAGAGTTTCTCGTTAAGAAATGAGCACACATCGTAGGTTTCCGGTGATATTAGCACAGAAGGCTCAATGACTGTGTTCATGCCTACTATGCATTTTTTCAGGACAGAGCCGGATTTAACGACAGCACCCGGCATGATGATTGAATCTTCAACTATGGCACCCTCTTCAATCACCACACCGACACTGATGATTGAGTGCCTGGCCTCGCCATACAGCTCAGCTCCGTCACTGATAGCGATTTTCTCCGCCACTGCCCCGGGTCCGAAATAATGAGAGGGACGCTGGGGGTTTTTGCTGTAGATGGTCCAGGAATCGTCATGCAGATCAATTTCGTTCGGCTTATCCAATACGTCCATATTGGTATCCCAAAGCGACTTTATCGTCCCTACATCTTTCCAGTAACCGTCAAATGTATAGGCATGAAGATACAGGCCTGCCGCCAGCATCTTCGGAATAATATTATGACCGAAATCGTTTTTAGAGTCAGGATCGGCCTCGTCCTCAATCAGGCAACGGCGCAAGTTGGGCCAGTCAAAGCAATATACACCCATGGAAGCCAGATTACTTTTGGCGTGGGCAGGTTTTTCTTCAAATTCTGTGATCCGCTTCTTTTCATCCGTGTTCATGATGCCAAAACGATCTGTCTCTTCCCAGGGCACTTCTATTACTGCGATAGTGGCATCCGCCCCGACATCTGTATGGGCCTTAACCATTTTGGAATAATCCATTTTGTAGACGTGGTCGCCGGACAGTATGACAACATGTTTGGGAGCGAAGCTGTCGATAAAGGGAATGTTCTGGTAGATTGAATTCGCTGTCCCGAGATACCAGTCACTGCCTTCCTGGCTGACATAGGGCGGCAAAATATAGGTACCGCCGTCATTACGGTCCAGGTCCCAGGAATGCCCGTTACCTATATAGGAGTTAAGCTGCAGTGGTTGGTACTGAGTCAGAACTCCGACAGCTTCTATGCCTGAGTTGGAACAGTTGCTTAAAGGGAAGTCAATTATCCGGTAACGGCTCCCAAAAGGAACTGCCGGTTTGGCCAGAAACTCCGTTAAGACACCGAGGCGGGATCCTTGTCCGCCAGCTAAAATCATAGCTATCACATTTTGATGCGCCATTTTCTCATCCTTTCTTCTGTCCCTTCTTCAGCCCGTTCTCATCCGGGGCAGACTGAAGAATTTTAATAGTTAACAGACTTTTCGCTGCTTAATTCTTTTCCTCTCCCTCGTAAACTAAATATAGGCCTGCAAGTGGCGGCAGGGGCATATCGATGTAATAGCCAAGTCCGGAGTCGGCTGCGTCTTTCTCAGCTTCCAGAGGCGAAGCGAGATCTCTCATTTTGTCTTCCAGCGACAGCCGCTCACCTTCCTTATCGTCCGAGGTCCAGAAAACAGTATTTCCCTGTTCCAGATCGGCATAGCCGCTGCCCTGATACTGTGCATCATCGCTGTTTAAGATCAATCTGTAGCGGCCGGGATGCAACACCGGTAAACGATAGTTTTTATAGGATGCCGGCGTCATATTCAAGACCGAAACAATAGTCTGCCTTTGCTCTTTAGCATAGCGGGCATAGGCAAATATACTATTCTCTCTGTCATCAGTCACGATCCATTCGAAACCTTCCCAGGAATCATCTACTTCCCACAAGGCGGGGTTTTCCAGATAAATATGGTTCAGGGTGGTCACAAAATCAAACATGCCTTTGTGATTGGGATACTGTAAAAGGAACCATTCCAGTTCTTCGTAGTAGCGCCATTCAATGAAAGGAGCAAATTCATTGCCCATAAAATTCAGCTTGGCCCCGGGGAAGGACATCTGGTACATATAGCAGGTGCGCAGAGAAGCGAATTGTCGCCAGTAATCCCCGGGCATCCGTCCCAGCAAGGATTTTTTGCCGTGGACCACCTCATCGTGCGAAAATGGGAGAATAAAATTTTCACTGAAAGAATACATCATGGAAAAGGTGATCTTGTCATGAACCTGACCTCTGGCGTAGTAATCTGAAGTCATATAAGACAATGTATCGTTCATCCAGCCCATGTTCCATTTATGAGTAAAGCCCAATCCGCCTTCAGACACAGGTCTGGTCACTTTGGGGAAGGTGGAAGATTCCTCGGCTGCCACAATACTGTAGGGGAAGTTCTCCCGGATCATTTCATTCATTTCCCGGATAAAGGCGATTGCTTCCAGATTCTCATAACCGCCGTTTACATTGCGGGCAGAGGCCGCATAGTCGCGGCCGAAATTAAGATAGACCATACTGGAGACTGCATCCACCCGCAGTCCGTCAACATTAAACTCTTCCAGCCAGTACCAGGCATTGGAAAGCAGGAATGAACGCACCTCAGCCAGAGCGAAATCAAAAACCAGCGTACCCCAGTTGGGGTGCTCAGCTTTGATAGCATCGGCATATTCATAAAGAGGCTGGCCATCGAAATTAGCCAGACCGAAATCGTCGCGCGGAAAATGCCCGGGCACCCAGTCAAGGATTACTTTGATGTTATTTTGATGCAGGGTGTCGATCAGAAACTTCAGATCCGACGGTTGGCCATAACGTGACGTGGGGGCAAAATAACCTGTTAGCTGATAGCCCCAGGAGGCATCCAGCGGATGTTCCATCACAGGCATGATCTCCACTGCATTACAACCCAGCTGCCTGACGTAAGAGGCCAGTTGGGGGGCAATGTCGCGATAGGAATAGGGATTGCCGTCAGCATAGCGCCGCCAGCTGCCGAGATGAATTTCATAGATATTCAGCGGCGCACTTTCTTCTGCCGGCCGCCTGCGCGCACGAAAATCAGCATCTCCCCACTGGTAGTCATTTTCATAATTGTAGAGAATGGAGGCTGTATTCGGCCTGGTTTCTGCATGGCGTGCATAGGGGTCGGCTTTCAGCAAAACACGCCCATCTGGCGTGCGGATTGCATACTTATACCTTTGAAACTCGACTGCATTGGGAATGAATATTTGCCAGATTCCGGTTGTGCCGTAAGCGATCATGAAATCGATCTCAGGATCCCAGCCGTTAAAATCTCCGACGACACTGACCTGAGCCGCATGCGGGGCCCAGACTGCAAAACGATAGCCTCTCTCCCCTTCCGCCGAGACATCAGGGCGGGCACCTAGCATCCTGTAACTTTGGTAATTCTTGCCATGATTAAATAAATAAGCTTGATTCATACGGTACCTTCTTCCTTTGATAAGACAAGGTATCTTTCTCTTATTATACACAAAACCACTCGAATTATAACTTCAAGCAGACTTGTCATCTACAATTTCAACTTGGCTACGGTAACCCCGTCGCCGCCCTCACCTTCAACGCCCATACGGAAGGAATCAACCCTGGAATCACGCATTAAATAATCCTGGGTGACCTGACGTAAAACCCCCGTCCCTTTTCCGTGAATGAGGCGAACCGGTGAAATCCCGTTAAGCACAGCATCATCCAGGAAATGGTCAATAGCAGCAATAGCTTCATCTGCCCTCATCCCCCGCAGCATAAGTTCAGTAGTGGCGTGCATTTTGCGTTCTGTGGTCAGACTTGCTGCTGTCCTGCCTGCTGCTTGTCCTGCCCTAGGCCTGCGGCCGGCAGCTTTCGGTTTTTTGCCTACGGGGCGCAGTCTGTCTGCTGCTACCGAAAAGCTGATCTGGCCTGCTTCCAGTACTAGCTGGCCTTTGGCATCAGGCAAGGATTTTGCTACACCTTCAATATTTAAATCGATAGCCTCATAACGTTCACCGATCTCGATTTCGCCCGGCTGCTGATCTGTACTGCGCTTGTGCCTGTGTGCACTCAGCTCTTTTTCCACTTCGCTGATTTGCCCGCGCAGTTCACTTTCCAGACGATGGCCCAGGCGCTGTTCGGCTCTTTTTTCTTCCAGACTCTCTATAATCTCTTCCATCTGCCTGCGGGTCTTGTTGACAATCTCAGCTGCCTGCGCTTCAGCACCGGCTAAAAGCTCCTGTTTCTCTTTAGCTATTTTTTCTTTTTCCTGCTCCAGAGTACGGCGCATTTCCCGCAGCTCACTTTGAAGCTTATCCGCCTCGCTTTTTTTGTCATCAATTTCTTTCTGACTGCTCTCAATTGCTGTAATCAGCTGTTCAAAACGAGCACTCTCTTCCGAGATGAGCTGTCTGGCATCAGCAATAATTTCCCTGCTGAGACCCAGCTTCTGAGCTATGGAAAAAGCATGGCTTACCCCGGGCACACCGATCAGCAGCTTGTAGGTGGGCTGCAAAGATTCAATGTCAAATTCACAGCTGGCGTTCTCCACTCCCTCCGTATTCATCGCATAGCCCTTGAGCTCGCTGTAATGAGTAGTAGCAACCGTGTGCGCTCCTGTCCGGTTCAGGAAGTTGAGAATGGCTATGGCCAGGGCAGCTCCTTCCGAGGGATCTGTACCGGCTCCCAGTTCATCCAGCAGTACCAGGCTTCCCGGCCCTGCCAGCTCGGTGATCGCAATAATTTCTTTCATATGTGAAGAAAAAGTAGACAGGCTTTGTTCAATGCTCTGTTCGTCGCCTATATCTGCCAGTACAAGATCGAAAAAAGCTATTTCGGAAGGGCTGCGTGCAGGTATATGCAGACCTGCCATCGCCATCAGAGTCAGAAGTCCACAAGTTTTGAGGGTAACCGTTTTCCCGCCCGTATTGGGACCGGTAATCACCAGGCTGCGATAGTTAATACCGAGCTCGAAATCGATCGGCACAACATCGTCTTTTTTGATCAGTGGATGGCGGGCCTGGTGCAGGACAATTCTGCCCTCAGAATTAAGAGCGGGTGCGGCTGCCTTCATATCCAGAGACAGCTTGCCCTTGGCCATAGCGAAATCAAGCTCTGTCAGGAGCTGTAAGTTCTGCTTTAAGGCTGCAGTTTCCTCTGCTACACCGGCTGAAAGCTGAGCCAGAATACGTTCTATCTCATGCCTTTCTTCGGCTGCAAGCTCGCGGATTTTGTTGTTTAGCTGCACTACCGACATAGGTTCAATAAAGACCGTATTGCCTGAAGCGGAGCTGTCATGAATCAAGCCGGGCACAGCCGAGCGATGCTCGCTTTTTACCGGTACAACATAACGGTCGCCTCTTACAGTGATCAGTGCTTCCTGCAGTGCGGAACTGTGCTTGCGCAAAACTTGTTCCAGTTCGGTTCTGATATTAGCCTGGGCATCCCGGATTCGCCTGCGGATTGACATCAGCCCGGGGCTGGCACTGTCAAAGAGCTCATCCTCACCGGCAATACAGCTTTCAATTTCCCCGAGTAAACTCTGACAGGGCGTCAGCGCCTCAATCCGATTGTAGATGGCATGGCCGGGAAAGTCTCCGTCAGCTGCTTCTCTTTTTGCAGCCGTCCAGCTTTCCGGAACTGACTGGCGCATACGCACAACTGCACGCAGGAGAGCGGCAATCTGCAGCAAATCTCTGCCATTAAGCACGGCTCCATTGTCAGCACGACTGATCTGCGAATGAATGTCCTGAATACCGGCAAAAGGCAGACCGCCATATTCCAACAGACGATTGACTGCATCATCAGTTTCCTGCAGACGGGCTTCAGCTTCCGCCTTATTTGCAGCCGGCACAAGCTTTTCACATAGTTTTCGTCCCGGCTCAGTATCCGCTTGCTCAGATAATAAGCGAATAATGCTGGAAAACTCTAATTTCCGCAAGCTTCTGGAGATCATAGCGTAAGATTTTTTCCGTTTTTAAGATTATAGATATTCTTCCTGGCGTAATTCAAGGTCGCGATCACTGACAAAGCAGTTCCCGGAATAAAAACTACATGTTTCAGCCAGACCGGCTCATCAGGAATGACAAAGAGCAGCGATAAAGCGATTACATAACATACAGTAGCCAGTTTACCGAAAACATCCGAGTAGACAACCACTTCATAATTCTTCAGCAAGAGGTATCCGCCTAAGATCATCAGTGTTTCGCGGGCGATAATAAAGCACGGCACCCAGGCAGGCATACGTCCGGTCACTGCCATAGTAACGGCTACAGCTATCTGGAAGAGCTTATCTACCAGGGGGTCGAACAGTTTGCCAAAGTCTGTTACCTGATTATAATTTCTGGCAATATAGCCGTCCAGAATATCTGTCAGCCAGATGGCTAGGAATAAGACAAATGATAAAGTTCGATATTCAGGCCCCTTGCTCAGTAAAATTACTAAAGGCAGGATCGCGATCAGGCGAATCATGGTTAGAATATTCGGCACATTAGGCACAAAATGCAGTTTTTCTTTCTTTCCCTTTTCCTCTTCAGCCATGTCTTTCCTATTCATTCGCTAAATTGTTATAGTATCTGCCACTTCCAGAGAAGCTTGCAGGGGTCGTTTCTCCGCGGCCAGCGCTTCACCCAGATCAATATCCTGGCAGTCTCCGTTCTTATGGATGATCATGCGGTTAAGCCGGCCATCAAGTATAGCCTGCACTGCTCTGACGCCCATCAGCGAGGAGAGCCAGCGATCACGGAAACTGGGTGCGCCGCCTCGCTGTAAATAGCCCAGCTGAGTTGAACGCGTTTCTATACCGGTTTTCTCTTCAATGCGTTTTGCCATATCAGAAGCCAGACCCACGCCCTCAGCCATGACTACGATATAATGCTGTTTCCCGGCGTTACGATCTTTAATCAGCGTGAGCACGATGTCTTCATTGAAATCAAAGTCTTTCTCCGGCACAAGGAGTACTTCCGCACCGGATGCTACACCCACGCCCAAAGCGATATAACCGGATTCCCTGCCCATCACTTCTACCACCGAACAACGTTCGTGTGAGGAAGCAGTATCACGCAGCTTATCGATAGCCTGAATGGCTGTATTAAGAGCAGTATCAAAACCCAGCGAATATTCCGTGGCTCCGATATCATTATCAATAGTAGCCGGAATCGCTATTACCGGAACACCCTTATCCGCTAAAGACTTGGCGCCGCGGGCAGTACCGTCGCCGCCGATTGCGACGATGACATCTATATTAAAGACTTCCGTTATATCAACAGCTTTATTCAAACCTTCTTCAGTTACGAAGCTTTCACTGCGGGCTGTCATGAGAAAAGTTCCGCCTCGATGCAAAACATCTGATACAGAGCGGCTGTCCAGATCAATGATATCTCCGTGACATAATCCATGATAGCCACGCCTCACTCCGAGAACACGAAAGCCTGCATTCAACGCTGTTCTGGTGACAGCCCGGATAGCACCATTCATACCCGGAGCATCGCCACCTGAAGTCAGAATGGCAATGGTTTTCTTCTGCTTAGATTCTTTGTTCGAAACTACTTTATTTTCCATATCTTCTCCTATATATCAGCTACTAGTAGATTATACCTGCTAACTTAAATAATCTATACCGGTCAGGCAAAATCCGGTCACAGCAGGCTGAGGTTATCAGCTCCGAAACGCCGGCACAGCATGGCAATGGTTTCAGAATCAGGGGCTACTGAGGGCAGTTCCAGCTGGTCCATAATCCTGCCTTCTTTTTCTGCAAAAATATAGACCGGCATGGAGCCGTAAAAATAAGAACATGTTGCTCTGACGGCATCGACAAATTCCCTGGATGGCTTTTGCTGACAGCGGATCACCAGGGACATATGATGATTGACCGGAGGGCTGCCCGCTTGCTTAGGCAACAAACCGGCGTCGGCTTCGCGCTCAGGCGGACCTGCTTCTGACTGCTGTATCCGGCTCCTGACTTGTCCTTCCGGAAAGGCCGGCCGGGCCGGGTCCGTCTTCTTACGCCCGTTATTGTACTGCCTGTTTCCGCCTGGTCGCGAACGGCCTGTTTGCATTGCGTCCGGCAAACGTTCACAGTCCGGCTGCAGCAGCATAATTTTATCCGCGATTACTTTGGGATCTTCATCTTCACGCAGAGACAGGCTGCCCGCAATCAGCAGAACTTCATTCTCGCGCAAGAGTTCGCGTGATTCTTCAAATACACGGGGAAAGACAATTAATTCAAAACTGCCCGTTGCGTCCTCAATTGTGACAAAGGCCATGCGCTCGTTGCGCTTGGTCAGCAGGACGCGGTCTGCAATCACCAGACCGGCTGTGATCAGATGATCTCCGTCCTGTAAGCTGTCATTTATGAACTTATAATCGTCGATGACAGCCGTATTCCGGGCTGATTCAGCCAGATCCAGAGCCGAGCTCAGGGGCAGGCAGGAAAAGGCCCGCTCATATTCTTTCAGCGGGTGGCCGCTGACGTAAAGACCCAGCATCTCCTTTTCCATGGCCAGACGTTCCGACTGGCTGAACTCAGGTACGGTGGGATAATCAGGCTCTGCTACCGCCAGACTTTCTTCTTCAACAAAGTCAAAAAGAGAGAGTTGTCCGTCCATTTTATTGCGTTGTGAGGCCTGAACCTGGTCCAGATAAGGATCGATCACCGCTATCATTTGGGAACGGGATATATTGAACTGATCACAGGCGGAAGAACGCACCAGACTTTCGATCATTTTGCGGTTGAGGCTCAGACTGCCGCAGCGGCGCAGAAAATCGCCATATGAAGTGAAGAGACCATGCTCTTCCCTTTCCCTGACCAGTTCATTTACAGCCTCCTGGCCGACATTTTTTACAGCGGCCAGAGCAAAGCGAATGGAAGCGTTCTCAGTGGTAAAACGTGCTGAACTGTGATTGACGTCAGGCGGCAGAACCGCTATATTCATCGCTTCAGCTGCACGCACATAAATGTTGGCCTTATCCAGATTACCCAGATAGGAATTGAGCAAGGCTGCCATATATTCAACAGGATAATAGTACTTGCACCAGCCCGTGTCATAGGCAACTGCGGCATAGGCCGCAGCATGTGATTTATTAAAAGCATAACCGGCAAAGGACTGGACGTCGTCGAATATTTTGGAAGCGATTTTGCGCGGTACGCCGTTGGCAACAGCACCTTTGACTTCATTGCCGGCTTCATCACAGCCGCCATCCAGAAAGAGACTGCGGTAACCGGCTAGAACTTCAGGGTTCTTTTTTGCCATAGCACGACGGACATTGTCAGCCTGACCTAAAGAAAAGCCTGCCAGATCCCGCACAATACGCATAACCTGTTCCTGATAGACAATGACACCATAGGTCACTTCCAGAATTGCCTCCAGCAAAGGGTGGTCGTAATGGATTTTACTGGAATCATGACGGCTTTCAACATAACGTGGTATCTCCTGCATGGGCCCGGGACGGAATAAGGCGACACCTGCAATGATGTCTTCAAAGTTGCTGGGCTTTAATTCTTTCATGAACTGAGTCATACCGCTGCTTTCCAGCTGGAAAACTCCAATCGTATCACCGCGGCCGATCATTTCAAAGACACCGGGATCTGAGTAGCTCATACCGTCAAAATCAATGGTCTGATGATAGTTTTTCGCCACCAGTTCACTGCACTCCTGTAAGACTGTCAGGGTGCGCAGACCGAGAAAGTCGAACTTGAGCAGGCCGACATCTTCAATATCGTCCTTGGTAAACTGAACCACAATAGCTTCGTCATTGCGCGCCAGCGGCGCAATTTCATCCACTGCTTTGCCGGCAATAATTACACCGGCAGCATGGGTAGAGGCATGGCGCGGCATACCTTCGAATTTTTTCGCTAAATCAATAATTTGTCTGGTACATTCATCTTCCTGATAGGACTTTTTTAAATCAGGGTTGAGCTCCAGGGCCTGCTTCAGAGTAATATTGAGCACATTAGGCACCATTTTAGCGATCCGGTCAGTCTCCTGATAGGAAACATCCAGTGCCCGGCCGACATCACGAATTACCGCCCTGGCAGCCAGTGTACCGAACGTGATCACCTGACAGACATGGTCCTGCCCATACTTTTCTGTGACATATTCAATCACTTCACCACGGCGCTCATAGCAGAAATCAATATCAAAGTCCGGCAGGCTGACGCGTTCAGGGTTGAGAAAGCGTTCAAACATCAGGTCGTACTTCAAAGGGTCCAGGTCAGTTATAAAGAGTGTGTAGGCCGCCAGCGAACCGGCTCCGGAACCTCGTCCCGGTCCGACTGCGATACCCTGTTCACGGGCAAAACGCACAAAATCCCAGACGATCAGGAAATAATCAACAAAGCCCATACTGGAAATTACTTTTATTTCACGCTTTAAGCGCTCTTCGTAATCTGCACGCGGAATATGGCTGGGCCGTCTTTGCAGGCGTTCATCCAGACCTTGGCGGCACAAGCGTTCCAGCATGTCACGGCCGCTTTCTTCTGAGCCGGTATCAAAATGCGGCAGCGAAATCTGACCGAATTCCAGCTCAACATTGCAGCGTTCAGCTATTTTTTCCGTGTTGGCTATGGCCTCAGGGATATGGGAAAAAGATGCCGCCATTTCTTCGGGAGAACGGAGATAGAAACTGTCGGAATTCATACGCATCCGGTCGGGATCAGTCATCTTCTTGCCTGTCTGCATGCAGAGCAGGACTTCATGCGCAAAATCATCACCCTTATTCAGATAATGGCAGTCATTAGTTGCAACCAGCGGAATATCCAGTTCTTTAGACAGGCGAATCAGATGTGAGTTTACTTGGTTCTGTTCCGGAATCTGATTGTCCTGAACTTCAAAGAAGTAGTTGTCAGCGCCAAACAGCTCTTTATAATATAAAGCTGCAGCCCGGGCATCTTCCAGCTGCCCCCGCATAATCTTGCGCGGCACTTCACCTGAGAGGCAGGCCGTCAGAGCAATCAGACCCTGATGGTATTCTTCCAGCAGGACGCGGTCTACCCGTGGTTTGTAGTAGAATCCGTCAATAAATCCTTTCGATACCAACTTGATTAAATTATGATAACCCTGATTGTTTTCCGCCAGAAGAATCAGATGATAGGGGTCGCGGTCAAAGGCGGCATCTTTATCCTGATGCTGGCGCGGTGCTACATAAACTTCGCAGCCGATAATGGGTTTCAGACCCTCCTTGCGCAGACGGCGATAAAAATCAAGGATCCCGTACATGGCTCCGTGATCGGTTATGGCACAGGCATTCATGCCCAGCTCTTTTAAGCGCGCCGGCAGATCAGCGATGCGAATAGCACCGTCGAGCAAACTGTATTCAGTATGAAGATGCAGGTGTGTAAAAGTCATCAGGAGTTACGCATCTGCTCCCATCAGGCCTTCTATTCTGTCCAGCACTGTCGCGGACAAAATTCTCAGTTTTTCATCACATTCTTCCTGAGTATCAGCGTAACAACCAAAATAAATTTTGATCTTCGGCTCTGTGCCCGAAGGCCGGATACAGAAAAAATCTATACCCTCCATTTCATATAGCAGAACATTGCTGCGCGCATAATTTAAAGCAGTTTCTTCGTTGCCGGCAACATCGATCCTGATCAGTTTATCAAAATCACTTAAACTCTCAATCGCCAGAGAATGAAATTTATCAAAGGGGTCACTGCGCAGTTCACTCATCGTGTTTCTGATCAGCTCGGAGCCGCTTTTTCCTTCACGCACTATGGACACGGTGTTTTCTGCCGCATAGCCGTAGCTGGCGTAGATGCGATTCAGCCGGTCCAGCAGTGTTTCGCCGTCTCTGGCAGCTACCGCAGCCATTTCCGCCAGAAGCATACAGCTGACAATGGCGTCTTTGTCACGCACGGAAGAGCCGGCCAGATAACCAAAGGCCTCTTCGTAACCAAACTGGAATTTGCCGTCAGCCAGGTCTTCGTGCTCATGTATGGCTTCAGCAATAAACTTGAAGCCGGTCAGGACGCGGTAGAGATCACAATCATAAGCGGCACAGATTCTGTCCGTCAGCCGCCCGGAGACGATTGATGAGACCACAAATGACTTCTCAGGCAGAATCCCCAGATTTTTCTTAGTGCTCAAAATATAGTCAAGCAGCAGAATGCCGATTTCATTGCCTAAAAAAGTGTAATAGCTGCCATCTTCCCGGGGAACAGCGATACCTACGCGATCTGCGTCAGGATCAGTCGCCATAACCAGAGGCGCCTTCAGCTCTTTGGCCAGTTCTATGGCCAGATTAAGTGTTTCCGGCAACTCCGGATTGGGAAAAGGGGTCGTCGGAAAGTTTCCGTTGGGAAGCTCCTGCTCGCTGACTACGTGAATGTTTTTAAAACCGCATTTTTTCAAAATACGCCGTACCGGTTTGTTGCCGGTGCCATAGAGGGGTGTATAAACAAGGGGCAGGTCTGCATATTCGCCTACGATATTGCCCTGCAGAGACTTCTGCAGCAACGCTGCATCGTAAGCTGCATCGAGATCCGCCCCCATATCCTGCCAGAGACTGGTCTGACGCGCTGCTTCCAGACTGAGACTGCCGGCAATAACGCCGGGCAAATCTGTAATTTTATCCATCTCAGCTGCCACACTGTCAGCTGCATCCGGACCCAGCTGGGCTCCGTCGGCAGCGAAGGCTTTGAAACCATTGTATTCCTTAGGATTATGGCTGGCTGTGATCATCACACCGCCGGCACAATTAAAATGGCGTGTCGCAAAAGATAAGAGCGGTACAGGTCTCAGTTCATCGGAAAAATGGACGGACAGGCCGCGGCTGACAAAAATCCGGGCTGTGAGTTCCGCAAAAAGTCTTGAGTTATTACGCGAGTCATAAGAAATGGCAACACCCCGGCGCATAGCTTCTGCTCCCTGCAGCTTGACCGACTCGGCAAAACCTGCTGCGGCCCGGGCAACTGTGTAGATATTCATCCGATTACTGCCTGCCCCCATGATGCCCCGCAGGCCGGCAGTTCCAAACTGAAGATCCTGATAAAATCGGTCTTCTATTTGTGCTTTATCTCCGGCAATAGCCTTTAATTCATTACGTGTGCCTTCATCAAAGGACGGATTTTCGGCCCAGTCGAGGTAACGCTTTTGAGCTATAGTATCAGACATTGTTATCTCCTTTACAGACGTGATCTCTTTTTATTTATACGCCGCATGGCGGTTGGGTTTTCTTCTTCTACAAGTAAAGTTTATCACAGCAAATCAGACTAGTGCAGACCCTAGATTCGATCGCGTCCGGCCAGCTGGCCCCGCACCGAAATCAGGCGGTCGCGCATTTTGGCGGCTTCTTCAAACTCAAGATCTTTGGCAAAGTCTTCCATGGCCTTCTGTAAGTTCTTCTCCAGGCGGCGGAGATCTTCTCTTTCATAGCGGGCAATTTGCTCTTCAAAACTTTCCTGATCTTCGATCAGGGAAGCTTCTTTCTCCCCGACCAGGTCAACAACCGTGTCATAGAGCTCGTAGACATCTTTTTTTATTGTTTGCGGAATAATCCGGTGTTCCTTGTTATAGGCAAGCTGGATCTCACGGCGGCGATTGGTTTCTTCGATGGCCTGATCCATGGATTTAGTTACAGTATCAGCATAAAAGATTACCTGGCCGTTGACGTTACGCGCAGCCCGGCCGATGATCTGGATCAGCGAAGTGGTAGAACGCAGGAAGCCTTCACGGTCCGCATCAAGAATGGCAATCAGAGAAACCTCTGGCAGATCCAGACCTTCACGCAGAAGATTGATCCCGACCAGAACATCGAACTCTCCCCGGCGCAGTCTTTTCAGTATGTTCAACCGCTCCACCGTCACGATATCAGAATGCAGATACTCGACAGCCAGTCCTTCTTCTGTCAGAAAATCCGTCATATCTTCGGCCATGCGCTTGGTCAGAGTCAACACCAGGCTGCGCTCACCCATGGCGGTTCTCTGGCGGATACGGTCGATCAGGTCATCGATCTGGCCGTCAATAGGATGAATAACAATTTCGGGATCGACCAGACCGGTAGGACGGATAACTTGCTGGACCACCTGTTCCGAGTGCTCAGCTTCATAGCGCGATGGCGTTGCACTGACAAAAATACTTTGTCCCATCCGCTGTTCAAATTCTTCAAATTTCAGCGGCCGGTTGTCAAAGGCTGAGGGCAGGCGGAAACCGTAGTTGACCAGTGATTCCTTGCGCGAACGGTCACCGTGATACATGGCGCCGATTTGCGGAATTGTTACGTGGGATTCATCGATAAAAAGCAGGTAGTCGTCAGGGAAAAAGTCCAGCAAGGTATAGGGCGGCTCGCCAGGCTTACGGCCGGTCATATGGCGCGAGTAATTTTCAATTCCTTTGCAGAAGCCGGTCTCGGCCAGCATTTCCAGATCATAGCGGGTACGCTGTTCCAGCCGGTAAGCTTCCAGCAGCTTGTTCTCAGCCTGCAGCTCTGCCAGACGCTCTTCCAGCTCCATCTGGATCGAGACAGTCGCCTGCTGCATCTTGATTTCAGTGGTTGTGTAGTGGCTGGCCGGAAAGATAGTTACGAAATTACGGCCGTTAAGCGTGCGTCCGGTGATTGCATCAATTTCGCGGATTTCTTCAATTTCGTCACCAAAGAAAGTCACACGGATGAGCATGCTCTCGGCTGAAGTCGGATAGATGTCCAACGTATCACCGCGCACCCGGAAAGTACCGCGCCGGGTCTCGTAATCGTTGCGCTGGTATTGAATGCGTATCAGCTCTGAAATAATCAGGTCACGGTCGATGCGCATACCCGGACGCAAAGATATCCTCATATGTTCATAATCATCCGGGTCACCCAGACCGTAAATACAGGATACGGAAGCGATCACAATCACGTCCCGTCGTTCCAGCAGTGAAGAAGTCGTTTTGTGGCGCAGACGGTCAATCTCATCGTTGATGGCAGAATCTTTTTCAATATAAATATCGCGGGAAGGTATGTAGGCTTCCGGCTGATAGTAATCGTAATATGATACAAAATATTCCACAGCGTTATCGGGGAACAAGGCTGTAAACTCAGCTGCAAGCTGACCGGCCAGAGTCTTGTTATGAGCAATGACTAAAGCAGGGCGCTGTGTCTCTTCAATAACTTTCGCCATGGTATAGGTCTTACCCGAACCGGTAACGCCCAGAAGTGTCTGTGCTTTCATACCCCGGTCCAGCCCTGCTGCCAGTGATTTGATGGCAGCAGGCTGATCCCCGCGGGGCACCATGGGTGATTGCAGGACGAATCTGTTTGCTTCTCTGGCGCTTGGGTTCATGTCCGACATGACTTCTTCCCCCCTCAAATTATTTTGCGGCGGCTAGCAGTCTCTTACTGTGCAATACAGACTTTTTCAGTCTTGAGATAGTGGCTTTTTAAGACCCAGTTCAGTCAATTTCTGCCTGACTGCGTACAGATCCTGCCACAGTTCGGGCCGCCGTCTGTTGTCCCGCAGGATGTAGGCCGGGTGGTAAGTCGGCATTACGAAGTAATCGTTGCTTTCAATCCACCTGCCGCGCACTTTACTGATACCTTCAGTTCCGCTGGTAAAATAGCGGTAGGCTGTGGCCCCCATCAGCAGGAAGACCTTAGGCTTGACCAGACGAATCTGGGCAGTGAGCAGACGGCGGCAAGCCTTGGCCTCTTCTTCCCGGGGGTTTCTGTTGTCGGGCGGGCGGCACTTGACGATATTGCAAATGTGGTAATCTTCCTCTGTCAGCTCAAAGCTGCGCAAGAGTGTATCAAGCAATTCACCGGAACGGCCCACAAAGGGCAGTCCCTGCTTATCTTCATTGGCCCCCGGTCCCTCACCCACAATCATGAGCGGAGCATCTATGGAGCCACGCCAGATGACCACATTCTGTCGGCTTTGCGACAGTTCACAGTCCCGGCAGGCGAGACAGCTATCAATGAAACCCTGCCAGGCAGGATTAATTTTACTGCTATTATTCATACTCATATCCTGAACAATTATACCCTAGTCTGCTCAAAACAACACGACTGCAGATAAGCCTGGCCCTGACGCTGTTTCCGGTGCCGGGTCAGCCGATGCTAACTTGCTGGCAGCTGCAGCTACTAGCTGGAACAAGGCCGGCCCTGCTGACCAGTCAGGTCACGGCTTAAATCCTTTTTTAAAAAAAAGACGCTGCTCTGTACAAGCGGCGTCTTCCTAATTGAAAATATTTATAAAGCTTACAGCAGGGGGCGCATGGTCGGAAAGAGCAGCACGTCGCGGATAGATCCCGAGTCGGTCAAAAACATGACCAGGCGGTCCAGACCTATACCCAGGCCGCCGGTGGGCGGCATGCCATACTCAAGTGCCTCGACGAAATCTTCGTCCGGCAGCTGCGCTTCTTCGTCTCCGGCCTCATGCCGCTTCATCTGATCAGCAAAGCGTTCTTTCTGGTCTATGGGGTCGTTCAGTTCGGAATAGGCATTGCCATACTCGCGGCCGCCGATAAAGAGCTCAAATCTCTCCACCAGGCCGTCACTGCCCGGTTTTTTCTTGGTCAGTGGTGAAATTTCAATCGGATAATCGATCAGAAAAGTTGGCTGTATCAGCTTTTCCTCTGCGTAAAGTTCGAAACAGTGGTTCAAAAGGTCGCCGCGGGTCATTTCGGGCAGGACCTCAGGAACTTCACGTTCCGCCATCAGCCGGTGGGCAGCAGCATCATCCGCGATCTCGTTAAAATCTATGCCGGCGTATTCTCTGACTGCATCAATCATGGTCAGACGGCGGAAGGGCGGAGTAAGATCGATGTCCATACCCTGATAGCTGACCTTAAGATCACCGCAGACAGCGTGGGCTGCACTGACGATCAGATCCTCAGTCAGTTCCATCATGCCGTGATAATCAGTATAGGCCTGATATAGCTCCAGCATGGTGAATTCAGGATTGTGTTTGGTACTCATACCTTCGTTGCGGAAATTGCGTCCGATTTCAAAAACACGCTCGAAACCGCCGACAATCAGTCTTTTCAGATAGAGTTCGGGTGAAATGCGCAGGAAGAGATCGAGATCAAGGGCATTATGATGCGTCACGAAGGGTTTGGCTGCGGCTCCACCGGCGATAGTATTAAGCTGGGGAGTCTCCACCTCCAGGAAACCACGCTTCATCAGTTCCTGACGAATCGTCTGTATTATCAGGCTGCGTTTGACAAAGGTATCGCGCACATCGGGATTAACAATCAAATCAAGATAACGTTTGCGATAACGGGTATCAGTGTCGCGCAGGCCATGGAACTTTTCCGGTAAGGGACGCAAAGATTTGCTCAGCAGTTTCCAGCCTGTATTGCGAATAGAGACTTCACCGCGGTTAGTGCGAAAAACCTGCCCCTCAATCCAGACAAGATCACCGATATCGAGCGACTGCCATTTCTGATAATCGTCTTCGCCCAAGACATCAATTTTAGTGAAAATCTGAATTTTGCCAGTGGAATCCAGCAAATCGCTGAAGCCTACCTTGCCCATGCCGCGTTTGCTCATGAGTCGTCCGGCTACAGTCACCGTCTCTTCCTCCAGCTCGTCAAAACTATCGTTTATTTCCTGTGCATGATAGGCAACATCACATTTCCTAATCAAATAAGGATCTTCGCCGGCGGCTCGTAATTGTTCCAGTTTATCCAGTCTGACCTGTTCCTGATCAGATAAATCAGTAGCTGCATCCTGTGTCAGCTGATCATTTGTCATTATTATGTACTCCTTTAGGCAGCGAAATATCAATGATCCTGTATTTTAGCATCCCCGATGGTGTCTTAACTTCGACCACCTGGCCTTTCTGCTTGCCGATCAGTGCCGAGCCTACCGGGGATTCATTTGATAATCTGCCGTTAAAAACATCCTCTTCCTGGGCACCGACGATAAGATAGGCTTCCTCATCTCCGGTCTCCTCATCACGCAAAAGCACCTGTCCGCCCAGACTGACACGTGTTTTGCTGACACGTTTTTCTTCAATGACAGTAGCGTTCTTCAGGATTGTTTCAATTTCATGGATACGGATTTCGTTATCCACTTTAGCCAGAGTCGCTTCCTCAAACTCAGAGTTTTCCGAGATATCACCAAATTCACGCGCTTGCTTCAGGCGATCGGCGATGTCTGCGGCTACCCTGGTCTTGCGGTCCTCCAGCTCGGCATGCAATTCGTTCAATCCGTTATAGGTTAGTTCATATGCTTTTTCTGCCATAGATTACCCCCCTGTTTTTCTGTTCAATTAAAAGGTTTTTATTTATATAGTGGACGCTGCCACTAAGGAAGGATAACATACCAGCCCTCTTTTTGCAGAAAAGCTTGTAATCAGCTGTCTTTGCGGATGACATCGTGCGCTCCGCCCTCGACAATACTGGTCGGGGAAACAACCACAAGCCGTGCCTTCTGCTGAAATTCATCTATGCTTAAAGAGCCGCAGGAAACCATTGTAGCGCTGATCTTGGCCAGGCTCTTATCTACATTGTCCTTCAGTTTTCCGGCATAAGGCACATAGGAATCAACACCTTCCGCAAAGAGCATCTGACCGTCATCACCAACTGTTTCATAACGCTGCCAGTTTCTTGCGCGCTCAGACCCTTCACCCCAATATTCCTTGACATAGTTGCCATTTACGGATAAGGTCCGTCCCGGGCTTTCGTCAAAGCGGGCAAAGTAGCGGCCCAGCATGACAAAGTCAGAGCCCATGGCCAGGGCCAGGGCTATATGATAGTCGAACACAATGCCGCCGTCGGAACAGAGCGGTATGTAAACACCTGTCTCTGCAAAATAGCGGTCACGTTCCTCAGCTACTGCCAACAAGGCTGAAGCCTGCCCCCTGCCGATACCTTTTTGTTCGCGTGTGATGCAGATAGACCCGCCGCCTATACCCACTTTGATAAAGGAAGCGCCGGCATCGGCCAGATAACGGAAACCTTCGGCATCAACAACATTGCCGCCTCCGACCGGAAAGTCGGGGCCATAATTCTTGCGCACAAAGTCTAAGGTATCTTTCTGCCATTCACTGAAGCCATCCGAAGAGTCGATGCAGAGGACATCAGCGCCGGCTTCAATCAGTGCAGGCACACGCTCCCTATAGTCATGGGTATTGATACCTGCGCCCACCATCAGGCGTTTGTGGTCATCCAGAAACTCCGCCGGATTTTCCTTATGCCGGTCATAGTCCTTGCGGAAAACAAAAGCTACCATACGCCCTTCTTTGTCCAGAATCGGCAGTTGATTTATCTTATGCTCCCAGATGATGTCATTGGCTTCAGAAAGTGTCATGCCTTCTTCTCCATAGACCACATCGGATATTGGTGTCATGAATTCGGATACAGGAGTTTCAGGCGACAATCTGGAAACCCGGTAATCACGGCTGGAAACTATGCCGACAAGCTTGCCGTTAGCGCTGCCGTCATCTGTAATGGCTACAGTTGAGTGACCGGTCTTTTCTTTGAGCTTCAACACATCTGACAGCTTATCGTCAGGTTTCAGGTTGCTGTCACTGCCGACAAAACCTGCTTTATACTTCTTGGCCCGCAAGACCATGTCGCATTGCGACTCGATCGCCTGTGAGCTGAAAACAAAGGCCAAACCTCCGGAACGTGCCAGAGCTATGGCCATGCGATCACCGGATACGGATTGCATAATAGCCGAAACCAGCGGAATATTCAGTTTAATCGGACACTCTTCTTCACCTTTCCGGTACTTAACCAGAGGTGTGACCAGGGACACATTGTTCGTATTTGTCTCACGGCTTGTGAGATTCGGCAACAGGAGGTACTCACTAAAAGTTCTTGATAATTCAGAATCTATCTTTGCCATTTTATTCTCCTTTACTATGCTTCAGCGCACTTTCCAGGAATGCACGAAATAAGCTGTGCGGTCTGGTCGGTCTTGATGTGAATTCCGGATGGAAGATCGTGCCGACATAGAAGGGGTGATCCGGCAATTCCACTGCCGCGACTCTCCCCGATTCACTGTTGATGCAACTCATCCTGAGGCCGGTTGCAGCCAGAGGAGTCATATAAGCCGGATTTAACTCACGGCGATGGTGGTGTCTTTCCGAAGCCCGGTCACAGCCGTAGACGGCATGCAGTAAACTGCCCTTTTCAATATCAAAATCAAAAGCTCCGCTTACCATGGGTAAGTCAGCAAAATTAAGCTCATTGAGACAGACACGATGTTCCTCCGTCAGATTGTCGAAAAAGAAAATATCCTGACAGTTTGTTTCTGCCTCATCGGTATGCGCATCGGTCAGACCGGCCAGATGGCGTGCGATCTCCACTACACCCATCTGCATACCAAGACCGATACCAAAGAAAGGAATCTTTTCTTCTCTGGCATATTGGGCAGCCCGGATCATGCCTTCCATGCCGCGTGGTCCGAAACCTCCGGGAATAATAATGCCTGCAGGACCGCCCAGGCGCCGGGCAACTTCTTCATCGGAAACGCCCTCGAGCAGCTGGCTCTCCACCCAGTTAATTTTCACTTCCAGTCCCAGACCGACAGCAGAATGCTCCATAGCTTCCAGCACACTGTAGTAGGCATCATGCAGTTCTGTATATTTCCCCACCAAAGATATCTTAATCGGCAGACGCTTGGCACGGGTCATTTCAAGCAACTTGATCCAATCATCCAGCTCCGGCTCAACACCCTGGGCAATCTGTAAGCGTTCACAAACAACGTTAGCCAGTCCCTCTTCTTCCAAAACCAGAGGCAGCTCATACACAGAAGCGCAGTCGATATTTTGAATCACAGAGTCATAACGGACATTGCAAAAACGCGCCAGTTTATTACGAATCTCCGCTGTCATCACCTTCTCGGTCCGGCAAACCAGAATGTCAGGCTGGATCCCGTAGGAGAGCAATTCTTTTACACTATGCTGGGTGGGCTTGGTCTTGATCTCTCCGGGTTTTTTCAAATATGGTAACAGTGTGACATGAATGAAGAGACAATTTTCGCGTCCTACATCATAGGAAACCTGACGGATTGCTTCCAAAAAGGGCTGACCTTCCACGTCGCCGACGGTACCGCCTATTTCGGAAATGACAACGTCTACATCATCTACCGCACCGACCTTATAGATATGATCCTTGATTTCATCAATAACATGAGGCACAACCTGTACGGTGCCGCCGCCATATTCGCCGGCGCGTTCACGGCTGATGACATTGAGATAGACCTGACCGGAAGTAATATCACTTTCCGCTGTCAGATTAACATCGGTAAAGCGTTCGTAATGACCGATATCAAGATCATTCTCTGCTCCATCTTCAGTTATAAATATTTCACCGTGCTGGGTCGGACTCATTAATGAAGGGTCAACGTTGATATAGGGGTCCAGTTTCTGGTTGCGGATATTCAGCCCCCTTGCTTTGAGCAAACGTCCCAAAGCTGCAGCCGTAATTCCCTTCCCCAATCCTGAAACGACTCCACCTGTTACGAAAATATACTTTGTCTTCATTAAATTCTGCCTCTCCTCAACATAAATTCTAAATTACTTGCTGCTTAAATCTTTAAAAACAAGGTCTGCCAGCTTTATATAATTCTGAACAAATTAACAAACTTTCAGTCATTGTATTCACCTCCGTGCGAGGTGTCAATTTATTCATTCCAGGCAAAAGTATGCCAGTCTAATTTTTCCGACAGCTCGCCCAACAGCTCAATTGCGCCAATACTGTTACCATAAATATCCAGCGAAGGACCGTAGGCTCCAATGCCGAAACGCTGATGTGCAGCTGCCAGGATACCTCCGCCGACACCGCTCTTGGCCGGGAGGCCGATCCGAACCGCAAATTCACCGGTACCATTATAAAGTCCGCAGGTAAAGAGCAGCGTCAGGGTAATCTTAACAGCTTCAGCATCTACCTTCTGCTCGCCTGTCAGCGGATCATAGCCGCCGTTAGCCAAAATTACAGCAAAGCGCGACAATTCTCTGGCTGTCATTTCCACCGCACAGCCACGTGTATAGAACCAGAGCGATTCATCCAGTCTGTTTGTTAGCAAATGCAGGCGTTTCAGTTCCCAGGCCAGGGCATGGTTGCGTTCGCTGTGATTTAATTCCGAAACAAAAACGGCCTCATTTACCTTGAGACCGTCGCTGGCACAGAGGCCGCTGATATATTCGAGAAAGTGATCAAAGTCTATCAGCTGAGAAATCATGGAAGCAATGACGATCGCTCCGGCATTAATCAGGGGGTTACTGGGCTTGTTGGAAAAATCTGACAAGGTCGTCATTTCCATGAAAGACGCTCCGGAGGGTTCCATGCCCACTTTTTCAAAAACCTGGTCGGGACCCAGATGTTCCAGAGCGTAGAGCAAGGCGAAAACCTTGACGATACTCTGTATGGTGAAAGGCTGTTCCGTATCACCGCTGGCGTAGATATGACCTTCCAGGTCGGTCAGTACGATACCGAGCTGTTCCGCCGGGGCCTTTTTCAGTTCGGGAATATAATCTGCCACCTTGCCCTGCGAGAGGACGGTCCGGGCCTCTGCAACACTATGATCCAGCAGCAGCTGAAACTCTTCTTTGCTCATAGTCCCCTGCTCCTTTTTTGTTACAATTCGCTGAAAATTGAAATCATTTTTTCCACCCGCAATCTCATTTCTTCCTCGCCGATAAACTGAATCATGCTGTGCAGGTCAGGAGTGTTCAGCTCATGGGTAATGGCGAAGCGGATATAAGATGAAACGTGGACGATCGAGCCATTGTATTGTTCAGGGTTTTTCTTATACTCCTTAGGTTTCGCAGCATAATTGAATTGTACAGCAATCTGCCGCACCTTGCTGAACCAGGTGCTGTTGTCATCGCTGTGCTCGTAGCTCTGTAAGTAAGCTTGGAGAATGCTGATAACGTCGTCTTTGTGCTCAACAAAATCCTCCGGCAGCGTGGGCGTGCGTCCGCTGAAGGACCTGTCATAAAGGTAGGGGTAATTTTCGTAGATATCACTCCACTTGGCGACGTCGAGACGTCCCTCGTGCCAGATGGTAATAGAATGTTCAAAGTCTGCCCTGTGTTCCTGCAGCCAGTTGCGCATCAGCTGGCGGCTGTCACGATTCTCATCCGTGTCCAGATCAGCCTGCAGCCATTCGCTGTAAGCTGCGATGATGTCCGCTTCACTCATACTGCCAACATATTTTTTGGCGATATTTCCCAGTTTGTCGAAATCAAAAAGTGCGCCTGAGACGCTTGTCTTATAAATATCAAAAGGAAAGTCCCCGATATCAGCGTCAGGGTAATCGCGGCGCCAATCCTCGTAATTCGAGTTGGCTATATTCATCAGATAATCTTTTACCGCCGGCAGCGGGTAACCGACTTCAATGTAATAGCTGGCTTTGGCCTCAGGATCCAGCCGCTTGCTCAGTTTACGACGAGAGTTGCCGTCCTGCTTCAGAATGGGACTGAGATGAATGAACTCCGGCAGATCGAAGCCCTGTATCTCAAAAAGCTCAACATGTATCGGCAGTGAAGATACCCATTCATCAGCACGAATTACATGTGAGGTGCGCATGAGGTGATCATCCACAGAATGAGCAAAGTGATAAGTCGGCAGTCCGTCAGCCTTGATGATAACGATATCCTGATTGTTCACCGGCATCTCCAGCTCACCGCGCAGGCCGTCAGTAAAAACCCGCGTTTGTTCATGACTGCCGCGTGAACGCAGGCGAATAATATAATCATCGCCTCTTTTGATGCGGGCAATCTGTTCTTCACTGGACAGTTGGCGGCAGCGGGCATCAGATTCTGCGTAACCCATGACAGGACTCTTGGTTTCCATTTGGCGCTGCCGCATCTCTTCCAGATCTTCGGGGCTGCAGAAACAGGGATAGGCGTCACCACGGGCGACAAGTTCTTTGGCAAAAGCCTCATAGATTTCCTTACGCTGCGACTGAAAATAAGGGCCGTATTCACCCTTGGAGCTGGCTGAAGAAGTAGCACCCTCATCTACTTTTATATTAAACAGAGCAAAACTGCTGATGATTTCTTCGACGGCACCCGGCACGGATCGCTTCTGATCGGTATCTTCGATGCGCAGAAGAAATACTCCGTCGTTATGATCGGCGAACAGACGATTAATTAAGGCCGTATAAATAGCTCCTATATGTAGAAAACCGGTCGGACTGGGCGCAAAACGCACGCAGCATTGCTGTTTTCCTTTCGCATCCAGCCGCAGCGGATACAGTTTCTCGTATTCAGAAGTACTTCTTGTGACTTTCGGAAAAATTAACTCAGCAAGCTCTCTGCTCATTCTTACCTCCTGTATATATAGAAAACCCTCGTATTTGTTCCTTTAATATCATAACCAATAATCGCTGCAAGTGTAATGTGTTTTTTCTTAAAGCATAAAAAAAGGAACCTCCGGCTGGCGAAGGTTCCTTAAGACGTAAAACATCAGTCTTAGCGATTTCTGGGTCTGTAGCAATCTCTGCAGTATACCGGTCTGTTATCGCTGGGTTTGAAAGGTACTTCTGTCTCTTTTCCACATTCGGCACATACGGCGGGATACATGGTACGGGGGCCACGGTTGCTCCCTCTGTCGCGTTTTCTTGCCTGGCGGCAGCTCTGACAGCGAACCGGCTCGTTTTCAAAGCCTTTTTCGCGGTAGAATTCCTGCTCTGCCTCTGTGAACACAAAATCAGCGCCACAGTCTTTGCATGTAATTGTTTTGTCTGCCATTTTTTCTTGGACCTCTTTCGTTTCTTCCGAAACATTGGTATTTCTTAGAAATCGACGTTTTACTGCAGATTCACTAAGGACTAAATATTAGCATAAGAATAATTAATCAACAAGCATAACATCGGCAGTCCAGTAGCTGTGTATACAGTGTTAGCGTATAATATATAGAAATATCCAGCTGGGGTCGGGAGGAAATTATGCCAGTTATAACGATCAGCTATCAGCGGGGTGCCTTTGGTCAGGAAATAGCCCGTCGCCTGGCCTTGAAGCTTGGTCTGCCCCTCTTCGACCGTAATGAAGCTATGAACTACTTTTTGGCGGACGTGGCCGATCCCAACGATATCAGAATGTTAAACGAAAGTCCTAAATATTTTCTGAAAGAATGTGCGGAAGGTATTACTTTCCGTGATCTTCTGTCTGAACGCCTGGCCAGCTTTGCCGACAAGAACAACGCAGTTATGCTGGGCTTTTCCGGGCATCTGCTGCTGGGCAATCATCCTCATGCCCTGCACTTTTACATTACTGCTCCCGTACACGTCAGAGAGCAGCGTTTCCAGTCCGAACGGAAAGGGATGTCGCTGGAGGAGGTCCGGGAAAGGCTGATCCGTTCTGATCGAAAATCCCGCCGCTACTCACTCGTGCTTTATGGAGCGGAAGAGACGGACCCCTTTCATTATCATGTAACGCTCAACACTGGCAGAATCTCTGTTGACGCTGCTGTCAAGCTGATAGCAGAGGTATACAAAGACCATATGGCCCGCGAATTTCTTTACAATTCTGCAGAGGAAGCCAAAAGAGTACAGCACAGAGAAGAGTTCAGCACGATTATGAAGGATCCCTCTGAAATCCCCTTTGCCCAGGTATTGGATATGTATAATATTCGCTGGATATATGAGCCGAAGACTTTCCCCCTTGAATGGGATGAGAATGGCAAGGTAAGTCTGGCTTTTTCTCCCGACTTCTATCTTCCGGATTACAATCTCTATCTGGAACTGACTGTGATGAATCAGCACTATACGGGGTTAAAAAAGAAAAAAGCGCGTCTGCTCAATGAGCTTTATCCGGGTACAAAAATTGAAATGGTCTACCGCCGGGATTACGATCATCTGCTGCGCAGCCTCAGCACCGCCGGCGAAATGTTAAGCGACAACGGCCTCTCCTGCCACACTGATAATGAAGAAATCGAGGAGTATTGACAATGGGCCGCCGCATCCCGACAGCAGAAGAATATGAGCAGCAGATCCGCTACACCAGAGACGAGATTAAGGCCAGATTATGCTCCCTGGGTCAGGAAATAGACCGCGATTTTCCGGATGGAGTTATTCTGCTGGTTTATCTGCGGGCAGCCGCTATGTTTGGCTGTGATCTCTTACGCAAAATTACGGTAGACGCGGACATTGACTTCCTCAGCATTGGCCGCTACCAGGTGGATAAAAATGAGTCGCCGCAGCTCTTTCTGCGTCAGGATGCTAGCGTAAATCTTTTCCAGCAGAATGTTTTGCTATGTACTGATATTGTGCGCAGCGGCTTCACCATGCACTTCCTGCTGCAACAGCTGCAGGCGAAGAAACCCCGTTCCCTGCAGATTTGTACGCTCCTCCACAATGAGGATCAGCAGCTGCTGCCTCTGCCTCTGGCTTACATCGGTTTTAACACATCTTATGCTTCTTTATGTGGTTACGGCATGCACTTCAGAGGACAGGGAAGGCAGTTCCCGGATATTGTCGAGTTGATCAGAGAAGACCCCTGAATGTAGAACTTTTTTTGGGCAAAAAAGGGGGCTCCAGCGAACCCATAATTTCTTTTATCTTTACTCACTAGCTGTTTATCGACCTTTTGTTATTCTTAGCACCTAACTTTTTTAAGAGTTTTGTGCCAGAACTTTCGTCACTTGATTTATTCTGCTTTGTTTCCGGAAGCTCTCACTTCCTTCTGTTTCTTTTCAGTAGTTTTCAATTACTGAAAATGCAGATCTAACTATGTGACGACAGTCTTACCGTGATTTGCACCGCCGGTAGCTAGTTTTCAAGATACTGTCCATTGCTGGTATTCCCTGGAGCCTGACTAAAGTATATAACGGATCAGGAAATTTCGTCAAGCAGTTTCTGTAACATTAATCACGATTATGAATAATTATGAGAAGCTGTGAGGGGCAGCTAAGTCCTTCTTCTCTGTCTAAAATACAATTAGTCTACAGATATCAGAGCACTTTCTCCTTAGACTTAACAGCTAAATTCGCTGTTCGCCGCATAAGTTCGCCTTCAACCTGTGGATAGTTATCAGCTGTGCAGAACAAGGCCATTTGTTCCGTCAGGCCGGCGCGAAGCAGTATAGTGTGACTTTTTCTCTTATACTTTACTTTGCTGACTCGCTTCCAGGGAAGAAAAACCTCCTGTCTTGATTGCGCCAGCATCCCACTGCCAACCGTAACTGCTTGGGCAGACAGTAATCCCAGCGCAATCGTCAGCCTGTTTATTATGCGGTTCCTGTCTGCCTGCCTGCTTTGTGTCCGGCAGATCACGCCGGCTTCGTCCAGAATATACTCAAGCTCATATCTGCCACGATAGACTATCATCAGCAGGAGCCAGGTCAGGAAGAAAAGCAGGGCAATGAGGCCCAGTCCATAGAATGCATAGAGGCTGTTCGCGGATGCAAGCGCAAGTATAAGGGCAACCAGGCCAAAGGGGATCCCGATGGCCAGGCCCAACTGTTTCAATATGACTGTGTTCCTGAATATGGGAAGGCTGATCTGCCACGCAAGCTTTTCCATCCTCAACCTCTTTCCTCAGGCTGCCGGAGAGTATGTTTCCTTACAGTTTTCCCTGCTTACAGAAAGTTTACCGGCTCGGTTAAGCAGAGTTATTTATTCAACCTTTGTGCCGCATTCAGCACAGAAGATTGCCCCTTCATACATGGGAGCACCGCAGTTAGAGCAAAATCTTGCGCCTGGAAGCGGGTCTGGCTGAACCGGTGCAGGAGACTCTTCTAGCACTGGCGTAGCTGCCTGCTGTTCTTGCATCGGGGCCGGGATCGGTGCTGCATACTGCTGCTGCACGGGTGCCGGAGCAGGCTGCGGTGCTGCATACTGTGGCTGCGGCGGAACTACCGGCTGCGGCGGAGCTGCATACTGTGGCTGCACGGGTGCCGGAGCAGGCTGCGGCGGAGCTGCATACTGTGGCTGCACCGGGGGCGCAGGCACAGTTTTTGCTTTGATGACAAAGTCTCCACTGGCAATCTTCGAGATCACGGGAAGTCCCGCATCCTTGCCGCCCAGCAACTTAAGAATGGCAATGACAGAGAAAACAACTAGAGCCAGATAGAGCAGAGTTCCCACTACTGAGCCGATTGTGGCCATAACACTGGCAACTTTGAACAGCTTGACCCAGCCGAAAAATGTGGCCAGACCTCCGAAAATCCAGCCCATCACCAGATCTGCTAAATAATATACAATCATCAGCAGGAGGGCCTGTATCGTCTGCCTGTTCAGCCACTCATCCTTTTCTGCCAAGAGTGCAAAGCCACAAATCAGCAGCACTGCAAGCGGTTGTCTGAGCACCACGAAGGCGAAGGCGATTACCGCAATGGCGGCAAGACTTAAAGCAAATTTTCCTTTTTTCATCATCAACACACACCTTTTCTATTTTTATAAATGCTTTTGCCATTTGGAAAAGCTGTCTTCCTCATTTGTCGCAGAATCTGCGACGTCTTACCCTTCCGCCTCGGCCCCATCTTCCCCGCTCACTTGAGCAGAGGGCATTTACAGCGAAAGCAATTATCGTCCTTGATGTCGCACAATGTCCCGCAGGCATTGCAGGGAATAAACTTATCAGCACTTTTGTCGTACTTCTCATAGGACTTCAGTCCTGCGTGATGGCGAACACGGTCACCGATATTGTAATAGTTGTAGAGCACATCAGTGTTTGTCCATGTCAGCACATGCTTTTTCCCTTCATCGCTGCGAATAATGACTGAATACTCCAGATAGTCCTCAGTGCGAACATCGCCGTCGCCATAATCACGCTGGGCAGTTTTCTTTTTGATTTTCTTGTCTTCCACCGTGCCGTCCCAGGTTTTGCTGCGTTTGCGGCCCAGGATCTGAAAAAGAGCAATCAGCAAAAACATACCGCCTATAGCTAAACCTATATAGAGCGATTCCGGGTTTTCCATTTCCGAGCCGGCTTCGCCGTAGATATAGAAACCTACAACAGCGACAACGGCAAGAATCAAAGTAAAGATGCCTGCATAACGGTTGCTGTTCTTAACATATTGAGAAAAGGCGGGGTCAGCAATGCGAGTTGAGAATCCTCGCATCCCCCCATACTGCGCAGGCTGTGGAGTTTCCGGCCTTTCTTGCTTAAGCTCTCCGCCACATGAGGGACAGAAGCTGCTGTTTTCGGCTAACTGGGTTCCGCAATTCCGGCAATACATAGGCAGGTCTCCTTTCCGGGACATAGTAGACAGTCATATTATCGGGGAAGTCAGGAAAATTAGAACCGTCTGAACGGGTAGTTTTATGAAAAATTCCCCTGTTTTTCAGTTTGCAGCTCAATTTAAATAAATTTGGCAGTAAGAAGAGAGTCTGCCAGCCCTGTGGCTATTTTTTCTGATCTTATATGCTTAATTCTACATCAAACACGGCAGTATTTTTCAATAAAATACTGACTACAGAATTAAAGGGTGTTTCCGGCCGGAAACACCCTTTAAAGATGTCAATGATTAATTATCTGCATGCCCTAGTAATTTTGTGCGACGAAGTCCCAGTTGACCAGATCCCAAAACTTTTCAATGTACTGGGGACGTGCGTTGCGATAATCGACATAGTAGGCATGTTCCCAGACGTCACAGGTCAGCAGCGCTGTTTTGCCGTCTGTCATCGGTGTAGCGGCATTGCTGGTGCTGACAATTTCAAGTTTTCCGTCAGCATCCTTAACCAGCCAGGCCCAGCCCGAGCCAAAGGTTCCTGCAGCTGTAGCGGAGAATTTTTTCTTAAATTCGTCAAAGGAGCCGAAGGCTTCATCAATGGCTTTTGCTAAGTCGCCGTCGGGCTTCCCGCCGGCATCAGCTGACAGACAGTTCCAGTAGAAAGTATGGTTCCAGACCTGGGCGGCATTATTGAAGATTCCACCGCTTGCTTTCTTAATGATATCTTCCAGGGCCATATGCTCAAACTCGGTTCCCGCAATTAATTTGTTCAGATTTGTGACATAGGCCTGATGATGCTTGCCATAGTGATATTCAATAGTTTCCTGCGAAATAATCGGTTCCAGTGCATCTTTGGCAAAGGGCAGTTCGGGTAATTTGTGTTCCATTGATAGACTCCTTCTTTTTTTCTGTCAGATATAAGTCTGACTTATTTATTCATTCTCTTATATACTTTACAGTAAATCCGGACCTGACAATACAAACAACCCGGCATATGTTTCAAAAGTGACATTAATTTGCAGCGAAAACAATGCTTTATCTGGCAGCCGTTATACTGGCAAAGTTGTCCGGCCGTGCAGGTCCTGCTGCCGGCCTGTGGAGTTGATTCCAGGAGAACAGTTCCTCCGTTGCCAGGGCAACTTTAGTCACACAATTCTTGATATTCCGGGGATAAATATAATAGGTGTCATCCAGCGTTGACAGGACGATACAGTCACCGCGGGCATCATAATCGTATTCGATATGGCAGGAATACATGGTGGCGGGAGTTTTGTGCAAGGGTAAAGCCGCGACCGGCAGCTCTGATTCCAGGGTAAAGCCATTCCTATTGTGGGTCAGTCTGCCCTTGCCCAGATTAATGTAACCACGTGCGTTGGGCAAAGAATCAATATCGACCTCGTCGCTGAATTCATAGACACCATTTTCGATCTGCTTGCGCACTTCTGCCCGTTGAAACTCATACCAATCCGGCAAATGCGAGTACTCGGTCTGTCCGTTTTCTGCAGTCAGCTCGCCTAAATCAGAGAGTTTCCAGCTTTTACCACAGTGTTCACACCAGAGACGAAGTCCGGCTGAATTCATCCGGTATTCAGTCCGGCAAGCCGGGCATTGATACAGGACCTTATGCAGTCCCCTGGCGTTTTCCCGATGAGTGATCCTGATCATATTTTCTTTCTGCCAGCGATACTCATCATAGGCAAAAGCATCACGGATCCGCTGATTGATCTCATCCAGGGGCAGGCTTTTCGTCTCTTCAGCTGTCAGTATTCTCGTAAAATCAGCAGACAAAGGCAGCTTGCGTTTGGAAAGGTTCCAGCAGGGCGAACTGAGATAGTTTCCATGCATATTAAGCATGGCTACAGGTGCACCCAGAAAACGGGCAACCTTTCCCAGCGAATCCGGGAGTACAGCGGTTGTACCGATCTGGGAATAACGCGCTTCAGGATAAAGAGCCAGAATATCTCCGTTATCGATCACCCGTTTCATATGCCGGATCATGGTAAGATCATGCGTAAACTTGCGTTTACAGATACCACCGACATTGCGGAGCAGCCATTCCCGCCTGATAAAGCCATCAAGCGCAACCACATAATTTGCCCGGTGAGGAAAAATCGCTGCTGTCGTGACCATGAAATCAATAAAAGCATGGTGGGTACACAAGAGCAGATAAGGCGGTTTTAAGCCCTCGACGCCGCTGCGCTTTATTTTCAAGTGGCGCAGCCAGATATTCGGGTAACTGACCAGCCAGGTGATCGGACGCAGAAACCAACGTTGTCTGATCGGATATTTTTTCATATCAAAACGCACTAGGCCATCATTAGCCATTAAGTTCCTCCGCTGCAGCCGACGTTTTTTTCCGGCATTTCGCAATCGATTATAGCTCAGAGCAGAAGGAATGCCTAGATGGAATTACTATTCACTAGAAAAGCTTTATATGAAGTAGTATGCTTATAAGTTTTGTTCTAAAACGAAAACATAAGCTATTACGGAGACAGAAGAGAGGCCTCAGCACCCCTTTTTTCATTGCGGGTAAAGCGAAGATATTCAAGAACTCGTAATGTTAGTACGAATAAGCCGGAGCTAAAAAGTGCATTAGATGCACCTTTGAAAATCGGCTTCAACTTATACTCTGCAGGATTCAAGATCACAAGGTAAAGCAACTGTGAAAACAAGATGATCAGCGCATATAGTGATGCAGGTACTCTTGTTCCGGGCTTATAGGCATGCTTGCCTTGAAAATATAATTTCTCGATGAGCAAGCCAGCTAAAAGAATCAGGAGGAAAGGAAGCCCCAGCAAAATCGAATACTCTCTGGATTTTTCTGAATATTCCAGATAATCGATATTCTCTGCACTGCTTTCACGCTGGCCTTCTTCGCTGATTCCAGCAACCGTTAAAGCAACTAGTATCAGGCAGCATATCAGCGAGACGATGACACTCACTATTAGAAATGTTTTATACTGTGTCTTAATCTTTTCTGTTTGAACCACGATCTTCCATCCTTACTATTAGCTGAATCAGAGGGCTTAAGAACTTATAGTCCACTTTTTCCATTTATTGCGCCACGCCATCTAAAAAAAACGATTGTTCTACACTTAAGATAACTTTGTAAATAATCGGAGTCAGGGATTTGTCATATTGCACAATACTGTAGCAAATGAAATGATTACTCTGCATCATCCGGCCGGATGATGAAGGAACTGAGACCGTTATTTACCAGATTAACGAGCAGATCAACTCTGGCAGAAACATTTTCATTATCGTCGTCAGATTTTAAAATGAAGGTCAGGGTCAAAATAAATATTTCAACCAAAAAATCCAGCAAATCGTCCATGGTCGCCAGCTCGGTCCAGTCTTCATTCAGAAAACTCCGGTTTTTACTGATGGTTATGTCCATGCTGCGCCGCAACTGCTGACGCAGCTCTGCCTTAAATGAGTTGACGCCATCGACTTCCATAGCCTTTTTACAAAAGTCTTTATTTTGGTAAAAATAACGAGCAATCAGTTCGAGTGCGTTTTCAGACATATTATTGCGAATCAGCTCACGAACAAAATAGAAAAGTTCATCCTCGAGAATCGCCGCAAAAACAGCGTACTTGTCCTGAAAATAATTATAGAATGTAGCACGGAAAATACCGGCGCCATCAGTTATATCCTTGATAGTTATATTGCTGAACTTTTTCTCCACAACAAGAGACTTAAAACTAGTAATAATCTTTTCCCTGACCGATGCTTCTTTCACGTCTCACCATCTCCACAAAGGCTCTACAGATAGTCTACATCACATCACGTTAAGGGCAATATACACCAGTACCGCAGCCAGTATCAGCATGCCTCCGGCAATGTAATGCAGCAAACCGGCCTTTTCGATCCCATAATGGTAACCGATCCTGGCGCCAATAAACGAAGTCAGAACACAAACTGCAAAGATAATCAGGAGATTCCACCAGTTTAGCGTGATACCCATCAGGCGCAGAATAAAGCCGAAAATAAGTGCATCAAAACTTAGCAACAAAGCACTTTTCAAGTGATAAGCCCGGGATTGATGCTCGACATGGCGTTCCGACATACTCTCGCCTTTAATGCCGCGCCAGATCATGATCAGGCAACTCAAAATCAAGAGTATAATTACGATCCACAAAAATAGTGATGGTTGCCGCTGCAAAAGGCTGTCTTCGGTGGCTGCAAAAGTAAGACTGTTGCCGAGTTTTAGCATTAATACCTGAATAATACTGTATGAAAACGCATAGCCGCTGGTCCATTGCCAGGAAAGCTGTGCCCGCTGAGCAGCGCGCAGCATAAGTATGATAAAAGTGTCTATTGATATGACAACTCCAATTAGCACCATAATCGTTATATGCATGATTTCACTCTTTCCAGATCAACATATTCGCAGTTTTCCAGGTCAAATAGTTAGCCAGCAAATAAGAAACTGTACACAATAGTTTATACACTTTTTGTGGCAAAACGTTAAGGAAAGAAATCTGTTCCGGCGCTTCAGTGATAAAGCCGAAGTTTCCATTTACCCGGGGGTTAATCCTATTAACCAGCAAGAGATAGATGACTGTTATTACCGACGTCAGCAAAAGTGCGTGTAAAGTAAAAGGATGTGTTTGCTCCATCACATAAAACAAGCCTAAAAATGTGATACACACATGTCCGATGTAATAATCAAAGTGGGTAATGTGAGGAAAGAGATATGTACTAGGAGCAGAGAAAACTATAGCCAAAAAGCCGCCGTAGATACCGGCGAATGCTCCCCAGACCAGAATCGGCTGCCACCAGGTCATTGTTTCCGGAATGAAAAAATCAAGCACCAGAATAATAGCGGACAAATTACAGCTATAAAGCGGTAAACGGCTGGCCGTCTGGTAATGTTTGCGGTTTAGCAGATATTTGGACAATAGATGAAGCAGCAATAATAAAGTTAAAGATATGTGGATTACATTCTTATGTCTGATCTGCCGGAAATAATTAATGAAAAGAAACAGGCAAGTCAAAAAACCGGCGACTACAGCCCAATCCTGCCAGCGGCTGAGCCAGCGGTCATTACGGTCATCCTCCTGTCTGTACAGCAGTTCTTTTGTCTGGCTGAGTGTTGTCATTTATCGCGCAGCTCCTTACAAGTATTGTAATTCCTGCCTAGCCTGGAGACGATATACACTTGATAGCCGGCTGTTGCAGGAAAGCGACAGATACTGCCGGCTGTCGCTTAGCTCACACATAATTTTAAAAATGTCTCAGCACCCGTAGATCTAAGACCTTTGGTGTCTGCTAAGCTTTTTCAAGGGAGGCTTTCCTGTGAAAATTGTATTTGTAATCGACCACTTTGACAGCTCTAATAATGGCACATCTGTAACCGCCCGCCGCTTAGCCGAACAGCTGGAAGGCAAAGGTCACTCGGTAAAAATACTTTGCGCGGATTCGGAAGATAAGTACGGAGAGAAGATCTCAGCCTTCCGGGTTCCTTTCTTTCAGAATCTGATCGAACAACAGGGTTTCAGACTGGCAAAAGTTCCCGATGTCTCTGTCTATGAGGATGCTTTCAAAGGAGCTGATCTCATCCACTTATATGTTCCCTCCTTGTTCTGCCGCAAAGGTGCGATGGTCGCACAGGATATGGGTATCCCGTGCATTTCCGCTTTTCATGTTATGCCGCAAAATGTGACATATACTCTGGGTTTAGGTACAAACAAAACTGCCAATGAATTTCTCTATCAATTATTTTACAGGAGCTTTTACAAAAACTTTGATTACATTCATTGTCCGACGCAGATGACAGCCAATCAGCTGAAGCAGCATGGCTATAAAGCGGAACTGCGCGTAATCAGCAATGGCGTTGATCAGAAGTTTACTGCAATAGAAACGAGAAAGCCGCCGGAGCTTGAAGATAAGTATATCTTGCTTATGGTCGGTCGTCTTTCGGGAGAAAAACGTCAGGACTTACTGGTGGAGGCAGTTAAACAAAGTAAGTATCATGACAAACTCCAGATTATTTTTGCCGGCAACGGACCCAGGAAAAAGGAACTGCAAAAACTATGTAAGAACCTGAAAAATCCGCCAATTTTCGGTTTTTATACTCAGGATGAATTGCTCAGACTTTATAATAGCTGCGATTTGTATATTCATGCGGCAGATGTCGAGGTAGAAGGTCTCTCCTGCATGGAGGCGATTGCCTGCGGAGCTGTACCGGTAATCTCCGACTCCGAACTTTCTGCAACTCACTTCTTTGCACTTCATCCCCGCAATATCTTCCGGGCCGGAGAGGCAGGCTCCCTGGCTGAGCAAATTGACTATTGGATAGAACATCCGGAAGAAAAAGCAAGTCTCAGTCTTGATTACGTCAAAAAAGGCAGTAAAATGCATGTGGACAATTATGCTGCCGCAATGGAGGACCTCTATCTGGACGCAATTTATTCCTATTTTCCTTCAGCAGACCGCGTCCGGCAATATGCCCGCAAATAATCTTTTTTCAATAAAAACAGGCTCCGGACATAGCATATGTTACTGACGGCGGCATGAATGCCATCCCGGACAGTCATAAACAGTCTAAGTAACTAAAATAAATTGACATAAGTCTAATTTTTTGTTTATATACATATTAAAGAAGATATGTACATATTGGGGACATTCCTTATTCTTAGTGAGCGGTTTCGTATTGCACTAAGGCAGCGGGAGTGTCCTTTATAGAGTTCAACCGCAGCCATAACCTTTTTTTCTGCGGGCAAAGGAGAGCAAAGAACACATGAAAGACTTCAAAATTATAGAACTTAAAAAAAGTGTTTTTGAAAACAATGACAAAGAAGCAGCTCGGATCCGGGAAGATCTGAAAAAAGAAAAAACCTTCCTGCTCAACTTAATGTCTTCGCCCGGTTCGGGTAAAACTACGACACTGCTTCGCACACTTGAAGAGTTAAAAGACAAGTATAAAATTGCTGTTATGGAAGCCGATGTCGATTCAGACGTTGATGCCCATACCATTTCCAAAGCAGGTGTCAAGTCTATCCAGCTTCACACCGGAGGCATGTGCCATCTTGACGCCGGCATGACCGAGCAGGGACTCAAAGAAGTCTCCTACTCAGACTATGATCTGGTGGTCCTGGAAAATGTCGGCAACCTGATCTGCACAGCAGGTTTTGACACCGGAGCTTCTAAGAACGCCATGATTCTTTCAGTGCCCGAAGGTGGCGACAAACCGCTCAAGTACCCCCTGATGTTTAGCATCTCTGATGTTTTGATCATCAACAAAATGGACGTTATCGAATATTTTGATTTTGATCTGGAAAAAGTCAAGGAGTTTGCTCTGGAACGTAATCCGAATATTAAAATATTCCCCATCTCAGCGAAGACCGGCGAAGGTGTTGCTGCCTGGTGTGAATGGCTTAGCAACGAAACTGACAAGTGGATAAAAGAATAGTTATATCATAATGTGAAAAAATAAAGCCAGACAGAAAGAGGAGATCCGACATGAGTAAAAAACCCAGAGTTGAATCACACATGCCCCTGGACGAAAGCAAGCTTCCCTTCAAAATACCGCGCGACGACTATGTCAGGCCGAAAGTAGCGGAAGCTGCCAAAATGATTACAAACCGTATTCCTTTGAAAAGCAAAAAACGGGCAGTTACGGTGGACGATCCGGAATACTGGGGTCTGGCAGGCTCAATCACTGATGAGATGGCGGAGATTGCCCTGAAAATGAAAGTGCGCACACCGCGAACCTTTGACAAAATCCAAGAACTCACAGACATTGAGCCCTTAAGGCTTCAGGAATTATTGGATGAGATGAGCAATATCGGCTTTCTGGAATATAACTGGGAAAATCCGGAAAGAGAAAAACAATATGTCGTACCTCTCTTTGTCCCGGGAAGCGCTGAATTTTTCAACATGAACTGGAATCACCTGCAGGAGAATCCTGAACTTGCGGCCTTCTTTGAGCGCATGTCCTTTATGGCTCTGGAAAAGATCACTCCTATGGTTCCTCCCGGCGGCGCCGGCATCGGCATGCATGTCATTCCGGTCGAAAAGGCCATCCCGATGGAAAACGAAACAGCCGATGTGGAACACATATCCCACTGGCTGAAAAAATATGAAGGCAAGTATGCCGCCAGCCCCTGCAGCTGTCGTTATTCACGCAAAATCATGAACGAAGGCTGTGCCGACGATCCTGAAGACTGGTGCATTGCCGTAGGCGATATGGCCGATTATGTTGTGGAAACCAACAAGGGCGGCCGCTACATCGATTATGACGAAGTCATGCGCATCATGAAAAAAGCGGAAGACAGAGGCTACGTGCATCAGATCACCAATATCGACGGCGAAAACAAGATCTTTGCTATCTGTAACTGTAACGTCAATGTCTGTTACGCTCTGAGAACCTCTCTGCTCTTTAATACTCCTAACCTGAGCCGTTCCGCCTATGTGGCCCGCATCACAACCGAAAACTGCGTTGCCTGCGGCAGCTGTGTTGAACATTGCCCTGCCGGCGCCATCAAACTGGGACAAAAGCTTTGTACCAAGGACGGCGCCATTGAATATCCTGTAGCGGAACTCCCCGACAAGGTTAAATGGGGACCTGAGAAATGGGATATTGACTATCGTAACAACAACAGAATTAACACCCATGACACCGGTACTGCCCCCTGTAAGACTGCCTGCCCTGCCAACATCTCTGTCCAGGGTTATTTGAAAATGGCAGCCCAGGGCAGATATACAGAAGCTCTGGCCCTGATCAAAGAGAAGAACCCCTTCCCTGCTGTCTGCGGCCGGATCTGCAACCGTCCCTGTGAGGATGCCTGTACCCGCGGCATCGTGGATCAGCCCATTGCCATTGATGACATTAAGAATTTCATTGCCCAGAAGGATCTGGATGCGACTACCCGTTACATACCGCCGATCATTCCTCCGATTGCCGAAAAGGATAAACTATTCGAGCAAAAGATCGCCATCATCGGAGCAGGTCCTGCCGGCTTATCCTGCGCCTACTACCTGGCGGTCAACGGCTACAAACCCACCGTCTTTGAAAAGAATGAGAAACCCGGTGGCATGCTGACCTATGGTGTCCCCTCCTACAAACTGGAAAAGGACGTCATCGACGCTGAGATCGATATCATCCGTGAACTCGGAGTTGACATCAGGTGCGGCGTTGAAGTCGGCAAAGACATTACTTTAGATCAGCTGCGCGCTGAAGGATATGAGGGTTTCTACCTGGCCATCGGCTGCCAGGGCAGCCGGAAAGCGGGTATACCGGGAGAAGACGCAGAAGGCGTCATGTCCGCAGTTGATTTGCTGCACACGGTAAGCGACAACGAAGACTATAAAGTTAAGGGTAAAACTGTTGTCATCGGTGGCGGTAACGTCGCCATTGACGTCGCCCGCACCAGCCTGCGCTGCGGTTCAGATGAAGTCCTGATGTTCTGCCTGGAAGATTTTGAGACCATGCCTGCCACAGATGAAGAAGTCGCCGAGGCACTGGAAGAAGGCGTCAAAATTGACTGTAGCTGGGGACCTAAAGAAATCCTGCTTGAAGACGGCAAGGTCAAAGGTATTGTCCTCAAGCGCTGTACCTCCGTTTGTGATGAAACCGGCTGCTTCAACCCCGCATATGACGAGTGCGAACTGATGACCGTAGACTGTGACAATGTCTTCCTCAGTATCGGACAAAGCGTTGAGTGGGGCTCACTGCTTGCTGGCAGTAAGGTTGAGCTCAGAGGCGGCGGCACCGTAATGGCTGATGCCTTCACCTATCAGACAGCAGAAGCTGATATCTTTGTCGGCGGCGATGTTTACACCGGACCCAAGTTTGCCATTGACGCAATTGCAGCCGGTAAAGTTGCAGCAGAAAGCCTGCACCGCTTCGTACAGCCAAACTCCAGCCTGACCATCGGCCGTGACCGCCGTCATTACGTCGAACTGGACAAGGACAATCTCGTAATCGGCGAATACGATAAGGCGCCACGCCAGAAGGCTGCAGTCGACAAGAGTGTCAACAACATTCATAGCTTCCGCGACGGACGCAAAGTCTTCACGGAAGAACAGGTCAAGATTGAAACTGCGCGCTGTCTAGACTGCGGAACATCTGTCGTCGATCAGAATAAATGTATCGGCTGCGGCGTATGTACCACCAAATGCGAGTTCGATGCGATTCACCTTTATCGTGAACGGCCGGAATGCAGCAAGATGGTTGTAGCTGAAGAAAAAATGAAATCTATTTTGCCCTATATGCTCAAACGTCAGCTTAAAATTACCTTTAGTCCTAAAAAGGCTAAGTAAAAGCAATGCATGAGCTAGGAATCGTGTTCCACATTATCAAGAGTGTGGAGGAAGTCGGCAGAGACAACTCACTGGAGTCTGTCTCTGCTGTCACCGTTCAGCTGGGAGAAGTCTCAGGTGTCATTGATTTTTATCTCACGGACTGCTGGCAATGGGCCGTCAAGCGCAGCGAGCTCTTAGCGGATGCTGAGCTGAAGATTGAAGAGATCAAAGCCGTCACCTATTGTGAAGACTGTGAAAAAACTTATTCAACGGTTGACCATGGCCGAACTTGTCCCTACTGTCAGAGCGAGAAAACCTACCTTCTGACAGGCAATGAGTTTATTATTAAAGAAATTGAAGCCTGCTAAAAAAGCGGCACCATCTGAAAAGATAGTGCCGCTTTTTCAACTGAGTTTTCTGGCGGAGACGGTGGGATTCGAACCCA